>CAJEXW010000011.1 GCA_903994525.1 uncultured Chlorobiaceae bacterium
TGCAAGGGTTTTGGGCTATTTCCTCCATTTTCCTTGCACCAATATACGAAAAATATAGACTTAATCAAATATAAAATATAGCTTTAGCACTTTTTCAGCAGACCCTAATTACACCAACAGTGATATTGAGTGTTGCGAGGGCTTTTACGCCAGCGTACTCTTACCCCCCTACATCCTCCCATAGTCTTGGGCGACAGCCGGTATATAAAGTCGTACAGCTTGCTGCCAACAGTTTCACCTTCCGTCATATTGACCAGAATTCGTGCGCTTTTCTTGCGTTGTTACGGCGCTATTGTGGATCCGATGTTTTGCTGATCGGGCTTACCGGGCCTATCTTCTGTTCGGCAAATTTTTGAACGGCTTTGGGTGCAAATGCGCCAACAAGAAACATCGCCGTGAGTATGAGTCCATTGGTATTGCCATTAGCTTTGGCTGTATTCGATTCGGTACTCACTACAGCAGCTTGTTGCGTACCCCAGAGTGTATCATGGAGACTGGAACCAAGAGTCAGCACCCCGAACATGATAGATGCTCCAAGCGAGATCATGCTCATAAGGCGCATGGAAGAGCGAACTCCGCTATCTTCTTCCAGAAATCCGGACTTCTTTTTTTTGTTTTCGGTTTCTGCCATTTGTTTTCTCCTTTTGTTGCCTTAACGTTATTGAGAGGAATTATTTCTGATGAGTCCTTCTACGCTTACCGCCACACCTGTTCTAAGCAGCTTTAAAAATTGCCTTGGGTGCAAATGCGCCAACAAGGGATAGAAGGGTGAAGTATATACCATTCCCGCCATCATTTATTCCTTTGAGAGAAAGAGAGAGAGTTAGCACTCCAAACATGATGGCACCCATGAGAGATACCATACACATCATGCGCAAGGAGGATGCCGCGCCCTCATCATCCTGAAAAAAGCCAGCGCTTCTCTCTGAAGGAGAGGCCGATATTTGCGTTTCTACAGGTATCTGTTCCTGAGGGGGTGGCCGATTGTCTGGTGCTTCCATTATCGTCTTCTTTTGGCTTATTACCGCATACATCCACCCCACAAAATAGTGAATAATCTGAAAAAAAGGATATTTCTCTGTAAAAAAGTGATGATGTCAAAGCCATCAAGACTGTGCTTGTCTATATTTACAAGAAGTTTTACCACCATCCGCTCTTTTGAGTCCATTTTGCCCTTCAGCTCACCTTGTACCCCGGGCCGCCACCACCTTCGGGCACCGTCCAGGTAATCACCCCGTAAGGGTCAGCAACTTCACATGTTTTGCAGTGCAGGCAGTTCGACGGATTGAGTCTCAGCGCAGGCGCTGGTTCGGTGACGAAGTCGTACACCGCTGCGGGGCAGAAGTGCTGGCAGGGATTGCCGAACTCAATGGTGCACTTTTTCAGGCAGATTTCGGCTATATCTTCAGCCTTGATGCGCAGGTGGCAGGGTTGGTTCTCTTCATGCATGACACCTGAATTAAAGAGACTTCTCTCTTTGCTGAACGTTCTGAATCCATCTGATCGGAACTCTGGTATTGAGGCGGCAGCCCCTTTGTTTTTATTCAGTCCAGGGTTGGGGAGAGGTGCAAAGCCGGGAAGGCTTATCTGTTTTTTTTTCATGGAGAGACCGGGAAAGCTGAGCTGGAGGCCTGCCTGAATCAATCCGGGGTAGAGCCCGTTGTCAAACGCTTTGCGGTAGTTTCGGGCGGCGTACAGCTCATCGTAAGCCCATGAATTTCTGAAACTTTCGTCGCAGCTTTTCAGCCGTTCAGTTGAAAAATCGTTGTGCAGCAGCGCCTCAAAAAGAGTTTCGGCGGCAATGATGCCCGATTTCATGGCGAGGTGTATCCCTTTGTGCCGCTGCATGTTCACCATTCCTGCCGATTCACCGGTCAAGAGATAGCCCGGCCCGAAGAGCGGTGGCATGGTGTCAAGGCCGCCGGAGGTTATGGTTCTTGCTCCCGCTTCAACCATTTGGCCAGATTTGAGGATGTTGGCCATCAGCGGGTGGAGTTTGAACCGCTGGAGGTTGAGATGGGGGTCGCACAGGGGGGAATCGGGCCCCAATGCGGAGATACATCCGATGGATACGAGTGTCGGAGAGAGGGCGTAGAGCCAGCCGCCGCCGTACACATCTGCCTCAAAAGGGAAGCCGAAGGTGTGGTGAATCTCTCCGGCTATAACCTGCCCTTCGGGTATGCGCCATGTCTCTTTTACCCCGGTTTCGTAGCGCTGGGCGGGGGCATGGGTTGGAAAATGCCTGCCAAGCTCTCGGGTGAGCGATCCGTCTGACCCTTCGCCGATCACCGTTACCTTGCTTTTCAGCAGCAATCCCGCTTCATAGCCGCTCTTTTTGTTGCCGTTTTTGTCGAGCCCTTTGTCGTCGGTTATGATGCCGGCAAGTCTGCCGTTTTCGATAAAGGGTGCTGCAGCGGCGGTGTTGTCGAAAAGCTGTACCCCCTCTTCTTCAGCCTTTTCAGCCATCCATGCACCGATGCTGCTGAGCGAGACGATCAGTGAGTTTTTATTGCTGAACTTTTCAGGGACAAAAGGAAGCGGAAATTTTCTTTTGCTCTGCAGGAACCAGAGAGATTCATTGCTGACGGTGGCTTCAATCGGGCAACCCTGCTCGCGGTAATCGGGAAAAAATTCCTCAAAAGCTCTCGGGTCAAGCAGTGCTCCTGAGAGCAGGTGGGCACCCGCGTATCGCCCTTTATCAATGACGGCAATCGTCGGTTCGAGCAGATTTGCTGACCGGGCGTTGTGGCGTTTGATCAGGCGCTGCAGATGGATGGCCGAAGTGAGGTTGGCAGGCCCGGCTCCGACAAAGACAATATCAAACTCCAGTGATTCGCGCTTTTGTTCCATACTTTTTCAAGAGTTGTTCAGAGAAGAATACCACCCAACAGGAGCGATGCTACGCTGAAATAGATAACAATTCCTGTGACATCTACCAACGTTGCCACAAAAGGCGCAGAAGAGACTGCCGGGTCGAGGCCAAGCCGCTTCAGCAGCAGCGGGAGCATCGAGCCGGTCAACGTGCCGAAGAGCACGATACCGACCAGTGAGAGCCCTATGGTAAAGCTGATATAGAGCCATTGTGTGTTGAGGTGGCCCAGAACCATAGCCCAGATGATGACCCGGAAGACTCCGATCAAGCCGAGGATACAACCGAGCGCCAGCCCTGAGGCCAGTTCGCGGCGCATCACCTTCCACCAGTCGGCGATAGTGATCTCTCCAAGTGAGAGGGAACGGATAATCAGCGAGGCTGCCTGCGAACCGGAGTTGCCGCCGCTCGACATAATGAGCGGGATGAACGTCGCCAGAACAATCGCTTTTGCCATCTCATCCTGAAAGAATGCCATTGCGGAGGCGGTGAGCATCTCGCCGACAAAGAGAATCACCAGCCAGACAGCCCGTTTTTTGATAAGCCGGGGTATCGGCAAATCAATGTATGGCTCTTCAAGCGCTTCGATACCGCCGAATTTCTGGATGTCTTCAGTCTCCTCCTCTTCAGCTACATCGAGCATATCATCAACCGTCACGACACCGATGAGGTAGCCGTTGGAGTCGACAACCGGCAGGGCGACCGTATCGTAGCGCTTGAAGGCTTCAAGTGCATCTGCCTGATCTTGTGCTGCCGTCAGGGTGATCAGCTTGTCTTCATCAATAATCTCACTTACCTTTTTTTCAGGTGCGGAGAGCAGGAGCGCTCTTGCCAGCAGCTCGCCCTTGAGCTTGCCGATGTCGTCCACGACATAGATGACGTTCAGGGTTTCGCTCTCATGGCCGTAGGTGCGGATGTAGTCGAGCACCTGGTTGATATCCCAATCTTTTTTGACGCTGAGGTAGTCGGGCGACATGAGTCGCCCCACACTCCCTTCAGCGTAGGCCAGCAGCGTTTTGGCGATCTTGAACTCTTTGAATGAGAGGAGTCTCAAAAGCTCCTGTACCACCGTGCCCGGCAGCTCTTCAAGCAGTGCTGTTCGGTCATCCGCCGACATGCTGTTAAGGATGTGAGTGACATCCTTTTTGGTGAGCGCAGTCAGCAGGTTCTGCTGCGAGTCAAAATCGAGATATTCAAAGGTTTCGGTTGCAATATCTTTTTGAAGCAGCCGAAAGAGGATCCCCTGTTCGCTTTCGGGCAGATCGGAGATAAGTTCAGCGAGGTCAACCGGCAGCCAGTCGTTGAAAATTCTCTGGAGAGCGCTGAAGTTGCGCTGTTCGATCAGCTCCCTGATTTCTGGCAAAAGTGGGTTTCCGATCATGACGGGTAGCCTTTAATGAGTGTTATCAACCGATTGGTTCAGGTTAATAAAAGATTTTTTTTCATTCAGGCAACCGCGCTTTTGGGAGATATGGATAATCAACAGTAGCGCTTCAAGATTGAATGTCGCATCTACACGTGATCCTGCATAGCTACGACTCTCCCTTTCAGTTACATGTTTCCGGGCAAAACGGGTATAGAGATTCTTTACGCCACAGTTATCTGTATGTTCAAGTGTTTGTATTTCAAAGAAATGCTTTCCCGGTCTGCTCATAAAACAAGATTATAATTTGTAATCGTTGCTGTAAGTATTATAATGTATGAAGATGTAACGTGTGATGATGAAAGTTCAACTGCTGTAAATTTCCCTGGTTAGTACATGGGCAGAGTTATTGCGATTGCAAACCAGAAGGGAGGGGTAGGAAAAACAACCACTTCCGTCAATATAGCCGCTTCGATTGCTATTTCTGAGTTCAGGACATTACTGATTGATATTGATCCCCAGGCTAATGCTACCTCGGGTTTTGGTCTCGAAATTGGTGATGAAATTGATAACACCTTTTATCAGGTGATGGTCAAGGGGGGCGACATACAGGATGCCATAAAATCATCCAGTCTGGAATATCTGGATGTGCTTCCCTCGAATGTCAATCTTGTAGGGATGGAGGTTGAGCTGGTCAACATGAAGGAGCGCGAGTATGTGATGCAGAAGGCGCTCAAGAGTATTCGCGATCGTTACGACTATATTATTATTGATTGTCCGCCCTCTCTTGGCTTGATTACCCTCAATTCGCTTACTGCGGCAGATTCCGTGCTGATTCCGGTTCAGGCGGAATATTATGCGCTGGAGGGGTTGGGCAAACTGCTCAATACCATCAGTATTGTCCGCAAGCATCTCAATCCTAAGCTGGAGATTGAGGGGGTTCTGGTGACCATGTTTGATGCGCGGCTTCGCCTGGCATCACAGGTTGCCGAAGAGGTGAAGAAGTTTTTCAAAGACAAGGTGTATAAAACCCACATTCGCCGAAATGTCAAGCTTTCCGAGGCGCCAAGCCATGGCAAGCCGGCGCTCCTCTATGATGCGCAGTGTATCGGGTCGAAAGACTACCTTGATCTGGCACAGGAGATTTTTGAAAGGGATGGCAATATTAAAAAATTTAAAGTTCGTCAGTCGTAGCTGACCGGTATGCCGATGGGTGAAATGCCTAAAAATGCGTTGGGAAGAGGTCTGAAATCGCTCATTTCGGATGAGGGGTTTGTCTCTGTTCCACAGGTAGAAGAGCAGGAGCTTCCTCGTGACGGAGGGGTAGGGACGTTGCCGATTGAAAAAATACGGGCAAATCCGTTTCAGCCTCGCAAGGAGTTTGATGAAGCTGCGCTTGAAGAGCTGAAAAACTCCATTATTGAAAATGGCGTTATCCAGCCGGTGACGGTATGCCGTGAGGGTGAGATCTACCAGCTCATCAGTGGAGAGCGACGGCTCAGGGCAGTGACGCTGGCCGGGTTCAAGTTTATTCCCGCCTACATAATTGATGCTGCTGATGATTCGAGCAAACTTGAGCTTGCTCTTATTGAAAATATTCAGCGTGAAGATCTCAATGCCATTGAGGTGGCGCTTGCCCTCAAAAGCCTGACAACGAAGTGCAATCTTTCGCAGGAGGAGATAGCCCAGAAGGTTGGCAAGAACCGCTCAACGGTCAGTAATTTTCTCCGCCTGCTCAAATTGCCGCTGCAGATTCAGGACAGTATCAGGAACCGCGAGATTTCGTCAGGTCACGCAAGGGCCCTTATTAATCTGCCAGGTGAACAGCAGCAGGTGAAGGTGTGGAAGCAGATTCTTGCCAATCAGCTCTCGGTGCGTCAGACTGAGGCACTGGTGAACCGCATGTTTAAGGATAAGGCAGCAAAACCGGTGCAGCCATCCTCTTCGGAGCGTTCATCCCATCTGTCGGAGCTTGAGTCGCTCCTGAGAAACAACCTTGCCACGAAGGTGCGCATCGTCGAGAAGAAAGAGGGCAAAGGTGAGATTCATATCCAATACTTCTCGCGCGATGATCTTGAGCGTCTGCTTGAAATCATTCGCCACGATTAAGTCTTGCCACCAAACATCTTACAGGAATTGTAACAAAGAGCGTGTTATGAAGTTTACCCTTGTGGGGAATGGAAGAATGGGCCAGCAGGTTGCCCGGGTTATTCAGCAGTCGGGCTGTCATCAGGTGGCTGCGGTGCTTGATATTGATGCGGCAATTACCTCTGAAGTTTTTCGGGGAAGTGATGCCATCATTGATTTTACCGTGAGAGAGGCCTTTCTTGCCAATCTTCCGGCCATGCTTGCCTCCGGCGTGCCGGTTGTTGTGGGTACCACCGGCTGGGATGATGTGCGAGGAGAGGTAAAGCAGCAGATCACTGCGGCTGGAGCCTCTCTGCTCTACTCGGCCAATTTTTCGCTTGGGGTCAACATCTTTCTCCGCACGGTGCGTGAAGCTGCAAGGCTTATCTCTCCATTTGCCCAGTTTGATATCGCCTTTGAAGAGCAGCATCACACTGGTAAGGCTGATTTCCCCAGTGGCACTGCGTTGCGGGCGGCGGACATGATTCTCTCGGCCAACAGTCGCAAGAAAACCGTTGTCAGGGAGCTGTCGGATGATAGAAAGCTCGCTTCAGAGGAACTGCAGGTTGCCTCTTTGAGGCTTGGCAGCGTTTTTGGCAAGCACTCCGCCTTTATTGATTCGGAGGCGGATGAAATTGTGGTCTCCCATACCGCAAAGAACCGTTCAGGTTTTGCCTCAGGCGCCGTTGAAGCAGCGGCATGGCTTGCCTTGCGCCACAAAACCTCTCCAGGCTTTTATACGATGGAGGATTTTCTGAATGAGAAGTTTGCCTGACATCTATGGCTGCTGAAAAACCGGTTCAACCTCTTTTGCCTGTTGCGGGTAAGCTCTACGCTGTTCTGCTTGGTACAGCAATGATTCTTTTGACGACGACGGTGCCTTATCTGACCTTGCTGAATGTCTTTCTGTTTGCGGGTATTTTTCTGGCAGGGGTGGTTGCGCTCCATCAGACCATCATGCGCTTTCAGGTGACGCTGACCTTCAGGGAGGCTTTTGTGCTGGGCTGCATGGCCGGTTTTGCCGGGGGTGTTGTTTCAGAGGGAATCACCTTTCTGCTGATGGAGCTTTTTCATTACAGGCCCGGTACGGAGAGCCTTTCGCTGGTCATTGACTGGGCGCTTGAGATGGCAAAGGGTCGGCCTGAACTTCAGGAGCAGGTGCAGGCGCTGGTTGCTGCCGAAAAGCTTGCTCTGGCACCGGTTTCGTTAAGTTTTGTGGAGATTCTGATGAATATGGCCTTTTCGGGTGTGTTCTATGCGCCTATTGCCGGGATTGGCGGGGCCTATGCGGTGCGCAGGCTTAAGCGTCAGGCGGCAAGAGGTTGAGTGGTGAACAGCCTTTGATCGCCAGTTTTTTGTACCATTTTCGGTCGATTTTCTGTGATCCTGGTAAGGTTGTCCACTCTTTTACCCGACAGTAGCATGTCGGGCTTTTCAGTTTTCCCGCAATGGAGTGCATTGCTGTGGTGAGAGTGATATCGTCAGGTTTATTCTCCTCAAGGGTTTTGATGAATGCCACAGGACGCTTGCCATATTCATCATCATCCACCGGGACGACAAGCGCTTCAAGAATCCCCTCAATCGTCATCAGCGCCTTTTCAATCTCTTCGGGATGGATATTTTCGCCCCCTGCAATAAACATGTTGTCTTTTCGCCCAGCGACCGTGACGGTACCGTCATCGGTAACAGTTCCGATATCCGAGGTATGGAACCAGCCGTCGTTATCGGTTTGAGGCTCAATTGTTCCCTCCCGGAGGTAGCCCTTAAACAGGCAAGTTCCCTTTACCAGCAGCTCTCCCTCTTTTGAAGCCGTAATCTCGCGCCAGGGCAGTAACTTGCCGCTGTTCTCCTGAACGCCTTGTATCGGTTCGGTGGAAGTTGCAATCTGTGAGCTCATCTCGGTTGAGCCGTAGCTCAGGTAGAGCGGGATATGCTGCCCGACAGCCTCCTCAATCAGCGATTTTGGCGCTGCACTTCCTCCAAGCAGAACAGCTTTCAAGGTTCGCAGCAAGGCAGCGCTCTTTTTGTCGGCAAGCAGACGATAAAGCTGCGTCGGGACAACAGAGAGATGGGTCAGCGGAAAGTTTTGCAAAGACTGCCCGAGAGATTTGTCCGGTTTGCCAAGAGCAAGTGAACCGCCGGAGATGAGTGATCGGAAGAGTAGTGAGTAGCCGCCGATGTGGTAGAGGGGCAGAGAAAGAAGCCAGCAATCGCCTGGGCCAAAGGGAATATTTTCATTGGAGCCGAGTGCGCTGTACCAGTGGTTGGCAAAACTGTGCACGGCAGCTTTTGCCTCTCCTGAGCTGGCGGAGGTGTGGATGATGGTTACGGGTTGGTGCATTGCCTTGATGTTTTCAGTCATCTCGGCCTTGTTGTTGCTTTGCACTGTTGTGGGGGAATCAAGCACTGAATCGGAAGAATCGGTGTAAAGCAATTCTTCAATAGTGATGCAGCCCTTAAGCGATCTGTTCGTACCTGAGGTTAGGATCAGGTGTGGCTGGAGCTTATTAATGGTGTTGCCAAGCAGGTGTTCAGGAAAACGATAGTTCAACGGCGCGGCAATCATGCCCGTTTTCAGGAGCCCAAGGAGCAGCATGATCATCTCCGGCGTGTTTGGCGATACCACCGCAACAATCTCGCCTGTACCGATGCCTCTGCTGCCGAGGCGGCTGGCAACAGCTTCTGCCACCGTGTTGCATTCGTTGAACGACAGAGTTCTGTCGCTCATTCGCAGTGCTGGCGTGTCACCGTAACGTTTGGCAGCGCGGGCTATAATATCCATAATATTGTTGTCTGAAGCGTGATTTTCATGATTAAGGGATGAGCATGATTAGTTCAATGTACTATGAAAGTCTCTGCTTTTGAAAATCGCCACTGCTCGCTTTGAGATGCAAAATAATGCAAATAATCTGCTATATTTTTACCCGATCAAATTTTTGCTTTGAATTTCATCTACTCATTGCATTAAAATTGACCGAGCTCTATGAAAAAGGAGATAAATGTTGCGCTTATTGGTTGCGCTGCGGTGGTGGTTGCAGCCAATTTTGCTGGTGTATTTGGTGTGTCTGGCAATGGGAAATCAAGTCTGTCAGAACCAAAACTCGTCACTGCAACACACTATATTCTATTGTCGCAGCCACAACAGGGTGGCAGTGTCACTCTTGAGCGGACAAACACAATAAAGTAACCTAACCTTCATTATTTGTTATGAAACTATCGTTAAAGAGGATGTGTACGGTTGTCAGTTCTTTGATTCTTGTGCTGGAATTGCACGGTGTTGGGTATTGCGAGAGTAGTGTGGTATTGCCAACAGGTAAAAACGATTCTGTCGGAGCGGAACAGGGCTATGGAGAGGCATTGGGCATCTACCGCGAACTTGCTAAAACGAACCCGCAGACCTATCTGCCGGATGTGGCGATGACACTGAACAATCTTGGGCTATTGCAAGCAGGAAAAAACGATTTTGCCGGAGCGGAGCTGGGCTACGGAGAGGCGTTGGTCATCTATCGCGAGCTTGCCAAAACGAATCCGCAAAACTATTTGCCCTTTTTGGCAGGGACGCTGAACAATCTGGCAAATTTGCAAGCGGGTAAAAACGATTGTGTTGGAGCGGAGCAGGGTTATCGCGAATCGTTGCAAATCAGGCGCGAACTTGCCAAAACGAACCCGCAGATCTATCTGCCGGATGTGGCCATGACGCTGAATAATCTGGGGCTGTTGCAAGCAGGTAAAAAGGATTATGTTGGAGCGGAACAGGGCCACGGCGAAGCGTTGGGCATTTATCGCGAACTTGCCAAAACGAACCCGCCGCTCTATCTGCCTTACGTGGCAACAACGCTGAACAATCTGGCCAATTTGCAAGCAGGTAAAAAGTGATTATGCCGGAGCGGAGCAGGGCTACGGAGAGGCGGGTGTCGAGACGAAGATGCTACAATGTCCAGAGCGACGTTCTCCGAAGATTTCGATGCCTGACTTTTGCCCCCTCCCTGTAGAGCTTGTACGGATTAAGCAGGGCGTTCTCCGCACCGAAGGGGTTTTCAAGGAGATCATGGTGCAAATAACGGTAAGTATCTAAACCGCATGCGGCGGGGTTGACCGCAGTTGAGGCTGCCAGCCAGGCGTAAAAGCTGAGGCTGATGCCACTTTCAAACGCTGAGCTGAAGACTGCCAGCAGATGATGGTCGGTGGCATAGCGAGCAAGGTTCAGCGCAGCAACGATACCGCCAAGCCGATTTGGTTTCAATATCAGCGCAGCCAATGCTTCGTTTGGAATACTATCCAGCAGCTCAAGCTTTTGCCAAAGCGTTTCATCGAGCGCGGAGCGAATGCCGGTTTTGGCGTAAAAATCGCCGATATGTTCAGCCTTTTGCAGTGGCTCTTCGATATAGGCGACACTGCCAGACGGCAGCTTCTCAGCAAATGCAACTGCTTCGTCCAGCGAGAATGATTGATTGGCATCAAGCCGTAGCTCAAGCGTATTGCCAAAGGTGCGGTGCAGCTCCCTGATGCTGTTGATAGCGTTTACTGTGTTATTAGTGCTGACTTTCAGCTTGAAGGTGCGATAACCAAGCTTGAAGTAGCTCTCTGTTCGTTGCATCACCTGCGAAGTGTCGCCAAACAGCAGAGCGTTGACCGGCACAGGTTGAGCAATCTCTCCTTCATCTGAAAAAGAGGGGAGTGTGCCAGATATGGCAGCCTCAAGGTTGAACAAAGCCATCTCCAGCCCGGTGCGAACCGAGGGGTAGAGTCCATCCAGTTCAATGGGAGAGGCTGCCAGTTTGCGTTGAGCCAATACCTTCACAAGCTGTGCTTCGGCTGATTGCAGCGTCTCCTGGTGCAGTCCGGGAAGAGGGGCTATTTCGCCATAGGCAACGCGCTCTCCATCCGCACTTTTCAGCGCGAGGATAATGCCCTCCCTCTGCACAAGCCGATGCCCCTTGACTGTGATTGGCTCAGTGAACGGGATGGCATATCGGTAGAGAACACCATGCGAAGCGTTCAAGGTCGTTTTGGAAATTTGTTGAAATCGGGTTTCCGTTTTTCGACAAAGGCATTTCTTCCCTCCTGCCCTTCCTCACTCATATAATAGAGCATTGTGGCATTTCCTGCAAGCTCCTGCAGGCCGGACTGCCCATCACAATCGGCATTGAGGGCCGATTTCAGACAGCGAATGGCAAGCGGAGAGTTGGCCAGAATTTCGCGGCACCACTGCACGGTCTCCTCTTCGAGGCGCTCAAGCGGCACAACGGTGTTGACCAGTCCCATGGCAAGTGCCTCGGCGGCATTGTATTGGCGGCAGAGAAACCATATTTCTCGAGCCTTTTTCTGGCCGACAAGACGTGCCATATAGCTTGCGCCCCATCCTCCGTCAAAAGAGCCTACCTTTGGGCCGGTCTGGCCGAAGATGGCGTTCTCCGCTGCAATGGTGAGGTCACAAAGCATGTGCAGCACGTGACCGCCGCCGATGGAGTAGCCGGCAACCATGGCAATGACCGGTTTCGGACAGGTGCGGATATCGCGCTGGAAGTCGAGAACATTCAAGCGGTTAACTCCTTTACCGTCAGCATAACCGGCGTTACCCCTGATTTTCTGGTCTCCTCCCGAGCAGAAAGCCTTCTCTCCCTGACCGGTGAGAATGACAACACCAATTTTCTCATCATTTCGTGCATCCGAAAGGGCGGCAATCATCTCATCGACAGTCTGGGGTCGGAATGCGTTCCTCACCTCCGGGCGGTTGATGGTGATCTTTGCAATACCTTCCGCTTTATGGTAAAGGATGTCCGTAAAATCACCTGCAGGTATCCAGTTCACTGTACTCATTGGTTCTTCTTCTCTTGCTGGTTGAAAAAATTCTTCAAACGATCCAGAAACAAATCCCTGTTTTCAAGCTGCAGGGTATGGCCGCAATGCGGAAAAATTTCCAGGTCGGATAAAGGTGATAACTTAACCATTTGGTGGCCAATCTCAACGTAGCGCTCATCTTTTTCTCCCGTAAAAAAGCTCACCGGCACGCTGTTTTTCTTTAACGCGTCCCAAAATGACGGCTGTCGTCCTGTTCCCAAAAGCCTCAGCGCCAGAGCGAGGTTCTGAGGGTCATTGATTTTTCTTTCGCTCTCGACCTCTTTGAAGATCGGATGGCTTTTCAGTGTGGCGAAGAGAGGCTGCTCATACCATGCCTCAATAAAACTGTCAAAGCTCCTTTCAATTTTCCGTGCCACTTTTTCGTCATGCTCCTGCCTGTCGATTTGCTCTTTTTCTGTCTTGAGCCCCGGTGAAGCGGAGATAATAACCGCCTTGCTGAAAAGTTCCGGGTGACGAAGCAGCAGCGCAAGCGCAATACGGCCACCCATCGAATAGCCCACCAGAGAGCAAGGAGGCGCGGCAGATTGGCGCAGCAAATCGGCAAGCGCATCAACGGTCTGGATAAAAAAATCATCTGGCGGCTGTGTTTGCAGGAGGTTGGCGCTACCGTGACCTGGAAGATCAACCATCAGGCAGCAGTAGTCGTTCTGAAGCTCCCTTGTTACTTGAAGCCAGTCACTGCCTGAGCCGAGAAAGCCGTGGAGAAACACGACGCGTGGCAGGGATGGATTGCCGAGGGTGATGGTGTGGAGGGGGATGCTGGTTATGGTTGTTGGCATGGGGGTGGGGTTGATGTCATTGTGCATGTTAATTTGCTATTACTTGTTGTATTATTGTCAAATTTACTATTATTTCCTCATAGGTTTTTGCGGTCTTGAACCATGGTTTAAGGATGATTTGATTTTATGACAAGAGATTACAAAGTACTTGACTCACCGGCAAGCTGTATGTATGGAAAAGGTCGCTGAATTCATAAATGCCAAAAGTTTCAGGCATGCTCTTGCTCGTCTGTGCCGACTCGCGGGCTCTTCAACTTCTGATGGCCGCCGAATTCTTGATGATTGGGAAAACCAGTATAAAGAGGGCGACATGATGCTCATGGATGCCATAGATCGCATCGAAAGCATCGACAACAGGGAGTCACTGATCACCTCCGAAGAGGTTGAAACCGATCCGCTGCTTTGGCTTCAGGCTCTTGACAATTTTTGCGTTCGTATTAACCCGAAATCTTATGGCTATTTACGGAATCCGCGTATTGATGATGGTGAGGGTCAAGTCTGGATGCTACCGATTTATCAACAAGCGGAATCGTGCGGGGGTGGAAAACGCCGGCAATTTGGCAATCTTGCTTACTGGCTGAAGCATTGCCGAGTGGTCCCGCAGAATAACCCTCAGGGGATTCTTGTCAATGTAGCTGGAATACCGAGGGGTTACCATGATTGGCTTGCTGGACGTTTTTCTGCAAGAACGATCAGAATCGCAGTCGTTCATTTTGATGACGGAGTGAGGACAAATCTTTCTGACTCTGACAAGAAGCCATCAAATTTTATCTGCAAGGATATCAGTGACACTGAAACACGTTTAGCATCAGCTTTGCACCATATCAGTGAAGCAAAAAAGCGAGATGCTCACATTCTTGTGATGCCAGAACTTACGATTACGCCCGATATCAGATCCCGAATCGTTTCAGAGCTTCAACAATTGCACAGAAAAAATGGTGAAAAGCACTCTCTCTCGGTTCCTCTCATTGTTCTCGGAAGTTTCCATGAGCAAGTCGAAAAAGGGTGGCGAAATCATGCGGAGGCTATGCTTGGGCTTGACGGTAAACTCCTGTTTGGATGCGACAAACGCAAACCGGTTACCTTTGAAAATCGAAAGGAGGGTATCGAATGTGCTCCGGATGATTTTACCTGCGTATTTACACCACTTGGGCTGATGGCCCTGGCGATTTGCAAGGATGTGTTTGAAGGCGAACCAGCCATAGTGCTGGCTTCTCTGCCGCTTGACTGGCTGCTTGTTCCGAGTATGACCGATAAGCTTAATCCACATAAGGCGACAGCAAAAGCAATGTACGATACGCTCGGAACTATTGTGGTGGTCGCCAATCAGGAATCACCTTCGGCATCAACTCCAGTGCGCGGGTTCGTGCAGCACCAGAAATATAAAGAGTGTACAGAGGCACTGGAAATTGTCTCTGTAAACAGGGAGGAATTTGATGATTTTACACTTTTCAACTTGAGCTGACGGGGTCGCAGGATTTTTTTATAGTTAAATAATGTTAAATTATTTCTATTCGAAAAGGTTTAGAATAATTTAGGAAAAATATCGTGACTATGCTTAACCTTTATGCCAGCGATCCGGTACTTTTTGTCGATCGCTCGACGCCATCCGAACTTCTTGAAGCCATTCGGACACTTGAAAAATGGGATGAACAAACGTTGGATATGGCAAATCTGCTGATCTCGGTCTGGTCAGCAGATGCAATTGCGCGACCCAACGATCGCGAAGGCATATCTGAACTCCAACGTCTTATCCATAGTGCTCTTGATGGTGTGAATTCATCGGCATCGCTTCCTGAAGAGTACAGGTTTCGATGGCTGGAAGCGAGTGACATACTTGAATCGAGACGCCTTAACCTTGCTCACGCTGATCCTGAAGTGCTGCTCAGGCGCCGCCACGTTCCGGAAATCCTGCAATTGCTTCTTGAAACAGGCAATCGTGAACTTCCTCAACTGTACCTTATAAATAAACTTGGAGTCAGTGCTGGTCGGGTCACGCAGCTTATCGGGAATCTTGAATCCTGCGGGCTTGTAACCAAGCGCAAACATGGCCGTGATATTCTTTTGCAACTCACTGATATCGGGCGGAAGCATGCTGCAAGCGCGCAAAAGACGGCTCCATCCGTGACAGGTTTTTGCGGGTTACTCTCAACAGATGTCACGATTCAGTCGCACTTGAAAATTGGAAAACTGATTGCCGCATGACTCCCTTCATCGTCACCTTCTACAGCTACAAAGGCGGCGTCGGGCGCAGCCTGCTGGCCGCCAATATTGGTGTTCTTACTGCGCGTCGAGGCAAAACGCTGCTGTGGGATCTTGATATTGAAGCGCCAGGATTGCACAACATTCCGGGGTTGACACCATCAAGACCTGTCAAAGAGGGTTTTTTTGAATGGATGATCGCATGGCAGGAGTCAGGAAAAGCATCGAACAAAGCTGATTTTGTCAAACTTGTCAAACTGGCTTGCCAGACACCTGAGCGGGATCGCCTCTTCATCTTGCCTGCTTATGGCGCCAACAAAGATTTTGCCGGGCTTTTTCAGAGCATCCGCTGGGACGATTTTCTGGTTCGTGACCTCGATAGCGGTCTCGCACTTTTTCGCGGTATCCTTGATGCTTTTGGCAAGGCAGGATTTGAAACGGTGTTGCTTGATTCGCGTACCGGTATCACCGACATCGGTGGTTTGCTTGCCGCTCTGCTGCCACATGCCACCGTTCTTGTCGGCAATTACGGTAGACAGAATACCAAGGGACTTGCCCATGTCTGGCAAGCTCTCTACCCTGCCAGCGAGGGGCGCATTGCCGCGCGAGGTACATTGGCTCCCTTGACTCGGTTGCTGGTTGCATCGCCGATTGCTGATGAACTCGATTTGCGAGCCAAAGGAGAGGAGATCTGGAAGGAGGCCTTTGGCTTGGTCCCTGCAGAAATGGTCACCATCCCTTTTGATCAGCGTCTGCTTTTTACTGAGGAGCTTTATGCAGCAACACGCCCCGATACTCCGGTAGCCAAAGCCTATAACGATCTGGAACGTCGAATCGACAAGGTACGCCAGCAGGTAATTGCCGAGAACGAGTCGGCCCGCCGCAACAAAGATAGTCGTGCGCAAGGTAAAAGTTTCGAGTTTCGAGTTGCTCATCTTTTGCGTTTGCTTGGCTACACCGTCGAGCATGAACAGTTGATCGACAGCAACCGGGTCGATCTTGTTGTACGAAAACGTGCCGATTTCGGGCGGGAAGAACTTTATTTTGTCGAGTGCAAGGATCATCAGGCCGTCATCCCAAAAGAGACAGTGCTGGTATTCAAAACCTGGCTTGATGGCCCTGCTGCAAGAGAAATGCAGGCTCGTGGTATGGTGGTTGCTGCAAGCGACTTCAGCCCGGCGGCCCGCCGCCTTGCGCTGGAGCAGGGAATCCAGGCACTTACCTTCGATGAACTCGAACGCAGCCTCTTCGACTTTTCATTCTATCTCGCCCGCATTCGCCAGCGCTACGAAGCAAGCGCTCTTGCAGGTAACTATGTTGACCAGTATCTGCTTCTTGAAAAGCAGCCCGACGAAAAACCGGTGCCGATGTTGCCTCATGCCCTTCAGTGGGTTTCGGGAGCGGGAAGCCGGTTGTGGCTGGTGCTTGGCGATTATGGTACCGGCAAAAGCACACTGGTTGAGCGTTTTGCCTACGAACTTGCTCGCACCTTTGAAGACAACCCTGATGGTCCTGTGCCGATTGCAATTAATCTGTGTCAGTTTCCCAATGCCATTTCGCTCGAAAGCCTGATTCGCGAGCATCTCGAAACCGAACTGCGCACTGTGCTTAATCCAGAGATTGTGCTGCACCTGCTCGAAGCAGGGCGCGTGGTACTCCTGCTCGACAGTTTCGATGAAATGGGCGTTACACAGGCGGGACGCAGTGTCGAAGAGCAGTTCCGCCAACTGGCACATCCAACTGCCATCCCTGGTCGCAACCCGTGCGGCAATCGGGTGCTTATTACCTCACGCAGCCACTACTTCTGCGACAACAGCAGCGCCAGGCAAGCCATGCTGGATGGCGGCAAGCTCTTTGAAGCGGATTCAGCTCTGGGCAAAGCAGCACGTGCCTTCGATGCTATGCGCGATACCCTGGCAGTTTTCACTCAGGAGCAAATTGCAGAGTACTTGCACAAACGTCTTGGTATGGTCGAAGGCGACAAAGCTCGACGTTTTATCGAAGAGAGATATGGGCTCCAGGATATCGCGTCAACACCCCGGTTCCTCGATATGATTGTAGCTTCTCTTCCTGAACTGATAAAACAGGGAGAGAACGTGAGCACAGGTTCACTCTACCTGACCTACACTATCCGCTGTTTGAATAGTATTCGCTGGAGCCAGGGCAAGCTTAACGTCGAGCTTATGCACGACCTGCTTGAGCGCATGGCCTGTGAGCTTTGGAGCAGGCCACGAAACCAGATCCACTATACCGATATCGCCGGACTGTTGCATCGAGAAGGTGGAGTTGCCCGCAGCCTCGACAGTGATCAGGTTGACCTCGAACTGCGTACAGTCTCTTTCCTTGTGCGCAGCGCTGATGGCTCTTATCGTTTTTCACATCGAAGCTTTCTTGAATTCTTTTTTGCTCAGGCACTTTTCCGTGCTCTCCAGGAAGGTCATTTCGAAAAAGCTTTGACCTATGGACCTATCAACCCCGAAGCCACTACATTTCTGCTTGATCTGACGGAGTCAGCACCTGAGAGCTACGATAAACTGACCGAAGTCATTCGTACAATTTTTGCAAACCCATATAATGAAGGTACTTCAGAATTCAGGCGTTTCCTGAATTTGATGCAAAAAAATACATCCACTACGCCGCTTGATTTCAAGGGAGTTATGGTTTCGAGCACCTTCACCGACCTGAAGGCGCACCGTGCCGCACTGATCAACATCATTGATCGTTCAGGGTTTAAGGCTGTGGTGATGGAGCATGATTCTGCCAAGTCTGACGTGGATGTTATCGAATCTTCGCTTCAGATGGTGCAGGATAGTGCCGCGTATATCCTTGTTATCAGCCACAAATATGGGCAGACACCGGTGTGCACAAGCCGGAATCCCGGCAAGCTTTCAATTACCGAGCTGGAGTTTAACGAAGCAGTGCGGCTTCGAAGGCCAATCCTGCTCTTTATTATGGGTGAAGATCATGCGATAAAGAAGAGTGACATTGAAAAAGATCCGGAGAAGGAAGCCTGGTTAAATGCCTTCCGTGAGCGGGCGAAGAAGATGGGGCCCGATTCAGCGGTTCATCGTGTTTATGCCGAGTTCAACAGCCTTGATGAGTTCAAGGACAAGGCAGCTAAAGCCATATTCGATCTTCGATTTGTTTTTCACAAACCCGATACCGGACCTTTTGGTGGCAAGGGAACAACACAATCCGATGACAAAAAACTTAAAGCTGACGCAGCGTGTTACCAGAACATCCTCAAAGAGGAGTTGGGTTACATCCGTATGCTTGGGCTTCCGGGCATTGAAAGCACTAAGGTCAACCTGAACAACGATACCTTTGTGCCTTTGCGTCTTTCTGACAGGCATGAGAGAGTTGGCCTTGTTTCAAAAGAGGGCGACCAGCAAGGGAGTGAACATGTTCTCTCTCCTGATGAGATCATGAAGCAGGCTTTCCACGACCGGCGAGGTCGCCGGATGCTGCTCGTTATCGGCGACCCTGGCGCTGGCAAAACAACGTTGCTCAAGTATTATGCCCTTAGTGCGATTGAGGATTACACGAAGCTTGGCTTCAACGCTCCAGTCCATGTTTTTTACCTGCCCTTGCGTGATCTTGTCCGCGACAAGGAGGGGCGTTGCACAGAAAAGCTGCCAGCAACCCTTGCCGCCTGGTCAGAAAAACATCATCGATCTCTTGATGCAAAGGTTTTCAATGACTGGCTGAGCAATGACAGCTCGCTTGTGTTGCTTGACGGTCTTGATGAGATCAGCAATACGAATGAGAGAAGAGAGGCCTGCTGGTGGATTGATAACGCCTTCAGCGGCTTCAGCAAGGCATTTTTTGTGGTGACATCCCGGGCGACAGGATATCGCAAAGATGAAGGTATTGAGCTTGAGTCAGAGTACGAACGAGCCGATGTGCAGGACTTTACTGCGGCGCAGCAGGAGCGGTTTTTGCGAAACTGGTTCAGTGCAGCATTTCTCAAAGAGCCTTGTGAAAAAGGATTTGACGAAGAAAGGTGGCAGGAAAAGCAAAAAGCAGAGGCCGAAAAACGCACCACCACCATTGTTGCGCATCTCAAGGCAGAAAAGAACAAGGGCTTGCGTCAACTGGCTGCTATTCCCATGATTCTGCAGATCATGGCTATTTTGTGGAAGGATAGAGACTACATGCCGGAAAGTCGTGTGAAACTTTACGAAGCCGCGCTCGATTATCTGCTTGAATTCCGCGACAAACGCAGAGATATTAAACCGCTGCTCACTGCGATTGATGCCCGACAGGTGCTTGGGCCGGTTTCGCTCTGGATGCAGGAGACGCTCAAAAAAGATGAAGCGGCAAGAGCCGATATGCACACTCAAATGCAGGAGTGGCTTGACACGCTTGATACCCCTCCAACAGCAGAAGCTTTTTGCGACTATCTGGTCAAACGAGCAGGTTTGCTGGTTGAGACAGGCGGCAAAGAGTACCTCTTCAGGCATAAATCATTTCGGGAATATCTCGCTGGTGTTCAGCTCAAGGAAGACCGTCCGTATGAGCATATCAATATGCTGGTTGCGAATTTTGGTAATGACTGGTGGGAAGAGCCCCTCCGCTTTTTTATTGCTTCGGTTGATGCCAGAGTGTTTGATGCTTTTATGGCAAAACTCTTCGATTCTCCACAAAGTGACGAAATGACGCCAAAGCAGCAGTTGTTGTTGCAAACCATCATTGAAGAGGCAAAAGGGAAAAAAATTGACGCATTGTGCAACAAACTGCTTGAACCGGCGACAACAGCCAGTCGGCAGCGGGTGATTCTTGACTGCCTCAAAGCCATCAATAAACCGGCAGCTCTTGATGCGTTGCTGGAGTTCAGCGAGAAAAAACTTGCAGGGGAGAACCGGGACGTTATCAACCGGACGGAAGAGGTGATTCTTGCGCTCGGGGGTCAGCCGCTAACGGCAAAAGCTGAAACAAGCGTTGGCGGAAAACCGGTCTCGTTCCGAAATCCTCATGAACTGTATGCCGAATATATCCTGATACCGGGTGGAAACTACCGGTATTCAGTGACAGACAAAATTGTGGATGTGCCGGATGCTTACTTTGCCAGGTATCCGGTAACCAACAAGCTTTACCGTCTCTTCATTGCATGGTTGCAGGCAAAAGAGTCACCAGTTTTGTATTCAGCATTCACCTCTGAACTGGATGCTATCGCAAATGATAACAGGTGGGGAGATAGGTTTGGTGGCTATTTCAATAACGGTAAAAATAATCTTGCGGCACTCTTTCGTTCACGGTTGGATGAAGATCGCAAATACGATGGAGAGGATCAGCCGGTGGTTGGGGTCACCTGGTATGCTGCCAGGGCCTATTGCCTCTGGCTTTCGTTGCTTGAAGGTGACAGGACATGTTACTGTCTTCCTGATGAAATGAAGTGGGAATGGGCGGCGGGTGGAAAGCAAGGAACAACGGGCCAGAAAGTACGTCCTTATCCGTGGTCGGAAGCGAAGGGTGCGCCAAACTCAACACTTGCGAACTATAATAAAAATATAGGCACAACGACACCGGTTGGTAACTATCCTGAAGGTGCTACCCCGGAAGGACTTTATGATATGGCGGGCAATGTTTGGGAATGGATGGAGAACTGGTATAACAGTGATCTTATAGTTTTGCGCGGATCGGCGTATTATAGTGATAATTCTGATGCTGATGCTCTGCGCTGCTCCTCCCGGAGCTACATCGATCCGAGGTTCATCTACCTCTATGTGGGTTTTCGAGTGATTCGTTCCAGTCTTTTTCTTCCTGAAAATCTGATCCCCTGATATCTGGAACTCTGAAAAAAAAACCCTCGAAAAAAGGCAAACGTACAGGGTGGGATGGAAATTTTTTTTGAGGCTGGAGCTTATGGGTGCAAAAAAGTCTTGAACCATGATTAAAGGATTATCGGATTTCTTGATTATGAGATACGAGGAGTTGACGAGAAAAGTAATTGGCACCGCTATGGAGGTGCATAAATGTCAGGGTAATTGGTTTTAGAAATTGTTTTCGAGAAAAAGCTGTATACTTTAAGAATGGTCTTGCGATTGATCAAATGATTTCATCTTGCAGAGAAAAGTCAAAAAATAACAGCATCAATGTCTACTATTGCAATGTTTTATGGAATTATCATAAGGATTTTTTGTGCACCGACCGGGTGAACACAATCCCCCCCATGTACATGCTTACTATCAGAAATTTAAGGCGATTATTGACATAAAAACCTGTGAATTGTCGGAAGAAAGCTTGCCTTCGAAGCAGAGAAAATTTGTTTTGGCCTGGGCCGGGATTCATCAAGAAGAACTCTTGGCTGATTGGGAACTGGCATCAAATGGTGAGCATCCTTTTGTCATAGTGCCCCTAAAACAGGAGATTGTAATGTATTTGTCTGTAATTGGCGTGACTCCTCTGGGCGATCATACCTTGATGCTTGAGTTTGAAAATCGTGAAAAGAGAGTTTTTGATATGTCGCCATATTTTGATACAGGAAGATTTTCTGAATTGCGGGATCCTCTGCTTTTTCGATCAGTAGCAGTCAAGTATGATTCAATAGAATGGCCGAACCGACTGGATCTTGATCCGGAGTTTTTGTACGAAAAAAGTGTCGCCGTTTCGGGGTAGTTAACTGCCATGGTAGCGACGACATCGCTGAAAATCTGCTGCTTCATGAGCTGCTCGTTTCGTTCGGGAAGTCGTGCTGTTATACCTGTGAAAGAAGTCGCTCAGGAGTGATATCGCTTTGAGTTTGCAGGATTTTATCATAGAGCGTTTCAGGCGCAATGTCGGCACCATTTGGCCATGATATGGTGCCTCCTTCAATAGCTGCTTTCCGGAAAAAGGTTATCTTCTTCAAAGGCTCAAAAACAGGACCTGTTGAGAGATATTCGGAAAAATCAACATCGCCACTGATGCCGTTATCAAAGATGATATGGTAAATATACCCCTCTTTGCAGGTGATACGCACAATGTCATTCATGTTCCACATAGGCAAAAAATCAGTCTAAAGGTTCAATCTTCTTGATTTCCTGGCCTTTCATTGCCAGCATCCAGTCTGTTTCAAGTTCGGTAACTCTGAGGTCAACCCACTCCCTTACCAGTTTTACTGCGGTTTTTGAACCGAGATCACCTCGCAAAATGTTCCCCTGAAAATCAAAAACCGCTTTCTTGCCCTGAAATTCCGCATGGAAATGAGGAGGATTGCGCTCCTGATGAAACATCCTTAAGATGATTCCAAAAAATCGGGAGAGTTCAGGCATATTCCAACTATAAACTAAAAAATCAGTTATGAATAATGAGCGAAGTGTATGATTACAGGAATTGGCTCAGCACAGGTAAAATAGCTATTATCTGTGATAAGTGAAGCGTTTGCAGATTTCCGATCAAATAATAGTATATTGTGTTGCATTTGCAATGCCAACATGACTATCGCAGGACGTATGAAAAGCGCATCGTTACCGTCACTCCGCGTCGAACCCGAGCTTCGCAAAGCGGCCGAACAGGCTCTGCAGCCGGGGGAAACCCTCTCTTCATTCATAGAGGCATCGCTTCGGGCGAACATCGAACGTCGGCTCAGTCAGAAGGAGTTCATTGCCCGAGGTCTTGCTTCGCAGGAGCGTGCCCGCAGAACCGGGGAGTATGAAGATGCTCAGATAGTCGTGGACCAGCTTCAGAAGATGCTTCTTGAAGAAAAAAAGAAGAGGCAGTGAAATTCACCGTCCGCTTTACCCCCGATGCGAAAGATGACCTTGTCCGGCTCTATACATTTCTTCTTGAAAAAGATCTGAAGGCCGCAGAAGAGGCGCTTGATGCACTGTCAAAGGGATTCGACTTTTTAAGGGAATTTCCTTTCAGTTGCCGCAAAGCCCTTCCTGAAAATCCGCTGCTTCGGGAACTGCTTGTTTCATTCGGAAACTCGGGTTATGTCGCCCTCTTCGAAATTGAGGATCAGGCGACTGTAACCATTCTCGCAATACGTCACCAGCGGGAGGATGACTATTATTGATTCAGGCAAGATAGTAAAAAAGGGGTATTGCTGCCGGTTATTATTTCTTTATACTTGCAGGGATAATGCTGTGAACATAAAACAAGATCTGGTGCTGCTCCCTGAGTGGAAGACCCAATCGCCGGATTTTTTGCGTTAAAGCAGAGAGTGAAAATGGCTGAAAAACGGAAGGAGATCATCCGATGAACTTCGAAAAACTGGATGCAATGAAAGCCCGGCTGGAGAGCTTCAGGCCGTTCAGCCCTGAGATGCTCGGCACACCAAAGGTGACTACGAACCCTTTCTGTCGTTGATGGCTGAAACGGTTGAACAGGCTTTTGAACCTTATTGGTATGTGCTGGGTGTTGGGAGATGATGGAATGAAAAACAGAAGTGTAAATTATTCGGGTGAACTCATGAATCCATCGAAACGTCAAGTGCGGTTGGAAGTACTCGAATCATAAGCATAACTGCACAGGGAGAAGCAAGCAATGAAAATAGAGTCAATACGGTTAAAAAATTTTAAGGCTTTCAAGGATGCGGAGTTGATTGATCTGCCGAATTTCTGCGTCTTTGTAGGGGCTAACGGCACAGGCAAGAGCACCATTTTCTCCGTGTTCGACTTTCTGAAAGATGCCATCACCAGCAATGTCAGCACTGCGCTTGCAAAGCTTGGCGGAAGCCGGGGGTTTTCAGAGGTGCGCAGCCGTAACGCTACAGGGCCGATTGAGATTGAGCTGAAGTTCCGCGAAGGGAGTGATATGCCCCTGACCACCTACTTCCTGCAAATCAATGAGGAGAACGGTCGGGTTATTATTGAGCGTGAAATTCTCAAATACCGCAGAGGCAGTGGTGGACAGCCTTGGCATTTTCTTGATTTTTCGCGGGGGAAAGGGAGTGCTGTCACCAATGAACTGATGTCGGTTAACGATGTCAAAGAGTTGACTCGCGAAGAGCAGACGCTGAAATCACCGGATATTCTGGCCATTAAAGGGTTGGCGCAGTTCAAGCGCTTTCCGGCTGTGGTGGCGCTTGGCAATCTTATCGAGAACTGGCATGTCTCTGATTTTCATATCAGTCGGGCCCGTCCGGAGCAGGAGGCTGGTTATGCAGAGCATCTGTCGCGTGAGGGTGAAAACTTGTCGCTGGTTATCCAGTATCTTCATAATCACCATCCTGCCGCCTTCATTCAAATACTTGAGTTGCTGAAGCAGCGCATTCCCGGGATCTCTCAGGTAGAATCAAAAACCACCGAAGAGGGGCGGGTGCTGCTCAAGTTTCAGGATGGTTCGTTTGAAGATCCTTTTCTTGCCCGCTATGTTTCGGATGGTACCATCAAGATGCTGGCCTATCTGACGCTGCTCTATGATCCTTCCCCTCACCCGTTGCTGTGTGTAGAAGAGCCTGAAAATCAGCTCTATCCAAGGCTTTTGCATGAGCTGGCTGAGGAGTTTCGCAACTATGCAAATCGGGGCGGGCAGGTGTTTGTTTCGACCCATTCACCTGATTTTTTAAATGCAACAACTGTTGATGAGGTGTTCTGGCTCGTCAAAGAAGAGGGATATACCCAAATCTGTCGAGCCAATGAGAATGCACAGGTTGTTGCCTATATGAAAGATGGCGATCAGATGGGCTATTTGTGGGATCAGGGATTTTTTGAGGGGAGCGATCCATCCCATTGGATCGTTGTATCTCAATTGGGATTTGGCAAAGACGCTCAGCCTGCTACGGTTTTGAAGGAACAGCACAGGTGACAGTTTATCTGATTATAAGAATAAGTGTTATAACTAATTATTTGGAATGTTATTTATGAATACACCTATTACTGGACATGATATCATTATCAATGAGTATAATGAGCTTGTTACTCGCCTTTCAGGCAAGGCTATGATAAAAATCATCCTTGTTCTCATTACTGAGATTTTTTTGTATTTCAAAGAAAGAACTGTAGTTAATGGTTTATTTTTTTTCATAATGGCCATATTGGCTACTGTGGGTTTAGTTGTATTCACACGTACGTTAAGCAGAGAGCTTGCTGCTGGTCAAATAAAGCGTAGTTGGAAAGGCATGGTTGGAAGTTTTGGTGGCATTCTTCCTTATCTATTCGCTTGCTACTTAATTTTTTTCGAAGGCGTATGGCGTTTGGTTCTTCTTCATTATAAAAACTTCTCGTACTTTGATCTGTTAATTGGACTCTTTTTCTTTTTTATGGGGTATAGTTTACTGAGAGTAATTCATAGACTTTCAGAGTTGGCATCAAAAATTTCTGCTATGGGTTCTGACAGTTAAACTTGTTCATAATGTATTGGGTTCGAAATATTGATCAACTTTCTGATTTATAAGTTATTAATGGGTGAGTTTCGAGTAGCGAATTGTCATTGCTCGAAAACTGCTGGCACCAGAAAAACTGATCCAACATTAACTTGTATTTTGATAGTGGATTATGAAGTACAGAAAAGTCATCGCCCAGTATCTCTGGACGATTTACACAATCGACTGAGGAATGTATTACTGCAATAAATGGTGAAAAATCAGGATTTAGGAAGGATCTCGTTGCAACTGAACTTCCGTTAGTTTTGGTGATTTTATCACGATACTGGTAGCTGGGCTCACTACTGTCCAGTGTTTTTAAATCAACAGAAATTTGCAAGTTTCCAATTGGCAGAAGTGCTTTGACATAAAAAGGTAAGTCTATCGAATAGGAAGCGCCAGGAATTTTTCTCGAGTTAATAGCAAGAATGATGTAGTCTTCAGGTTGAATAATGCCTTTGCGGAGAGCTGTTTTATATTTATTGTATTTCTCATTGAGAGCATTTGTATAACGCATAAGAATTTTCTGAGTGTGAGGGCGACTTATACCTTCATGAGGAGTATCCGGCACCTTGTCATCCCCAACACCAGCTGTAGGAGCTATTGCTTCAACCCAAATTCGACGATTTTCCACCATGAAGAAATATTCTGGCCCTTCATGACCAACCCGTTGGATTTTAAACCCTCGCTCCAATAAAGTACAAGTTAAGTACATTTCCCAGAAGCGGGGATGAAATTGTATTTTTGACTCATTTAAAAAGTGCGGATCTGCATACTCTGCATATTTCTGCCATAGCGACTCGATAAATTCACGTGCTTCTGTTAGGTTCGCATGGTCGCGCAAGCACTTATAATCAGGGTCTTTCGCTTCACCAGAAGTAAAAAAAGAGTTCATTTCATTATAGGTTACCTTGAACATTATATTTTTGGGGAAGATAGCTCACATAAAAAGCTCAACAACAGCCGAAATATCTCGGATGCTTGGAGCACACCCGTTGTTTGTTTCCGTGAAATAAACAGCAACTACATAAGTTGTAATTCCTTACTCACCCATAAGGTTTTCGATAATCCCCATAATCCTCCCCCGCAAAGCCCGATGCTGAATCACATTCTCATCCCGCGAACTCTTCACCTCAATAATAACACTCCGATTACTTCCACAAGCCGCGCTGTACACCTCACTAAATTCCCGGTTTGTCTGCGGGCAGGCATAGTCGAGCCCGAAGGTCTCAGCGGCTGAGCGGATGCTGTAGTTCTGTGGTGTGGCAAAGTGGGTTTCAAACACATCGCTGCATTCTGAAACGGGAAGAAAAGAAAAGATAGCCCCACCGTTGTTGTTCAGAACGATGATCTGTAGCGGAACGGGAAGTGTGCCGAGCAGCGACAGGGCGTTGAGGTCGTGCAGGAAGGCGATGTCGCCGATCATCAGCGTTGCCGGCTTCTGGTGTCCATTGGCAAACCCGGCAATGGTGGAGATGATGCCGTCAATGCCGCTGACTCCACGGTTGATGGCTGTTGGAATACCGTGAACATGGCTGCTGCTGGCGTAGTTGTCCATATCCCTGACCGGCATGCTGTTTGACACAAAAAGCACCTGTTGCTTCGTGATGAGCTGCGACACCAGCCGGGCAGCAGAGATATCGGTGACCGGTTTGTCGGGGAGCAGTTCGGTTTGAATCTCTTCCGATACAGCCCTGAAAAAGCGCTCCGAAGTGTTGCTGTCCAGTGTTGGCGGCGTGGTACGGCACCCTTTCAACTGAGCGGCGGTCAGAGCAATAGATGCTTCAACACGGCAGGTAACGTTATGATCAGGCGAAAAGCGGGCCGGTTGTGGTTTGACGACAATATAGTTTTCCGGTTGCCACTCTTTCAGCGCACTTGAGGGGTGTTTTGCTATGACGTTGCCTCCAAAGTGCAAAACAAGGTCAGCCGTGAAGGATTTTCGGAATTCGGGCGACTGGAGCAGGAGCTGCCAGGGTTGGACTGAGGCCACCATTCTCAAGCCGGATGAAAAATCGGCATAGAGGGGAATGTTCAGGTCGTTGGCCAGTTCACTGACCGCCAGGGCATCGGTACGGCTTGTCATGCTGCCGGCTATAATCATCGGCTGCTTTGCCTCGGCGAGCAGTTGGCGCAGCATGGTGATGGTGCCTGCATCGGGCACTTTTTCGGGAACAATGGTACTGCTGAATGGCCTTGAATGTTCAAGCCAGGGCAGAAGGGGAGCGACCCATGGATCGTTGAGATCCGGAGTTGCCGGTTCAAAAGGTTCACGGAATGGCTGGTTCAGATGGACTGGCCCTGCGGATGAACCAAGGGTTTTTGCAACAGCATAAGCCACCGTTGAGAGGAGCGCCTTCAGCGGAGTATCGGTTGAGGGCGCAGGCAACTGCATGCTCCATCGGGTATAGTTGCCGAAGATATTTTCCTGCCGGATGGTCTGGTTGGCGCCACAATCAAGCAGCTCGAAGGGGCGATCGGTGGTGAGTACAATCACCGGCTGAAAGTCCGTCGAAGCTTCAACCACAGCGGGAAAGTAGTTCACGACGGCCGTTCCTGAGGTGCAGACCAGCACAGCGGGCCTTCCGGTTGCCCTTCCGTATCCGAGCGCAAAAAATCCGGCGGAGCGTTCATCGACAAACATTTTCCATTGCGCTTTCGGGTTTCGTGCGATGGCAATGGTGAGCGGCGTTGAGCGTGAGCCGGGTGAAATGCAGAAAAATCCTGCGCCCTGGCGAATCAGCTCTTCAACAATGATGCTGCTCCAGAGTGTGGTTATCTGGCAGTTATTCATGCTTCCTGTCGGGTTATAGCCAGCATGTCCCCTATTTTCTGCTCGACCTCATCCCATTCCAAAGCAGGATCCGATCCTTTTACCAGCCCGGCACCGGAGTAGAGATAAACGAAACGACCATTGACCAGGGCTGAACGGATTCCAACCGCAAACTCTGCGGCATCACGGCTGGCCCATCCCACAGGAGCGGCATACCAGCCACGGCTGAAGGGCTCCAGCGCCATAATCCGCTCCAGAATCGGTGCTTTGGGAACACCGCCAACGGCAGGGGTAGGGTGCAGAAGTTGCAGTATGGCGCTGTCATTTTCGAACTCTGGTTTTAAGGTTGCCGCACAACGGGTGTAGAGGTGGGCGAGACGGTGAAGCTGCAGCACCTGCACCTCCTTTTCCATAGCAATATCGCCACAGATCTTGCGCAACTCATTGGAGATCATCTCCCTGACAAAATTGTGCTCGCGAATATCTTTTTCGGAATTAAGGAGTGTTTCGGAGGCGCGGCGATCACCGCCATTGATGCTCTCTTTTGAGCAGGTGCCGGCAAGTGCTTCCGTCAGCAGCAGGTTGCCATCTCGACGGTAGAGCCGTTCGGGGGTAAAGCTGAAAAATGCGTGCTGTGCGACAGGTTCAAAGTAAAACTTGTAGATGGTGTTCTGCGGATAGGGGTAGTTCAGCAGAAACAGCAGAGGGGAAAAGCTGCCGCTGAACTCAAGAATGGTTTGCCGGGCAAGCATGATCTTTTGCAGCTCACCACGTTCAAACGTTTCAAGCGCCTTCTCGCACTGCTCCTTCCACCCTTGTTCATCAGGGTTGTAAGTGATCTTCAGGAGTTCGGGCAGTTGCAATGTTCTCTTCTTCTGTACGGGAACAATCTGTTGGAGCAGAGTCGTTATGGCTGCTATTTTACTCTCAATATTATCGTGTGGTTCAAGCCGGAGATGGCAGGAGAGCGAAAAGTTGTTCTTTTGACAGGTCAACTGGATCAGCGGCAAAACAAAGGAAAAGGAGGAGAACTCCTGCCAGATGGGCTCCTGTTGTTCTTTGGCGTTGAAGCAGAAGCCGCCAAAATATTTGGCATTGGGATCTTTGTCTGCCAAAGAGAGCTGGAAGCGTTCGAACGCGGCGTTGTTATCTCCAGTATCTTCGAAGTGAAGAGCGTCGGCAACACCAAGACCCGCCACAGAAAAATCTTGCTCTCGGTTCATCCAGAAGAGTCGAGGATAACCTTGCTGTTCAAAAAGCCATTCAGTGAGTGTTAAGGGTTCAACTGGTTCACAGAACGTCACAAGCATGGCTTGAGCCGTGCAATCGGGTGATCTCCGCTCGTCAAGGTAACGGCTTAACGCGGAGATCAGGGTTGAAATCGCTTTTTCTATGGGAACGGGTTCCCATGAAGGTGTCATTCCGTTAATCACCTGGTCTCGTTCTTGATATGTTTTTTCAGAGAAAAGGCAAGATAATTGTTTTTCTGAAGAAGCCATTCATAAATTGCCAGCGCCTCTTTCTGGTGTCCGGTCTTGGCATAGCAGACCGCAAGATTGTAGTGAGCATCCATGAACGATTCGCTGTTGTCAATGGCCTCGTTGTAGAGTGTTGATGCTTTGTCGAACTGTTTCAGTTGCATGTATGCATTGCCAAGGTTGTAGAGTCGCAGAGAGTCTTTTGGTGATCGATCGAGATGCTGCTGAAAAAAAAGAGCGGCATCGCTATATTTTTTCTCTTTGAATGCTACAGCGCCAAGGGCGTGGACGGCATCATCAAGTTTGGGATTGATTGCAAGCGCCTTTTTAAACGCGTCGGATGCGTCACTATAACGTTGATGGCGTGCGAAAGCCCCGCCAAGACGCATCCAGGAGGTTGCATCCTGAGGATTTTTCCAGACCTCCTGCTGAAGGCTGTTGATCTCATCAGGCTTGCACGCGGCAAAGAGTGTCAGCGACGAGAGGAGAACGAGAGTGGAGAGCCGCAGAAGAGCAGCTTTTGAATGTCGTAGTAAGTTATTCATAGTGCTCCCAATATAAACACTCCCGGAATTATCTGCCAATCTTGATTGTCTCCCTTTAGCTGTTTTGGCAGAAATATTTCCGAATGGTCACTGGTGTGTGTAACTTTGGTTCTGAGCGCACTGTCGAGGTGTTTGTGTATTTACAATAATCATTATAAATCATGAAAAATAACATCAAAGTCAGCGGCATGAGCTGTGGGGGTTGTCAATTGCTTGTCAAAGAGGCGCTTGAGGAGCTGAAGGGGGTGAAGCAGGCAGATGCCTCTTTTCGTGATGGTCTGGTAACAGTTGACTATGACCCGGAGACGATCACTATGGCGGCTCTTCATGCGGTTATTGAGGAGCAGGGTTTCAAGGTGCAGGAGTGAGTGTGCCACTCTGTCGGGAATCAGGGCTAAACATAACTGAACTCTATTATGGCAGTTGAAAAAACAGAGCGTCTTGCTGTACTCATTGATGCTGATAATACGCAGGCGACGATTATTGAGGGTCTTCTTGCAGAGGTTGCAAAATATGGCACCGCCAGTGTCAAAAGGATTTATGGTGACTGGACATCGACCGCTCTGCGAAGCTGGAAGGATGTTCTTTTGGAACACTCTGTTCAACCTATCCAGCAGTTTGGCTATACTAAAGGGAAAAATGCCACAGACAGCGCCATGATTATTGATGCCATGGATCTTCTGTATACAGGGAAATTTCATGGCTTTTGCATTGTTTCCAGTGACAGTGATTTTACGAAACTGGCCTCACGAATCAGGGAATCCGGGCTTTTTGTCTACGGTTTTGGAGAGAAAAAGACTCCGGCACCCTTTGTCTCCGCCTGCGACAAATTTATTTTTATCGAAGTTCTTCGTGCAAAAATCAACGAAAATGAGCCGATTGCCAAAAAGAGCATGGCTGAGCTCAAGCAGGATACTCGACTGGTGCGGTTGTTGAGGAATGCTGTCGAGGCCTCTTCTGACGAAGGGGGATGGGCCCACCTTGCGACTACTGGAAGCAATATCGCGAAGCAGTCGCCTGAATTTGACCCGAGAAATTATGGCTATATCCGACTTGGAGAGCTGCTGGCTGCGACAAAGCTTTTTGATTTCGAGGAGCGCCAGATCGGCGAGGGTCAGTCAAAAGCCATCTATGTTCGTGATAAACGCAAAAAAAGCTGACCAGGCATTTGCAGTGTTCACCCAAACGTCTTTCTGCTTGTTACTTCGGTGCACAGACGCATAAACCCCTGCCCAATAAAAAAGCCTTCCCGGCGAAGGAAGGCTTTTTATTCTGCGGAGCTGACGGGGCTCGAACCCGCGACCTCCTGCGTGACAGGCAGGCGCTCTAACCAAACTGAGCTACAGCTCCATTCAAGAAGTTGTAAATGTATGCAGCCGAATTTTAATATCCAAAATGTTTTTTCATTTCTCCCTTTCATCTTTTAAGTCATCATATTTGGCTGGATTTTTATAAATTTGCGGGGATGAAATATTTTTTTCCAGGCGGCAAAGGTTCTCCAGCATTTATCATAATCCAGACACTTACCAATATGGCCGTTACAGACTCCCGAAATTCTTTGACCATTACGGATAACCGTACCGGAAAAACCACTGAATTTCCGATTGAAAATGGTTCCATCAATACCATGGATCTTCGTCATATCAAGCTCTCTGATGATGATTTCGGGTTGTTGGGCTATGATCCGGGTTTTTTAAATACGGCCTCATGCAAAAGCCGTATCACCTACATTGATGGAGATAAAGGCATATTACGCTATCGGGGCTATCCTATTGAGCAGCTTGCCGAACAGAGTACCTTTCTTGAGACCGCCTATCTGCTTATCAAGGGAGAGTTGCCCGACAAGGATCGTCTGGCGGTGTGGACCTATAATATTCGTCATCACACCATGACCCATGCCAACCTTGTCAAGTTTATGGATGGCTTTCGGTATGATGCTCATCCAATGGGGATTCTTGTTGGTACGGTTGGGGCTCTTTCGACCTTTTATCGTGATGCCAAGGATATTCGAAATGAAGAGTCGCGCAAGCTCCAGGTGCGCCGCCTTATCGGCAAGATACCAACGCTGGCGGCCATGAGTTTTCGACACAGTCTTGGATTTCCCTATGTTCTTCCTGATAATGAACTGAGCTATACGGGTAATTTTTTATCTATGATGTTCAAGATGACCGAGCATCACTACAAGCCCAATCCGGTGCTTGAGCGTGCTCTTGATGTGCTCTTTATTCTTCATGCCGATCATGAGCAGAACTGTTCAACGAATGCTGTGCGCGCCGTGGGCAGTTCAGGTGTTGATCCCTACACGGCCATCGCTGCCGGTTGTGCTGCGTTGTACGGCCCGCTTCATGGTGGTGCCAATGAGGCGGTTATTCACATGTTGCTGAAAATTGGCTCGGTTGACAAGGTGCCGGAGTTTATTAAATCGGTGAAAGATGGTGAAGGGCGCCTGATGGGCTTTGGCCACCGGGTCTATAAAAATTATGATCCACGGGCCAAAATAATCAAGGAGATTGCGTTCCAGGTCTTTGAGGAGACAGGTCGCAGTCCGCTACTTGATATCGCGCTCGAACTTGAAAGAATTGCCCTTGAGGATGACTATTTTGTTGAGAGGAAGCTCTATCCCAATGTGGACTTTTACTCGGGCCTGATCTATCAGGCGATGGGATTTCCCATGGATATGTTTCCCGTTCTGTTTGCCATTGGCCGGATTCCCGGATGGCTTGCGCAGTGGATTGAGCAGGTCAAGGATTCTGAGCAAAAAATTGCCAGACCCCGTCAGCTCTATCTCGGTGAAGATGAGAGGGCGTTTGTGCCGATGGAAAAACGGCCAAAAAATCGTCTTGACGAACAGAAGGCTGGCATCTGCATGTTGTAACGTACTGATGGCGCTCTTTTGCTATAACTTCTTAATGATTATTGTCTATGTCGGTTACTACAAAGGATGTCACCTATATCGCAGAGTTGGCCAAGCTGAAGTTCAGTGATGATGAGATGCTGACCATGACGGACGAGCTCAACAACATTCTGCACTATATCGACAAGCTCAATGAGGTTGATACGGAGGGCGTGGTGCCGCTCAGCAGCATTCACGATCCGGTCAATGTGCTGCGCGAGGATGTTGAGCATACCCCGTTGTCATCAGCAGAGGTGCTGCACAACGCTCCCGATCGGCAGGATCGTTTTTTCAAGGTTCCAAAAGTGATCGGGTAAATTGCGCGGTGCTGGATCTCCACGAAAAAAATGGTAATGTGGTTTTTATGGTCAGGGCAAAACCCCGTTCCTCGAAAACCACGGTTTGTGGGTATTATAATGGCGGTGTGAAGGTGACCCTGAAGGCGGCACCGGTTGATGATGCGGCAAACGAGGAGTGTTGCGCCCTGTTTGCCAGGCTGTTTAAGATCTCGCCTTCACACGTGCATATCGTTTCCGGCAGAAGCTCCCGAACCAAAGGGGTGATGATTGAAGGGGTTGCCACCGAAGCTGCACGTCTCATTCTTGAACAATTGTGAATGTCTCTCAACGCTGTTATTCTCATACCGGCAAGGCTTGATTCGAGTCGTCTCGAAAGGAAAATGCTTGCTGATCTTGAAGGGAAGCCTCTTCTTGTGCATACCTGGCGGCAGGCGCTGAAATCGCGTCTGGCCGAAAGGGTCGTCATAGCTACTGACAGCCGGGAAATTGCGGGCGTGCTTGAAGCTTATGGTGCAGAGGTTGTTATGACCTCCCCTGATGCCAGTTGTGGCACGGAACGTATTGCGGAAGCTGCGAGGAAGATTGATGGTGATGTCTTTGTTAATCTCCAGGGCGACGAGCCCATGATCAGCCCCGAAAATATTGATCTGGCGCTTCAGCCTTTTTTTTCTGATACCCCTCCCGACTGCTCAACCCTTGTTTTGCCACTTCATCCCGATGACAGGGCCCAGATTGACGATCCCCATCAGGTGAAGGTGGTGATGGATGCAAGGGGGTATGCGCTCTACTTTTCACGAAGCGCAATCCCTTTCAGGCGTCATAAGCTGCCGTCAACAACCTTCTATCGTCATATCGGGCTTTATGCCTTCAGGGCTGAGGCGCTTCAGAAATTTGCGGCTCTGGCACCATCCATGCTTGAAGAGGCCGAATCGCTTGAGCAGCTCCGTCTGCTGGAGAATGGTTTTCGGATCCAGTGTGTTACCACGCTGATTGACAATCCGGGAGTCAATACGCCAGAGGATCTTGAGCTGGTGCGCACTCTTCTCAGGTCAGCATCTTCTGGGTGATCATAGCGGGAAGCGTTCCATCATGAAAGAGCAGTTCTACCTCGTCAGAGGGGTGGAGTTCTGCGGTGCCAGTCATAAATTTCCCCTCTTTTTTCACAAGAACATAGCCTCGTTCAAGTGTTTTCCGGTAATCGAGCAGTCCAAGCTGTTGCCAGATCGAGAGGTAGCTTTGCAGTTTCTGCTGGTATGTTGTCGCAATGGTGCGCGACATCAGGGCAACCAGCGAGTCAAGTCGGTCATGAAACTGCTGCATTTGCAGGGGTGGACGGTTGAAGGCGTAACTGCCGCAGATTGAATCGATATGTCGTTCTGTCCCCTCAAGTTTTGCCATGAGCAGCCGATCCTGTCGAGAACGGAGGTTGTCAATAGTTCGAAGCAGCTCCTGGGTATCGGGCACGGCAAGTTCTGCCGCAATAGAGGGAGTTCCGGCTCTCATGTCGGCAACCATGTCGGCAATAGTCAGATCAGTTTCGTGACCGACGGCACTGATCACCGGAATGAGAGAGTGATAGATGGCATTTGCCACCACCTCTCCGTTGAATGGCTGCAAGTCCTCCAGTGAGCCTCCCCCTCTGGCGACAATAATCACCTCTGGCTGATGCTGCTTTTTTTTTGTGTTGTTAAAAAATGCGATGCCAGCCGCAACCTCTTCAGCCGCGCCTGTACCCTGAACCCTGACCGGGTAAAGCAGAACTTTGGCGGCAGGAAAGCGCCGCTCGAGCACGTGACTCATATCTTCAATTACTGCTCCAGTTGGAGAGGTTATGAGGCCAATGGTCTCCGGGATTGCGGGAATGGCTCTTTTTCTTTCAGGGCTGAAATAGCCTGCCCCTGCAAGTTTTTGCAGCAGTTCAGCAAAGGCCTGTTGCAACGCACCCTGCCCAGCCTCAATAAGCGAGGTACAGATAAGCTGATAGCGTCCCGAGGGTGGATAGAGTTCAAGGCGCCCTTCAGCCACCACGTTCATACCGTCTTTTAAGGTAACAGCAATGCGGCTTGCAGTGGTTTTCCACACCACAGCGGGGATCTGAGCCCCCTCATCTTTGAGTGTCAGATAAATATGACCCGAGCTGTGCCGTTTGCAGTTTGAAATTTCTCCCTTGATTTTAACTTGAGGAAAAAGAGTTTCCAGTCTGGTTTTGATCTGTTGGGTCAGTTCGCTGACTGAAAGGATCTCCTGATTCATTGTGTTGTATTTTAAGAGGGTCGTCATCAAAGGCAACAAGTTGCACTCAATAAAGTAAAAGATTTTTTAAAATCCCTTTTGATTCCCTGAATAAGATTGCAGCTTGTCTGGTCGAGCAATTTGAGAGAGGTACGGTTTTCGACCGGGATGTGTTATATTCGATGTTTTTATTCTTTGAATGGTAAGGGCGACTTGTGCGCAAAGAGGTATGATAACGTATGATAAAGAGTGATTTGACAGAGGAGCTGGCTGACCTGCTTGGTATGGAGAGGCAGGAGGCGGCATCTCTTTTCAACGGATTTTGTGGGGCCATGGTGGCGGAGTTGCTTGCCTTTCGGAGGCTCTCTATCAAAGGGCTTGGTTCATTGTATGTCGCCCATGTTCCTGCAACTAAAAAAAGTGCAGGAGCGACAACGATATTTGCCCCTCCCATCAATAAGTTACGGTTCGAGAGTACGCTCTCCAGTGGTGATGAGACGCTCTCCCTTGCCGTTTCGAGGTTATCCATGAGTCAGGGGGAAGCTGCAAAGTTTGCCAGGACTCTTTCCACACTTTTCTCTTCGGCGATACAGCAGGAAACAGAGATTGTACTGAATGGACTGGGAAGATTTGCTCTTGAGGAGGGTGCGTACAGCTTTTTCCCTGAACGAGCACTGGAAGAGCTGTTGAATCGTGAGTATCAGGAGCTGAAAGAGGTTGTTCTGCCGCATCATCACGAGTCTGTGAGTGAAAAGAGAGCGTTGGGCTCTGTTGTTCCACTGATCGTCATTACTGTTCTGGCCCTGTTGTTTGCCCTGTGGTATGGAAAATCTTTCTCTTCAAAAGCGCATCCCTCAAAAGCGCTTAAGAGCCCGATTGTTCAACCACAAGCTCAAGCTCGATCCAGCATAGCTTCTGTCATCACTTCTGCAGGAACTCCGGCAGCGAGAGCGGTTGCAGACTCTCTGGTTCTTCTAAAAGGGGATTATGCGATTGTTCTTGCAACATTTGAGTCGGAAAAGAGGGCGTTTGTGGAGCTTGCCCCACTCCGATCCGCAGGAATCAATGCCTTTCTATGGCCGGCCTCTATGGACGGGATGAAATATTTCAGGGTGATGACCGGCAAATTTGCCAGCCGCGAAGCTGCAGCAGAGCAGCTCAAAGGAATGCCACGCAACTCTGTTCGTGGTGCCTATATTCAACAGGCAAAGCAAAGCATTGTGGTTTATGGAAAAAAAGGGTTGTAACAGGTTGCACCCCCAGTCGATGTGTCCGGCATTCGGCGGGTTGAGAGTGCTGACGAGAATCGACGGTGTTCAGGTCTGTCTGGTAGCCGATCAGGGTTGTCTGTATGGCCTCACTTTTGTTTCGCACTTTTATGCGGCACGCAAGTCGATAGTCTCTCCTGAACTCATGAATGTTCAGATTTCAGGCGGAACCATGATTGACGATGTTCGTCACATTATCGAGGAGATTGCGGCTGACCCTGCTGTGCGCTTTATTCCGGTTGTCAGCACCTGTGTGGCTGAGACTGCCGGTATTGCCGAGGAGTTGCTGCCGGTGAAAAGTGGTAATGCTGAGGTGCTGCTTGTTCGTCTGCCTGCCTTTCAGATCAGAACGCACCCTGAGGCGAAGGATGTTGCTGTGGCGACGCTGTTGAAGCGTTTTGCCCGTTTTGATGGAGAAAAAAGAGCCAGATCGCTGGTGGTTCTCGGAGAGATTTTTCCGGTCGATGCCATGACGATTGGAGCAATTCTTCAGAAAATTGGTGTAGAGTCGGTCATCACGCTTCCGGGAACATCTTTGGAAGATTATATGGAAGCCGGTCAGGTTGAGGCCTGTGCGGTGCTTCACCCCTTTTATGAGCGTTCGGTCTCGCTGTTTGAAGAGCATGGCGTGAAAATAGTCAAGGGAAATCCCATTGGCGCTAATGCGACATCCCAGTGGATACGCCGTATTGGAGAGGCTCTTGAGCTTGACCCGGCAACGGTTCAGGCGGTAGCCCAAGAGGAGGGGCAGAAGAGTCGCGACGTGCTTGCCCGGTTCAGTCATCTTGAGGGCAAGGTCATTGTTGCTGGTTATGAAGGCAATGAACTGCCGGTTGTTCGCCTTCTTCTTGAAGCGGGGCTTGAGGTGCCTTATGCCTCTACCTCCATTGCTCGTAATGGGCTTGGCGAGGAAGACCACAATGTGCTCTCCATGCTTGGCACAGAGATTCGCTATCGCAAATATCTTGAGGAGGATATGCAGGCGGTGGTTGACTATAAGCCTGATCTTGTCATTGGCACCACATCGCTTGACAGTTTTGCCAAAGAGCGTGGCATTCCGGCGATCTATTACACCAACAATATCTCTGCACGCCCGCTTTTTTTTGCCGCTGGAGCCGCAACAGTGCTTGGCATGATTGGGGGATTGCTCGGGAAAAAAGATATTTACAGCACAATGAAGGAGTATTTCGAAGGGTAAGAGCCAACATAAAAAAAGCCGGGTTCTACTCCGGCTTTTTTCTTTAATGTGAATACCCGCAAGCAGCCGCTACACCTCCATGATCTCCTTCTCTTTTGCGGCTATCAGCTCTGTAAGCTGCTTTTCAAATTTGTGGAGCATCTCATCGGCCTCCTTTTTACCCTTGTTTTTCTCGTCTTCGCTGATGGTTTTTGCTTTTTCAAGTTTCTCAATCTCCTGAATCATATCACGGCGAAGATTACGCAGAGAGACTTTTGAGTCTTCCCCAAACTTTTTGGTAAGCTTGACAAACTCTTTGCGGCGCTCTTCGGTAAGTGGAGGGATGCTCACCCTGATATTCTGGCCATCTGCGGCAGGGTTCAGACCAAGGTTCGCATCGCGAATGGCTCTCTCCGTTGCTGAAACCATGGACTTGTCCCAGATCTGAACAATCAGGGTATGCACATCAAGAACGCTGATGTTGCCGACCTGCTTGAGCGGCATCTGCTGCCCATAAGCCTCTACCTTGACACGGTCAAGCAGCGCTGTTGTTGCTTTTCCTGTGCGAATCGAAGCAATTTCATGCTGAAATGCTTCGAGAGTTTTTTTCATCCTGGGCTCGGTCTTCTGGTAAACCTCCTTGACACTCATAGCTCTTCCGATAGGTTAGTGTTGGTTTGCTGCAAAAAGCGCAAACTCTCTTAACTTCAGGCTTTTGTCTGCGCGGCTGTCGATTTTGCAAAACGCTTGTTGAAGCGTTCGACACGTCCTGCGGTATCGACCAGTGTCTGCTTTCCAGTGTAAAACGGGTGGCAGTTGTTGCAGATATCAACTTTGATTGTTGTTCTTGTTGACCGGGTAACAAAGGAGTTGCCGCAATTTGCGCAATTAACGGTGACTTCCTTATACTTTGGATGGATATCTTGTTTCATGACTTTTGTTGACTTTGTCGTACAATAGATGAGATGACCGGCAATAAAATTGTAAAGGTTGCAAATATACAAGAATTTCATTCCAGTTACAACCAATAATATGATTGGCTCAACATCTGTTACTTACCTGAAAGGGGTGGGGTCAAAAAAGGGATTAATTCTCAAAGAGGCGGGTATTGTGACGCTGGACGATCTGTTTGACTACTATCCCCGTCGATATCTTGACAGGAGCGCCATGAAAAGTATTGGCACCCTGGTTGATGGAGAGACGGTAACGGTTGTTGGTACGGTGATCAGGACGCAGCTTGATGGAGATACTCCGGGCAGGGCACGTTTCAAGGCGTGGCTTGGTGATGCAACAGGCGTACTTGAGCTTACCTGGTTCCGGGGTGTCCGCTATTTTTCACGCAGTGTTGTTCAGGGTGAGTCGCTTGCTGTTTATGGGAAGGTAAGTTATTTCGGCAGTCACGCCCAGATGCAGCACCCCGATTTCGATCGTCTGAGCCCCGATCGTCTTCAGGCGAGTGAGGGTGAGTGCAGTGATTTCGAGTTGTATAATACCGGAAAGATTATTCCCATCTATCCGACCAGTGAGGCCATGAAGCAGGCGAGTCTGGGCTCAAAGCAGATGCGCACTCTTCTTGCCCGGGCTTTTGAACAGGGCGCTCCGGGTCAGCGGGAGAATCTCACGCTCTCCATGGTTGCCGATAATGAGTTACTCTCCCTTGCCGAAGCATATCGTGAGATTCATTTCCCCTCATCCCACGAAAGACTTGAGCGGGCGCGCTTCCGGCTGAAATGGACCGAACTTTTTTATGCTCAATTGCTGTTTGCCCTGCGCCACAGCGAGATCAGGCGTAACAGGGCTGCGGTGAAATTTACTCACTCCGGTGAGGTCACTCAAAAGCTTTATGCCAGCCTGCCTTATACGTTGACTGACGGTCAGAAAAATGCGGTGCGTGAAATCTATCGTGACCTCAGAAGTGGCAGTCCCATGAATCGTCTTCTGCAGGGAGATGTCGGTTCAGGGAAGACCATTGTTGCCATGTTTGCCATGGCTCTTGCTGCCGACAATGCGCTTCAGTCGGCATTTATGGCTCCGACAGAAATTCTTGCGGTGCAGCACTATCTGGTGATGAAACGTTATTTTACTCCGATTGGCCTGCAAGTTGGCATTCTGACGGGCAAGCAGGGGAAAAAGGTACGTCAGGTGGTGCTTGATGCTCTCAGCTCGGGAGAGCTGCATTGTGTGATCGGTACCCATGCCATGATTGAGCATGGGGTCAGTTATGCCAATCTTGGTCTGGTTATCATTGACGAACAGCACCGCTTCGGGGTGTTGCAGCGTAAAGCGCTTCAGGAAAAATCGACAAACCCTCATGTGCTGCTGATGACGGCGACCCCGATTCCCAGAACACTTGCCATGGGGGTTTTCGGTGATCTTGATGTATCGGTTATTCGTGACAAGCCCGTGGGGCGAAGAGTGATCAAGACTTTTTTGTGGCCTGAACAGGAGAAGATGAAGGTCTATGATCTGATTCGCTCACAAATTGCGGAAGGAAGACAGGGTTATATTGTCTATCCTCTTGTCGAGGAGTCTGAGAAGATTGATCTGAAAGCGGCCGTTGAAAGTTATGATGAACTCTCTGCTACCCGCTTTCCCGATTTTCGGCTTGGATTGATTCACGGGCAGATGAGCCCGGATGAGAAGGAGGGTGTCATGGAGCAGTTCAGGTGCGGGGAGATTGATCTGCTTGTGGGGACGACCGTGATAGAGGTCGGGGTGGATGTGCCCAATGCCACGGTGATGGTTATTGAGCATGCTGAGCGATTTGGTCTGGCCCAGTTGCATCAGCTCAGGGGGCGGGTTGGTCGGGGAGAGCATCCATCAACCTGTATTCTGCTGTATGCAAAAATGACGGCGGATGCCCGTGAAAGGCTTGGGGCAATGGAGTCAACCAATGACGGGTTTGTCATCTCTGAAATTGATGCGAAAATAAGAGGGGCGGGCAATATTCTTGGAAAAGAGCAGTCTGGTACCATGAGTGGCTTGAGAATTGCCGATCTGAACACCGATTATGCTATCATGCAGTCAGCAAGGTCTGCGGCATTTGCTCTTGTTGATCAGGATGGGCAGTTGCGGGCTCCGGAACATGCAATGATCCGGGAGAGTTATTTGCATCAGTATCACGATCGTTTTTCTCTCGCTGATATTGGATAGCCAGGAGTGAATTTAGAAGACAAGCGAAGTCTTGAGCGCTTCCTCTACACGAAGCAATGAACTTATTGCAAAAGTATATGAACAGAGATCATGAAGGAGTGCCCGCAGGGATGGTCATGGAGGTATCCGGAGCCTCCTATGTTGTTATCTCCGAAAATGGCCACGAGTATCGGTGCCGCACTTTTCCCGGAACGAAAACTGAGAATGGTGATTCGACGCTTGTCGCTGTCGGAGACCGGGTTGAGCTGAAAGTGATTGAAACCGGCACGGCGTTGCATGAAGCGGCGATTACACTCGTGCTGCCTCGCCAAAGTGCGCTGACCAGAAAAAGGGATGTTCGTCGGAATCGGAGCAAGGAGAAGGTGCAGGTGATAGCCGCCAATATTGATCAGTTGGTCGTTGTTGTTTCCGCTTTTGATCCTCCTCTCAGTACCCGACTGATTGATCGTTATCTCGTTTTTGCAGAATCAGAGGAGATGGAGATTGTGATTGTGGTTAACAAGATGGATCTTGAGGATTCAACGGAGACCCGTAAGTTGATGAAGCCCTATAAGGCGCTTGGTTACAGGGTTGTCTATACCAGCGCTGAAGAGAAGCGTGGTATGGGTCTCCTTCGAAAGGCGCTGGCCGGAAAACTTTCAGCGTTCAGTGGCCATTCTGGTGTGGGCAAGTCAACCTTGATCAATCTGCTCTCCGGTCAACAAGATCGGCTGCGTACCGGTGAAACCAATATGAAGACAGGAAAAGGGCTCCATACGACCACAAACTCTGTTATGCTTGCTCTCCCAAAGGGTGGATATATTATCGATACCCCGGGAATCAGGGAGTTCAATCTTTCAGGGATTACCCGCGACAATCTGCGCTTCTATTTCAGGGAGTTTCTCTCATTGATGCAGAAGTGCAGTTACTCTTCATGCTCTCATACCGTCGAGCCCGGGTGCGGGATTATGAGGGCGGTGGAGGATGGTCGTCTTGATCCCGACCGTTTCGAGAGTTATCTTGCTATCTATGAAAGCATCGATTAATTTTTTTCATCATGAACTATTGCGACCAATGATTATAACCGTTAATCCTGCGACTGAAGAGCTCATTGCCGAGTATCAGGCCATGACACCCGGCGAGATTGAAGAGATCCTGCAGGCATCCCGCAGAGATGCTCTCTCATGGAAAAAGGTCTCATTAGAGGATCGTAGCATGCTGATGAGAGGCTTGGCTGAACTTATGCGCCAACAGAAAGAGCGTCATGCAGCGCTGATAACGCTTGAGATGGGCAAGCCACTGGCGCAGGCTGTTGCTGAAGTTGTCAAGTCAGCCTGGGTTTGCGATTATTATGCCGATCATGCGGAAGAGTTTTTAATGCAGGAGGAGAGTCTGCTGGATGGCAGTGTTCGAGGCCTGGTTACCTTTGAACCCATCGGTCTTGTGCTTGGCATCATGCCGTGGAATTTTCCCTTCTGGCAGGTGTTTCGATTTGCCGCTCCGGCAATCATGGCTGGTAATGGCATTATCGTCAAGCATGCTCCGAGCGTTACCGGTTCAGCTATTGCTATTGAGGAGCTTTTCCGTGAAGCAGGTTTTCCTGAACACCTTTACAGAGCAGTTCATATCGATCTCGAAGATGTTGACCGATTGACTGGCTTCATGATTGATCACCCCGCAATCCAGGGTGTTTCGGTGACGGGAAGTACTGCCGCTGGCCGTGCAGTTGCAGCAAAAGCCGGGAGAGCCATCAAAAGAAGCGTGCTTGAGCTTGGAGGCAGTGACCCCTACCTTGTGCTTGCTGATGCCGATATTCCGAAGGCTGTTGAAATTTGTGCGGCGGCGCGTCTGCTCAACGGTGGCCAGAGTTGTATTTCGGCAAAACGTTTTATTCTGCAATCGTCAGTCATCAAGGAGTTTGAACGCCTGCTTCTTCGGAGAATCCAGGCTTCGGTGATGGGCGATCCGTTTGATCCAACCGTTGATATTGGCCCGATGGCGCGCCGCGATCTTCGCGATCAACTACACGCCCAGGTTGCTGGCAGCATTGCACAGGGGGCACGATTGCTGTGCGGTGGAAAAATGCATGACGGAAAAGGATTTTTCTATCCTCCAACACTTCTCACGGGAGTGCAGAAGGGGATGCCAGCGTACGATGAAGAGACCTTCGGGCCAGTTGCCGTTATTATTGAAGCAACTGATGAGGCGGAGGCTATACGTATAGCCAACGATACCCCTTATGGCCTCGGGTCTGCGGTTTTCTCACGCAATATTGACAGGGCGATTCTTGTTGCGGATCAACTTGAGGTGGGTAACTGTTTCTTGAACAGTTCGGTTAAATCTGATCCAAGGTTGCCATTTGGCGGAGTGAAAGAGTCAGGGTATGGACGTGAACTCTCTCGGTATGGCATCTGTGAGTTTGTCAATATCAAAAGTTTTTCCGTTTAATAAAGGTGCAGGAGAGGAGATTATTCATATTGAAAAAGCCTCTGGTTTAAGCTGAAACCAGAGGCTTTTCCGAGAGATTCTTCCCTTGTTGACTCTCAAGCTATAGCAAGTTCTGAAAGATATGTTTTGATAGACTGGTGCTTGCCAAGACCAAGTTTTTTGTGCATCCTGTAGCGGATACTTTCCATCCCCCTTGTTGATATACCGACAGAGCGTCCTATCTCTCTGGTGTCATAGTTGAGTTTGACGAGAAGGCTGATTCTGAGCTCTCGCTGATTCAGGTTTGCATGTTTTTTCTGGAGCTTCGATAAAAAGACGGAATCGGATTCTGTTAACTCCATGTTCAGTCGTTTCTCGATGGTCTCTGTTTCAATCAGACTCAAACATGAATCGGTCATTGCTCTTTTGACGTTACTGTCAATTTCAAGTGCATGTATCTGGTCGAGAAGGTTCCGCAGTGAAGAGGTTTTTTCTGCAATTGCGGTTGAAACTCTTGTCAGCTCAAGATCCTGATTTGCTATTCTGATTTTAAGTTCCCCTATCTCGTTTTCATATTCAGCAGAGGACTTCTTACCCACTTCCGTGTGTGTGTTCATCGTATTGTTATTCAGTTTATGCGTTTTATAGATATAGCTTCATGCTGTTAAGTACTCCAAGCCAAGCATCTCCCCTCAACAGCTCCGAGGAAATACACTTTTTGAGGGATCCTCCCAGTTCACCTCAATTTCTGATCCGTTGATGACGCACTTCCCAACACTGGTTACAAAAAATAACGCCAGGAATACACTCTTACTGCATCATCACTACAGTCTTTCTTCCAATTTGTTTTGACGTGTTCGCGAAAGTAATATTTGTTTTTTTTTAGAGAAATGCAAAATAAATTCGTAGTTCTCTTTTTAATCACGTCCTTTCTTTTTGTTATACGTCAGTATGATAATTTCCTGTACCAGGTTTTTCAAAAGAGTGTTCGGTATTGACACAAATTTCTTTTTCTTGTCCAAATTGTTTAGAGTATCAATCAGGATTAGTTTACGTTTTTTTAATCTTCCTTGCAGAAGCTGATAGACATCTTCGCTTCAGGCAGAGATGCTCTTTTTTCCAGTAGGTTGTTGGCAAAAATGGTGGTGATAGATCGTCAATTATTTTAGAGGAAAGATGAATAACTCTGCTCGTAACCTTTTTATTTTTAATCCTGCTGCCGACAAGGGGCGTGCAGCGCGCAAGGAGCGGTGGCTCCAGGAGCTTTTGGTTGGACGCTCAGATTCTGTGATGATACGTACAACCTGTGCTGGTCATGCTGCCGCTCTTGCTTGTTCCGGGGCTGATGAGTACAGTGGCATTATTGCTTGCGGTGGAGACGGTACAGTGCATGAAATTGCCAATGCTGTTGCAGGTAAAGGAATTCCTGTTGGTATTCTGCCAATGGGATCTGCAAATGATTTTATTAAAACCTTGAATCCCTGTTATCACGAATTATGTGGTATTGCACATTTTTTTACAGGTGAAAGTCTCCCTGTTGACCTTGGCCGTCTCTTCTATGGCAACGGCAACCACCAGTATTTTGTCAATTCTTTGGGCATTGGTTTTACTGGCAGAATCGCAAAAGCTGTCAAGCAAACACGGTGGTTCAAGGGTGAACTTGCTTATGTGTATGCTCTTTTAAAGGTTCTTTGTCGATATAAGCCGATAAAAATCCGTATTACTCTTGGCTTGGAAAACTCTCTTTTGACGCTGAATGAAGCTGTCTTTGCTTTGTCAGTGATGAACGGAAAGGTTGAGGGGGGAAAGTTTAGAATTGCTCCATCTGCAGATTTATCCGACGGGTTACTTGATGTCTGTATTCTTAAATCTATCCCGATGTATTCAGTGTTCAGTTTTATTCTGAAATATATTCGTGGAACGCATATTGATGATCCACGGGTATTGTATTGCAAGGTGAAAACTGTTGAGGTGATTCTCGAAGAGCCTGATGTTATGCATATTGATGGTGAGGTGGTTGAAAACGTTTGTGGGAGGATAGCAATATCGGTTGTTCCAAAAGGACTTACAGTAGTTCAAGGTATTACGTCATAGCAAGTTCTGTGAGGTATGTTTTAATTGACTGGTGTTTTCCCAGTCCTAATTTTTTATGTAGTCTGTAACGAATAGTTTCAATGCCTCTTGTTGATAGACCGATGGAGTGAGCAATATCAGCCGTGTCAAAGTTTAACTTGACCAGCAGACATATTCTCAGTTCTCGTTTGTTGAGCTGGGGAAACTTCTTTTGCAGCAGAGATATAAAAAGTGAATCTGATTCAGTTAACTCCATGCTGAGCTTTTTTTCGATAGAGTCATTCTCAATGAGCCGCGAGCAGCAATCGGTCATATTTTTTTTTATCAGGGGTGAAATTTCCAGAGAATAAATCTGGTCAAGCAACTCTTGTAATCCCTTTGTATTTTCGCGATGAGTGGTTGATCGTCTTGTCAGTTCACCCTCCTGAGCATCAACTCGTTTTTTTAGTAAGGCCATCTTTTTTTCAGTATCTCGGGCAAATTTTTTGTTTGCCTCTGCCTGAGCATTCATTTTGATCACCATTTGGGTAATGCGATGCTCAAAACTTTGCTGAAGCAATTGGAGTTCTCGCTCTTTTTCTCTCTCTTTTGCAATGAGGTCAATGCGCAAAGAGTCCATTGCCTTGAAAAAGGGATAATACTTGTGCGCGGGTGGAGGAGTTGTTATCGGCTCATCAAGCATATTGAGCCAGGATATTCGTGCAATTGTCTGTAAAAATTGTGTGGTTAATGTGGGCTCTTCAATGTGTTCCTGGATAATGTCATCAGTCGTGTTGTTACTCTCTTTATATGCTATGATATAGCCAACGGCATCCTCATAGCTCTCAGAGAGTATAACAGACATTTTTTGAGGTGCTACGGCTGCAAATGTTTCAACTGTTATACGCATTGACTCAGAAATATTGTAAAAACCAATAACTCCAAGAATGGGACTCCAGTTGAAAAAAAGATCAGTTATCGCTTGTTTATACTTAAAGGTAATATTCAGGACATGACGCAGATCGAAGAGAATATGAAACTGCTGATTCTCAAGTGCGGATTCAGTGAGTACCACCTGCAAGAGTTCCACATCCATAAAGTCAAGCACCACCTCAGCCTTTGCTTCTATCCAGGTGTGAACAATATTTTGGTCAATGACACTCATCCACTTGGTATATCCTGCCGACGGGTGGTGGTTGCTCCAGTGATTTTTTTCCGTCACCTCAAGTGCATTGAGTTTTGCAGATGCCATTTTTATTGTCTTGTAAGGTTTTGTGATACTTTTTTTTTCGACTTATGATCACCTGTTACAGAAGTATTGCGCCTAAATATAATCAGCAATTACTTTTATTAAAATAAACGATTATGGTGTTTTTTAAATTTTTACTTTTTTTGTTGATAAGATTTTTTGTGTGAATGTCGGGATATCCTGATGAAATGTGATTGTTGGATAATAACTCACGAACTATCTCCGGTCATTTGCTTCGGTTTTTTTATATTGCTGGTTGGTACTATACCTTGGTTTTGACGTGAAAAATTGATAAGAGTATAACTTACAGGGTGTTTTTCTTATGCAGATTCTTGTTTTTGAAGATACCAGGGTTCGGGAGTTGGGACCGCTTGTGAATCTTAAACCTGTTTATGGCCTTTATACAGGTTTTCGTTCTCTTCGGGAAAAGTTTGAGTTGTTGATGAGAGGAGGGGGCAAGCTCACGTACCATCTTCGGAGATACCTTGCCCCTTTTTATGCTGAGCAGCATCCAGAATGTCTGATCAACAGGATTGAGGAGAGAGACGTTTTACTTCTCAATGGTCGTATTGTCTGTGATGAGGCGGCAGCAAGAGTGATTCTGGAAGGTGCTTTTGAACCAGGAAAGGCGTACATGCAGGGGCAGAATCTGCTCTTTGCACGCGTTGACAGTTCACTACTGTATACTCATGATGGTGGTGATTTTATGCCGGATCTTTTTGATACATCAACCCTTGCCGAAAAGCTTGTTACCGAAACCGTGACGGGATTTCGGGTGATTGACAATCTCTGGGATGTTATCGCTTTTCATGCCGATGAACTTTTGCGTGACGCTGAAACGCTTGAACTTGGCCATATTGATGGCGATGTGCATCCCTCCGCTGCTATTGTTAATCCCTCCAACGTGTATGTCGGCCCTGGTGCGGTTATTCGTGCTGGTGCCGTTCTTGATGCCGATGAGGGATTTGTGGCTGTAGGTTCCGGCGCTATTGTCGAACCACAGGCAGTACTGATGCAGAATGTTTTTCTTGCCCCATGGTCCAGGGCGAAAATTGGTTCAAAAATATTCAGCAATGTTGCCGTTGGTATGGCTTCAAAAGTTGGTGGTGAAGTTGAAGACTCGCTCATTGAGCCCTTTGCCAACAAACAGCATGACGGTTTTCTCGGTCACTCTTATCTCTCTTCTTGGTGTAACCTTGGAGCTGGCACCAATACGAGCGATCTCAAAAATAACTATAGCTCGATAACACTGCATATCAATGGTCAGTTCTATAAAACAGGATTGCAGTTTCTCGGTCTTTTGATGGGTGATCACAGTAAAAGTTCTATTAATTCAATGTTCAATACTGGCACTGTCGTCGGAACAGGGGCAAATATTTTTGGTGGTGGATTCCCTCCAAAAGAGGTTTCTTCATTTGCCTGGGGTGGTAGTGAGGGTTTTGAGCGCTATGATGTTGAAAAAGCCGTTGCAACGGCTAAAAAGGTGATGGAGCGTCGCAAGGTGACGATGAGCAGCAATTATGAGTCCATGTTTCGATTTGTTGCCGGAAGAGAGGAGACTTTCCAGTTGTTTGTATAATATTCATTAAGCAGGGTGGTTGCATGATTTTGGTTGTTGATAATTATGACTCATTTACCTATAACTTGGTACAGTATATCGGTGAGTCAGGCGAGGATGTTGAGGTTTACCGTAATGATGAACTGTCGGTTAATGACATTGTTGCAAAAAGTCCGGCAAAAATTGTTATTTCACCAGGGCCAGGCACTCCGGATGATGCTGGTGTCTCAGTCTCATTGATTCGGGCTGTAAAAGGGAAGATTCCGCTGCTTGGTGTCTGTCTTGGACATCAGTCGATTGGTGTGGCTCTTGGTGGTATGGTGGTAAGAGCTGCCAGTATCATGCACGGAAAGACTTCAACGGTGTTCCACGATGAGTGTGGTATTTTCAAGGGAATAGACAATCCTTTTGTTGCTACGCGCTATCATTCACTTGTCGTTGAGAGAGGATCGCTTCCCGAACAGCTTTGTATTCGGGCGTGGACTGAGGATGGGGTCATTATGGGGATGGATTCTGAACTTCTCAAGCTTTATGGTCTTCAGTTTCATCCAGAATCTATCATGACTACTGAGGGTAAAAAAATTATCAGGAATTTTCTTGAGTTATAAAAAGTAAGAGTTATTGTCGTCATCCACGGATTGTTTCCTGATGGCTGCTCCCTGAATTTCTACTACGGTAGAGCTGTGATTCACACATCTCATTGAAGCCATTGCTGAAGCGCTCTGATTTCAGTGAGAGTGAGTTGTTTTTGAGGTGTCATAAAGTAGTATAGTGGCTGATGGGCAACTCCCTTCGACACGACACGCCGTAGTCTCTTGTTCAGTAATCCTGAAGTTATTTTTTTAGAGTCGCCTGATGTTGAAAAATTCAGGGCTGTCCGGCCCAAAGAGACGGTTCGTGCTATTATCCATGATGGAGGGGCAATGTAGGCAATTCGTCTCCATTGTGTTTCGTATGAGTGACAGTCATAACAGGCTTTTTTGAGTGAGCTTTTTATACTCTCAGGTAACTGAGTGTCCGTACTTGCAGGAGGATTGATGCGGTTAAGTGGCACAAACTGTAGAAAAATCAAAAGGATAACTGTCCAACTCGCAAAGGATTGTTTTGAATCTGTCATTTGTTTTCCGGACCCACCCCGAAGGGTTATACTCTTTTTGTTAACGTGTATAAAAGCTGTTCTCGTGATATTTCCTTGTGAAAAAGCCGTATGGCAATATCTTCCACAAATCAGGGCTGATCTTGCTCTCGAGCTTGTAAAAACCGGTATGACTCAATCACAGGCTGCAAAAAAACTCGGAGTTACTCCTGCGGCTGTTTCTCAGTATATTCATAAAAAACGGGGTATGCAATCCTCAAGAAGTAGCTTGTACCGCACCGGGATCGAGGCGGCTGTTGACAAAATACGTCAGGATGCCTCTGTGGACGAGCTTTACAGCATTGTCTGCAACTGCTGTCGTTTGATGCAGAAAGAGGATGCGGAACGATCGGATATGATCTGTACTAAAGTTCAACAATGATATGTGCCTCGGTGGAGTGTCCGTTCAGGAGGTTTTTGAGGGTATCGATCAGCTCCATGCCGTATTTATTCAAGTAGTAAAAAATATTGATGAGCCGTTCCTGGGGCACTCCTTCCGGAAAGAGAGCTGTTTCAGCTTTGATTATCTGTTCAAGGAGTTCGTCATGTTTTCGTCTGCTCGCTTTCCATGCTTTTTGTTCAATGCTTTCGAGAATTTTTTCTGACTGAACAGTTGATGCGGCAAGAAGAGGTTGAAGAGTTGGGTCAATTTTTGCAAGCATTGGCGCGAGTGCATCAAAAGCGCGCCTGATCTCCTCTTTTGTTGCTGCAAACAGAGTATCCATTTGAGGGTTTTCCGAGATTCCAACAGCATTTTTTTTCAGTTGTTGAAGATCTCCGAATAGTGCGTTGTATATTTGCTTGCGCGAAAATCCTGGTTTACCGGTTACCTGGAGCAATTTATCCATGATTCGGCTTATTTTTGGTTCTACCAGGGTAAAGCTCCCCCTTGGAATGACAAAGGGCATCGTAAGCCCGAACAGTTCGTAGTTTGTTCGGTATTGTGCAAGATAGCTGATCTCTCCCGGGCCGGCAATACAGGCGAAGGTGGGCAAAACATGATCCTGTACAAGAGGTCTGAGTACGACATTAGGGCTGAATCGCTCCGGGTGGTCCTGACATAACTCCAGTATCTGATGGCGCGAATAGCGCTGTTTGTCGGGTACAATGATGAAGGTATCCTCTGAAGGTTGCTCTATTTTTTGCCGTTGCCCATGCTGGTTGATGTAATAGAGATTGACTGCACGCGGCTTGGTCTGTGCTGAGTAGCCAAGATTTTCCAGCCTTGTGCTTTGTGCAATTACATTGTAGGATGATGTCGGTGCAGATGAGAGTTCCTGAAAAAAAATCTTTGCGGCAAGCTTTTTAAATTCCGGATCCTGGCTTGAGAGTAGAATCAGCGGTTGCTCACTGAAGAGCCGCATCATGGTGTTAGCAAAGCTTATTTCAAACGTGCTCCCGGGGTAATAGCATTCTGTCAGGATATTGGTGACATTCTGTTTGTATGCAGACTCGGGTAGTAATCGGAGAAACTCCGCAACGGTTTGCTTGATCTCTTCGCTGAAGCATGAGTTTGCCACCATCTGATCCGGCATGCGACGGTAAGGTTCCTGTGTGAAGCGAACGACCTGATTTTCAGAAAAAATGGCTGTTTGTGCTGACTCTTCAAAATCGTGATCTTCACCTTCAAGCCAGAAAACAGGGACAAAATCATATTCGGGGAAGAGCGCTTTCTGGCGCTCAGCAAAAATAATGGCGGTTAACGCTTTGTATATGGTGTAGAGTGGTCCTGTAAAGAGGCCGAGTTGTTGGCCGGTAACAATAGCCATACATCGTGGCGAGCGAAGTTTTTCAATCTCCTTGAGCTGTCGTGTTGTCCCTCCCCACCGACTGTTTTGACGCGAAAGCAGCCGCACAAGAGTCTCTCGATCATAGGCTCTCGAACTGAGCAGTCCAAGTTGTCGGTAGTAATCAGCCTCTCTTTGATAATCGAGGTGAAAACTGCCATTCATCAATGCTTCACGCTCAGGACTCTCTGACGTATAGTCACGAAAAATTTTGGAAAATCCTTTTTTGGGCGTCAAGATCTGTTTATAGTCAAGTAAAAAGGTGTTCACGCGTTTATTTGTTCAGTTTCCATGTTTCCAGTGTGCTGATGACGCTGTGGTTGGTCATATCGCATGAAATTGGTGTCACGGTCACATAGTTGTGGCGGACCGCAAATTCATCCTGTCGCAATGTGTTATCAAGCAGGCAGAGAGTACCGCTCAGCCAGTAGTAGGGGTTTCCAAACATATCATGTCGTTCAATCGTGTCCTCCTCCCACCGTGAGCGTCCCTGTTCGGTGATGACGATGCCGGCAATCTCAGATTCCTCTCTGTTCGGAATGTTCGAAGAGAGTATTGTGTCTCGGGGCAGTCCTTCAGCTAGCACCTTTTTAGCCAGTTTGCGTGCAAATTTTGCAGCGTAGGTAAAGTTCGCATTTTCATAGGTGGTCAACGAAAATGCAAGAGAGTTAATGCCCTGGACTGCGCCTTCGAGTGCAGCGGCTACAGTTCCGGAATAGATGGTATTGATGGCAGTGTTGCTGCCATAGTTGATGCCGGAAACGATAAGATCAGGTTTTGATGGGAGAATGTGGCTTAGTGCCACTTTGATACAGTCAACCGGTGTGCCTGATACCGTGTACCCAAAAAAATGGCCATTTTTTAAAAATTTCTTGATACGCAATGGTGTGCCGAGAGTCATGGCATGGCTCATACCGCTATGGGGTTCGGCAGGTGCCACGACCGTGACGTGTCCGATTTTTTTCATCGCAGCCGCCAGGGCGTGTATTCCCTCTCCTTCAATGCCGTCATCATTACAAACAAGTATATGAGGTTTAGGCTGGGGATTTACCTTGTTCTGTTTGTCGGCCATAAATATTTTTACTGGATCAGTTGTTTCGTAGAGCAGGGTGAAAAAATAAAAAAGTTCTGTCCATTTAAGCATTAGAGCCGAACAAAGACAATGTTATCATGTTTTTTATCCAAAGATTTTCTCATTTTGCCCTCAAGCAGCCTGTTTCATTCACAAAGCCCCGGATTTTCGGGGCCTTGTACATGCTGCTGATCAATAACGAGTTACCTGACTTTTGGAACGCAGTTTATCGTTTTCTGATACTATAGTCTATTTTGTTCTTTGCCTTTATTAACTCTTCGCTCTCTTTTTTCTTCATCTCTTCAGCTTTTCTTGACTCTTCGCTCTCTTTTTGTTTGATCTCTTCAGCTTTTTTCTCGGCCTCTTTTAAAGCCTCAGCGTTTATTTTCTGGTGCTCTTCGTTGGCTCTGCTTTCAGCTTGCAGCAAAGTTTCAGCCTCTTTTTTCTTTAACTCTTCACGGTTTTTTGCTGCCTCCAGAATCGCGGCAGCTTTTAAGTCAGCCAGTCGCTTTTTTCTGCTTGAAGCTTTTACTCTGGCCGATTTTATTTCGCTTTTTACCTCTGTTGTTACCGATTGCTTTGCTTCGGTGACTTTGTCCGCAGCAAAAGAGAGTGTTGCAGCAATGCAAGTTGTTGATAATGAAACAATGCAAAGGGCGATCAGACTTTTCTTCATTCTTGTAATCCTTCTCTGTTTTGGTTAAAAGGGATGACCTACGCTGAAATATAAGATTGTTTCTGAAAATCGTGGTGATACGGAGCCTGTTCTTTGATCATGTTCCCTGGAGGGGAGTATTTTGGAGATTGCTATTCTTGCCGGACCTATTGGCGTTTCCCATATCATGCTTGTTCCTATACCCTGAAGAGGTGATGCCGCAGAGATGTCATCCAGAGTATCCCAGACATTTCCGATATTGTAGTGCAGGAATAACGATGTTGGGAAAAGAATTTCAACCGATGGTTTATAGCCGAGCTGGATGCCTGCTGCTGCCATATTATTTGACTGGAGGGCATTCTCTTTGAGTCCCACGAATCTCTGACTGTACGTCGTTCCAGCTCCTCCAAGGAAAAATTTTTCCGACAAAAGCATATTGTTGCTGCTCACACCGAAAAGTCCTGAAAGTTGAAAAGTCATTCTGCTCGTGAGCCGGATATTTTCTTCATGGTTTCCTGAGACTTGCCAAAAAAGCTCATGATTGTCAAGCAGAGCAGTTGTGATAGAATATCTGAAATTTGTATAACTCCCTGATGTTGGTATCAGAGCGTTGTTCCTTGAATCCATGGTTAATTGTGTACCCAGAGAGAGCATCGTACTGTTGGCCTTGTTCAGTTCACCCATTGTGTTGCCTGCGGTATATGATTGTGCGTTTTGGAGCGTCATATCAGCAATGAATTGTCCATTTTTTCGGATTCTTGCACCAAACGCATGGGTAAGGCCATATTTCTGGATGCCGTAATTGCTTATCTTCTCTGTTGTTTCAAGATGTTCAAAAACGTGCTGGTCATAAAAGAGTCGGGAGGACATTGTGAAATGAGAGGTCCCAATGCGTGGCATGGAAAACTCCATGTTTGCAAGAGAGCCGTTGCGTCCTGTTTTAAGCCACCCCCCGATAGAGCTGGTATTTCCGCCCAAATTTTCGTCTCTGATATCTATCAGCAGTTGGGCATCATTCGTTTCATCATATCGTAATCCAAAACGAAGCACTGATGAGGGCTTCTCTTCAAACGAAAACCTGAGTAGTTGATCGCCCGGTTTTGAAGCTGAGGGATTTTCCGCAGCGAGTGATACCCTGTTGAACACCCCGGTTTCATAAAGATTATCTACCGACTCTTCTGCTTTTACAAGAGTGAACGCACGAGTTGAGTCAATTTTTATTTCACGAGTTATTGGGGTGATTTTGGTAAGATTTTTGTCTCTGTGAATCTGGATACTCTGTGGTTTTCCAGAGGAGAGTGTTACCTGGAGCACGCCATTACTGATCTCGGTATCAGTAATGGTGACAAGGCTATACCCTTTTTTTCGGTATTCTTTTATCAGTGACTCGAGGCATTTTGTGCCCTCACTGTTCTTATAGAGTTTTCCAATGACATCTTTAAAACAGCTTTCGATCTTTTCTGGTGCGGGGAGATCTGGTGGGCCTCCCAAAATCGTTACATGATGTAGTGCCGGAAGTGGCTCAAGATGAAAAACAGCCGTGTGATGTTTTTTATCAAGCACTGCATAGACTCTGGTAAAGAGATCTGTTTCCAGCAACTCCTGAAGAGTTTTCTTCACATCAATTCCCTGCATGAGGATGGATGTAATCCTCTCTCCAGGGATCGGATCTTCATGACGAAAAAAAGCGCTTTTTTTCCAGTTACCAATGAATCTGCCTTGAGTATGTTTTTGTTTTATCTGCTGTTTAATCTTTTTTGCCAGTGCTTTACCTGTGGCATATCCTGACTCCACAAGCTCCGTAATATTTGAAAAATCGGTGGCTTTATGGTTTTTAAGATCAGGACTGATGACCATATCTGCTTTTGCAAGCTGTACAGGATACTGTAATTTGGTAAGAATGGTCATGGCTTGATCTGCCGCTTTCCAGGGAAGATCAAGCTCCTCGCCCGTTGCGTACATACTTCCGTGCGTATCAATTGCTATTTTATAATCTGCGCTCAATGTCTCAAGTTCGTCGACCGGAAGGTTTGCAACGAGACCTCCATCGACCAGATGGTAGTTGTTTTGTACGATTGGTTCATAGAGGATAGGGATGGTGCTGCTGGCCCGGATTGCTTCAGACAGCGATCCGGAACTCAGCGTTATACGCATTCCTGAAACAAGATCGGTGGCAACAGCTCTGAAGTTAATCGGCAGGGATGAGAAATCGTTTGAAGTGTGGTAAAGGGCGTGCAAGGCCAGAAGATCAAGGCGTCCTGTGATCAATTGGGCGGAATTCAGCGATTTTGGGATAATCAGCTTTAATTTTTTAAACCGGATGGCAATTGACGCTCTATCCCTGATTCGCTGCTGCTCAAGAAAAATATTTGATCGGGTGTAATCGTTGTTGAGAGAAAGAAAAGAGTCCCAAGGGATGGTGTGTACTATCTCTTCTATTTCAGTCGGGCTGTATCCACTACTGTAGAGCCCCCCGATAATAGCTCCCATGCTTGTGCCAGCGATACAGTCAACAGGAACATCCTCCTCCTCAAAAGCCCTGAGTATACCAATTTGTGCAAAGCTGTTGGCGCCTCCACCTGAAAGAGCCAGGCCGATGGTTTTTCGTGCCGGTTTCATGGCGCGGCACAGTGCAAAGCGGCGTTGGGGAAGTTTTAGCGTGTCTGGGTAGACAATAACGGTCGGAGAGGCCACGGCATCGGAAATTTCTGCAAGTATCATAAGAAGCGATATGATAAGCAGTGAAACTGTTAAAAAAGCACTTCTGATGGTCAACAATGGTGATACTCCTTGTTCATTGTCCAGCAATAAAGGTTATATTGAGGCTGTTTTTGAGAACTCAGGCAGACTTTATATCTTGAGCTTTAATGTATAACCTTTACTCTTCATTGTAAAAATGGGTTGGTTTAAACGGGTAAAACCTTCAATACGTCCTACTGACAAACGAGACATGCCGGAAGGATTGTGGTGGAAATGTGAAGAGTGCGGAGCAGCGCTTCACAAAATTCAGCTTGAAGATCATCTTTTTACCTGCCCGCAATGTGCTCACCATTTCAGGATATCTCCCTACAAATATTTTTCCATTCTTTTTGATGGAGACAAGTATACAGAATTTGGTGATGAGCTTCGTGCTGCTGACCCTCTTCTTTTTACTGATACTAAAAAATACCTCGACCGAGTGCATGATACCCTTGAAAAAAAGGGAAAAACAGAGGCTTGCCGAAATGCTTACGGAGAGTGCGCTGGCGCTCATCTTGTTGTTTCGGCGATGGATTTTGGTTTTATCGGGGGCTCCATGGGCTCTGTTGTCGGTGAAAAAATAGCACGTGCGGTTGATAAATCGCTTGAACTGAATGCTCCGCTGCTTGTTATCTCCCAGTCAGGGGGAGCAAGGATGATGGAGGGTGCCTTCAGCCTCATGCAGATGGCCAAGACAGCCGCCCGACTTACACGGCTCAGCGAGAAGAAACTTCCCTATATCTCTCTTTTGACTGATCCAACCATGGGGGGGATTACAGCCTCCTTTGCAATGCTTGGTGACATCAATATCAGCGAACCGAAAGCACTGATAGGTTTTGCTGGCCCCAGGGTGATCAGGGATACCATTAAAAGAGATCTGCCCGAAGGATTTCAACGAGCTGAATTTCTGCTTGAACACGGCTTTCTTGACCGTATTATTCCCCGGCGTGAATTGAAGCGTGAACTGGTCAGTCTGCTCAGTATGCTGAAAATTTAGTTCAAATCCATCCCATCGCTGCTGCTGTCACAGGGAATTGTGAGATAAATATCTTTTTGATCTCCAACGCAATCTCGCGGTGCTCTTGCTGTGTGCTGCTGTCGCTTCGTACCTCAAGGTAGTGAATCCAGCTCCTGACCGAACCTTTCATGTAGAGCTTCGTCTGCGTGGCAAGAGGCAATAACACACGGGCGCACTCTTTGGCAATCCCTTTTTCAAGTGCCTGGTTGTACTGATCAAGTGCAGTGCTGGCCATGCGCTCTTGTGCTTCAGCAAACCACAGCTTTGTGGCATCATCCAAATCGTCAAGAGAGTTCTGGCGGTTTTTGCTGTCCTGTCTGCGAGGCTGATAGCGTTCGATCTCCTGTGCCCTGGCATAGCGTTGTGAGAATTCCTGAAACTGGAAGCTTTTATGGCGCAAAATCTGCGGGGAAATTGCACGGGATGTGATAATTTCAACACTCATATCAACCATCTCAAAAATGCTCCAGTGTTTGTGCTCAATGCAATAGGCGAGGAGCTTCTGATAATCAAGTGTTTCCTGGTGGGGGCTTGATACTCTTGCACAGTAGGCAATCAGCCCTTCTGGCGTGAGCGTCTGGTTGTCAACCTGGATGAGTGGAGCGGTGACTGCAATGAGGCGTACCTGCATGTTTTATTGATGTTGAGGTGGGTTGTCTGACTTCGCTGAATATAGCGGAAATGGCTCCATTTTCCATCTTCTGTACAAAAGGGAAGAGAGTTCTCTTTTTTTTGCAGATTGGAACGTGAACACTTGATTTATTGTTGTCACTGCGTATTTTGCAGGTCAATGTACAGCAGGCTGGCATATTGATTGATATGCAGCTTTTTGGATAAGGCGCTTTTGCCGCCGCCATGTTTTTAAGCCGTTAACCAATTACAAACAGTAGAGCAATTATGGCAAATATTAATTTTGGTTTTGAACACCATGCCAAAAAAATGTACTCAGGCGCAATAGAGCAGGGGATCACCAACTCTCTTGTACCCATGGTCATCGAGACATCAGGAAGAGGGGAGAGGGCATTCGATATTTTTTCAAGGTTGTTGCGTGAGCGCATCATCTTTCTCGGCAGCGGGATTGATGAACATGTCGCGGGTCTGATTATGGCCCAGCTTATTTTTCTCGAATCTGAAGATCCTGAACGTGACATTTATATCTATGTCAACTCTCCGGGCGGAAGTGTTTCTGCCGGTCTTGGTATCTACGATACCATGCAGTATATCCGTCCGGAAGTTTCCACAGTCTGTGTTGGTATGGCGGCAAGCATGGGGGCATTTCTTCTGGCAAGCGGAGCAAAAGGCAAGAGAGCCTCGCTTCCCCATTCACGCATCATGATTCATCAGCCATCCGGTGGTGCGCATGGACAGGAGACAGATATTGTTATCCAGGCGCGGGAAATTGAGAAGATTCGGACATTGCTTGACGAACTGCTTGCCAAACACACCGGCAAAGATGTGGCGCAGGTGAGGGAAGATTCAGAAAGAGATCGCTGGATGAACGCACAGGAGGCGCTCGATTATGGCATTATCGACGCTATTTTTGAGAAACGTCCAGCGCCTGAAAAAAAGGACTAACCTGAGCCAGCATATCATGAGCGATCATAGGGAAGCATTTAATCTGGAAAAAAGTTATAACCATCACGATGTTGAAGAGCGGTGGCAGAGTGCGCACTGGGAGACGGCCGGGAGTTTTCATGCAGAGAGTTCGCGTCTCCTGAAAGAGGGTAAAGAGCCCTATACGGTGCTTATGCCGCCACCGAATGTGACCGGAAGCCTGACGCTCGGTCATGTGCTGAACCATACGCTGCAGGATATTTTTATACGCTATAACCGTATGACTGGCAAGGAGGCGTTGTGGCTTCCCGGTACCGATCATGCCGGTATTGCAACGCAGACCGTGGTGGAGAAAAAGCTGAAAAAAGAGGGGATTACCCGTCACGATCTGGGGCGCAAGGAGTTTCTTGATCATGTCTGGCAGTGGAGGGATGAGTATGGTGGTCTTATTCTCAAGCAGCTTCGCAAGCTTGGCATCTCCTGCGACTGGCGTCGCAACCTCTTTACCATGGATGATGGCGCTTCAAAAGCGGTCATTAACGCTTTTGTGGCGCTCTATCGTGATGGATTGATCTATCGTGGTGCCCGTATTATCAACTGGTGTCCGGTGTCGCAGACTGCTCTCTCCGATGAAGAGGTGATTATGAAGCCGCGTCGTGACAAGCTGGTCTATGTACAGTATGCTCTGGTCAGCCATCCCGGGGAATATATCACCATTGCGACCGTAAGGCCTGAAACCATTCTGGCCGACGTTGCCATTGCCGTTAACCCCGAAGACCCTCGTTTTCGTCATCTGGTTGGGCAGTATGCCATTGTTCCAGTTGCAGGGCGCCATATTCCCGTTATTGCTGATGATTACGTTGATATTGAGTTTGGGACCGGAGCGCTGAAAATTACTCCTGCCCATGATCCCAATGACTATCAGGTTGCCCGAAGGCACAATCTTCCAATACTGTCAGTTATAGGCAAAGATGGTCGAATGACTGACGAATTTGGTTATGGCGGTATGGACCGATTTGATGCCCGGGCAAAAATTCTCAAGGATCTTGAAGAGCTTGGTCATCTGGATCGCATTGAGGAGTATGAGCACAATGTGGGCTACTCCGAGCGGGCAGATGTGGTGGTAGAGCCCTATCTCTCCGAGCAGTGGTTTGTTAAAATGAAACCTCTTGCCGAGCCAGCACTGAAGGTTGTCAATGATGGTGAAATCCATTTTCATCCCCGGCAATGGATCAATACCTATCGCCACTGGATGGAAAACATTCAGGACTGGTGCATCTCGCGCCAGATCTGGTGGGGGCATCGTATTCCCGCCTGGTATGACACAGAAGGTCGCGTATGGGTTGCCGCTTCTTATCAGGAGGCCTGTCATCTTGCTGGTACCGACAAGCTGGTGCAGGATGAAGATGTGCTCGACACCTGGTTTTCTTCATGGCTCTGGCCATTGACAACGCTTGGCTGGACCGACAAGCAGAGCGATAATGATGATCTCAAATCGTTTTATCCAACCAATACCCTTGTCACCGGCCCCGACATTATCTTTTTCTGGGTTGCCAGAATGATTATGGCAGGTCTCTATTTTAAAGGGGATGTGCCTTTTCGTGATGTCTATTTTACCAGTATTATCCGCGATATGAAAGGGAGAAAACTCTCCAAATCATTGGGTAATTCACCTGATCCACTCAAGGTGATTGATACTTATGGTACCGATGCACTCCGTTTCACCATCATCTATATTGCACCTTTTGGTCAGGATGTGCTTTTTGGAGAGGAAAAATGTGAGCTGGGCCGGAATTTTGCCACAAAAATCTGGAATGCTACACGCCTTGTCTTCATGCAGCGCGAGAAGTATTTCGGCGATCAGGAGGAGTTTTCAGCATTCTACAGAACGTTTAAGCCATCGTTTCCAACACTGGATCTGGCTGAGCAGTGGCTTCTTGCCGGCTATCATGGTATGCTTGAACGCTATCATCATGGTTTCAGCCAGTTCAGGGTGAATGAAATTGTGAAACTGATTCATGATTTTTTCTGGGGCGATTATTGCGACTGGTATCTTGAGGCGCTCAAGGTGAAACTTTCCGGGGATGTGACAAAAGATGATGCTCGAAATGCGGTGTGTTTTGCTGTGTATGTTCTTGAGGGTACCCTGCAAGCCTTGCATCCTGTCATGCCTTTTATTACCGATGAGATATGGCACCATGTACTTCCTCATACAGCAGATGAGAGCATAGCCCTCTCGTCGATGCCCCATGCCGATGTGTCGCTCTCAGGAGTGGATGTTCAGGCTTTTTCTCTTGTACAGAAGATTGTTAAAGAGGTCAGAAGCCTGCGCTCTCTGTTTGGAGTTCCACACAAAAGTGAGGCTGAAATTCGGCTCAGAGCCTCCAGTGAGGCCGATAGTCTTGTGATTACGGCAAATCTTTCGCTGATTGCGGCGCTTGGTCAGTGTCTTCCAGCGTTGATTGAGAGTGCCGAAAGTCCCCGTCATGCTGCCAGCTCTGTTGTTGAGGGAAATGAACTCTTTGTGCTGCTTGAAGGTTTAATATCGTTCGATAAAGAGCGTGTACGTCTTCAAAAAGAGATTGATAATATCGCCTCCTACGTTGCTTCGATTCGAAAAAAGCTTTCGAACCGGGGTTTTGTTGACAATGCCCTCCCTGATCTTATTGAAAAAGAGCGTGAAAAACTGAGGGAGGCTGAGGATAATCTTGAAAAACTTGCAAGGAATCTTGCTGTTCTTAGTGACTAATTGTTTGCTTCTCTTGTGTTTTTGAAGCGTTTCGAGTGTTGTGATTAGGTTAAATCAGCGAAAAGTGGTACATTCCCACTTTTCCGGTTTATCAGGCAGGCCGGCTCGACTGGTTAACATTGCCTAAGTTCTTAAGGGGAGTTTTACATGAGGCAACTCAAAATAAGCAAGCAGATAACTAATCGTGAAAGCCTTTCTCTTGACAGATATCTTCAGGAGATTGGTAAATATGATCTTTTGACCGCTGAAGATGAGGTACGGTTGACCAAGGCGATTAAAGAGGGGTTTGATATGCCGGTTGATACCACTGAATACAAGCGTGCCAAACGTGCTCTTGATAAATTGATCAAAGGAAACCTTCGTTTTGTCGTCTCTGTTGCGAAGCAGTACCAGAATCAGGGGTTGACCCTTGGTGACCTTATCAATGAAGGTAATCTTGGTCTTATAAAGGCAGCAAAGAGGTTTGATGAGACCCGTGGATTCAAATTCATCTCTTATGCGGTATGGTGGATTCGGCAGTCCATTCTTCAGGCGCTGGCAGAGCAGTCGAGAATTGTGAGGCTTCCGTTAAACAGGGTAGGTACTCTCAACAAGATCAGCAAAGCATACAGCCAGCTTGAACAGGAGTTTGAGCGGGATCCCAATACCCGGGAGCTTGCCACTTTGCTTGAGATGGATTCCCAGGATGTAGCAGACACATTGAAAATTGCTGGTCGGCATGTTTCTGTCGATGCGCCATTTGCACAAGGAGATGATAATCGTCTGCTTGATGTGTTGCAGAACGATGGTCATCTTCCTGATTATGGTCTTAACCGTGATTCACTCACCCTTGAGGTTGAACGCTCACTTTCTGTTCTTGCACCCAGAGAGGCTGATGTTATCAAATCCTATTTTGGCATTGGTATGGATAACCCTCTTACCCTCGAGGAGATTGGTGAGAAGTTCAGGTTGACAAGGGAGCGTGTGCGCCAGATCAAGGAGAAGGCGATCCGGAGACTGAGGCAGTCGGCTTACAGCAAAATACTCAAGGAGTATATTGGGAGCTGATTGACTCTCAAAAGTACAGTAGAGTGGTAAGCTGGCAATTTTGCTTGCTCTCCACTCTATACTGCCGATATCCATACCGGCGCACCGTCTCCCAGACCAAGCAGTTTTGCTGCATGGCCATTTCGTACTGCAATTTCGATCATTCCGCTGCTTCCCACATAAGCAAGAAGTTGCTGATCAGCAACCTCTCCATAGGTAATAGATATCGGCAAGGGTGGGCAACCCTTGGTCTCTACTAGCCACTCTCTTGAAAAATCAATACTCTCGCTGTCGATCGATGTGACCAGATTTCCAAAATGGTCGACAGAGATAATTTGGCCATTCCAGGATCTTCCGTTATCAGATGTTGTACAGTCTGGCAACAAGATTGTCGTACATTTTGAGGGATCCATTTCATTTCCAAGCTCAAGCGGAGAAACGCCGGAGGCAAGATGTGCAGCGGCAGGAGAAAAAACATCTCGTCCATGAAATGTGGAGCTTTGAGTTCTGAGCATATAGTGCTCTTTGGTAATCTGGACGCAGTGTCGAATATTGTCACTCTGTAAAATCTTTGTGAGCAATCCATTGTCAGGTGCCAAAAAGGTGTATCGATCAGTTTTGATTGCTATGGCTTTGCGGGAAGTGCCTACTCCAGGGTCAACTATTGCAATAAAAATTGTGCCGTCAGGGAAAAAATGTCTTGACTTGCCAAGCAGGAATGCACCCTGAACGATGTTCTGTGGTGAGATGGCATGAGTGAGATCAATAATCTGTGCTGAAGGCGCAAGCGAAACGATGACCCCTTTCATTTGTCCGATGAAAGTGTCAGCGAGACCAAAATCGGTCATCAAAACGATAACAGGGTGGTGTTGCATGTGGTTCATTCAGTCAATTGCTGTTTTATAGATCAGGTAGCCGAGTCCGAGAAAAAGAAGATTTGGAAGCCATGCAGCAACCAGTGGGGTCATTACCCCCTGATTTCCTGCCATGACAGCAGTTTTCTGTAAACCGAGATAAAGAAATCCGGCAAAAAGTGAGATGGTGATTTCAGAAGCAAGTCCTCCCCGCTTTTTTTTTGCAGACAGTGGCACACCGATAAGTATGATGATGATTGAGGCAAATGGCATGGCGGTTTTGGTATGAAAGGCCACCATCGAGGGTTCAAGTCCAGCAAGACCAGCTTCTCTTTTTTCTGAAAGATAACGGTAGTGGGTGACAATATTCATCTCATCCGGATGCAGATGAATTTCTTTCAATGAAGAGGGTGAAAGCGCAAGTTTTATCTGCATTGACTGCTGAAAGCCAAACAGCTCATCGTTTTCATTAAAAACTCTGGTTGAGGCATTCTGCAATCGCCATACTCTCTTTTGTTTATCAAAACCCATTGATTCAGCATCGATGCGGGAAATAAGTCTTGGACCACTAAACTTCTCAATGGAGACAGCTTTCAGTGTAAATGAGTCAGGATCCATCTGCCCTATGGTAACCATTGTATTGTCAGGTTCAAGAAGATGAATATTCTGGTTCTCTTTAGCCCTGGAGTCGCTTTTAATGAAATATCGTTGTTCAAAAAGATGGGTTTGGCTGAAAGCTGCCGGAGCAATCCACCATGCTGAAATCAGATTCAGTCCGAGAAGAAGAAGGCCACCCAGAAAAAATGGAGTTAGCAGTTGGCGCATACTGATGCCCGCCGAGCGAAGAGCAGGAAGTTCGCTTGAGAGAGAGAGTTTACCTGAGACAAGTATTGAGGCCAGCAGGGTGCTGATTGGCGAAGTAATCAGGATCGTGGCCGGAATAGTCAGCAGAAAAAAGCGGATCACCTCCTGCAGTGTGAGATGGTTATCCATAATCGCATCAAGTCTCTCCACAGCAGTAATAAGAATGAAAAGAGTGACAAAGACCAATGATGAAAAAAAGAAAGCTTTTGCAAACTGACCGAATATATACTTGTAGAGAATCTTCATGGTACTCTTCGGGCAGTTTGCAGGATAGATGTTCGTTAATATCCAAAAATATCATCAACTTTCAGCTCTCTGACCGTGCCATATTTCTGCAGAGTTGCCATATCAAGATTTTTTTTGTTGCCAAGCACCAGCATGACATGCTTTTTGTTGTTGAAATGGCTCTTGTGGAACTGCTCTATATCACCAAGGTTCAAGCTTCCTGCTCCCTGATAGATATCCTTTCTGATATCGTGGTCATGCCCAAGCCTCAGCGCCTCTTCGTAGGAAAAGAGAATTTCGGATTTTGTGAGCCGTTCAGTTGAGATTTTCTGTAAAATGCCATTTTTGGCAGATGCAAACAGTTGGGGCGATTTTGGCAGCTCTCTCATCAGATTGCTGATTCCTTCGAGCGCTTCTGGCAGTTTGTCGGCCTGGGTACCAATATAGCTTACAATGTAGTTGTGCTCTTTCCTCTGCTTTGGGGTTTTATACACAGAAAAGACAGAGTAAGCCAGCGCCTTTGCCTCACGCAGCTCCTGAAAAACTACAGAGGACATGCCCCCACCGTAGTATTCATTGAACAGGGTAGAGAGGGGCACAAGTGATTGATCGTACAGTTCATCTCTTGTCAGCAGAATCACCTCGGCCTGTGTCATATCATAGTCAACAACATAGACAAGATTATCGCTCTGCTCAAGATCTTTGTAAGGATCGTTTGCGGGAGGAGTTTTGAATGACTCGGGGTAATGTCGGACTGAGTGCAGCTCTGTGAGCAACTCCTGTGAAGAGGCTGGTCCGTAGTAAAGAACCCGGTGGCTGTACTGCAAGAGCGACTGTATCTCCTCCAGCAACTCCTTCGATGTCACCTTTTCAAGCTCGCTGTTGCTCAGGACGTTGGTGAAGGGTGAAACCGGGCCGTACTTTCCGTAACTTGTCATGGCCTCGAAAAGTATCTTTTTCTTGGAGAGCTTGTCGTCGGCCCGCTCTTTTATGATGCCAGCCTTCAGTTTTTCAAGCGCCTCTTTATCCGGGCGGGTATCCACCAGAAGTTTTTCAAGCAGGCGAAGAGCAGCCGCAGAGTTTTTCTGAAGTCCTGAGAGTTTCAGATAGACATAGTTATCGGAGGTAAATGCCGAGAAGCTGGCACCCACCTTGTACAACTCCTGGCTGAACTCTTTTGGCGTAAGCTCCGAGGTTCCAAGATAGGAGAGGTAGTCGAGCGCAAGATCAATTTTTTTGCTGTTATTTTTCCCAATGTCAAAAACATAGTAAAGCGAGAAGAGCTCGTTTTCACTGTTGTGCAGATAGTGCAGCTTTACTGAAGGGTTAAGCTCAAAAAAGGCAATATCTTTTTTATAGTCAAGAAAAGAGGGGTTGGTCTCTTCAGATTTTTTGGCCAGAATCTGTTCGGCAAAATGCGAAGAGGTGTTCCGGTTCACCGTGAGGGGTGTGATCGGGGGTTTCTGGATTTTCGTTTCGCTCTCCGGTGTGCCATGCTCCTTGAAGATGGCTACATAATTTGAGCTGTAGTGTTTTTTTGCAAAAGAGATCAGCCCCTCTTTGGTAATCTTCTGCAGTCGCTCAATGTTGCTGACATGCTCAGGCCAGGGCATACCCCAAACAAAGCTGTCGACATAGGCTTCCACCCTGCCACGGTTGGTTTCGTAAAGTTTCAGTTGCTCCACTTTCAGGTCATTGATTGCCGCTTCAAGCAGCCAGTCAGGAAATTTGCCCTCTTTGAGCAGCTCAAGCTGTTCAAGCAGCTCGCTTTCCACCTTTTCGAGACTCTGTCCCTCTCTGGGTTTTCCAGTCAGGAGGTGTACTGAATAATCTTTCATCATGATCAGTGATGAGCTGGCATCAAGTACTCTCTGTTGCTGGTTCAGATTGAGATCAATGAGTCCTGCGGTATGGTTGAACAAGATTTTATCAACAAGGGTCAGGTAATCGGCATCAGGGCTGTTGACACCATTAAAGCGAAATCCGATAACCAGCTCTTCAGATTCAGGCCCTTTTACCCGGGTGATCAATGGTTTGGTAATCTCATCTTCAACGGCAGGGGTAAAAACGGGAAGTTTTTTCGGTTCCAGAATCGAGAACTTCTCATCAATCAGCCTGATCATTGCGTCGGGCTCAAAATCGCCAGCGATACAGACCGCCATGTTGTTCGGTACATAATGGCTTCGATAATAATCGAGCACATTCTTGATTGATGGATTTTTCAGGTGCTCCGCTTTGCCAATGGTGGTCTGGGTGCCGTAGGTGTGTTTTTTGAACAGTCCAGAAAAAAGATTCTCCCATATTTTACGACTATCACTATCCATGGTCATATTTTTCTCTTCATACACGGTCTCAAGTTCGGTATGGAAGAGGCGCATGACCGGATTGCGGAACCGCTCGGCCTCAATCGTCAGCCACTGGTCAAATTTATTTGCGGGGATATCGTTGACGTAGACCGTCTGTTCAACCCAGGTGTAGGCATTGGTGCCCTGGGCTCCGATGGAGCTGAGGAGTTTGTCATACTCATTGGGTACGGTAAAGCTGACCGCAGCATTGGAAAGGGAATCGATTTTCTTGTAGATCGCCGCCCGTTTTTCAATGTTGGCCGTTGAGCGGTACTCTTCATAGAGGTCCGTAATTTTTTGAAGCTCGACATGCTCCTTTTCATAATCAAGCGAACCGAGAGAATCGGTGCCCTTGAAGAGCATGTGCTCCAGATAGTGTGCAAGACCAGTTGTCTCGGCCGGATCATTTTTGCTGCCAGCCCTGACGGCGATGGATGTGTAGATTCTCGGTTCGTCATGATAGGGGCTCATGTAAACGGTCATTCCATTTTTGAGAATATAGATCCTGGTGTGAAGAGAGTCTCCGGGAATGGTCGTGTATGGATAAGAGCTGGTTTCGTGCTTGTTCATAATGGGAGTACAGGAGATTAAATGCAAAAAAAGTATCCCGGTAATGAGCGTTGGGATACTGCGTTTCATGAGTAAAAAAAAATGAAAATTATCCAGCATCGAAACAATAATAATGGGATTAAAAGCAGATAAATACAACCTCGACAAGAACCTTTTTTTCAGGAAACAGAGGCAATCTATGCTTTCTCTTTATTATCACCTGATCCTTTACCTGGTGGCATAGTCTTGTGTTCCCGATATTAAGTATATTCCTCCGCAAGAACTAACAAAGTGTGTTAATAGTTCTTCCATGGTGTCCTCATGGATGCTACCGGCAGAATTATTGGAACAATATCAAGAGTGAAGGATAGCTTATGGCAGAGATCGTTGGCGGAACATACAGACTTGTAAGCCCTTACAGTCCGGCAGGTGATCAGCCGAATGCCATTGACGCTCTTTGTAAAGGTGTGCTGTCGGGGAATCCCTGTCAGACGCTGCTTGGGGTGACTGGTTCGGGAAAAACGTTTACCATTTCCAACGTCATCACCCGGCTCAACAAGCCGGTGCTGGTGATGAGCCATAACAAGACGCTTGCGGCACAGCTCTATGGGGAACTCAGGCAGTTTTTTCCTGATAATGCGGTTGAGTACTTTGTCAGTTACTACGATTTTTATCAGCCGGAGGCCTACCTTCCTTCACTTGACAAGTATATTGCCAAAGACCTGCGCATCAACGATGAGATCGAGCGACTGCGACTGAAGGCGACCAGTGCCTTGCTCAGCGGTCGGAAGGATGTGATTGTGGTGAGCTCGGTCAGTTGTATTTACGGTCTCGGTTCACCCGAAGACTGGAAAGCCCAGATCATCGAACTTCGTTCCGGTATGGACAAAGATCGTGATGTTTTTCTCAAAGAGCTTATTGCGCTCCACTATATTCGAGATGATGTGCAGCCAACCTCCGGCAAGTTCAGGGTGAGGGGAGACAGTATTGATCTTGTTCCAGCTCATGACGAACTTGCCCTCAGAATAGAGTTTTTTGGTTCGGAGATTGAAAGTATCCAGACCTTTGATATTCATACTGGCGAGGTGCTTGGGGTTGACGATTACGCTTTCATCTATCCAGCCCGGCAGTTTGTTGCCGATGAGGAGAAGCTCAAGGTGGCGATGCTGGCCATTGAAAACGAGCTTGCGGAGAGGTTGAACTCTTATCGCGCAGAAAACCGTTTTCTCGAAGCACGCAGGATTGAAGAGCGCACCCGCTACGATCTTGAGATGATGAAAGAGCTTGGCTACTGCTCCGGTATTGAGAATTACTCTCGCCATCTCTCGGGCCGCCCTGCAGGAGAGCGTCCAATATGTCTCCTCGACTATTTTCCGGAGGACTATCTTGTGGTTATTGATGAATCGCATGTGACGTTGCCGCAGATACGTGGTATGTATGGTGGCGATCGGTCACGCAAAACCATTCTTGTGGAACATGGTTTCAGGCTTCCCTCGGCTCTTGACAACCGGCCACTCCGTTTTGAGGAGTTTGAAGAAATTGTGCAGCAGGTTATCTGTGTCAGCGCCACTCCAGGTGATCATGAGCTGTTCCGCTCTGGTGGCGAGGTGGTTGAGTTGCTTGTTCGTCCTACCGGGCTTTTAGATCCACCGGTTGAAGTGCGTCCGGTCAAAGGGCAGATCGACAACCTCATGGCTGAAATTCGTCTCCATACAGGCAAAGGGCACAAGGCGCTGGTGATGACGCTTACCAAAAGGATGTCGGAGGATCTTCACGACTTTTTTCGAAAGGCAGGTATCCGTTCGCGTTACCTCCATTCCGAGATCAAGAGTCTTGAGAGAATGCAGATTCTCAGAGAGCTGAGGACGGGAGATATTGATGTGCTCGTTGGAGTCAACCTTTTGCGTGAAGGTCTTGATCTTCCGGAGGTCTCTCTTGTCGCGATTCTTGATGCCGACAAAGAGGGCTTTTTGCGTAATACTCGCTCGCTAATGCAGATTGCCGGCAGGGCTGCCCGCAATCTTGACGGATTTGTTGTGCTTTATGCCGATGTGATTACCCGATCGATTCAGGAGGTGCTTGATGAAACCGCACGCCGCCGCACTATTCAGCATCGCTATAACGAAGAACATGGTATTACGCCTCGATCAATCATCAAATCAGTTGACCAGATTCTTGATACCACCGGAGTGGCCGATGCCGAGGAGCGCTATCGCAGAAGGCGTTTTGGCCTTGAAGCCAAGCCAGAACGAGTTTTTTCGGGTCTTGTCGACTCCTTTACCCCGGAGCAGGCTTATGCGATGGCAGCGGAACTCCGGCTTGAAATGCAGGAGGCCGCTGTTCAGATGGAGTACGAAAAAGCGGCCTATCTGCGTGACGAGATAGGCAAGCTGGAGCAGGTTTTGAGCAGACCGCATGGTAAAAACGGGGAGTAGAAAAGTGTTTTACTCTTTTTGAATGCAACGAAGCTTTTAGTGCATTGAGTCAGAGGCTCGTTATCCCTTTTTTTGCATCCATGAATCGGCTTTTTTGTATGTTCCAAAGGCAGGGTTTTCTATTACCGTTCACCTCAGTTCGTTTGACATGTTAGCTCAGATAGACCAGGATCACTACAATAAACTTCATGAGATACTTCAGCTTTCGCGACAGAATCTCAAAAGTTTTGATGAGTCGCTGATCCAGCGTGCCTTTTTTATGTGCTATCGGGCGCACGAAGGCGAAAAAAGAGCCTCCGGTGAACCATTTTTTTTTCACCCGGTGGAGGTTGCCACTATTCTGCTCAATGAGCTTCCTCTTGATGGTGTCTCGGTTGCGGCAGCTTTGCTGCATGACGTTATTGAGGATAGTGGTTATACCTATGAGGATATTGTCGCAGAACTTGGCGTTGAAGTTGCCGAAATTGTTGAAGGGCTCACCAAAATTTCAGGTATTACGATCAACAGGGAGACCACCCAGGCCGAGGGATTTCGCAAGATGATGCTCTCCATGGTCAAGGACATCAGGGTGATTCTTATCAAGTTCTGTGATCGTCTCCACAATATGAGAACCCTGGAGTCGCTGCCGGAGCACAGGCGGTTGAAGATTGCTCTTGAAACTCGAGATATCTATGCTCCGCTTGCGCACCGTTTCGGTCTTGGCAAAATGAAGGTTGAGTTTGAAAATCTGGCACTCAGGTTTATTGATCCTGAGATGCATGACTTTTTGCAGCAAAAGCTGAGGACAAACAAGGGTGATCGTGTCACCTATCTTGGCAAAATGATCGTACCCATCAAGGCTGATCTTGAACAGCAGGGGTTCAGGGTGGAGGTGCAGGGTCGGGCCAAGCATCTCTTCTCTATCTACAACAAGATGCGCAGCAAAAACAAAACTTTTGAGGATATTCACGATCTTTACGGTTTGAGGGTGATTGTTGATACGGAGCGTCTTGCCGACTGTTTTTCAGTGTATGGTTTTATTACCCAACAATACCCGCCGATTCCCCAGTATTTCAAGGACTACATATCAATTCCCAAGCATAACGGCTATCAGTCGCTTCATTCAGCCATTATCGGCCCGAAAGGGCACATGGTTGAGTTGCAGATTCGCACGAAACGTATGCATGAGTTTGCGGAGCTTGGTGTGGCGGCCCATTGGCGGTACAAGGAGAAGATTTCACGGGATGATGCCAATGTTGACTCTTTTCTCCGTTGGGCGCGAGAGCTGATCAAGGATGCGGATTCGGCGGCCTCATTTATGGAGGGGTTCAAGCTGAATCTTTACCATGATGAGATTTACGTTTTTACTCCGAAAGGCGACATGAAGACCATGCCTGTTGGAGCTACTCCGATAGATTTTGCCTATGCCATTCATACAGAGGTTGGCAACGGCTGTATAGGGGCCAAGGTCAATGGAAAAATTGTTCGTCTGAATGCCCAGCTTAAATCGGGCGACCGTGTTGAGATTATCTCCTCGAAAAGCCAGAAGCCGAAAGCTGACTGGCTGAAGATTGTGGTTACTCAACGTGCGAAGCTGAAGATACGATCTTCCATCAACGAGGAGCGCCGTCTGCAGATTGAGAAAGGGAAGGGGATATGGGAAAAACTGCTTACGGGCACCAAAAAGTTGCTTACTGATAGCGAGATTATTCAGCAGGTTAAAAAGTATGGCCTTAAGACTCCGGCTGATTTTTTCAGTGCTTTGGCCAATCAGCAGATTAATGGTGAGGAGGTTCTTGAGCGTGCCAACAATCTTAAAAAAGAGGAGAGTGTTGCCAGGAGCGCCAGTGATGAAGCTCGGGAGCTTGATGAGTATTTACAGACAGCCAGGCAGGAGCAGGAGCAACAGGGTGTTGCTGTAAAAAAGGACGAGGTTATTATTGCGGGTATGAGTAATATTGCCTACTCTTATGCTAAATGTTGCCAGCCTGTTCCCGGTGATGATGTCATTGGTTTTGTGACTGCGGATGGTGTTGCCAAGATTCATCGCAAGAATTGTGTCAATGTCAGCAATGAGAATCTGCTTAAAAGTGAGCGTGTTGTCTCTGTTGCCTGGAACCGGAAGGTTGAGACCGATTTTCTTGCAGGCATAAAGATTGTTGGTGAAGATCGTCTGGGGATTATGAATCAGCTCACGACAGTTATCTCCAAATTTGATACCAATATTCGTACCGTTTCTTTAAATGCGCGTGACGGGATGTTTGTGGGCACCATGATGATTTATGTGCGCAATGCAGAAAAACTTGCCACATTGATGGACAAGCTGAAGAAGGTTCCAGGCATCTTTACGGTTGAACGGCTTATAAGCTGAGGGGTGTTCACTTTGAAGAAAAAGGGGGGCCAACAATTTGAAGTGATGTTGTCTGATACAATTTAAACGATATAAAATAAAGAGTAAGGAGATGGTTATGAAGTATTCAATGGCAAGGGTTCTTGCGTTTTTTCTCTTTTTCAGCACGTTGTACGGTTGCGGTTACAACAGCATCCAGCAGAATGAAGAGGCGGTAAACCGTTCATGGGGTGATCTTGGCTCGCAGTTGCAGCGCAGGGCTGATCTTGTGCCAAATCTTGTGGCAACGGTGAAGGGGGCGGCAAACTTTGAAAAGGAGACGCTGACGGCAGTCATTGAGGCACGATCAAAAGCCACCTCGATTCAGCTCACTCCTGAAATGCTCAGCGATCCGGCAGCCATGGCAAAGTTCCGTGCTGCCCAGGGCGGTCTGACCTCCAGCCTTTCACGTCTTATGGTTGCTGTAGAGCGTTATCCTGAACTCAAGGCAAACCAGAACTTTCTTGATCTACAGAGTCAGCTTGAGGGTACTGAAAACCGTATCAGCGTTGCCCGACAGCGCTACAATGGTGCTGTGGAGATCTTTAACGTCTCCATCAGGCAGTTCCCGAACTCTTTGACGAACAGTCTGCTGCTGAAGCTGAAAGCCAAGGAGTATTTCAAGGTCGATGAAGCTGCCAAAGCAGTGCCGGCGGTTAAATTCTGATGCCTTTACATCGTTTACATCGATCTGAAAAGCGTGGGCGTGGGATAGCCCTCCTTCTCCTTGTTCTTGGAGTGGTTCTGTCGTTCAGTAACCTCATGGCAATCCCGCTTCCAGCTTTGACGGGGCGGGTGAATGATTATGGTGCCATGATATCCCTCCAGGCAAGGGCGGATATTGAGGCAAAACTTCAACAGCTTGAAGCGACGGAGTCAACCCAGATTGTTATTTTGACGGTTCCTTCGCTCCAGGGTGATCCAATAGAGGACTTTTCAATAAAAGTTGCCGAGGCGTGGAAGATAGGCCACAAAGGTTCTGACAATGGTGTTTTGCTTATCGTTTCAAGAGATGACCACAAGGTGCGCATTGAGGTTGGCTATGGGTTGGAAGGCAAGTTGACCGATCTTCTTGCAGGTCGAATCATTCGTGATGAAATATATCCTGCATTTAAAGCCGGGCAGTTTGATGTCGGATTTTCTCGAGCGGTTGATGCGCTTATTGCTCTGGTGCATGGCGAGTACAAGGCCAGGCCCCAGGCGAAAAGAGGCAGCAAGCCATCAATGCCTCTGCTGGCCATCATTCTGCTGGTCATCTATTTTATCAGCCAGATTTTTCGTGGTCATCGCGGTGGAGGTCTGATGGGTGGTGGCATGGGCGGTGGATTTTATGGCGGAGGCGGAAGCTTTGGCGGAGGTGGCGGAGGCGGCTTCGGTGGCGGTGGTGGCGGTTTTGGCGGCGGCGGTGCATCAGGAGATTGGTAAATGCCAAAGAAAACAGGGGTGAGAAGATGAGGGATCCGGCAGAAAAATTCTTTACACCGGCAGAGCGGCTTCAGATTGAGACGCGTATTGCCGAGGCTGAAAAGCGTACCTCGGGAGAGATTGTTGTCCAGGTGGTTTCGTCCAGCTATCACTATCCACTTGCAGCCATGCTTGGCAGCTCCCTTCTTGCGATACTTTTTGGTATTGTGGTGGCACTTGTCGCCAACAATGAGAGTATGTGGTTTTTTCTTGCCATGTTCAGCATGTTGTTTATCGTGCTTCATGAACTGTTCAAGCGGCTCCATTTTCTCAGACGTTATTTCGTTACAGCCTCAGACATGCAAGAAGAGGTTGAAGAGGCCGCAATTCACTCATTTTATCGCAGAAATATCAACAATACTGTTGATCACACTGGTATTCTCATCTACATATCTCTTTTTGAACGCAAAGTTCGAGTAGTTGCCGATCAAGGCATAAACGCCAAAGTTGCCAAGGAGGTCTGGCAGGAGATTGTTGCCATTATCGTCGGAGGTATTCGTGGCAAAGAGCACTGCAAGGCAATTGCATCAGCCGTTGACCGGTGTGCTGATATACTTTCCACCCATTTTCCGCTGAAACAGGGTGATCGCAATGAGCTTCCGAATGAGGTGATTATCGGCAGGGTGAAGTGAGCGTGTTGTGTGTTTATCCTGATGGTGTAATTGTACTTTTTTGGGGACGATAATTGATTTTTAAGTATTAAGTCAAGGAGGATCCTATGCAAATAAAAGATGTTGTTACCGTTACCGTTGCCGTCAACTATGTCAGTGAGCTGTTTGAGCATGAGAAAATAAGTAATCTCGGTCTTGAAGAGATTGAATTTGACGATCGAGCAGGTGAATGGCTGGTCACTGTCGGATTTTCTCGCCCATGGGATTATCCTCAAAACTCATGAGCGGTTCTTTCAGGCCAGCCAAAACGTTCTTATAAAACGGTGCGGGCCAATAACAGTGATGAAGAGGTTGTTGCGGTAAGGAACCGTGAGGTTGTAAATTGATATTTATCTTTCTGAAATCAAAAATGCCGAGCTATGCCAGTTATTTCAATGTTTTATGGAATAATTATCCAGCTCTTGTTTTATGATAACAAGGAGCATAAGCGTCCTCATATTCATGCCAAATATGGGGAGTTTGCTGCTGCTTTTGATATTGAAACGGCTGATATTTTAGCCGGGAGTTTACCTTCTCGTCAAATCAGGCTTGTGCAAGCCTGGATTGAAATCCATCGTGATGAACTCAACGCCGACTGGCAACTTGCGATTGATGGTCATGAAGTCTTTAAAATTGAGCCTTTAAAGTGAGATCATTTTATGCTTTGCACTGTTGTTGCTTTTGCCCCGTTACATGATGGTCATTTATTTGTTGAACTCGATAGCGGTGAATCTGGAGTGTTCGATATGCGCCCTTACATGCAATCAAACTTTTTTTCATCCTTGAAAAAGCCTGAATATTTCAATCGGGCCTTTCTTGAATATGGGGTTATTTCCTGGCCAGAAGGGCAAGATATGTCACCTGATACCATTCGGCTGGAAATGATTCTCCAGTCCCGCCTTGATGGCATTACGCTTCGCCAGAGTGCTGGATGTGTGACGACAAAATTGTCTGTTCCAGTGAAAAAATCATTTTGATTTTCCTTTTTAAATGCTTTTTTACAGTCCATTGTAACTCCGCTCAATAACTTTAGTCGTAGGGTCGTCATGAAAAAAACAGCATTGTACTCCTGGCACGAGCAGGCCGGAGCGAAAATTATTGATTTTGGCGGCTATCTGATGCCGGTACAGTATGCGGGTATTCTTGCAGAGCACAAGGCGGTTCGGAGCGCTGCCGGGCTTTTTGATGTGTCGCACATGGGCAACTTTTATGTGAAGGGGGCGCTTGCGAAGGACTTTCTCCAGTCTATGACGACCAACGATCTCAACAAGGCCCGCGATGGTCAGGCGCAGTACAATCTTATGCTCTATCCCAGTGGTGGCATTGTTGACGATCTGATTATCTATCGTATCGACAGCGAGACCTTTTTTTTGATTGTGAATGCCAGTAATGCCGAGAAGGATTTTGCATGGTTGCAGCAGCATCTTGGAGCTTTTGAAGGGGTGGCGCTTGAGGATCATACCGATCGCCTCTCTTTGATTGCCCTGCAGGGTCCCTTGGCCCTGGATATTCTGGCAACGGTTTTTCCTTCGGTTGATCTCAAGGCACTTGGTTCATTTCAGTTTTGTACAGCTCTTTTCAATGGTTCAGAGGTTATTATTGCCCGTACAGGTTATACGGGAGAGAAGGGGGTTGAAATTTGTCTGCCCAACGAAGCTGCCGTTGCCTTATGGGAGGCTCTTGTTGAGGCGGGAAAAGAGTCGGGTATTCAGCCAGTCGGTCTTGGCGCTCGCGATACGCTTCGTCTGGAGATGGGTTATTCCCTTTATGGCCATGAGATTGACCAGGAGACCAATCCTCTTGAGGCACGCCTGAAATGGGTGGTTAAAATGGAGAAGGGGCACTTTATTGGTAAAGAGGCCTGTCAGCAGGTCGAGCGTCATCTGCAGCGGGGTGTCGCCGGATTCAGCCTTGAGGGGCGCGTGCTTCCCCGCCAGCATTTCAGGGTATTCAATACGGACCATCAGGAGATTGGATGGGTGTGCAGCGGAACACTTTCCCCAACACTCCAGGAGCCTGTCGGTACCTGCAATATTATTCGTCAGTATACCAGTCTGGGAACTTCAATTCTGGTTGAAGTTCGAGGCGCACTTCATCCGGGTAGTATTCGTGCCCTGCCGTTTGTTACAACAACATCTTTGGCTTGATCAAGCAACAGGGAATGAGAGGAGAGACTGAACGGTGAGCATGAAAAGAGCAGGTAAGGGGGCTTGGGGGAGCGCTGTGGAGGCGGCTGTGCTGAAAAGAGAGATTATCGGTATTGTGCTGATGTTCGGATCTCTTTTTTTGATCAGCGCTATTCTGAGTTTTCATAGTGAAGATGAAGCAAGCTTCAGTGCCCTTGTTTGGCACGATATCTTCAGCAAGGCCGCAAAGGATGCGGCCGATACCATCCATAATCCGTTCGGATTATTTGGAGCTCGACTTGCGGCATTTTTTGTCGGCTCGTTTATCGGGTATTCGGTCATTTTACCGATAAGTTCAATCTTTTTTCTTGGCTGGTCGCTCCTGCGTGCCAAAAGCCTGAAACCGGCGATCCTCTTTTTTTTGTTCACCGTTTTTATTTCAACTGATATCGCAACACTGTTCGGCCTCACCTCGGCGCGCTTTAGTGATGTGATGGCCGGCGCTGCCGGAAGAATGCTGGCACAGCACCTCTCAACGGTTATTGGCGTGACCGGGGCATCGGTTTTTCTGCTTGTCACGGCTGCAGTTTTATCCATCTACATGGGACGAGGGCTTCTCTCCGGTGCTTTGAGGGGCGTTTCTGGCTCTAAAAAAATTATCACTGCTCCGCTGATTATGATAGCGGCAAAGCTGGAGACTCTGCGAAAAAAAAAAATTCAAAAGCAGAAGGAGAAAGAGCAACGTCAGGAGTTGATGCGGGAGGAGAAGAGACGACAGGATGAGGCGTTGTTTGCGCAGAGGCATGAAAAAGTTACCCCCGCAGAGGCTTTGAAACCGGAGCCTCCAAAGAAAGAGGAGCCTTTTCGGCCTGATGCTGTGATACCGGATGCCTTTTCGGTACCTCCATTAACAACACAGATACCCTCTCTTCCCGGAGAGCCTGAAATGGTTATTCACAAAGGTATCCGCGAAAAAGAGGCTGACCTGGATGAGCGCAAGCTCAAAGTGCAGACCAAGGACAGGGATGCCTACCGTTTTCCTTCGATTGACCTTTTGGAAAAAGTGCCAGATGATGACGACCGCATTGATGAGCAGCACTTGGCGGAGAGCAAGCGAAAACTGCTTGAAAAGCTGAAGATTTACAAGGTAGAGGTTAAAAAAATCTCCACCACAGTGGGTCCTCGCGTCACCCTGTTTGAGCTGGAGCTGGAGCCCGATGTCAAGGTGAGCCGGATAACCTCTCTTGAAAATGACCTTGCCATGGCCCTCTCGGCCCGAGGAATTCGTATTATTGCCCCTATTCCGGGCAAAAATGCCGTCGGTGTCGAAATTCCCAACAGCAAGCCCAAAACGGTCTGGTTGCGCTCGGTGCTGCAAGTTGAAAAATTCAAGAACAGCACCATGATGCTGCCGATTGTGCTCGGCAAAACCATTGCGAACGAAGTCTGTATTGCCGATCTGGCAACCATGCCCCACCTGCTGATTGCCGGGGCAACCGGGGCGGGGAAGTCGGTCTGTATCAACGTTATTATATCGAGTCTGCTCTATGCGTGCAGTCCCGACAAGGTGAAGTTTGTGATGATTGATCCGAAACGGGTTGAGCTTTTTCAGTACCAGCATCTGAAAAACCATTTTTTGATGCGTTTTCCCGGCATAGAGGAGCAGATCATCACCGATCCCCAGAAAGCGGTCTATGCGCTCCGCTGCGTGGTCAAGGAGATGGAGCTTCGCTACGAAACCCTCGAAAAGGCCGGATGCCGCAATATCGGCGATCATAACAAGCGTATTCCTGAAGAGGCTATGCCCTATCTTGTTGTGGTCATCGATGAGCTTGCCGATCTTATGATCACCGCAGGCAGGGAGGTTGAGGAGCCGATTATCCGTATCGCCCAGCTTGCCCGTGCGGTTGGTATTCATCTGATTGTCGCAACCCAGCGCCCCTCTGTGGATGTTATTACCGGAATTATCAAAGCCAACTTCCCGGCGCGTATTGCGTTTCAGGTGGCAAGCAGGGTTGATTCGCGCACGATTCTTGATGGATCGGGGGCGGAGCAGCTTCTGGGTAACGGTGATATGCTCTATCAGCCCTCAAATCAACCAAAATCGCTGCGAATCCAGTGCCCCTATGTCTCGTCGAGTGAGGTTGAGGAGATTACCTCTTTTATCGGCTCACAGCACTCTCTGAAGACCATCTACATGCTCCCGGCACCGGATGCGCCGAAAAGTAACAATAACGGGATGCAGGCATCAGGGAATCAGGAGAGAGACGGGAGGGACAGCATGTTTGAGGAGGCTGCCAGACTGGTGGTGATCCATCAGCAGGCCAGCGTATCGCTCTTGCAGCGGCGCTTGCGTCTGGGATTCAGTCGTGCGGGCAGGGTGATGGATCAGCTTCATGCAAGCGGTATTGTCGGCATGGCTGACGGAAGTAAGGCAAGGGATGTCCTCATCAAAAATGAGGACTCCCTTGATCTTTTATTGAGAAATCTTGACTGATGGAGAGGTTACACCGACTCCACACGCACAATTTCCGGAATTGCTTTTTTAATTGCCTGTTCGACGCCTGCCCGAAGGGTAAGGGTGCTCATAGGGCATGAACCACAAGCACCAAGAAGTTTTACATCGACAGTCATCTCTTTGGTAATGCCGACAAGTTGACAATCACCCCCGTCAACTTGCAAGTAAGGGCGAACGGTTTCAAGTGCGGCAATAACTTTGTCGTAAAGCCCGTCGCTGTTTGGCAGATAATCCTTGGCACTCATGGTATAATTGGTTTACAATGGTTTAAAAGAGTTTGTGCTTCTTCATGAAGAGGCTGTAATATCCAACCTCCAGGGCAAAAAAACAATATGAAAGTTGTCATAGTGTGGCATTTGCAATCGAAATCCTTCGGGCAATCTCTGTGGCGATCTGTTTCAAGGCTTTTGATGTTGCTGAGTCGGGATGGGTGAGCAGCGAGGGAGCGCCACTGTCGCCACCTTCTCGTATGGCCCGGTCGACAGGAATTGCGCCCAGAAAGGGAATTCCCTGTATTTTGGCAAATTTTTCTCCACCCTGGTTACCAAAAATATAATCTTTGGTTCCATCCGCAAGCTCGTAGTAGCTCATGTTTTCCACAAGTCCGAGCACAGGCACATTGACCTTGCGAAACATGCTGAGCGCTTTGGTGACATCGGCAATGGCAACATCCTGCGGTGTGGTGACAATTACTGCGCCAGTGAGGGGGATGGTTTGGGCGATTGTAAGCTGAATGTCTCCGGTGCCTGGAGGAAGATCAAAAATCAGGTAATCGAGTTCCTGCCACTCAACCTCCGTAATAAACTGCCTGATGGCACTGGAGAGCATCGGGCCACGCCACACTAATGCGGTTTCGACCTCGACAAGAAAGCCGATAGACATCAGTTTTACCCCATACTTTTCCAGCGGGATGAGATTTTTTCCAGCCACTTCGGGTTTTTCGTCGAGCAGTCCGAACATGGTGGGAATGCTTGGGCCGTAGAGATCGGCATCAATCAGCCCAACCTTTGCGCCTGTCTGGGCAAGGCTGATGGCAAGGTTGACCGCAACGGTTGATTTACCGACACCGCCTTTGCCTGATGCGACGGCAATAATATTTTTTACCCCTTTAAGAGGAGCTTCTTGATGGCTGCAGGTGTGTTCATTGCCATGCTGATGGCCGCAGGAGGAGTGCGAAGAGTGACCATTGCCTTGATGATGGCTGCAGGATGAATGGGTTGACTCATCATGTACTGGAGACATAGTATTTGGGGTAGAGTTAGTGTTGCGCAAAATTAACAATTGTAACTGTTCCTGGTTGCCCGGGGGAAAAAGTCTATTTCTGCATAAAACGCATTGAGATGGGAACGCCCTCCAAACTGAAGTGTTCGCGAAGCTTCTTTTCCAGAAACTTTCTGAAATTGTTTTGGACCAGCAGGGGGTCGTTGCAGAAAAAAGCGAAGACCGGCCAGGCGGCATTGATTTGAGTCATGTACTTGATCTTCAGCTCTTTGCCGGTTTTTGTGGAGGCGTGCGTCTGCGACAGCGCCTCTTCGAGAAACTTGTTGAGCACGCTGGTGCTGATTTTTCGCGAACGGTTGCGGCTGATCTCTTCGGCCATGTCGATTGCCCGATAGAGGTTCTTTTTGGTCAATGCAGAGATAAAGACAACAGGGACGTACGAAAGATTACCCATATTCATTCTCAGATTCTCTTCGTAGATCTTGCTCGTTTTCGAATCCTTTTCAATCAAATCCCATTTGTTGATCAACAGAAGCGCCCCTTTTTTGCGCTCTACCGCCATATTGATAATTTTCATATCCTGCTTTTCTATGCCTGGCGCGGCATCAAGCATAACCAGGGCAACACTGCATCGTTCAATGGCTTTTTCACTTCTCAGCGAACTGTAATACTCTATGCCTGCATCAATTTTGGTACGCTTCCGCAGTCCGGCGGTATCAATCAGGGTGAACTCCTGCTGTTTGCGAAGAAAGCGGCTGTCGATGGCATCGCGGGTGGTGCCCGGTATGTTGGAGACAATCAGGCGGTTTGAGCCGAGCAGGGCATTGACAAAACTTGATTTTCCGACGTTGGGTCGTCCGACAACGGCAAGCTGTATCGCGGTATCCTCTTCAAGAGGCACTTTTTCGGTTTCGGGCAGAGACTCAAGAATGTCATCCAGCATATCGGCCACACCGCTTCCATCCCTTGCCGAGAGAAAGTAGGGGTTGGTAAAACCCGTGCTGATAAACGATTCTGCATCAAGCGTGAGTTGCGGAGATTCAACTTTGTTGACGGCAAAAAAGAGCTGCTTGTGCTGGAAGGTGCGCTGCAGCAGCCGTCCCAGTTCCAGATCCTCATAGGAGAGACCTGCCCGTACGTCGGTCAGAAAGATGATAATGTCGGCATCGCGGATGGCCATCAGCGTCTGCTCAAGCATCGCCATGCTGATGATGTCGCCATCGGCGTTATAGCCTCCGGTATCCATCAGGAGGAACTGCTTGCCTTGCCACTCACCTTCGGAGATGTGGCGGTCGCGTGTGACACCGGGAGTCGGGTCGACGATAGCGCTTCGCTGGCGCAGAATTCGGTTGAAGAGGGTCGATTTGCCGACGTTTGGTCGACCCACGAGAGCTATTAAAGGCTTCATAAAAACGGATGCGGTCCAGGAAAAAAGTTGTGTCAGGCTCCAAATGGAACTCCTGTCAGGATAATGTTATTTTTACAATAAAAGTTGCTGACTTTTTAATTTCAAAATGGTTATCATAGTACGGGAATTGTCAGGTGGAACAACGGCAGGACTCTTCCTTAGGCATTCGTTGTCTTTCTTAGTGTGGTCAGCATGCACAGGTCCCAAGGTACTCAATATAACAGCCACCAGCAAAAAGCGCTCAAGGGTGAAAAAGAGTCACCTGTGTGGGTCAAGATTCATACGGAACATTATCCTCTTATGACTGCAATCATCTTTTCAAAGAACAGGCTGCGCGCTGTTCTCTGTGCCATATTTATTCTTCTCGCATCTTTGCTTTCAAGAGGAGTGTCGGCAGCGCCATTGTTGCTTGGCGAAAGCAGCGCTTACGATCTGACAGGGCATATTGAACTCCTGAAAGACCCCACTTTGAAGATGGGTTTTTCTGAGGTGCTGAAAGCGGGGGAGAGGGGCCGCTTTCGCTCTCTAGAAGGGAACCTGAACAACGGTTATAAGCGGGAGGCTTGCTGGGTACGATTCACCGTTGAACGGAATGCGTCATTCCCCGAATCGAGCTGGCTCAGGCTCAAGCCGAACTATATCAATGAGCTGACGCTCTATATCCAGAGACCGGGCAGTGATCCTGGGTTGGCCTCTTCCTATCATGTGGTGCTTCTGGGCAACCACATACCGGCTCTTCAGCGTCCTGTGCTCCACCCCGACTTTGTAGTTCCTCTCGTTTTGCCGACCTCTGAACCGCTCATCATCTATGCGAGGGTCTTCTCCAAAAGCTCAATCAGTTTTGCCGGGAGGGTTCACACAACCGAAGACCTGCGGGATTTCACCAACCAGCATATTATTCTGCAGTCACTTTTTCTCGGTATTACGTTGACGCTTCTTGTGATCAACATCATTTTTTATCTGTTAATCCGCGATACGCTTTTTCTCTATTATTCATTCTATCTGCTGGCCGGAATACTTTTCAACTTTGCCGCAGAGGGCTCTCTTACCCTGCTCTTCCCCTCTTTCGTTCACATCGTCTCTGATTATCTCGTTTATGGTGGAATCGGGGCGAATATTTTAGTCTATAGTGAGTTCTCCCGTAAACTCTTCTTTCCGGTTGCCGGCGAGTGGAGCCTGCGCTATATGCGTTTGCTCTCACTGGTTGGTTTTCTCACGATCGCTGCCGTGCCTTTCGGTTTTTATCCCTTTATTGCGCCGATAGCATTTATCGGGACGTTAAGTCTGGTGGTTGTCCAAATGGTGTTGAGTGTAAGGCTGGGTCGTTCTTTGCCAGACATCGGAATCTTTATTGTTCTTGCCTTTGCGGTCAGTACGCTTGGTTATTTTCACATGCTGCTTCGTCTCATGGGCATGATACCCCTTGGTTTTTTATGGGATACCAACACTCTTCAGTTCACCAGCCTGATCCACATGATCCTGATATCCGTTGCGCTCTCCGAGCGGATAAGAAGGTCTGAACATGTCCTGGCCGAGAGTGCCCGACGAGAGCTTGATGCAGCAAAAGAGACTGAACAAAGAGCGGTGGAACTTGCCAATACAATGACGGTTGAACTTCGCAACAGCAAGAACCTGCTTGAAATAGCCCTTGCTTCCGAACAGCAGGCTCTTCAACTCCAGCATCGTTTTCTCTCCATGTTCTCACATGAATATCGAACTCCTCTTGCGGTTATCAGTGGTAATCTTGACATTATTGATAAACTGAAAACAGGGAGTCAGTGCGGATACGACGAAGAGCTCACGGCCATGCGCCATGCTGTTGAGCGGCTTGTTGAGGTGATGGAGGTCTCACTGGAGCGTAGTCGTTTCACCGAGCCTGGCACACAAGGCGAGTCAGAGTTTATAGAAATTGCCCCTTTTATCTCCGAAAAGATCCGACACATACAGGCCATGTGGCCGCGTCATACCTTTCATTATAGAGATAGCGCTGCATTCGTGAGCATTGTCGGCACTCCTCAAAATCTTAAAACTGTCCTTATTAACCTTTTGGACAATGCCCGTAAATACTCTCTTCCTGATTCACCTGTTGAGGTCGAAAGCTGCATTGACGGGGCGGAGGTCGTTATAACCATTAAAAATCAGGGAGAGGGATTCACCCCTGAAGAGGGAGCGGCTTTTTTTGATAAATACAGCAGAGGTTCCAACACCAATATCGGCGGGGCCGGTGTGGGGCTCTGGCTGGTGCGGCAGATCATTGAGCAGCATCATGGTCAGGTGACGCTGGAGTCCGCAGGGTCATGCATCTGTGCAGTTGTGCGTCTTCCTCTGGTTGCTGAGAATGGAGAAGACCAGGCCATTCAAACCTATCAGAATATTTCTCTTTAAAGACTTTTGCCCAGAAGCTTATGACACAGGATATTGTACGAAACAATCCGCCCTCCCGAATCATAGTTGTCGAGGATGACAAACCTCTTCTCAAGAGCGTAGTCAAATACCTCATGCTTGATGGATACGATGTAACAGGGGTAAGCTCAGCACGTGAATTTTATCAGCATATTTTTGCAGAACCCTTTATGGTGGCAATACTTGATGTCGGGCTTCCCGACCAGAGTGGTCTGGTACTTGCCGAATATCTTCGGAGCAACACCACTATGCGTATCATCATGTTAACTGCCCGCGCTTCCATTGATGATGAGCTCGCCGGGCATCAGGCCGGTGCGGATATCTATCTCGTCAAGCCGGTCGATTTTCGTAAGCTCTCCGCATCCATTGTAACGCTTCTCAGTCGTGTTGAAGCGCCATCAGTGGTTCCGCAGTTTGTCGCCGAAACGCCGGAGTCGCTGCCATCTGAAGAGTGGCGACTGCTTACCACGCAGTGGATGCTGCAGGTGCCCTCCGGAAAGCTTGTCAAACTTACCGGCAAAGAGCTTGAATTCATGCTACTGCTTGTCTCGCATCGCAATGAGGTGGTGTCGAGGAGTGAACTGCGCAACAAGCTTGGCTACTTGAATAACGAATCGGGCAATCACTCACTACAGTCACTTGTCAACCGCCTGCGTCGCAAAATAGAATCTCAAAAGATTGTTTCTCCTATCCAGACATCCCACGCTATCGGCTACACCTTTCTTGGAGATATCATTGTAGAGTAGGGGAGCGGATATGTCACGATCTTCCTTTATCATGCAACACTCACAGAAAATGTACAAAATCTGGTAGTGTCGAAAATGTCTGTTTCAAGATTTGAACGGCAACTGTTCTAAAAAGTGTCAATTAATACCTTGTCCCCCCAACTATAGCCTCGTATAATACCGTTCAGAAATCTTACACTGTTGAGCTTGAAAAGGCTAAGACTGTATTCCAACCTTACTACGATGAGCAATGACTATTATTTCTGATCCCAGTGGTGATATGCACACCCTATGGATAAACTTGATTGAGGCTGCCCGTTCCATAAAGATTAATGAAAATACCAAAAAACTGAAGATTGCCTTGTTTGATCTTACTGGTTGCGCAGGGTGCCAGTTACAGCTTGCTGAGAGTAAATTAATGCATTTCAATCATTTAATTGAAATATGTCATTTCAGAATGCTCTCCTCCTTTGATTATGATGATTATGATTATGATGTTGCACTTGTTGAGGGATGCATAACCCATCAGGATGAAGTCGAACGGCTGAAACAAATACGACAACATGCAAAAATACTCGTGGCATTTGGTACCTGTGCCTGTTATGGCGGGATTAGCACCCAGAAGAACAGATCTGACATGACTCAGACTATCAGGGAAGTATATAACTCTATGCCTATTGAAAGTCAGTCAGCCAGAAAGATCAGTGATGTTGTGAAGGTTGAGCATAATATTTCTGGATGTCCGGTTGTTAAAGAAGAACTTGAGAGGGTGATATTGAGTTTGGTTATCGGCTCACAGGTAATCTTTCCAAATTATTCTGTCTGTGTAGAGTGCAGGAAGCAGCTTAACACCTGTCTTGGTAAGCTTGGTAAAGTCTGTCTTGGACCATTAACTCGTGCAGGCTGCAATGCCGTGTGTCCGACTGGACAATCTGTCTGTCTTGGATGTCATGGCCCTGCCGAGAAGCATAATATGTCTGCGTTTCTTGACCGGATGAAAAGGAATGGCGTTAACTACAGTCGTGTTCAAGAAAAACTTGCTTTTTATAACGCATTTGTTCCAGTTGTTTCCAATGAAGCGTAACCTCTCGATTGATTATCCATCATTTACCAAGAATTGAAGGCCATGCTCATGTGCACATAACGGTCAAGGATGGCATTCTGCTCCAGGCACAATGGGATGTTGTTGAAACACCACGTTTTTTTGAGGTGATGCTTAAAGGTATGAGAGCAGAACTTGTACCCTTTCTTACATCAAGAATTTGCGGAATTTGTTCGATTAGCCAGTCTTTGGCAAGTATCAGGGCTATCGAAAAAGCCATGAAAATTATGCCACCACCGGTTGCCGAAAAAACCAGATTACTGGCTATGCACGGTGAGACTTTGCAGAGCCATGCTTTGCACCTCTTTTTCCTTATTGCACCTGATTTTGCTGGTACTAACACCATGATGCCGCTGATTCACTCGCACCATGATTTTGTTCGGACAGGGCTTCAGCTCAGGGAGCTTGGTAATGAAATCTGTGCCGTAGCAACTGGTCGCTCTGCCCATCCGGTTAGTCTGGCAGTTGGAGGACTCAGCAAGGCACCGGACAAAAAAAAGCTGTTACATCTTCAGACTTTGATCAGGGCGCAAACACCGAAGCTTGAGAGTGCTTGCTCATTTTATCGTTCACGAAGCATGCCTGATTTCATCCGTGAAACTGAGTTCATCTCATTGTTTAATGGAGCAACGTATCCTTCGATTGGTGGACGTCTTATCTCGACTGATGGTGTAGATCGTGATGAGGATGAGTATCTTTTTATGACGAATGAATATACTCAGGACTCATCCACGTCCAAATATACTCGTCTTAGTCGTGAATCGTCATTTGTCGGAGCATTGGCACGTTTTAATAACAACAGCCACCTGTTGCACCCAAAAGCCAGGGAGACGGCTGCTAGTTTCGGGCTCCGGCCGATCTGTCATAATCCATTTATGAATAATATCGCACAGCTTATCGAGTGCGTTCATCTTCTTGAAGATGCTGATGACCTTATTAATTCACTGATTGAAATGGATTTTCGGAGATACATACCTCCTACCGATCAAAGGCTGGCGCTGGAATTGGGATAGTTGAGGCACCACGCGGCATACTTTATCATCATATAGAGGTCAATGAGGACGGTGTGGTAGTAAAAGCTGACTGCATCATACCAACGACGCAGAATAACGCGAATATAAACCTTGATCTTGAGGCAATCACAAGACAGGCTCTCGGAGAGGGAAAGAGCGATGTAGAGATTACAAAGCTTTGCGAGATGGTTGTTCGATCATACGATCCGTGTGTTTCATGCTCGGTACATTGATGTCAGTTAATGCTGAAAGGCTTACCCTCATACAGCGAGATACTCTTTTTCTCTATACCGATGGAGTCCGCAGAGTCAGGCATCCGTTCTCCTGTCCAGATGTCCCACGCTATCGGCTACACCTTTCTTGGAGATATCATTGTAGAGTAGGGGAGAGGTGAGTTCCTGTGAAAGATGTTTCCTCTTCTTGAAATAGCACACAAATAGCACAAAATAGGCTCTTTTAAGGTTTTTTTCGTGCGTTTATATTTTTTTATTTCAGTGGATATAGTGCCAAAAATATGATAATTAGTGCCTTTTTTCGTCGTGCTGAATGAATTACTGTTATCGACACACAGTTATTCAAGCCTGAAGAAGGATTGCTTCATCATTCAACAGGCATTCATTTAATATGTTGCCTCTTGCGACGTACTTTCCACACACCTTCCCTGTTTTTGAGTAGCCTTTTACTCTCTTTCCTGCTCTTGCAACCGGCAACTCCTCTTCCGGGCGCCACCATCCCGGATGGAGGCACGCTTCTGCGTGACCAGCAGAACTCTCGGCAGCAGCCGAAAGAGCTGCCTCCCCGTGAAAAAGAGAGGGCAGTGCCGTCAACAGAAGGAGAGGGTGTTATGGTGGAAGTGAAGGGATTCCGCTTCAGCGGCTACGATGGTGTCGCTACTGAGCGGGAGCTGCAATCGCTTGTTGCGGGAGCACGGGGCAGAACTCTCTCGTTCAGCCAGTTAAATGCTCTTGTTGAAACTCTGGCAGCTCACTTCAGGGAGAAAGGGTGGGGGCAGGTTCGGGTCTGGCTTCCGGCTCAGGATATCACCTCCGGTATGGTGCAGATAACCATCACCCAGGTAAAAAGCGATGGGCTGATCGCTCTCAGACGGGATAAATCCGTCAGAATCAGGGAGGGAGTTCTCCGTAGCTTCGTTCAGCCAGTTGTTCACCCCAATCAGCCCGTTAACGAACATGAGCTGGAGCGCTCATTGCTGCTTTTGAACGATTTTCCCGGCCTGTCGACCAAAGCTAATTTTGTGCCCACCGCTCAACCCGCAGTCAGCAGCCTCGAAGTGTTGGTGCGCGAAGGAGCCCTGTTTTCAGGAATGCTGTGGGGCGACAACCAGGGGAACCGCTATACCGGTTTCGGGAGGGGCAACGCCTCCTTTTCGATCAACGATCCTCTTCATTATGGCGATCAGATGACGCTGCTTCTGACGGAAGCCTCTGGTCTGGCCCAGGGTCGCGCCGGTTACGGCTTTCCTGTTGCCAGCAATGGCATCCGGGGCACTGTTGCCTGGAGCGGGATGCGTTATGAGCTTGGCGAGGAACTTGCCTCCTTGCAATACAGGGGGAGGAGCAACAGCGTTGAGGCGAGCTTCAGTTTTCCGTTGCTGCGCACTCGCACGGTTAACTTTACCAATAGCCTCTCTTACGGCTATCGTTCTCTTGTTGATACCAGGTCAGGCACAGACATTCGCGACAAACAGCTCAGGATGCTCACCCTGAGTATGAGTGGCGACCGCTACGATCAGCTTTTTGGCGGAGGGTATACGAACTATTCGGCGGGGGTTACGACGGGCACCCTGCATGAATCCATTGCCGATATCAGCCTCACCGGTGCCGAGGGGAGGTATACCCATTTTAACCTCAGCATAGCCCGTCTGCAGCGGCTTGGTGACAGGTTTACCCTGAACCTTTCGGGGAGCTCCCAGCAAACCCTGAGTAACCTCGACTCCAGCGAAAAGTTTTCACTTGGCGGGCCAAACGGTGTCCGGGCCTATCCGGTCAGCGAAGCTTCGGGCGACGAAGGTCAGCTTGTGAACGTCGATCTTCGCTATATCCTCCCTTTGCCAGCGCAATGGGGGGTGTTTCAGCTCAGCGGATTTTATGATACCGGCCATATTCTGCTCAACAAGGTGCGTTACGCCGGGGATGTGTCGAGTATCACAAAACGTAACGATTACTGGTTGCAGGGTTTTGGGGCCGGGCTGAACTACACCTGGTCGGGCAGGGCCTCTCTTCGGGCCACCTGGGCGCATGTTCTTGGCGATAATCCTGGTCGAAGCGCTGAGGGCAATAACTCCGATGGTTTGAACGACCGGAGCCGATTGTGGCTGCAGGCGATGCTCTCTTTTTAGGGAACGGGAGACTCTGAAATGTGTAACAAGGCAACAACAATCATCTTGAAGCAATTGTGTTATGAACAGGATATTCAACCTTATCTGGTCAAAAACAAAAGAGCGGTGGATTGTTGTCTCTGAAAAGGTCAAGGGGAATGGAAAAGTGCCCACATCTCCACTTCGGAGCATCGCTGCTCTGGCGGCGATGTTTGCGGCTGGGCCTGCTTATGCTCTTGACCCTGTAG
>CAJEXW010000012.1 GCA_903994525.1 uncultured Chlorobiaceae bacterium
CGGCACAGCCTCTTGAGGCCAAAATTACAGCGATTATTGGATTGGCGTATAGAGGCGAGATTTTCCCTACCGTCGAGGTGTTTTTAAAACGAGGGTTTGTTCAGAAAGCCCTATTTATTTGCTGTTTATGGCTGGGTGACACTTTTGGTAAAGCGCTTGATGAGTTAGAAGAAAATAGAAAATGTCATCGGTATGAATGAGTTGAGCTTTTTCTCGGTGGCAAATGGTCTGAATGGCCTCAAAACATAGAGACGTGTATGCGAGAGCAAGGATCTTCAATACGTGCTATTTTCAGCTTGCCTGTCATTGTGGCAGCGCTTGGTTATTTTGTTGACATTTACGATCTGGTGCTTTTCAGTATTGTCAGAGTGCCGAGCCTGAAATCGTTTGGGCTTTCCGGCAAAGAGCTGATTGATTATGGTGTGTATCTGCTGAACATGCAGATGATCGGAATGCTGCTTGGTGGTATACTTTGGGGTTGGCTTGGTGACAAAAAGGGGCGGCTAAAGATTATGTTTGCCTCTATTCTGCTCTATTCCCTTGCCAACATCGCAAATGGCTTCGTCTCTTCACTACCAGCGTATGCGATACTGAGGTTTATTGCTGGTGTTGGTCTCGCAGGTGAACTGGGAGCGGGAATTACGCTTGTTTCGGAGGTGCTGCATACAAAAATATAGACTTAATCAAATATAAAATATAGCTTTAGCACTTTTTCAGCAGACCCTAAATATCTGTTTTAGAACAGCCTTGACACACTTCACCACCAGCGTTAAAGAATTCGACACTGAAAGATTAAAGACGAAGAAAATGTTTTTCTACAGACGACAACTCACCCTGAATCGATAGATCTCCGGATATTGGTTGGATTTGACCCGCAATTGGGGCCAAAAGATCGGGAAAAATACTTACCTCAACCCCCTGCATAATCGTATCAAAAAAAACAACAAGCTTTGTCTCCCTGCCCTGTTTGACGACTACCCCTTCAAAATCCTTGAACGGCCCGGCAAGCACCCTGACCCGTTGACCTGCAGGAAGAGTATTAACGGTACGACTGATCGAATCAGGTTCTCTCACCAGTTTTTTTAACCAGTCAATATCTTTCTCACCAATGACCGAAGGATTTCTCCCAATACCAATAAACTTGACAACGCCCTCGGTATCAAGCACATTGATATTATCTTTTCGTATGTCAATATTTACAAAAACATACCCTCGGAACAACGGCTCTGAGACTTTTTTCTTTCTGTCACTCCATTGTTTCCAGGTATCAAGAAGTGGCAAAAAACTTATAATTTCGCGCTCACCCAATGTTTGATGTACCTTTTTCTCATAACGGGAGCGAACATAAACTGCATACCACCGTGTACTTTGAACTTCAACCATAACAATAACGCTTGATTACTCGACACGAGAAGCTCTCCATCCAGAGTTCTCCTCTTTTCTGAGGAAAGGTAACAACTCCCTGTCATTTTGCAAATTGCCACCGCGCCCAATAATAAAGCCAGCCTATCATCTCATGTAAGGCTTTTTCAGATCGCTCAAGTGCGGCTGCACTCGGCAAGAAGCGTAAAATGGTTAAGTCGCTTACCTTTTCAACCTGGTAATCCACACGAAATGGCACAACATCAAAACCCTCATGTTCAAAGAGATACTGGGCCCTTCGCATATGGAATGCACTGGTCACCAGAATAATTTTTTTCTCCTTTGTAACAGAAAACAACTTCCTTGCAGCAACAGCTTCATCCGCTGTATTGCCAACCTTCGCCGTCAAACGGATAGCCCTTTGCGGCACACCAAGCTGTAAAGCCCTTCGGGCCAGCAACTCTCCCTCAGGGATGGCATATGGTTGCCATGGCATCTGGCCGCGAGTAAAAACAAGCAGTGGCGCTTTTCCATCTTTATACAAGGATATGCCAGCCTCAAATCGATCCACAGCCCCATCCCATTCACCAAGAGGGGCACCATCAACCTGGCGAATCATTCCACTCAATACCACGACGGCATCTGCCCTTCCAACTGAACTAAAAGGGACACGAGTAGTCCCCCCCTCAACAAACCGCATCAGTCCATCACCCACCACTGGCATACTGAAGAGCCAGAGGACAAGAGCGGCATACCAAAGAAAAACCAATTTTCTGAGCACCAACCCGGTGATCATGCACAAGAGCGCAAAGCCCAATGGCAGAAAAAGAATTGGAAGAATTTTGTTTATGAGGAGCATAAAGTGGAATTAAAACTGCAAGATTTCAGATTAATGCGAAACACCTTCTCGTCTGAGCACCTTGAAAAAGGTGTGCGCGATAATGTTCAAATCAAACAACATTGAGCTGTTGTTAAGATAATACTCATCGAATTCAACCTTGAGCAGAATGGGAAGCTCGTCTCGACCATTAATCTGAGCTGACCCTGTAAGCCCCGGAGTCAGAACATGGACCCCTTTTTGAGTTCGTAACGCAATAAGATCATCTTGATTGTGGAGTGCGGGACGAGGCCCAACGACACTCATATCACCTTTGAGAATACTCCAAAGCTGTGGGAGTTCGTCAAGACTTGTTCTACGGAGAAACTTGCCTATAGGTGTTAGAAAACGATCCGGGTCAGCGAGAAGATGCGTCGCAAGGGTTGGAGTATCAATCCGCATAGTGCGAAACTTCGGCATTCGGAAAATTACATTATTCCGCCCAACCCTGTCTGACCAATAGAGTGCAGAACCATTTGATGTAAATGTTACAATACCCGCAATAATCAACATAGGCACGCCCAGGAGCATACACGCTATAGACGAAACTATAACATCAAAGAGTCTCTTCATACTACACGGTATCCACGACCTCAGACATCCATCCCTCTAATCTGTCCATCAGAACTTCGCGATTAAAATTCTTTTCACCATAGGCTTTTCCACACTCACCCATCTCTTCTCTTTTTTTGCTCGACATGTTGTAGAGACTTACAACAGATTGTGCCAACGCAGACGCATCTTCTGCTGGTGAAGCTACACCTCCCCCTGATTCAATCACCAATCGATTTCCTTCTCCATCAAGTGCAGCTATAATCGGTTTGCCACAGGCCATGTAAGACTGGATTTTACCAGGCACCGTCAATGAAAAAATAGGATCTCGTTTTAGCGTCACAAGCATCGCATCAGCTTGTGAAAAAAAACCGCTCATTGCATCTGAAGGAAAACGTCCGAGTAAATGAAAACAATCAGAAAGAGCGCGTAAAGAGATTTGCTCTTTTACCCAATCAAATCGCCTGCCATCGCCCAGAATTATCCAATGAATATCTCTATATTTTTTAAGCATTTCAGCCGCGGCTAAAATGGTCTCAAAATCCTGAGCAGCTCCTATGTTTCCCGCAAACATAACTCGAAAACCGACAGGAAGTTCAATTCGCGTTAAATATGCATTCGATTGGGATGAGCTGTTCAAATACTCAGGCTCATACCAGTTAGGAAAATAATCTAACTGTTCGGATCTGATCCCCTTGGCTTCAATACTTTGAATAAACCCTCGAGATGAAACAACAATTTTATCAGCATTGTGATAAATATATTTTACAACCTTGTCCATAACAGCCAAGAAGCTTCTGGAGTTCAGTGCGCCACTCGCAGAAAGACTTTCTGGCCATAGGTCAAGAACCCAAAAAAGAATTGGTGCCTTAAAAAGCTTTTTCAACACTATCGCAGGGAGGCCTACAGTGACAGGAGATAACTGGCAAACAAAAATGATATCGAAACCTCCTCTCAGCAATAATGGCGAGACTATAGAGCCAAAAAATGCAAATGAGATATAGTTAAGGAAAAGCGATAGACCGCGCCCGTTCAATCGGGGAAACAGCGGAACACGAAGAACCTGGGCTCCATGAAAGTGTTGCTTTCTTTGGCTGAAAAGAGAATACCCTTCATAATAACGACCTTCCGGATAGTTCGGGATTCCTGTTAATACAGTGATCTGATGACCACGCTCAGCCAAACTTCGTACTAAATCGTTTATCCTGAAATTTTCAGGCCAAAAATACTGAGAGACAACTAGGATGCGCAAACCGTCTCCATCAATATTTTTTCCACACAACCCGATTGACATAATCGGTATAGCTCACAATAACCCTGAGCACTTTATCCGATACATTCGGCATGGAATAATCGGCAACTCTTCTGAAGTGGCACTGTGTGTCGCCAGGTTCTGCGTCAAGAATAGCAAGCGCCTGCATCACTCGATCAACCTCAAGACCAACCATCATCACTGATGCCTCTTCCATTCCCTCCGGCCTTTCATGCGACTCCCGGATATTGAGCGCTGGAAAGTTCAGGATCGAAGACTCTTCCGTAATCGTACCACTATCCGAAAGTACTGCCTTGGCGTGCATCTGAAGATAGACATAATCAAAAAAACCCAGTGGTTTCAAGAGTTCAATATGCTCACTGAAAATCACACTGCTTGAATCTATCCGTTTGCGAGTTCTGGGATGAGTCGAAACAATAATTCGTTGATTGAACACAACTGCAAGATTATTCAACACTGCGACCAATTTCTGAAAATTTCTCTCTGATTCAATATTTTCTTCTCGATGAGCGCTTACTAAAAAATATTCGCCAGCAGCCAGATTGAGATGCCTTAACACATTGGATTGATCAATCTGTTTTCGATAAAATGACAGTACTTCAAACAAGGGGCTTCCACTTTTGATAATCCTGTCTGCAGGCAACCCTTCACGTAAAAGGTATTCACGAGCAATATCGCTGTAAGTCAAATTGATATCGGCAGTGTGATCAACTATTTTTCTGTTGATCTCCTCTGGAACTCGCTGATCAAAACAACGGTTGCCAGCCTCCATGTGAAATACCGGGATTTTTCGACGTTTTGCAGGATATGCAGCAAGAGAAGAGTTGGTATCCCCAAGAATCAAAAGAGCATCGGGACACTCTTGTTCCATAACAGCATCGGTTTTAGCAATAATATGGCCAACCGTTTCCGCCGCTGTAGTGCCTGCTGATTCAAGAAAATGTTTAGGCTTGCGAATCAGCAAATCATCAAAAAATATCTGGTTCAGTTCATAATCATAGTTTTGTCCGGTATGAACCAAAACATGTTCCGTATGCTGATCCAGCTTTGCCATCACCCGGGAGAGACGAATAATTTCCGGTCGGGTACCAACGATCGTCATTACCTTCAATTTTTTCATACTATCACATTCATTGCTATTGTATCAGGGTGCTGACGATCAAATATCTCATTTGACCAAAGCATAACAACCATCTCCTCCTCTCCGACATTGGTGACATCATGGGCCCATCCTGGCACGGTATCAACAACTTGAGGCAATTCTCCAGAAGTAAAAAGAGTATACAACTCATTTGTCAATACATGACGAAAGCAAAAACGCGCAGAGCCTCTTATAACAAGAAACTTCTCAGTCTTGCTGTGGTGATAATGGCTACCTCTTGTAACGCCAGGATGAGCTGTAAAATATGAAAACTGACCACACTCTCTGGTTTTCAGCATTTCAACAAAAACACCACGATTATCGCTATAAAAAGGAAGATCATACGCAAACTTTGATGGGGGTAAATAACTGACATAAGTGGCATAAAGAGCTCTCACAAAGCCGGTCCCAACTGAGTCGGAGAGTAATGTTGTACGCAATTGTTTGAAAGCCTCTATCTGTACAGCCAGCTCACCAAGCGTAATAGAATATTCAACAACCACTTCTCCCCGAAGAATTCCCTGAGGAGAACCATTGATAACATTCAAAAATTCTGATACCACATCATCGACATAGAGCAAACGTAACCGTACTGCCGGATCATGAATATGGATGCTCAACCCATGTGCTACATTGTGACAAAAGGTTGCTACGACCGAATTATAATTTGGTTTACACCATTTACCAAACACATTTGGCAAACGGTATATCACAGCAGGATTACCAGTGAGCGTCGCAAATTGCTCAATAACCAATTCTGCGGCCCGCTTGCTTTGCCCATAAACATTAGTATACTCTGCCTGAATTGAAGAGGCAAAAATAACAGGTATCTTTCTTTTTGCAAGCGAAATAGCATCACAAAGCGCCTGGGTCAGGAGAACATTCACCTCTTGAAAAGCCGATTCATCAATGGGCCGGTTCTCTCCGGCAAGATGTACTATCACATCAGCCATGGCAACCCTGTCCGCAAGAGAGGAGATTGCATCATTCCGATCAAAACGTAATACCTCGATATCTGGCAACTCCCTTAATCGCAGGACAAGATTTTTACCGATAAAACCATTTGAACCGGTTACCAAAACACGCATCTTACTCCTCTGGCTGCACATACTCCCCATTAATTATTGCCTGCATGAATGAAAGCCTCATCAATAACAATTTCATCCCTTCAATATCTAATCGAACAGTATTATGGGAGTTATAATCCACAGATCCAGAAATTCTTATCTCTCCCTGTTCAACAAATTTCCCGTAGTTAAGATCACGTAAATCCGGCGGTACACAATAATATCCTCCCAAATCATGCGCACAAACCATCTCCTCCCGACTAAGCAACGCTTCGTACAACTTTTCGCCATGACGAGTTCCAATAATTCTGACCTCATGATGTGGAACTCCCATCAATTCAGTCAGCGCCTTGGCTAACGTATCAATGGTTGCTGCGGGAGCCTTTTGTACAAAGATTTCTCCAGGATTACCATGCTTAAAAGCATATAATACGAGATCGACAGCATCATCAAGTGTCATCATAAACCTCGTCATATCGGGGTCAGTAATGCTGATCGGTTTTGATGCTCGAATCTGGTCAACAAAAAGCGGAATCACGGAACCTCGAGAAGCCATAACATTGCCATAGCGAGTGGCACAAATAACAGTAGAATCGCTATTTCGAGACTTTGCAACTATAACCTTCTCCATCATTGCCTTGGATATCCCCATAGCATTTATCGGGTAGACAGCCTTGTCAGTGCTGAGACACACGACTCGCTTGACCCCACTGGAAATAGCAGCCTCAAGGACATTTTCAGTTCCCAGGATATTGGTTTTGACTGCCTCAAGAGGATGAAATTCACATGAAGGCACCTGTTTCAGTGCTGCAGCATGGTAGATATAGTCAACACCACGGACAGCATTTAGTACAGATTGATAATCACGAACATCGCCAATATAAAACTTAAGCTTACCGTTATTATATTTCTTTCGCATATCATCCTGCTTTTTTTCATCACGACTGAAAATTCGAATTTCCTTAAGTGGCGAATCGAGGAAGCGGCGAAGAACTGCATTACCGAAGGAACCGGTACCACCCGTAATTGCAAGTACTTGATCGTCAAACATAAGAATCTCCTTTTTGTTGCGCTACTCGAGCGATAAATGCAAAAGTGTCATGGGCACATTGCTCCCAAGAATAGGCTTGAGCCTTGTTCCATGCCACATGTGCCAAGTGCGAACGTAAGGACACGTCTACTGCAAGTCGGCGTATTGCATCAGCGATAGACGCTGGCTCCTCGGAGTCAAAATAAACACCAGCATCCTGCAACACATCGGGCATAGGACCTCTATCAGAACTGGCAATAGGCAAACCTGCCGCCATGGCTTCAATTAATATATTTGGTAAATTTTCACAACTTGACGCAAACACAAACGCATCGGCACTTTGATAAAAACCATGCAAGGCATCGAAAGGCTCAGACCCCGACCACAGCAAAAATTCATGTTTAGAATCCAATTCGTCAAGCAAGACTCTGAACTGGTGACCATAGTTGCCCCACGACGAACCAATAAATCGAATTTCAACAGGCAGACCTTCATCATGTAGCAGACATGCTGCCCTCGCAACCTCTGCCTGATGTTTATAGGGCATCAAAATCGACACATACAATACCCGGAACGGATTCTCTTTTGAGCATTTTGAAAGAGACCTCTGATGCCTTGGTGACTGAAGAAAACGCTGCTCAATGCCATGCGGGATTAATGCCGTAGGGCACGGCACTCCACCTAACACCCTTGATACCAATGCTTCTGCATACTTTGTCAAAAAAATCAATCCATCAGCACGCATAAACGAACGTCGCTGCGAATAGCGCAAGAGACGCATCTTTAAGCGCATCAGACTGAAACGACCAAAGCGAACTGCCTCCAATGGCTCAAAGGGCAGCATGTTTTGCGACATGGTGACGGCAAGCACTGGCAACCATGATGGAAATGTTCCCCCAGGCGAAAACAGCACATCGCAACCAGATGCCTGCAACGCATAAGGTATTTGAAATTGCTGACCAACGATGCGCAACGGCAATACAGCATCCATCCATGGTGAACTTATTTTGACCAACCAAGGCCGCTCTGGCAGAGCTGTTGCGGTAGATTGGGAAGTCCACACTGTTACCTTACTAATTCCAGCAGATATTGGATCACCAGCTTGCAACAACTGCGACAGGTGCGTTACGCCCCCACCTTGTCGAATGTTCGTGGCATCGATACCCAGATGCAAAGAATTCACAAAATTTCAATCCACATGAACACGCAACTGATTAAATCCATCAATTTTGCGAGGAAAAAGCTTATATATATTACCTTTCATTGAATAAATGACTTTACATTCACCGCATATAATGTCATTATCAAAAATTAGGTTATCTGAATGACAAGTTGGACATCGAAGCAAATGATTAATATTAAGTTTTCTATTTCTGTCATGTTGTGACAAAAAAAATCTTCTCAAAAATAAATAATTATCACGAAGAATATCGAAAAAAAATTTCCTCGAATGTGTAAATGCTCTAGAGACCAACTCTGCAGGATAATCCCAGCTTGCATCAACCTCTGGATTTAATATGTTATAGTTTATAGTCTCAGACCAATAATATCGCATATTATAAAACTCTGGATTCATTCGCAGAAAGTGCATAAACTTTCGATTGGAATTAATTTTTTCCCAGAAGCAGGATATAGATTCCGGCTTCCAACTACTTTTTTTATTGATTAACAATACGCCATTATCGTCACTCACTTCTAATCGATGATATGTAAAAGCACATATCTTTTCAAACCAACCGTCTGGCGTTTCTATATAACCCGCTTTACCAACTCTCATCAACTCTTTTAAAAAGAGCTCCGGATTATCTGTATGCTCAAGAACGTGTGATGCAATCACAAAATCAAATACTTTATCCTTAAAAGGAAGATCCTCTACTAATCCCAATACTAATGGTCGATCTTTAACCAGGGACTGCTCATTTCTTTCTACAGTTTCCTCAAGTGCATCAAGCATTACGTTTGCTCTAGGATAGGGATTACCACCAGCACCCACCTCTAAAACTAATGCCTTCGAGTTAACCGGGACATGAAGTCGCCGCAAACTCCAATAAAAACGCTTAAAACCTAATAAGCGAGTGATTTTCATTAATGATGATTCGTGAATCATGATATCTTACAGGCTAATGTAGTTGAGTCAATACTGATTTGACTAATAATTAGCGTGTTGCCTCAACAAATAAAGTATCATTTGGTCGATTATCCAGTTGTTTTAAGTCGGGCACACATCCCTCTCCAAAATCACATCTTTTAATATTTTTATAACCTAAATCAATCAATAATTTACTAAGGATTTCAAAATCATACATATACTTATGACGCGCCAAATAGCTAGAAAGATCATTTACAAAAAAATAATTTTCTAGCATCCTGCATTTCTCATCTGACTTATATAGACTTATGGCATAATTGAGGTCTGGTACTGCAAGACGAATTATACCTGATTTTTTTAAAGCAAGTTTCATTTCACGCAGTAAATTAATAGCATCGGATTGGAAAAGATGTTCAAAAAAGTGTGATGAATAAAAATAGTCGACTGATTCAGATTTAAAAGGCAAGCTACGGGATAAATCATGAAATACAAAATCATTTTCACGCAAAAGAGAGCAGTAGACCTCTTTGCTATAATATCTATTTGCTCCGGATATGCTATATAAAATATTTAATAATATAACAGGTGAACCTGCAAAAAGCGCATTTAAACTAGCATCTATATTAACCCAACCTGGGGCAACAGCTAAACCACATCCAAGGTTAACACAAACATAACCATCTGACTTTTTTCTTGGATTACCTATTTTTCTGTTTTTCAGTAAATAGCCTAATATATTGATTGATTTATCAATTATATAACGTAATAAACTCATTTCACTCCTGAATTTATTGGAGTTTCAGTTAATTTTTGATTTCTGATTTTTAACACTAATATAATCATTTGCTGCATTCTCGAAATCACATCATGACCATCTAACTTTACCCTTTGATTACCTGCTGTTGCTATTGATTTACATTTATCAGCATCATATAAATACTTTTTTATTTTTTGAACCATCTCTATTTTTGTTCGAAAAAATTCGGCTTCAATGCCTTCGTTATACATAGTTGCAAGATCGTCAGTGTATTCAGATAACAGCAATGTTTGAGTGGCTGGTATTTCAAAACAACGTCTAGTATATGTATCTCTATTTAATTTAGACAGAAAACAAAGTGCAATCTTGGCCCCACACAAGGCGCGATTGTAATCTTCACCCCACACTAAATGCACAGGTTTCAATTGCCGCAAAAATTCAGATTTTTTTATTATTGGATCCCAATCATACCCTGGACCAAATAAACGCAAACTAAATCCTTGACGAACAATCTCTTCAAGATATTCCAATCTTTGATCAGGCTCATAATGACCGACAAAAACAACATCCGTTTCAAATTTTGTTTTCTCGGTTGCAGTTAATTCGACGTGATGATTTCTTTCGGGCACAAACCATGAGCGTAACAATTCAACATGTCGCGCACCAGCATTTTTATACTCCAAAATATTGGCATGACGATATGCTAACACTAAATCATATTCGGGAAGTGCTTTCAAAAAAATGCGCCATAAATAAAAAACATGTTCGGGAGCAAATGGATCGTCGTTATTATAGCCAACCAAAACACAATCCGGAACAAAGGACCGAATTTTACGCAATGTTTTAGCTGTAATGTGTGTTCCACGATAAATAAAAAGTATGTCTGGATTGAATTTTATTACATTTCCTAATAAATCCTTATTAATCCGATTAACTGTAAAACCGACTGTATATTTATTTTCTGCCCGTCTAATAAGGTAAACCAGTCTGCCCCAAAAGCCATTTGTTTTTTTGAAGTAGTGAAACCATTTAAACTCTTGGACCTCGTGTCCAAGTGTAGTCAATGCACTGGAAACAACCTCTTCATGCAACTCAGAGTGCCAATCCCCTGCTATCAGAATTCTCATGGCTTATCGACTTAAACAGAACCAAATCGAGGTGTATATCCTAAGCGCTGCTTGATCATTCTGATAATGCTGTCCGAGCAATCCGGACCAAGCAAAAGCAAGATGATGAAGTACAAATGAAACAAGGGAGAGCGCCAAAGACCCAGCTTGGCCAGTGCAATACCATATTTCACAAAAACACCGAACGGACGTTTTCCTTGAATTGACAAAATTGGATACGAATAGTTACCAATGTCTGCGCGAATAGCCTCGAACACTTCAAGCTGAGTCACTTCGCCAACATATTGTGCAATGGCAAGCATACCCTGCATAAAGTGAATGGACGATGCTGGTGTTTGATCGTGTGGCACAAACTTGCCCTGCTCTGACGCTGAATTTCCAAAATCTGGTGGCGTACCATCACGCCGCAGGGCAATGATTTGCGGCACAAAGACCACACTGTGCTTGGCCAAAATCATGCCCACCAGATAGAGCTGGTAAAGCAAGGTGCCATCAAAGCGATCGGTTGCCACAGCTATTGCGGCATCGCGGTTAATCACCATACCAGGGATAACAACTGAGCGGCGATACGCTGTAAATATGGCCTCCGCACCAGCCGACACCACATGCTCTTGTGGGAAATAACGAAACACTTGTTTGTATTGCTCCGGATTAACGTCAAAGGTGGCATAGCTACGCACGACCACACCACAATCTGGCTGCCTCTGAATCGCCGCTGCAATTGCTGCAAGCGCCCCCGTACACATCAAATCATCATTACCCATGAATACACAGTACTGGCCACTTGCACGCTCAACCAATCGGCGAATATTGCCGTCGTAACCAAGATTAGTGACATTCTCTTCGTACCGGATACGCTCAGAATGCCTCTGCTGAAAACCGTGCACAACGTCAGCGATTGAAGAACGTTCAGGGGAACCATCTTCACAAATCAGCACATTGAAATCTTTAAATTCCTGAATCAGAACAGATTCAAGCAGTGGGGCCAACAAACTCGCACGGTTATATGCTGGTATACAAATCGTTAGTAGTGGACGTGAATTCATTGATGTAAATTTGTCATGGCAATAGATAGCATAATGAGCGCAAATAACCTGCCACCATTAGCGCGACCTGCAATATGACCGCGGACGATGCTTAGCACTTCGTCAATGTTTATCACGTCAGGCAGTCCGTCCATCCTATTCATCAAACCTTGCTCGCCTTCGTTGCGGAGCCACTCATTGATGGGAATTGAAAAACCCTGCTTGCGGTTAATGTCCAAGTCTTCTGGTAACCATTGTTTAGCAAGCAAACGCTCCAAGCGTCGCGACTCCCCATCTTGAACCTTCCAATGTGAAGGCACTTGCCCAAAAGCGAACTCGATCAGACGATGATCCAGGAAAGGTGCGCGAACCTCCAGACTGTGCATCATGCTCGCGCGGTCAACTTTAACCAGAAAATCATCAGGCAGGACACTGCCAAAGTGAGTACGAGTCATGCAGTCAAGCGGATCAGTCCCCTGACGAAACAGGTTAAGAAGAAAATGCTCAGGAGCTTCTATGCTGTGACCTAATTCGGCAGCAGCGGCAGCATTCAAAAGTCTGCGACGAAGCTGACTGTCAAAATAGGGCCGCCCCCAGATGAGTTGCTGAAAAGCTCCACCACGTAGCGATGCGATGCGGTTACGACCCCGCACGCCAGCGGGTAATAATGAGGCAGCACCCGCAACGGTGCGCAGCACCCGCTTTGACATTATACCCCATCGTTGGTCATCAGCAATGCTGGTCGTATAGTCTGAATATCCACCAAACAACTCGTCTCCCCCATCACCACCAAGCGCAACTGTGACCTGCTTGTGCGCCAAACCAAATACCAGCCAAGCCGGAAGGATGGAGGAATCCGCGATGGGTTCGTCGATGAATGGCGCCAGTCCGTCAAGTAAATCTAAACTTGGCTTATCAAGTGGTAGCACATGATGCCGGGTACCAAAATAGCTCGCCACCTTTTGCGCATGGTGTGCCTCGTCCAACGATGAACCTGGTAGCGCTATGGTAAAAGTCTCCACAGGGGCACTGCTGACACGTGCGGCGGCAGCAACCACCAGGCTTGAATCCAGCCCTCCAGATAACAGCACACCCACGGGTACATCCGCAACCAAACGCAACCGAACAGAATCCTCAATCAGCAAACCAGCCACTCCCGCCAATTCAGTACCATCCATATTCAATTTGGGTTGATTTACAGGTAACACCCAGTAGCGACTTATGGTAAGCTCACCTGTACTCAAATTGAGACGGCCACAGTGTGCAGGTGGCAATTTGTGAACGCCCTCAAATAAACACATATCGCCAGGCACATAGCCCAGCGACAAATAGTGATTAAGTGCCTGAAGATTGATCTGCCCACAATGGCCAAGGGCTTTCAGCTCTGATGCAAAACGAAATGACTCTGCGGTATGCGAATAGTAAAACGGTTTTTCGCCAGCGCGGTCGCGGGCGAAGAAAAGCGTAGGAGGCTGGCTGGCGGTACCCTGATCGTAAATAGCAAAAGCGAACATGCCGTTCAGACGGGACAAACAATTATCGCCCCAAGTCATAAAAGCCGCCAACAACACCTCCGTATCAGAGTCACTATGAAAACTGACCCCTATATCCTTGAGGGTTTGCTTTATCTGGTGGTAGTTATAAATTTCACCGTTGAAAACGATCATAAAGCGCCCGTTAGCACTTTGCATGGGCTGATGCCCCCCCGAGGAAAGATCAACAATAGAGAGTCGTCGGTGAGCAAATCCGATACGTCCATCCAGGCTTACCCACACCCCTGCATCATCTGGACCGCGATGTGAAAGCCGATCCCTGCCAACGATTAAATCGGGCTCTGTTAATCCACCGCCAGCCGCATACACGCCATATATACCGCACATCAGCTAAACTATGCCCGAGTGCATGCCGTTAAAGAACTTCACAATTTAATCCATTCCTCTGGTAGCAAACCATCAAACCCCCACCACATCTTACCATGGCGCATTTCAAAGCCAGGCGCAATGACATGTTTGCTTCGGTTTTTGGCAAGCCAAGCCCCCCACCAACTGAAAGTGCTGTTAGCGATAATGAAATGCTTGCACAGAGTCATTAACCAAAGGTCGGCATACGCACGTTCATCACTCTGGTTGTTCTGCACCAGCGTAACGCGTGCATCGGGCAAAGGAAGGATGGCTCGGGCGGCTTCAGGGAGATCAGAGAAGATGAAGTAATGTGCGGCAGGCGTTATGCGTTCCATAGCCTCGATAGCCCGAATATAATAGTCACCCGGTGCGTTATTAACACCTTTTTCACGGGGCTCATCAAAAAAGCGCACATGCAGCGCCACGGCCGTGGAGTTACGGATTTGATCAGCAATGGCCAAGTTTACAGCATCGGTGGGCGGCATGATCTGCAGGTCTTGGCGGATCGTCAGCGCAACATCTTTAAAGTAATTTTCGCTTTGCCAATAACCTTCCAGATACACCCTTCCCTGCAGATGGAATTGGAGTAGACGCGGATCAAAGTCGATGCTCTCTTGCACCAGATAAGCGCGCTGCTCGAATGGCTTGCGATGACTCCAGCTTTGCAAAATTTTACGTCGGACCCTGCTAAACGGCTTTAACAGCTCTGCTGATGTCGCCTGGCGACAGGGGATCGTGAAGTGGTCGAGCTGGTAGTGACGTTGATAAGTATGATCGTGAGCAAACCCACTGACAGAGTCGATCACAAGCTCGGCCTGATTCACCAATGCCAAGCGTCGAGCGGCGGCATAGATGAACAACTGATTACCGAGCCCACCGAAAATACGAGGGATTATTTGGGTTGTTCTAGTAATTGTAATGTATACTTTTGTGCACTACGTATTTCTGACCGACTTTGCCGTAAGTGTCGTAAAACAACACCCGAACCACCTGCCATATAAATCCACCAAATTAAAGAACCGGCATTATCCTGTGAAATACCACTAAAAATTATTACAAATGACATTAACAACAACACCTTCTCAATCCCAAGAATTTCTTTTGGCTTGTTAAATATCGCAGTGCCTTTTACGAGAACAATTGCAAAATAGATAAAGAACAATACGCTAAAGACACCCCATGAGGCAATAAAATAAACTAAATCGCTTTCAGGGGCTGCCCAAAATGAATTAGCCATAATCATCGATTCAGAACCAAACATTGAAAGAAGTTGATCTTGATATTGTTCAACGTAAATATGATAACCTCCATTACCTAAACCAAATAGATTTTGAGACATGGCATACCAAGCAAACCTCAACGACGGCAAGCGATCATAACTATCTTCAACAATAAGAATTAATGACTCTAAATTTAATACCACAAGCCAACAACACAGTGGCACCAAAAAAAACAAAACCGCTACTCTTAATCGGCTTTTCGAAAAAAAAAGCCACAAAAAAGTTAGAAATAAAGCCAAATACAATGTACGTATAAATATCATTGAGGGAAGAAAAATGAGAAATAATATCAGAAATAATATACGGACGTTCTTTTTTTCGTGTTTCCAAAACGTTATCGACATAATTAGAAATAGCGAAAATAACAATCCAAGTGATTGCTTTTCGGCACCAATATTATAAGTTAAAATCGCATTAATTTGATCTCCTTGAAAGTCCATTAGCATTTCTACAAAAAAAGAAAAATTTGCAAGCCATGTTATTGCTATAACAATAGCAAAAAAAACAAAGAGAACACGTAACCACTTAAAACTCAAATACTCAAGCAATAAAAAATCTGACTGCGTAAATGTTACTATTACCTGAACCAAAACAATAGAAAAGTAGATAAAACCAACCCAATTTAAAAGCCACTTAAATGACGCCAAAGGCGTAATAAAAAAATTAATAGTTAATAAGAAAAAAAGGATTAACGATATAATCACAATAAGCCAATCAAATTTAGGCCTTTTCTGCTGTAACAAAACACAAGAGGCAAATAAAATTGATATATAATTAGCATAGCTGCTTAAAATCAGACCTTCAAAAAAAGTTGAGACTGAATCTAACTGCTCAAAAATATTAATAAATGGGAAAACAATAAAAAAGAACAAAAAAAATCTTACTCTCATTTTTTTCCCAGCACTGATCCGCTGTGTTACGTAGGGTATGCTATAATTATTTTGCATCATTACATTTTATACCCTATCTTATCATCAATAACAAGGAAAATATTATACACTGGTTGAGCGATTCATAAAATTTATGCCGGATTAAAAGCCGTAACTACTTATTTTTATGTTTATTATAGTTTTTATTATTCGTGATGGCACTCTTAATGCTCATTGGGTTGAGGCTCTTTTAAAAAACAGATGCTTATTTATTTTAATAAGTAATCGTTATGAGTATAGAGCACTTTCTCATAACTCATCCTTCAATTTTGCTTACACTTCACTTTATCAAAAAAACACTTACTTTGCATAAATTTATATAATGCGTTGTTATTATATATCTCAATAATTACAGCCATAAAATTTTGTAATTGTGAATTGTTAGACACCCATTATAATGCAGATGCGCCACCGAAACCAATTTAAACATATGGATTTTCTGGAATTTCAATAATGATTTTCAGAAATTTTTCACATAAATCGTTTATAGTCGGTAACGTAAATCCCAACAATTGTACCACTTGGAAATAGAGTAAAGTAGTAACAAAGTCAACCACAAAGGTAAGAAAAGGAAAAGTATGCGATACAGAATAGAGCAAAATATTGGGGACCTGTCCCGCCGCCGTCTGTTGCTTGAATTATGTAAGGCATCCTCTTAAAGGCCTTTCCAGTTTGACGGCACCAGCACCGTCTCGACGCGTCCAATTTTCCCAAACAAACCGGTATTGATAAGTAGGACTGTGGGTCTTTGATAATTCATTGCATATTTCTTTCATGCGGGATTCAGAATCCAGTGCAACATCGTGGAATTGAATTTGAATATGCTTAATCTTGCACACAAGCCCTGTTTCCAATAATCTTGGCAGCAATTCGTATTCACCACCTTCAATGTTGATCTTCAATAAATCGACATGTTGAATTTTATGTTTAGCAAAATAATCTGCTACATCTTCAAATTGAACCATCTCTTTTTCAACCGATTTCGCATATACCGAGGTTCCATCGGCATTCAACGAAATGGTTTCCTGTCTTGTACTTGCGCCAAGTGCCAGACAAAAAACGTCTATTTTTGGATTCTTTACAAATCTTTTTGAGATTTCTTCTGCAAACAATTTAACTGGCTCAAAAACCAAAACTTGGCAATTAAATTTTGAATATATATCTGAAGCCCATTGACCTTTATATCCGCCCAAATCTATAACCAAAGAATTGCTATTTAAGTCGTAGTCGAATCTGTAGGTTTCGTCGCCATTTATCGCAAACCATTTTTTAACTTCTAAATCGTGCTTAGTTGGGAACAATGCAATACGCAATCTTGTGCCTAACCTACTGAATATATTTTTCAACTTTAATCACCCTGATGTTTTATAAGTTTTTAGAACGATGCATTTTTAGACTTTTTTGCTAGCAGCCACATATTCCGAGTCAATACACCATCCCCCCAGCAACCAGTTTCTGCAGCATTAATTACTCTCATGCCAAATCTAATGACGTGCCAAAAAAACCAGTGCAAGGTTTGCTTGACAGACCCGAGGGCAGGACCATCTTCCCAAACTGATTGCACTGAATATCCACATCGGGAGAGAACATCATTTAATGAACTCGGAGTAAAACAAACTTCGTGAGTAATATCGGCATACCGCGCAGACTGCCCAAAAAGACCATTCGCATTGGGTGTACGTATCAGCAACCAACCATCTAATAATTGGCGTTTATTAATCAAAATTAATAACCTGAAAAGATCGGTCTTATTAATGTGCTCAATGAAATCCAATGCGCTAATAAGATTGAAATTCGCACCTGTAGATGCCAAGTACTCAAACACATCACCTGTTATCACATGCGACTCTCCGAACTCTCGTCGCGCTTGATTTGTGGCCTCGATTGATCCATCAATTCCTGAGAATTTTTTCACTCCAACTTTGCGCAGAAATGCAAGAAAATTTCCAAATCCACATGCCAAATCCAAACAATTCCAACTCTTATGAATATCTAAATGTGTTGTCAGTTTTCGGTGGTAATAATTAGAAACCGCCGAATAATTAAATTTCCCATAATCGCCATATCGTGCATAAGCGATTCGAGCGTAATCAGATGTATTATCAGCGCCAGCCATCAAAAATCGTTCTTATAGTTTGATACAATCATCCAGAGAAAATACGATACTGCAAATATAATACCTGCAACAACCAGACCTGCCATGCCATACAAATATACGCCCACAAAATTAAGTGATATTCCCAATAGAGCTGTCACTATTTTTACTACAATCATTTCGTGCGTCTTTCTTTGAGCATGTAAATTAGCTGCTAAAACTTGTCCTGATGCAAAGATTCCCCCTGAAACGGTCATCCATGGCAACAGATAAGAAATGCTGCGATATTCTTCGGCGACACAAATCTTGAAAATTAAGGGGTGCAAAAACATCGCTACTATCCATACGATCCCAGTTAACCCGATACTGAGCCATGTAACTCGCCAACTTAGTTTACTCACACCCGCATTGCGCTCGCTATCTGTTGCATTTCCCGCACGCTGATACAAAATTGGCGACAGAAATTGCATTACCATCCCAGTGAGCAACGATATCGGGTAATAGCCCAACTGGTAAAGCACTGCATAACTACCCACCTCACTGGTTGAAGAAATAAATTGCAGCGCCCAACGATCCGACATCTGTTGCATCCACGTAAAAATGCCCCACGTTCCGATTGGCAAAGAAAACTTCCATATTTCATTCTGCCAATTTCTTGTATTCTTGCTGAATGAGCTACTGCGAATAATATTTCGAAAGAAAAAAATCTGAGACCCAAGTATGAGTATGGCAGCAATCATGTAACCAGCCATCGCTACCGTACTGCCTATACCCAGCAGCAAGAGTAACCCCGCAGCCATCAGCGACCTTAATAACGGCTCGACCCCCTGATGGATTGCAACAATAGACCGCTGTCGTGCCGCCATTTGAATACCGGCAAGATTAGCGCTATAGCCGCTCAGGATTGCGAAGGCCAAGGCGCTCGCCGTAATGGGAACCCATCGTATTTCTCCTGCGACAATCAGGCATGCAACAGCAAGCACAGTGATCAGAAAAATCAGCGCAGTGGCGCGCAACACTAATTTTTTTACAGCTTGCAAATAGCCTGCAAGATCGCAATGCTCAACAGCGGGTGCATAGAAACGAATGACCCCACCGCCCAATGGCCCGAGAATAATCTGGTTCACCAGAGTAGCAACGGTCATTCCCAGGGCAAGTTCCCCATAAGCATCAGGGGGGAGTAGTTCAGTGAGCAGCCTTACTCCTGCCAAAGAACCCACAACCATCAATACCTGCCCAAAGACTATCCAACTTCCTTCTTTGAAGAGTCTACGTGAACGTTCGGTGTTTAGGGATTTGTAAGACACAAGTATACCCTTTATAGTGTCTGCATACAGCACAACCTCTTGACGAGACAAATTACAGATGATGACCCCCTCAGTACTGAAGCGCAACAAAATATCATCGGCAGTTGCAGGGTTTGAATACTCTCCGGGTTACGTTGATTCCATGGCCTGCTCGGAGGCAAGCTATAGGAGAGGTGGTACTGAACATATTGTTTAGTAGCAAATACCCTGGAAACACAATTGTTGAAGCTAACTTCCCTGCGGGGAACCTTCGTGCTCAGAGATCATTCTCTGCATACATCAATTCTATACCCATTTGCCTTGAGCAAGGCATGCCGTTGTGCAAGATCAAGGTCATGCTCTACCATCTCTTGAATCATTTCATCCAGTGTTATTTCAGGAATCCAGCCAAGATCATGTTTTGCTCTCGCAGGATCGCCAAGCAAGGTCTCCACCTCAGCAGGCCTGAAATAACGAGAATCAACACGTATAATAATTTTGCCGGGGCGGAGTGTGTGACAAGCTGTACTCAACTCGTCAATAATACCAATTTCATTCACTCCAGCACCTTCCCAGCGAATAGTCATTCCAAGCCGAAATGCTGCCTTTTCAATAAACTGGCGTACAGTATATTGCACTCCAGTAGCAATCACATAGTCCTGAGGTTGTTCCTGCTGCAACATCATCCACTGCATTCGTACATAATCTTTCGCATGACCCCAGTCGCGGAGAGCATTCATATTTCCGATATACAGACACTCCTCAAGTCCTTGAGAAATATTGGCAAGACTACGAGTGATTTTACGGGTAACAAATGTTTCCCCCCGTCGTGAAGATTCATGATTGAAAAGTATGCCATTACAGGCATACATGCCATAAGCTTCGCGGTAATTTACCGTAATCCAGTAGGCATAAAGCTTGGCAACAGCATAAGGGCTCCGGGGATAAAACGGCGTGGTTTCACGCTGGGGAATCTCTTGGACAAGACCATAGAGTTCTGACGTTGATGCTTGATAAAAGCGAGTCTTTTTTTCAAGTCCAAGAAAACGAATGGCTTCAAGTAAGCGCAGTGCCCCCATCCCGTCAACATCTGCAGTATATTCAGGTGCCTCAAAACTGACTGCGACATGGCTTTGAGCACCAAGATTATAGAGCTCATCGGGCTGAACCTCAGCGATAATACGAGTCAGATTGCTACTGTCAGTCAGATCACCATAATGCAGCACAAAGTTTCGATGATCAAGATGCGGATCCTGATAAAGATGGTCAACCCTGTGAGTATTCAAACTACTGGCACGACGCTTGATACCATGTACCTCGTAGCCTTTCTTGAGCAAGAATTCAGCAAGATATGAACCGTCCTGTCCGGTTATACCGGTAATAAGCGCTTTTTTCATAAACACAAATACGCGTTATGTTCTAAAAAGTCATGATATGCAAGGCGCAACCCATCTTCAAGAGTTACACCTGCCTGCCAGCCAAGCCTGTTCAAAAGGGAACAATCAAGCAATTTTCTTGGTGTACCATCAGGCTTATCGGTATCAAAACTGATATTTCCCTGGAATCCAATGACTTTGGAAATGATCAAGGCCAAATCGTGTATCGTCACATCCTTGCCACATCCCACATTGATATGACTCTGCATAGGATGTGTATAAGTGCCGTATACTTTTTTATTAAGATTCATAACGTGAACACATGCTGAAGCCATGTCATCAACATACAGAAATTCCCTGCGGGGAGTTCCCGTCCCCCATATGGTAACCACCTCGGCTGTATTAATTTTAGCTTCGTGAATACGACGAATCAAGGCTGGGATAACATGGCTGTTCTGGGGATGATAGCTATCGCCAGGACCGTAAAGATTCGTCGGCATAACGCTTCGATAATCTGTATCGTATTGACGATTATAACTTTCACAAAGCTTGATACCCGCTATTTTTGCTATTGCATACGCTTCATTGGTCTGCTCAAGCTGACCTGTTAGCAGCGCACTCTCGCTCATCGGCTGTAATGCCAGCTTGGGATAGATACAGCTTGAGCCAAGAAACAGAAGTTTCCTGACACCTGTTTGCCATGCCTCATGAACAATATTGGCCTCAATCATCAGATTCTGGTAAATAAAATCGGCAGGATAGGTTTTATTGGCATGTATTCCACCAACCTTGGCCGCTGCAAGATAAACCTCTTCCGGCTTTTCCTCTTTAAAAAAAGCTTTTACTGCAACCTGATCCGTGAGATCAAGCTCTTTGTGCGTCCGGAGAACAAAATCTGAATCTCCATGATTACTTCTCTTTTTGAGGTTTCGCAAAATTGCTGCACCAACCATTCCCTGATGACCCGCTATATAGATTTTATTCGACATGGACGACAGCACGATTGTTTTTTTCGAGAGTAAGAAAATCAGATACTTCTGATTCTGGCTGATATTCCGGAACAAATCGCTTCAAATACTGTTTTATATTCTCGATGTCATTATTGACAATTGCGGTCTGAAAGAGATCAAGAGCTTTCTTCAACTCAGACCAGGAGATAAAGTGCTCATTTGCTTTATAGATACGAGCATTCGAAGTAGGTTCCGCATTATTACCGATCAAGAGTTCCTCATAAAGTTTTTCTCCTGAGCGCAGACCAGTTTCTGTAATGTCTATATCACGAATTGAAAGGCCTGAAAGTTCGACCATACGACGGGCAAGATCAATGATTTTTACCGGTTCCCCCATATCAAGCAGATAAACCTCCCCACCTGATGCCATTGCTCCGGCCTGTATAACAAGCTGTGATGCTTCAGGAATGGTCATGAAATACCGGGTTATATCCCGGTGAGTAAGTGTAATTGGGCCTCCCTCACGGATCTGGCGTCGGAACAACGGGACAACTGAGCCACTGGATCCAAGAACATTGCCAAAACGTACCATAGAAAAAAATGTTGAATGTCCAGGTTCAGCCGCAAGTGCCTGAAAAATCATTTCACACACGCGTTTACTTGCCCCCATTACATTGGTCGGACGTACAGCCTTATCCGTACTGATCAGCACAACTCTGGAAACTGCGTGTCGAACCGCAGCCTCAACAACAGACAGAGTACCAAAAATATTATTGCGCACTCCTTCTCTGGGATTGTGTTCAACCATTGGAACATGCTTGTATGCCGCAGCATGATAAATTACCGCAGGTGCAAAAACCTTTATAATATCATCAATGCGACCAGCATCAGTCACATCAGCAAGCAGGGGAACAAGAATAAGCGAACAAGCAAATCGCTTAAGGCGTTGCTCCAGGTCACTGTGAATTGTGTATAAATTATGCTCTGCATTGTCAATAAGGAGCAGTTTTGCTGGATGAGCAGCAAGAAGTTGCCGGCAAAGCTCACTGCCAATACTTCCTCCGGCACCTGTAACCATAACAACTTTTCCGGCAATGGCTTGCTGAACAAGTAATTGATCAACCGGAACAGGATCACGACCAAGCAAATCTTCAATCTCTATCTCTTTAATATCCGAAATAGTAACCCTTCCATCCGCAAGCTCATCAACTGCAGGAAGCATCTGAATACGCACCGGATAGTTCCTGAATTTGTCAACAATTTCATTGCGGCGTGTACGGGTTGCTGAAGGAATGGCAATAAGAATATTTGTAATGCGCTGTTCTTCTATCAGCTTTTTGGCCTGCATAAAACTATAGACCTTCATTCCATTAATGGTACGACCTTGCAGCTCAACATCATCATCAATAAAACCTTCCATAGAAAACTTTGCACTTCGATGAATAGCATTAACAATTTCCACACCGGCTAATCCGGCACCATAAATGAGCAAATTTGCTGATATCATACTGTTATTAAAGTGCATGGCTTTACCTGTGACACGAAATCGGACAAATGCTCGACTTGCCCCCGTAATGACCAAAAAAATAATCGGTTGTATAACTCCGACTGAAAAAGATACACCAGGAAGTTTCAAAAAAAGAATCGCACATAAGAACAATACGCCATAAACAACCACAGCCTTGACAACAGTAATAAATGCAGCAAAACCACTATGGCGAGAAATCGCCTGATAAATCCCGGCGAAAGCAAAGATCGGCAACATCAGCATTGGAGCCAGCAGATAAGCAATCCACTGCTCACCTGCTGGCCACTGGATACTTTCAAAACGGAGAAAAAATGCTGCCCAAAGTGAAAGGAAGGAAGAAAAAACATCAAATAACAACGCCAGAAGGCGCCTTACAGAACGAGGAAATAAAAAAACTTTCTGCTCAAAAGCTGAAATAAAAAATGTTACCGTATCAGAAAAAGAAGGACGGACTGTGGTAAAAACAGACATTGAACTATTTTTTCTGATAACTTGTAAGTTGCCATGCGAGAGAGGCACTAACAACATTTGCCCTGAATGCCCCATTAAACGCATGCATCCTTCCTCCAGCCACCATTACTGAGAGCGATGGGTCAATATCATAACCTATACCAGCATTGCCCTGCCATACCAATCCTGAACCCATTGTCAAACCACCACCACCAGCCGCACCTACAAGGGCTTCAACATTACCATGTAGTGCCTTGAACAAATTAATCCGCACACCACTTCCGACAAGCCCTGTCATATAGGCACCGGCATTGCCTCTATAGGCAGCAAGCCCCTGACCCGTAGCATACCAGTAAGGATTTATAAAATAATCAACCTGTAAACCAAGATTATCAACATGCTGATCGACATGGTGACTTCGCCATTTTTTTGATGCCTGAAAATAACTCTGAGTAACTGCACGAACACGCATACAGACCGGCCTGTAAATATTGTTTAATCCAGTAACATCAAGAGCAGCATCTGGCTTGTAACCGACTTTTAAAGAGAGGCTGTTTGCCGCAAAACTACCCGTACCTGCTAGAATATGCGCCGCCGATAGTTCAGCAAAAAACAAATTAGAAAAATACCACTGAACACCGCTCGATACATCAAAAAGCAGACCACCACCCGAATCAACCCCGCCACCACCCCCAGCACCGGTTGAAATATCGTTATTGACAAAAATGTTTTCTGACAGTGGGACACGGTATCCCGTACCTGCCAGAATCTGCATATACCCCGCACTTTGTCCTCCAGCAGCTCCTTCAGTCTCCAGCTTTACATACCAGTTGTTACTCATTTGGGTAAGCCATTCAACTCCAAACAGGGTAACATCATGTTGGCGACCTCCTGTGTCATTCAATAAAGCAGAGGGAACTTGAAGGTAACGGGAAACCAAAGCCAATGAATGCTTTTTTGGTAATATCCAAAAAAATTGTGAATCAGATAATGAAATGCTTTTGCTGCTCCAGCCACTTTGAGTAAAAGAGGTAAAGGGTACACTGCAGTAAAAAAAAGGCTGAGTAGAATGAATTGTACCACCCTCCGGAAAGTCAACATAGCTGATCCCCGCACCAAGTTTTCCCCACGAAGCTGCTTGATACGACATACCTGCAAACGTACGAAGCATGAGACCACCTCCACTGAGAAGATATCCCCCGCGACCACCTCCTGCTCCTATAAAAAGTCCTGTATCAAAAAATAGCCTTTCGCTCAATGGAATACATAAATTTCCCTCCAAACCCAAGGTGATAAACCCACCCCGTTTACCTGTAACAGCCATCCAGGAACCAAAGCCACCGCTGAAATATTCAGTAAACCTGTGAGAAACCGCCACCTCAGCCATCCCTGTATGCTCCTCATCAGGTAATCTCCACTCTTCGAAAAATGTCTGTATCCTACCATTGGGCAAAGATGCCCGAGCATACCCTGCGTTACAGACTGCCAAAATCAGTAGAACAAAAACAGTCTTACAGCCAAACCAAGCATGTTTATCCAACTTCCCAAAATAATATTGATCGTGCGATCACTTCAATCGGAGATAATCCTGCAAAAGTTTGAGTTGCAAGCCGCTTGCCTCGTGTTTTTTTGCGTTCTGAAAAGCTTCGGTGCTAAATACCCAAAGTATGGCAAAAAATCCACCAACAACCGAGGAAAGAAACACGATCATACTTCGATGAGGTTTTGATTTCTTTTCAGGTACTAATGCCCGATCAAGCACCTGAATGACGGAACTCTGTTTCGCCTCATCGATTTTAGCAACTTCAAACTGTTTGGCAAGTAACTCGTAAACCGTTTCAGCGTATTTCAGGTCACGAACTTTCCTCATATATTCAAGACCTGCTTCAGGAACTTTGCTGGAGGTGACTGTACCGGTTTCTACCTTGGCCAATTGTGAACGTAGCCCGGCGAGCATCTGTTGAGAGCGAATATAATCAGGATTATCACCTGTAGAAAAAGTTCTCTGGGCACCAAGCTCGACTTCTTTCATCGCAATCTGCGCTTTAAGTTGAGCTGCAGTACCAATAACTAGTTTCGCTTGCGCATCAAGCTGGATGATCCCGGTTTTTTCCTGCAATTGCTTCATGGCAATTTCTGTGTCACCGAGAGATTGCTTGGAAAGCAAAAGTTGTTTTTCAAAAAAAAGACGTCTCTGTGAGGCTTCAGTAACAGCAAATACCTGTGTCATTTGCTGAAGCTCATCAACATAACCGTTAGCCAATATTGCTGCACGATTTGGGTCACGGTCTTCAACAGAGACTCCTATGATACCATCTTTGCCTACCTTGACAGTTGTAGCCTCTCTTAGAGCTAAACGCGTTTTTTCCAGAGATATTTTGTCATAAACTATCTGTAATTTGAAGCGTTTGATCAACTTATCTTGCAACGTGCGGCTTTTGAGCATGGCAACATAGGTATCAGCAGGATTCTTTATGCCAATTCCAGATGAAATTCCGGCCAATCCACCAAGCGCTCCAAGCTGGTTCAGCATTGACGAAGCGCCTGATTGCTGCTGTGGCGGCAGCATTTGTATATCCGCCGTATAGACGTTTGGGATAAACAAACTGATAACAGCGGCGACCATAGCGGAAATGATCGGAACCACAAGAATTGTCTTCTTGTGTTTTGCAAGAGTAATTGCAAGATCAAGTAGACTGATTTCATCTTCTTGCGGTTGCACATGGTGTATCGGAGATAGAGAGGTATCCGGCATGAGTTCAAGATTGCTGAGGAAGGAATGGTCGCATAAAAGTTCTGTGTTGCGACACGTAATTTATAGCGTCTTAAGCGTAGCAAGACCGGCAGCACCAAGACCAAACTGATAGAGTATACTGGTAAAATCTTTAAGATTTTGCACTAATCCAGCGCCTCGCTGGATTTTTTCCGGCACCACAATTGCATCACCCGGATTGATAGCACCGTTGTACCCGCCTTGCCGATTGCTTCGCGCTGTTCCATCAGCACATATTCGATACATCTCTGTTTTATCTCCTGTACTACTCACCCCCCCTGCTAATTGGACATAGTCAGTTGCATAACGACCTGGCTGATACATAAATGAATTTTGCTGATAAACAGCGCCAATAACATTAACCGTCGATGGTTTTTCAGGAATATAAACCACATCACCATTCTGAAGAGGAAAATCAGGAAGATCACTGATGTTTGCATTAAAGTCCTTAAGGTTCAAAATAATCCTCCCCTCCGACTTCACCATTCGCAATCTCTTGACCAGATTACGCTGCGAGTCAAGTTCGGCTGCAATAACGGCCCCCTGTGAAGGATCACTCGATCCACTGATACGCTGTTTGGCATTGGCATCAATATCTTTCTCATACCTGTCAACCGATTCATCAATCTTCTGCTGCTGTTCACGCCTTACACTTTCCCGATTAAGTCTGGTACCAAACACGTAGGCTTTATCCGTAACACCACCAATACGGGCAACAAGAGCCCTCAAAGTCTCTCCTTTTACAAGTTCAAAAACACCACTCTGCTTCACCTCACCATCAAGGCGAACAAACTCCCGTTCCACTTTCACTTCAAGCGGGACAGCTCCCGGTGCAACAACACGTATAATATCCGTCGGATTAACCTGAATATCTACAAGTTTTTTTTCAATCCCGTTCAAGTCTGACTTGAGTTCGGCTACCGTCTGGTAGTGGTTATCAACACTCTTTTCAATAAGAACATTCTTTACTCCGCTCACCGCCTCAAAACCTCCAGCCCACTCCACAACTTCTGCCAAAGTATTTTTCTGTTTCAGCTCATAAATTGCTGAATTTTTAACATCGCCAAAAAGCGCAACAAGAGGACCCACTGGTTGAATATGAATGACATCACCATCTTTAAGTGGCTGATCTGATGATTTATCTCCATGGAGCAAAATATCATAAAGATCAAAGGTAACAGGTGGTTCTCCACCACGATTAAGCTTGATGTTACGCATACTGCCTGTTACCGATGGTCCGCCGGAAGCAAACAGTGCATTAAGCAGTGTACTCATAGAACCGAGAGTATATGCGCCTGGCCGTAATGCATTACCAACGACATAGATTTGTACACTACGGGTCTGGAGAACACTTGCACTCAATTCGAAGTTTTTGAATATTCTGCCAACCGCTTTTTTCAGGTAGCCCTGAAGATCGCGGTATTTTACACCTGCCACATTTATTGACCCAATACGAGGCAGATAAATATCCCCATTGCGACTGACAATGGCATTAACATCGATACTTACCATCCCCCATCCACGAATCTGCAAAACATCACCGGAACCAATCACATAGTCCTGATTCACCTGTACCGCCTTAAGTGGTGAAAAAGTACTGGGAGCATTACGAAACAACTCACGCCCAAAAACATCAAGCTTTCTGCCTGTAGAACTCTCGACAAACAATTGAAAACTGCTTTTGACAGGGTTAATCTTGCCCGGTATAAACTGAGATTGATCTTCTAATCGAAGGGCTGAATCACGAAGAGCAAGCTCTTTTGCATCAGATGGTGAAGTGGTGATATAAGGTGCACCTCCTGCGACGGGTGTTTGCGAGGTCGGTAATGTTCCCATTGCCGCATCAGTTCCAGAATCAGCACCAGATCCACTACTGGAAGTTACAGGACTACTGGAACCAGAAGAGGCACTTTCAGCAGGTAAACCACATTGTGGAAAAAATAATAACAAGAGCACTACAAGAAAAAAACGGCTATAACGCATCAAAAACCATCCCTGAAATTTAACACTGAATCAATAATTAAAAGCTCCGCCACTCTCAGTCACAACTGATATGCCACTCATCAACAAAACCTAAAAGTCATACTTCTCAGTAAAATTGGTTTAATCGGAAGAACATAAAACACTCTTTCAAAAGGCGAACATTAAATTTGGCAAACTGAAAAAGCTGATTTTTAATATAAACCACCTGCCTAATCCATGTAACTCATTACAAAAAAAGGGATAACGTGACTTCCCCAGCAATATAAGAATATTTACACAATTCTACCATCAAACAACGAAGCCCTGTCACCGGTGCTCGCTCTGGAAACGATCAAGAATACGAAGAAACTGATGGCCATAACGCTCGAGTTTAACTTCACCAACACCCGAAACTGCGAGCATGTCTTCAGCCGTAAGTGGCAATATGGCGGCCATCTCCCGTAGCGTTCTGTCTGAAAAAACAACATAAGGCGGCACTCCCTGCTCATCGGCAATTTGCTTGCGCAAGAGCCTGAGCAATTCAAAAAGCTCCTGATTATAAGCCAAACCAGAAGGTTCGGATTTGTCGCGCAATGCTTTTAACGGCTTTTTTTCAAAAACACGAACGGTCTCAAGGCGCTCTTCGCCTCTCAACAGAAGAAGTGCTTTCGGTTGCAAAAAAAGCGTAGGGTAAAGCCCTTCAGATTTTGCAATAACTTTTTGGGCAAGGAGTTCATCGACAAGCTGGCGCCAATATTTTTTTTCGAATGCTTTTCCCACTCCGAATGTCTTAAGACGATCATGACCACAATCGCGAATCTTCTTGTTGGCGCTTCCCGCCACAATATCGACGATATGCATAGCCCCAAACCGCTCTTCGGTACGAACTATTGCTGATAAAAGCATTTGCGCCTCCCGGGTACAATCGACCACTTCACGACTGCCGAGACAGATATCGCAGGAGCTGCAATTTTCGTGCGGGTAGCTCTCCCCAAAATATTCCAGAAGGGCCCGACGTCGGCAAACCGAAGTGGAGGCAAATGCGATCACTTTTGAAAGCGCACCCAGAGCTTTGGCGCGTTCAACATCATCAGTCATGGAGTCAATAAAAAAACGCACCTTGGGGATGTCTCCCTGCGCAAAAAGAAGAGTGCATTGTGCCGGTTCACCATCACGCCCGGCTCTTCCTGTCTCCTGATAGTAATTCTCGATACTTTTCGGCAAATCGGCATGAATAACGAACCGGATGTTTGACTTGTCTATCCCCATTCCGAACGCTATGGTGGCCACAATAACCTCTGCCTCATCGCAAATAAAGGCCTCCTGATGACGTTTTCGCTCAGCATCACTAAGCCCCGCATGGTACGGAAGAGCACGAAAGCCTTTTGCCTGTAACATCGCTGAGGTATCATTGACACTTTTACGGCTGGTACGGTAAATGATACCTGACTTTCCTTTGTTCTTTTTTATTAATGCTACAAGCTGGGCATCGGGATTGTCCTTAAACTGGATATCATAATAGAGGTTGGGGCGGTCAAATGATGCCCGGACAAGAAAAGGGGTTCGCAGGGCAAGTTTTTCAAGAATATCCTGTTGCACCCTGTTGGTCGCAGTCGCAGTAAATGCTGCAACCGGAAGGTCGGGAAACATGGTTACAAGTCCGGAAAGAGAGAGATAGTCCGGCCGGAAATCGTGACCCCATTCTGAAATACAGTGAGCCTCATCAATGACTGCCATACTGATCTGCACCCTGCCAAGCAGCTCCCTGAAGTGATCAAGACAAAAGCGCTCTGGAGCAACATAGAGCAGATCAAGATCGTTTGCAAGCAGATCACGTATCACCTCATTCCACTCTTCCAGCATGAGTGAGCTGTTGAGAAAGGCTGCACGAATACCGTTCGCTCTGGCACCATCCACCTGATCTTTCATCAGAGCAATAAGGGGACTTATAACCATACAGGTTCCGGGCAGCAATACGGCCGGTAGTTGATAACAGAGTGATTTTCCTCCGCCTGTGGGCATAACCGCCAGCACATCTCTCTTTTCGAGAAGTGCGCGAACAACCCGCTCCTGATTGGGGCGGAAATCACGAAAACCGAATACTCTGCGAAGAGTATCAAAGATCACGGCATCTGACACGGGGATGTTACTCATACAAAAAGTTTCAGGATTCGTGGTTTACTCATCTGATGAGCGAGAACGACGAGTAGAACGAATCACCTCCGACGCTTTATGGAGTGACTGGCGAGACTCTTCAACATCAGGCCGGCTATCAGCAAATTTTACAAGATCAGCCTGCTTCAGCAGGTTCATGATACTTTCAAAACCGGCAACTCCAAGCTTTTTAAGATCGCGTTCAATCTCCTGCGTCACCGCCTCAAGAGCACTGATCCGATAATGCGTTTCAAGAAAAGAGCGCATGATATTGCTCAGCTCTTCGTAGCATTCATGCGGCGGCATTCCGGCTGAAAGGCTCGTACCGAGTTTGCGAAGCTTCCGCTGGGCTACTTGACCGGAGTCGACACGTTCGGCACTGTTGCGCACCGTACGCTTGAGGAAAAAAATCAAAAGCATGGCAAGAATGCCTACTCCAAACACTCCAAGAAGAGCAGGCAAAAGAAGAAGATAAGGGATCAGCGGACTGAGCGGTGGTTTGATGGGTCTGAGGTCGCGCATAGAGGCATCAGTGAGCTCCCGGACGTACACTGAGGCTGATGGCCTGAAAGTCAACCTGTCTGCAAGTCGTCCCGCTGCATCATGAAACAGCACGGTAAAGAATGGCAGAGTTTGCTTCCCCGCACCAAAATGAACAAGCTTCAGCTCAAAAGTATCCTGCGTGATACCCGAAAGTACTTTTGGTGAAAGACGTTTGCTGCTGATCAGCTCGAACGGCTGTAGTGCCTGGACATTGATCCCTTCAAGAGAGACGGCCTCTTCCGACGAATGGTTAACCGTGATCAGGCAGTCAATTCGATCACCGACAAGAACCGTGTCAGGAGTCACCGTCACAACAGGCAGCACCCTTGCCTCAACCTGAAAAGTGGTTGACAGTAAGGCAAGCGCCAGAAAAAAAAGGGGCCGCAGAAGAACACTGTACTTTTTTTTACTCCTTGCGTTCACGGTACCGGAAAAATGAGTTCAGATCACCGATGAAAGAGCGATCGGTATCAAGAAAAATGGAATCAATCCTCATTCGCCTGAGTCGCTGACGAAGCTCATCGTGCAACCGCAATTGCTCTTCACGGTATCGCCCTACAACCCGATGGCTTGCTGCGTCAACTGTAAGTCGAAACCCCGTTTCAGGATCTTCAAGATCCAGCAATCCACTGAAGGGAAGCGCCTTGTCCAGAGGGTCACTGATGTGTACCAGAATAAAGTCATGGCGATTGTTCAGCAACTTCATCCCTTTTTCATACTCACTGTCAACAAGATCTGTCATAAGAAAAATAATCTCCTGCCGCTTGCGGGTATAGCGGATAAAAGAGAGTGCTGCATTGATATTGGTGGTGCGACTCTGTGGTTCAAGACTTAAAAGCTGTTCAAGAATCATAAGGAGATGATGACGACCTTTACGGGGAGGAATATAGCTCTCAATCTGATCGGTAAACACCAGAAGCCCCACCTTGTCGTTATTCTGAAGGGCACTGAAGCCCAGCACAGCGCTCACTTCAAGAACAAGCTCACGTTTGCTCCGCACCTGACTGCCAAAAAGCATTGAGGCTGATGCATCAACCACAAGTAAAAGGCTCCGTTCACGCTCTTCGGTAAAAAGTTTGACGTACAGTTCATTTTTGCGGGCAGAGGTGTTCCAGTCGACAGCTCGAACATCGTCACCATATTGATATTCACGAACATTGCTGAATTCAATCCCTTTTCCCTTGAACGAAGAGTGGTATTCGCCGCTGAACAGCTCACTGGCCATGCGCTTCGAGCGAATCTCAACCCGCCTGATAATGTGCTGAAGCTCTTTCAGACTTTTTTCATTTTTTCCCAATGGCACCTCCAGACTCATTGTCAGCCCTCAAAATCATGGAACCTGCACATGCTGCAGAATTTGCCTTATCATGTCATCAGGCTTAATATTATCTGCCTCAGCCTCGTATCCTGGTCGTATTCGATGTCGGAGAGTATCGTAGGCAATTGCCTTGACATCCTCAGGAGTTACATAAGGTCTATGCTGCAGGAATGCATGTGCTTTCGCCGCGAGAAGAAGAAAAATTGAGGCTCTTGGCGAGGCTCCGTACTCAATCATAGCTCCAAGCTCAGCCATCCCATAAAGGCCAGGGTTTCTGGTTGCGACAACCAGGTCGATAATATAGTGCTGTACTCTGGGATCAACATAAATCCTGTCAATAAGGGCTCTGGCCCGAAAAATATCATCTGCTTGCACAACGGCCTGAATCGGTGCTTTGACAGAAGTTGTGGCTGATCGAAGCATAATCTCCAGCTCTTCATCGTAAGAGGGATAATCGACAATCACCTTCATCATAAAACGGTCCACCTGTGCTTCGGGCAGCAAGTAGGTACCTTCATGCTCTACAGGGTTCTGGGTAGCCAGCACCATAAATGGCTCCTGGAGAGGAAAGGTCTGATTACCAATGGTAACCTGACGCTCCTGCATTGCTTCCAGCAGCGCTGACTGCACCTTTGCAGGAGAGCGATTGATTTCATCAGCAAGAATCACATTGGCAAAGACCGGCCCCTTACGGGGGTAAAACTCCATATCCTTCGGATTGTAGATCATGGTGCCAATAAGGTCGGCTGGCAGCATGTCGGGGGTAAACTGAATTCTCTGGAACTTCAGGTTCATGACAGAGGCAACCGTGCTGATAATAAGGGTTTTTGCCAGTCCGGGAACCCCCTCAAGCAAAATGTGGCCATTAACCAGCATCGAAATAAAGACACGACGAATTACTTCAAGCTGACCAACTATCCGCTGGGAGAGGAGCACCTCTGCCTGCTCAAGAAATCGGGACGCATCATTAATCTCTGCCCCCAGCTCCTCCAATTCTACAGCATGTTGCATACTATTCTTCTCCTCATTTTCAAGAGATTATGCCGTACCCTTCCAATTTTGCGCTTCAACAGAAGTGTATTATTACACGATTGGACGCTATGGGTGAACATTGATCTTGTCCTCTAAAATTTTTTATAGAGACCATTAAAACCCATCCCGAGCAATGCCACACCAAGAATCACCGCAGACCAAGTGTAGATATCCGGGATGAAGAGAAAACTGTTAAGCATACCAAAATTGGGAGTAAGCAACATCATAAGATTTGCACCCATGAGCACCAAAAAGAGGTGAAAAATGCTTACCTTTGCCGGTAGTTTGCTCTTGTTGCCAGAATTGTCAACGTTACTCATTGAAATATCTCTTCGGAAATAGTGTTATACCATGAATATTTTAGGGATAGAAACCAGTTGTGACGAAACATCGAGCGCCGTACTGCGCAACGGAGATGTTTGCTCCAACGTCATCAGTTCGCAGCTCTGCCACAGCTCTTTCGGAGGAGTTGTACCGGAACTGGCATCAAGAGAACATGAACGTTTGATTGTCTCAATCATAGATGCCGCTGTAACGAAAGCCAATATAACAAAAAATGAACTTGATGTCATAGCGGCAACCGCTGGCCCTGGATTGATCGGAGCTGTTATGGTCGGCCTCTCTTTTGCCCAAGGGCTTGCTTATGCCCTCGACATACCGTTTGTTCCCGTCAATCATGTTGAGGCGCACATTTTCTCTCCATTTATCAGTGAAGGCGGCAGGCACTCATCACCCGAAAGTGCCTTTGTATCATTGACTGTCTCCGGTGGTCACACACTGCTCTCTGTTGTTGAGCCCGATCTCTCATACACGGTAATCGGGAGAACACTGGACGATGCCGCTGGTGAGGCCTTCGACAAAACAGGCAAAATGCTTGGACTGCCTTATCCCGCTGGTCCAAGTATTGACAAACTGGCTGAAACTGGTAACCCCTCGTTTCATATTTTTCCGAGGGCGCTGACCTCACATTCCCAAAGCAGTAAAAGCAGGGATGGCAATTTTGATTTCAGCTTTTCAGGCTTGAAAACAGCAGTTTTAACGTGGCTGCAAAAACAGGAGACCTCTTTTATTGAGCGTCATACAGCCGACATTGCAGCATCAATTCAGGCCGCGATAGTAAGCGTTCTGGTAGAGAAAAGCATTGCTCTGGCTCGAAGCCGGGGTATTCGGGCTCTCTCCGTTGCCGGTGGGGTAAGCGCGAACTCCGGCTTACGCGAAGCCATGAAGAGAGAGTGTAGCAGAGAGGAGATACAACTTTACCTTCCCGAAATGCGCTACTCAACCGACAACGCGGCCATGATTGCCACACTTGCCCATCTAAAACTTTCTCGCGGCATGAGTGCCAAACGCATTTACAACGTTGCTCCTTACGCCAGCTTCACAAAAGCAGCGAAGAGGTGTCATTGAAATAGTTGAATAAATACATTACATTCCTTCTCACTATAAAAAAACCAAACCGTCACCATGTATAACACGCTTTTGACCCTGTTTCTCTTCTCTCCACCAGCAGGAGGACAAACACCAAACCCGCTGATCCAGATTGTTCCGTTAGTCCTTATTTTTATTGTTTTTTACTTCTTCATGATCCGTCCGCAACAGAAAAAACAGAAAGACAGGGAAAAGGTGCTTGACAGCCTGAAAAGAGGCGACAAGGTTGTCACCATAGGGGGGGTTCATGGTACTGTTGCTGGAATTGATACTGAAAAAAAGACCGTTCTTGTTCAGGTAAGCGACACCACAAAAGTCAAGTTTGACCGCACAGCAATTGCCAATATAGACAAACAGGATACGGGCGATAAACTCACGACCAAAGAGTGACAAGTATAATGCAGCCAACATACGCAAGACTGGTATTGGAGAATGGCTCTGTCTACAGGGGTACGGCATTTGGCCATATCGGCGAAGCAACCGGAGAGGTGGTTTTTAACACTTCACTTACCGGTTACCAGGAGATTCTGACCGACCCGTCGTATTCGGGACAGATGGTTATGATGACCTATCCTCTAATAGGAAACTATGGCATCAATCCAACCGATAACGAATCAGTGAAAATATGGGCGTCCGCCTTTATTGTTCACGAAGTATCACGCATCCACAGTAATTTCGAGGCATCACAAAGCCTTGACTCCCGTCTTCGGGAAGTTGGAGTCATAGGATTGGCCGGTATTGATACACGTAGACTTGTCCGTGAAATTCGCGAAAAAGGGGCCATGAGGGGCATTATTTCCGTGCAGGATGAGAGCAATGAAGTGCTAAGACAAAGAGCTCTGCAAAGTCCTGAAATGTCTGGCCGCGATCTGGCAAAAAGCGTTACCACCAACGAAAATTATACTCTTGAAAGAGAAAATAATCGATACCATGTTGTTGCGGTTGATTTCGGCATAAAAAGCAATATCCTGCGAATGCTTCACGATGCCGGGTGCAAGGTAACTGTCGTCAATGCCGGCACAACTGCTGATGAACTGCTCGCCCTGCACCCTGACGGGGTTTTTCTCTCAAATGGACCAGGAGATCCATCTGCCGTTGGTTACGCCATCAAAACAATAAAAAGGCTTGTGGATTACAATCAAACCACCAGGCTGTTGCCGATCTTTGGAATATGTCTTGGCCACCAATTGCTCTCACTGGCCTGCGGAGCCACGACCTTTAAACTGAAATTCGGCCATCATGGAGGCAATCACCCGGTCAAAAACCTCTTGACCAATCAGATCGAGATCACCTCGCAAAACCATGGATTTGCTGTTGCTATGGATTCACTGCCGGACGATCTTGAAATGACCCACCTGAACCTGTATGACAATACTGTTGAAGGGGTAAAGCATAGAAGGCTTCCCTGCTTTTCAGTACAATACCATCCCGAGGCTGCGCCGGGACCTCACGATTCGCACTACCTCTTTGATGAGTTCACCTCGCTTATGGATTCAACTCAAACCACTTTTCTGAAGAGATGAAAAAAAGACTATTCACACCAGGCCCAACCCCGGTACCCGAAAATGTCATGCTCCGCATGGCAGCTCCAATTATCCATCACAGGAACCCCGAATTTATGGAGATATTGACCAGGGTTCACGAAGATCTCAAGTACCTGTTCAGAACAACCCAGCCTGTCGTAGTCCTCAGTTGTTCTGGAACCGGTGGAATGGAGGCAACCATTTCCAGTCTTTTTAAACAAGGCGACAAAGTTATCACCGTTAATGCCGGCAAGTTTGGTGAGCGTTGGAGCGAATTGGTTCGCGTTTTTACCGGAAACTGTGTTGAGGAAAAGGTGGCTTGGGGTTCAGCGCTTCAGCCAGAACGACTTGCTGAACTTCTTCAGGAAAATCCTGACGTAAAAGGAGTCTGCCTTACCCATTCCGAAACATCCACTGGTACCGCTACTGATATCAAGAGACTCAGCGAACTTATTCGAGAAAAATCTGATGCGTTGATCCTTGTTGATGGAATTACGGCCGTCGGCGCACACGAATTTCTCTTCGATGAGTGGGGAGTCGATATCTGTATCACAGGTTCCCAGAAGGGGCTCATGATGCCTCCGGGACTGGCACTTGTTGCTATCTCAGCTCGTGCACAGGATGTTATTAAAGGGAAAAGCGGTATTCCACAGTACTACCTGAGTTTGAAAAAAGCGCTCAAAGCTCATGCTGGTGACGATACCCCGTTCACTCCGGCAGTTTCGTTGGTCATTGGTCTCGACGAGGCTTTACAGATGATCAAGAGTGAGGGGATTGAAAATATCTGGGCACGTCATGAGAGCCTTGCAAATGCCTGTCGTCAGGGATGTAACGCCCTTGGCATGAAGCTTTTCAGCAACTCGCCATCGTTTGCGGTCACGCCGGTATGGCTTCCAGATGGGGTGAAATGGTCAGCCTTCAACAAAGCACTGAAACAAAGCAACGGTATTACGGTCGCTGCTGGCCAGGATGAATACAAAGACAAAATTTTCCGCATTTCTCACCTTGGATTTTACGATGAGCTCGACATGCTGACGGTTATAGGCGGCATTGAACGGGCATTGAAAGAGATTGACTTTACCTTTGAGATTGGCGCTGGTGTCAGCGCTGTCCAAAAAGCATTCCTCGGCACCCGAGGTCTGTCAGAAAACTGAAACCATGATGTTCCTGCACACTCTCCTGATTGCTGTTACGTTTCTGACATCTATGCAGGAGAGACTAGTGGAGTACCGTATGCAACTGAAGGCATACGCACTGTATGAACAACACTCATACCGCGAGGCAGAGGTGGCTTTTGAAGAACTTCGCTCACGTGTCAATGGCCAAAAAGAGATCAACAGAGCCTGCTTTAACCTTGCCTGCGCTCTCTATATGCAAGGAAAATTTAATGATGCTGCCCCTCTTTTTGCCCAAAGCGCCAAAGCTGGAAGCAAGTATAGTGAACTACGTCAGAGAGCAATTTTCAATGAAGGCGACGCACTTGCCATGAGAGCGATCGAGAACAAGACAAAGTCACTAAAAACCGGATTATTTCGTCAATCTCTTAATCGATTCAAGACATTATTGTTAACTGATGCAAATGATGGCAACGCAAAAATTAACTATGAAATTGTACGTCGGTATCTCCATGAACTTGAAACACCCGAAAAAAAATCGCCATCACCACCTTCATCCGGCATCAATAACAACGTTGCAAATCGCCTGCTTGATAATGCGCAACAGGACGAATCATCACTCATGCGAAGGCCACCCCGCTCACTGCCACCCGCAGGGCATAATCATACAAACAGCAAGGACTGGTAATACGAGATGTCTGACAGACACCTGACAAAAAACGTTCTTCTTGTGTTTCTCCCTTCTGAGAGCGGAGTTGACGGTGCTCGCTCACTCTATGATGAAAAGAGGGTTAACCCTTTTTTTACATGGACGAACCAATCGCTGAGATCCTTGATAAAACAAAGCCAGTTCGCCATTCCACCACTCTCTCTCATGATTCTTAGCTCTGTCGAAGTAGAGGGAATTGAACAATCGATTTGCGACATGCGGTTTGAAGAGTTTCCATGGCAAAAAAAGTGGGATCTTGTCGGTATCAGCGTACAAACCGGAATGGCAAAAAAAGCTTTTGAACTTGCCGAAAAGCTCCGTGCTGCCGGAATACAGATCGTGCTTGGTGGTGCCCATGTCACGCTCTTCCCGGAATCCTGTCGTTCCCATGCCGATATTCTTGTAGAAGGAGAAGCTGATGACCTTTGGAAAGAGTTACTCACTGACCTTACAACAGGCTCTCTCAAGAAACTCTATCGCTCTGATATCTTCCCGGATCTCGGGATACCGAGAGCAGTAAGCAAACAGTCGCTCGTGAAAAGTCGCTATTTTACGACGAACCTGATCCAGACTGGAAGAGGCTGCCAATACAGTTGTGACTTCTGCAATGTCCATCTGCTCAATGGCCATGCGTTGCGCAAAAGATCTGTTCCAGAGGTTGTCAGTGAAGTCGCAAGGTTTCAGGAGCATGACCAAAGAATATTTTTTTTTGTTGATGACTCAATAAATGCCGACCCTTCATACGCGGCGGAACTTTTTCGCAAACTTATTCCACTGAAGATCCGATGGTTTGGCCAGGCAACCACAACGCTTGGTCAACAGCATGAGCTTTTGAAAACTTTTGCCGATTCGGGCTGTCAGGCACTCCTTGTCGGTATTGAAAGCATCGAACCAGCCAGTAGGAGCGCACATAAAAAAAACCAGAATCGTGCTGGCGAACTTGTAAAAGCCGTCCGCTCAATACGGGAAGCTGGAATAAGTCTCTATGGCAGTTTTATCTACGGCCTGGATGGGGATACGCTTGATACTCCTGCAGCAATTCTTGATTTTGTCAACGAGACAAAACTTGATGTCCCTGGCATCAATATTCTGAGACCAACGCCAGGAACTCAGGTTTTTGAACGCCTCAAGGAGGAGGGAAGACTTCTTTTTGACCCCCACGACATCACAGCATACCGATACTCGTTCGGTCAGGAGATGCTTTACAAGCCTAAACAGATTTCAATCGGAGCCTTTATTGAGAGCTATTCAGAGCTGACCAGCCAGCTTTTCAATATCAAAAGTGCCATTATCAGAGGCTTATGCGCTCCAAGATCGAAAAGTGCCGTAATGCTTTTCAATCTCTTTTATACCCATCTCTATTCCCTTTCACGTCATGACCTGAAGCATCAACATGAAAAAACCATAACGTAAAAATCATTTTGCCATACGCTGATTAATTTTTAAACTGTCCTTACTGATAGTAAACCATCTCCCCGGCACCACCAACTAAACCAGTATCAAGAATGACCATGAAGCCTTTTATCCCTGTTCTGGCAGTAGCTCTTTCATTGCTGAGTGCTTGCGGCCTTGAGAAACCCCCAGCCTCACTGAAATTTCCCGAAGAGAAAAAAGAGGCTGCTCCAGCCCCTGTAACTGCTTCAGTAACAGCAAAAAGCGAGGCACCTGCTGATCCAAAACTGGCTGCTGGTAAATCTGTGTATGAGGCAAACTGTGCGGCCTGTCATGATGCCGGAATGATGGGTGCTCCGAAGCCCGGAGACAAAGCGGCATGGAGCCCCCGTATCGCTCAGGGAATTGAAGTCATGACAAAAAAATCAATTGACGGATTTCAGGGAACAGCCGGAGCCATGCCGGCAAAAGGTGGAAATGCGAGCCTGACCGATGAAGAGATTGCAAATGCTGTCGCGTTCATGGTAGACAAATCCAAATAAAAAGAGAAGAGTTTTTGCTTTTAGCAGGATCCGATACCGCAAATTCCTGATTTTTTTCGTCAAATATCTGCATTCATCGAAATAATGATGCAGATATTTGGATTGCTTAGATTAAAATTGTATTAATATGGCTGTATTGTGCGGCGTAGAGCACAATATCATCAACCCCATCATACAAAAAATTAAAAGAGGAGAACCCCCTATGTCACGTTTTCTTTCAGCCGCACTATGCGCGCTTTTTGTCTGTTCAGTTTCATCAACTGCATTTGCTGCTGGCGATGCGGCTAAAGGCCAGGCTATTTACGATGGTACCTGCACTACTTGCCACAAAGCAGGAGTGGGTGGAGCCCCGAAATTAGGTGACAAGGCTGCATGGAAAGACCGTATTGCACAGGGTGAAGCTTTGCTTGTCAGCCACGCCCTCAAGGGATTCAAGGGAAAAGCTGCAATGCCAATGCCTCCAAAGGGCGGCAAAGCAACTCTGAGCGATGCAGAGGTCACCAATGCTGTAGCCTACATGGTTAAGCAGAGCAAATAAGCTTGCTTGATTGCTCTTTTGAAGGCGGGGGTTTTCCCCGCCTTTTTTATTTCCTGTCTGCTCTCCTGTCAAGAGTATAAATCTCCCTGTAATCGGAAATTTCCTCTCTCTTGACTACCTTGCTTTATCAAGAGAACGTTTCCAGCAGACCCAGACTCAAAATTTGTTACAACCATGACCCATCTTCACCTCGGATTTATTGGAACAGGGAAAATAGCACGCGCCCTTATCGCTGGCCTCAGCGGCAAAAAAAATACAGTGATGGCCGGTTTTGACACAGACGCGGCAACGCTCACCTCTCTTGCAACTGACTACCCTGTTCAACCGATGCTCTCAATTGCTGAAATTGCACAAAACGCAGAGGTAATCATCCTTGCCGTCAAGCCATGGCAAATTGCGGAGGTACTTGAAGAGCTGAAGCCTTTACTCACCAAAAACCACCTGTTGATCAGCGTAGCGGCAGGCATATCATCGGAATTTATCAGGAGCAATGCTGTTGAATCGTTGAAGGTCATCCGGGTCATGCCCAATACACCAGCCTTTGTCGGGGAAGGAATGACGGCACTCTGCAAAGGTACAATGGCCTCTGATCAAGATCTCTCTCTGGCCTCTGAACTTTTTAGCGCAATTGGTCAGGTGACAATTCTTGATGAATCACAAATGGATGCCGCCACGGCTGTTTCAGGGAGCGGACCGGCATATATGTTCTACATTCTTGACTCTCTCGCCAATGGCGGTGTACAGTGTGGACTCTCTTATGATCAAGCGTTGCTGCTCGCGGCTCAAACAATGAGTGGCGCGGCAAAAATGGTACTCTCGGGCAAAAAACATCCTGATGAACTGAAACGGGATGTCACAACACCGGGGGGAACCACTGAGGCTGGGCTGAAAATAATGGAAGAACAAAACATCCGGCAGATTTTGTCAGACACCGTTGTGGCTGCTGCAGCCCGATCCCGGCAACTTATGAAATAAAAGTCTATGAAGAGAATACTGGCTTCCTGGCGATTCTGTGCTCTGCTTCTGCTTGTAGCGCTGTATACTTCGGTTCAAACAGCAAGAGCGGAAAACCCGAACAGTACCCCATTCCTCACCTCTTCAATAAACAAGAGAGACTCTTTTGTGGGGGAGGAGATACTTCTGACCTACACCCTCAATTTCAAAGATGTTGCACCTAAAATCTCCAGCGAAGTATTACCCTTTTTTCAGGGCGTATGGGCGAAAGAGAGCCCACCGGAACGTTTTATCAAAAGTACCCCAACCAAAGTGCAGGGAAAAAACTTCAGGAGTGCTGTCGTTAAACAGTTCCGACTTGTACCACTTCAGAGCGGAAATATCCCCATTTCAGGATACAGGATGCAGTGTCTTGTGCAAAAGCTCGAAACGTCCGCAAACCCAAAAAGGGTAAAAGAGAGAGTAATCAGCATCGCTGCTCCGCCACTTGCCCTCTCAGCTCGTCCTCTCCCGGAACCAATACCTGAAAATTTCTCCTGGGCTGTCGGCTCTTTTTCCTTCGACCTTCTTGCAGACAAACAAAAAGTAAGGGCTGGAGAGCCTTTATCCCTGAAAATGATCATAACAGGAACAGGCAGCCTGCACACCCTTCAGCTTCCGACTCTCAATCTACCCGAAAGCTTTCGCCATAACCCGCCAGAAAGAAGCAGCCACTACAACAAAGGATCTCGCATAACCTCTGGGACTATAACTTCAACCACAATCACCTGGCCTCAATCAACCGGTGATTTCAGGATACCTGCAATTCGCCTTGCTGTCTTTAATCCTGAAACTGAACACTATCAGACATTACTCTCAAAACCACTCAACATCACAATCGCAAGAGGAGTCGTGAAAAACATCGCTGATCAGCGGACACGTCACTTTCCCGGAGAATCAGAGAGCAATCTTTATCCACCAATAATGATAACCGCTATCTTTATTGGACTGCTCCTGCTGACCATGACTGCCACTCTCCTGAGTCAATCAAAGAAACGCAAAAAAGCTGGACAGAGACATCACAATTCTGAACCGCAACATTCGCAGAATACGGCGAAAACAGCCGGTGAAATGAAACAAAAACTGTTTACAACGCTTGATAAAACAGGAATAAAGCAACCCGGAGCATTAACACGACGAGAGCTCGAAAATGCATTACAGCGAATCAATATCAACTGCGAAATTCGCGCTGAAATACCTGCCGTACTGGACTCGCTCGACAAAATTTTGTACACCCCCTCAGCAAAACTCCCTGAGTCAATGATCAAAAAAGTCAATACCCTGATTGAGGCATTGATGAAGAGCTGAAAAGTGACAACGCCAATTCCGGATAATCCGTAATAATACCATCAGCGCCAACCTGTTGCATGGAAAGCATCTCTTTGGGAAGATTGACTGTCCAGGGAATCGTTTTGATACCCTGGAGATGAAGAAAATCGAACATATCACAGTCAACAAGAGAAAAATGAGGATTCAGATACTGTGGTACAAACCCGAGATCTGAGAGAAATGGCACCATATTGGCCCGATCATCAAGTAAAAGTCCATAACAGAGATGCGGGCAGATCTTCCATGCCTCTCGAATGACCCGCCAGTCAAAAGATTGTAGCCTGACACGAGAGGTGAACCCTGCTGCCACAACAAGCTGAACAACAAGCGCAGCATACTGCTCAGGCGGAGGATGCAAGAGGCTATCTTCGGCTGGCCATGACTTTATTTCAAGATTATAGACCATGGAACCACTTAAGCCAGCATGAAGCATAAAGGTATCAACCTCGCTAAAAACAGTAGAAAGAAGCGGTTTGGCGGCTATAATCCTGGACTGTTGCGGAAAGGAGGGGTGAGGGCGACCACAATCAAAACGCAGAATATCGGCATAGGGCATATCATAAAGAGTAAAGCCCTTCGCATCGACACCGAGCGGCACTCCTTCGGGATCCGAGCAGAGCGGACCCGAAAGCCATGGGTCGTGTGAAACAATAACTTCATGATCTTTTGTAACAAAAAGATCAAGCTCAATAACCCTCACTCCACATGTCGCAGCATGGCAGAATGCGTGCAAAGTATTTTCAGGGAAAAAGGCCCTGCCTCCTCGATGTGCCTGTATTTCAAAAGCCATTGTTTGCTCTGACCAGCTTACTCGCACTATCGAAAGTCTCCGAACGGTGATCTTCCGTTCACACCCTTAAGACGCATTAGTGCCAAAAGAATTCACTTTTTAGCGGAATCGTCCTGGGGATTTTGATTGCGTTTACCGTTCGATGGCCTGGGTGCCTTGGAAAACGGCCTCTTTTTCGGTTTCCTCTTCTGTGGCTTGTTTCCATCTGCACTTTTTGAAACAGAATTGTTCACTCCACCACTAACGCTGAAATAGTCAGAGGGACTTTTGGATCTGCTTTTGTTAAATCGGTTTTTGCGATACTTCTTTTCAAGGTCAGCATAAGGACTGGGCGGGTCTGGAGAGGTATTGTAATTATTAAAATTCGGCTCGTCAATCACCTCATCAACATCATCCAAAACCACGTCGGGATGGACTTTCTTAAGCAAGTTATTTCAATTTATGTTCAACAAATCAAGAGTACTTTTACTCAGGATTATTTCTGAAGGGAAGATAATTTACAATATTAGAATTAAAATCCAAGCGACAGCTTACCCATAACGCATTTTTTATACTTCAGCAATCAGTTTTTCCATTGTTTATTGGCGGTTTAATACTAAATTCTGAATTGTTTCAACCAAAAAATCGGAGTTCGAAATGGATATTCGCAGATGGATGCTTGTATTTATTCTTCCACCAGCAGCAGTGACAAACAAGGAGGCTGGAACAATCATGTTAACCGGCATTCTTACCCTCTTTGGATGGATTCCGGGCGTAGCGTTTGCTCTGTTTTTGATGCTTCAGGAAAAACGCACTATAGCCGCCTGACACAACATCATGAAGCTTCTGGTTGCTACTGATTTTTCGGAACTCGCCGAAAAAATCTTTACTGAAGCAGAAAAACTTGCTACAGCTCTTTCGGCAAAAGTCTTTCTGCTTCACGTCGTTCCACCTGCATCTCCAATTATTGATTTACGGCTGGATGCTGAGACCATAATCCCGCAAGACGAAGTACTCTGTGATGCGGGGTATCATCACCGGGATACCCCTGAATCGTTAAAGATGAGAGCTATAGCCGCAAGGTTTCGGGAAAAAAGGATTGATACAACTATTCTTATTGCACAAAACAACGAGGTCGAGGCTATTGTGAATGAAAGCGAAAAACATGGAGCCGACATGATCATGCTCGGATCGCATGGACACGGTGCGCTTTTTCACCTGCTCATCGGCAGCGTCTCAGAAGGGGTTATTCGGCAGGCAACCTGTCCTGTTATTATTGTCCCTTCAAGAAATCGCTGACCTGGAGTGAGAGTCATTCAAGGTAGCCGGTTGAGAGCGCTAACGATTGCCTTGATAGATGCAAGACTGATATTCGAATCAATTCCGGCCCCAAACGATATGCGTCCATCAGCACAGCCGATCTTTATGTAAGCAACCGCAAGTGCCCCTGCACTCTTGCCTATTGCATGCTCAGCATACTCATCAATACTGAAATCAAGCCCGCTTTCTCGCACAAATCCCTTGACAAACGCATCAAGCGGACCATTTCCCTGTGCGTCAAAACTGAATTCCCTCTCCTGATCCTGTACAATACAACTGATCATCGTAGCCTCTTCATCATTACGATCAAGATCAGCATCGTCCCATTTGAGAGTACACTTTTTGAGCGTCATCGGCTCTTTCAACTTGACATATTCTGTATGAAACAGGTCATGGATCTGATCTGGAGACAACTCAACGCCGGTTGTATCGGCAACAGCCTGCACTGCCTCGGCAAAATCAGGCTGCATCCACTTTGGAATCTGGATTCCGTAATCCTTTTCAAGCACATAGGCAACACCACCCTTGCCAGACTGGCTGTTGATGCGCACAATGGCCTCATAATTGCATCCAACATCCTGTGGATCAATAGGAAGATAAGGAACCGCCCACAACCCGCCCTGAGAAGCCGGTTTTGCTTTCATCCCTTTGCTGATGGCATCCTGATGCGACCCTGAAAAGGCGGTATAGACCAGCTCTCCAGAATAGGGGTGACGAGGATGAATATCCATACGGGTAGACTTTCGGTAAACCTCCCTGATGCGGGGTAAATCGGAAAAATCAAGCTCCGGATCAACCCCCTGGGTAAAGAGATTCAGCGCCATGGTGACAATATCCATATTCCCGCACCGCTCGCCATTCCCAAACAGCGCCCCCTCAACCCGGTCAGCTCCAGCCATCAAGGCCAATTCGGCAGTTGCAACAGCGGTACCCCGATCATTATGGGCGTGAACACTGATCAGTACTGCCTCCCGATTCTTTATGTTGCGACAGAACCACTCGATCCGGTCAGCATAAATATTCGGCTGCGACATCTCAACCGTTGAGGGCAGATTCAGGATAATTTTATCATCTGCCGAAGCGCCCCAGGCATCCATCACCGCATGACAGACCTCGAGCGCATAATCAAGTTCCGTGCCGGTAAAACTTTCAGGGCTATACTCATAACGAATACCAGCACAACCCGATTCATCTCTGAGACGGCGAACCAGCTCAGTCCCTTGCACGGCTATGGACTTGATCTCCTCCCTGTTCTTGCGAAAAACAACATCGCGCTGTAACGTTGAGGTGGAGTTATAAAGGTGGACAATCGCATGTTTCGTGCCGGAAATGGAATCGAAGGTTTTACGAATCAGATGTTCACGGGCCTGAGTCAGCACCTGGATGGTCACATCATCAGGAACAAGATTCCCCTCAATCAATCGACGCACAAACGCATATTCCGTCGCTGATGCCGATGGAAACCCCACCTCAATCTCCTTGAACCCAATCGAAACAAGAAGCTGAAACATGGCAACCTTCTCATCAACACTCATTGGTACAGGAAGCGCCTGGTTGCCATCACGAAGATCAACACTGCACCATTTCGGTGCTTTTATAATAGTCTTGTCAGGCCAGCTCCTCGACGGAATGGAAACCAGCGGATAGGGTGCATATTTTTTATAATTCATCATAGCACTATACTCCTTGTTCTCTTTTGATTATATAAAATCAAGAAAGCCACCAACCCCGGAGGAAGTTGTGGCTTTAACGATGTTCTCTCTGACAGCGAAAACGAACTACAAAGCACCTCCCCAAAACGGAACAGAACCCGATAGCAGCAGACCAGGGGAAGGCAGGGGGTTGTATGAGTTCGTCGCAGGCATGGTTAATCAATCAATACATTTTGCAAATAACCTTACTGCGAAAGATAAAAAAATATCAAGAGCTTACAATGATGAACAGAACTCATTTTAATGACAACATAGTCATATTCCAGTAGCATTCTCAAGCACTACCCACTGCTAACAACAGTTTACTGACCGCTCACAAAGGATACGAATGATCTCTGCTTTGCTTTGCGCGTTAAGCATCATGTTCCGCCAATGGCTGTCAGCAGCCATTTTGCTGATGGTGCCAAGAATTCGAATATGGCTGTTTGGATCTGAAAGTGGCGAGAGCATCAGAAACATAATCCGTGCCTTTTTGCTTGATTCTGGATCATAAATACCTATTCTGCTTAAACCTATAGAGAGTACCGGTTGGTTGAGATGCTCAAGTCTGGTATGTGGAATCGCAATATCCTCACCAACAAAAGTAGAGCCCTGCTTCTCCCTGTCAAGGATGCTCTGGAATGCGCTCGCTTCATCAATAGCTTGATGAACAAGACAACATTCGTGCAGCAACTGGCTTAATGCCTCTTCTTTTTCAAGAACACTCTCCCACAAAATAACCCGAGCCCTTCTGATAGGCTCTTTCCATTCATGCTGTTGCTGGTTTCTACTCAAAAGAGTCTCCTTAATGCTGGATAAAAGTTGGGCTGTAGATGTTGTCTTTTGCATAACAGCCTCTTCCCTTGTATCAAGCACAATGACACTGATTCCACGAGATTGGCTGATCAATCGTTCAACAATAGTCTGCCTGCCAAAAACGTATTGCAAGAACGAGAGTTTTCGTCCAGAATTACCTATGATGATGTGCCCGACACCATACTCCCTTGCAAACTGCAAAATAGTTTTAACCACATCGTCACCTTTATAGGTAAAGACGGTAGCCCCCAGTTGCTGGGCAAGTGCAAGAGTATTGGAAAGCAGGCGCTGTACCCGAGCATCAACATTGGTCGAACTGTCAGAGAGAGTTTGTACATAGACTGCATACCAGTTTCTGTTCAGCCGTCCGGCTATGCGCGATGCATAACGCAGAATGGGTTCACAGTTCTCATTTTTTGAGCTGAGACAGACCATCAGTTGATCGGGATTTGAGATGGCCTCATCATGAAACTGGTTACGCCGTTTCGAATCAAGTTGCGCTGCAAGCTCCCTCAGAGTAAGCTCCCTGAGTTGTTCAAGATTTTCAGGTCTGAAAAAATTGGAAAGAGCTGCCTCCGAACGGCTCAGGACAGAGACCTTTCCTTCGGTCAGACGCTGACGCAGATCATCAGTTGTAATATCAACATTAACCAGTTGATCAGCCATTGCCAGAATACGATCAGGAATTCTTTCCTTAACCTTCACTCCCGTTGCTTGTTCAACCGTCTCGTAAAGGCTTTCGACATGCTGAATGTTCAAGGTCGAAATCACATGAATACCTGCGGCAAGTATCTCTTCGACATCTTCATAGCGCTTGGCATTCCGACTTCCGGGAACATTGGTATGCGCCAGTTCATCGACAAGCACAACAGCAGGATGACGTTGCAGGATAGCGTCAATATTCATTTCGGTAATTTCTATTCGCCTGTAGAGCTGGCTTTTGCGGGCAATAATCTCAAGCCCTGAAAGCAGATCCTCGGTCTCTTTTCGAGCATGAGTTTCTACAAGACCGACAACAACATCTATTCCATTCTCCTGCATACGGCCTGCTTCCTGCAACATCTGCCAGGTTTTTCCAACTCCGGTGCAGTAACCGACATAGATTTTGAGTTTCCCCTGTCGCGATCTCTGGATGAGACGCAAAAAACTGTCAACCCTTTTCCTTTCCATAGCTTTTACTCCACTGAATGTGATCTTTTTGCTACTGCTTTTCTACAATTGGTTAAACGACATGCAGAGTAACAATAGCAATGCATCTTAACCTCCTGTATGAAAAATGCAGCATGACAATGCTGCAAGCCCCGCAAGAATAAAAAAAATGAGGATACCGAGAAACAAGTACTTATAGACCTTTATGCTGTTCTCCCTCTTTCAGTCGCCATGTAGCCGTTTATCAAGGCTGTTTATCTGGTCGAAAAGGCAGGGTGAAATAAAATACGGCTCCCATATCCAAAACATTTTCTGCTCCAACTGTTCCGCCATGAGCCTCAACAATCTCCTTGACAATAGAGAGACCAAGACCTATACCACTTTTTTCCTTTTGACCCGGAACCCGATAAAATCTTTCAAAAAGGTGCTCAAGATGCTCTGACGCAATGCCACCGCCAGTGTCCCCAACAGAAAACCTGAGCTTTTCATACTCTTCAATAGCACGCAGCGTTATTTGACCGCCCGGAGAGGTAAAGCGCAATGCATTGGAGAGTAAATTGGCAAAAACATGCTGAATACTTTCCGGATCTGCCATCACCTCAGGCAACCCCTCCTGAACAGTATTGACAATGGCAACCCCTCGATCGCTTGCATGGAGAAGAAATGGCTCAATACCTTCGCAAATAAGCCGGAACGGAGAAACCGGAACAATGTTCAGGTGGGCTTTTCCCGATTCCATCCTGTTGAGATCAAGAAGATCATCCAGAATGTGCGCAAGCCTCTCGCTCTCTTCTCGGGCTGCCAGCAGCAAATCAGCCTGCTGTTCGTTGAGATGACCTATCCGTTCTTCAAGCAAAAGATGGACAGACATCCTTAACGATGCAAGAGGAGTTCGTAACTGATGTGAAACGGTAGCAATAACGCTGCGCTTGAGTTCAAGCTGTTCGTGCAACTGCGTCACATCCCTGAAAATCAGCGCAGTTCCGGCACATTCCTCTCGATAAGCCCCAAATGGAAATGAAACTGCGGAAGGTTGAAAAAAGTATTCGCGGCTCCCTTCAAAATGCTGAATGTAGCCCTTACCCTCTTCAGACTCAGTTGCCGTACCCTGTCGATTCGCTTTCTGCCACACCTCCGTCAACCACTCATAACCAAGATCGCGAACATTTACCCCTGGCTTCAACCCAAAATATTGTTCCGCACTCTCAGTGGATACTTCAACATATCCATTCTCATCCAGCACCGATATTGGCAAGGGTAAAACGTAAAACACCTCCTGCATAACCCTTCGACTGCGATGGAGCGTTTCCGTATCGCTCTTGCGAGCTTGACGGAGAGAGGCCGCCATGTCGTTAAAAGAGCACGAAAGCTGGCCGATTTCATCCATTGATGTGGTATCAAGAACCAGATCAAGATTGCCTTTCCTAATCTCTTCGGCTGATGCAATAAGCTTCCGGATAGGCAGCAGAATCCACCAATGGGACTGGAAGCTAAACAACATTGCAAGAACAGCGCTCGCAACGATTGCGGCAAGCATCGTGTTATGTGCCGATGCTGCCATCTGCCGGGCATTGTCGTTGGCCGCCTGCATGTTCGCCTGGTTCATATCCAGAATTTGGCCTGAAAGCAGCTTTATGTTGTGAAAAAGAGGAAGAAGATCAGAAAAATATCGATGATGCCTTTCTGAAAGAGGTGTAAACGGATCGGTTACTTTGTCAAGAACAACGCGATATTGGGTAAAAAGAGTCTTGATCTGCACCGCTTTTTGATGCTCTCCTGGAAGAGTGATATTACCAAGTTCTACTTGAAGTGCATACAGGAAGTTCTGCTCCTGATCCCGAATAGTTTGCCGCCCTTTATTCGGATGCCCGGCAAAGGTAAACAACAGCCCGCTGTCCATGCGTTCAAGAGACTCGCTCATCTTCTGACAGGCAACCACACTGCGGTAGTTCTGCTTCAGAATAACATCTATAGCTCCCCCAAGTGCATCAATCTGCCTGATGGTAAGCACCCCCATCGCAGCAACAATGAGAAGCAGTCCGCCGAATCCCAGAAAAAGTTTTTGTCTTATACCAATCATCTACAACCTCCTGACATTTACCTAAAAATAACTCTCAAAAACCGTGCCAAAATTTAATCGCTTGTAAAACAAGAGAAAAAGCGGACAAAATGATGGGCTCTCCTTGAAATAATCAAGAAAGAGACAGGAGGCAGCTTGCGTTTTTCAAGCTGAGAGAAATGGAAAAAGCTGATGGACCGGAAATAAACTAAACCTTGACTGGCAAAATCACAAAGGGAATACCATGAACGTAAAGATTTCGCTGCACAGCAAAAACGGTGTAATTATGAAGCCAGCGATCCATCAGAGACTCTTGCGTAAAGACAAGCTGACCTCCAAAAAACACAATATCAGGAAATTTTGCCCTGATAGCAGGCACAAGCTTGTTGACCTCATCAACCACATCTGTACCAAGTGAGAAATATGCTTCCGCATAGTACCCGTGCTCAGTCATATAGTCAACATATTTCGAGGTTTCGTTTCGCACAAAGCTGCCAAGATTCTCTATTTCGTCAGCTCCCTTGAAGTTGCCTGCATCTATCGAGCCAATTTCCACAAACACATAATTTTTATAACTATTTCCGAAAAGACGGAAAACACTGAAAAGTGTATGCAGACCAAGGCCGTTAAATCCATTCACCAGAATAGCCGCCGTCTTGGCCTTCTGATCAAAAGCCGGAACTGGCGCAACATGATCACTCTCCCTGTCATGCACATCCGAACCTGTCAGCACGGCAGCCTCCACAATAACATCGAGACGCTTGAGTGTATCGTAAGTTTTGTTGTAATGACCCTTGATTATAAACGCACATAGAACCAGCGCTCCGGTAATAAGAAGAGTAACCCATCCGCCCTCATTAAACTTGAGTATGAGTACCGAAAGCAGAATAAAAGTGGTCAACATAAGCCCAACACCATTAATGGCCAATTTTCTTAACCATAACCGCTCCGAATCTCTCTTCTCCCACCAATGGCGAACCATACCAAGTTGCGAAAGCGTAAAAGTGACAAACACATTGATACTATAAAGCACAATCAGAAAATCAACAGAACCGTTTGAAGCCAGCATCATGATAAGGGAGGCAAAACCCATCACAAGAATCCCTTTCTCCGTAACCAGCCTGTCACTCAACATAGCAAATCGGGCAGGCAACCATTTATCAAGCGCCATATTGGCCAACACCCTCGGCCCGTCGAGAAAACCGGTCTGTGCAGCAATGAAGAGGAGAACTGCTTCGGAAAAGAGGGTAACCCAGACAAAGCCAACACCGTAAAAACCTCCCCATGATGCGGTGACACTTTCAAACAAAACAGCATTCAGTGTTTTGCCGGGTGAGTCAGTGACATCAAAAAGGATATAGGCAAGCATCAGTCCCATAACGGTTACAGAGAGAGAAAGAGCCATATATTTCATGGTTTTCTTAGCCGTCACCACTTTTGGATCACGCAAGACAGGGAGACCATTACTGACCGCTTCAATACCGGTAAAGGTGCCTGCACCAAGACTGTATGCTTTCATGACAAGAAACAACACACCAAAAACCCCGAGCGTATGAAATGATGTGGTAAGTTCCTTTCCTGTCTCTTGATAGACTGTGCTGAAATGTGCAAGATGAGAGAAGACCGCGTAGACGATAACAATCAGGTGAGTAGCAACAAACAGCAGAAAAACAGGAACCAGAGGCACAACAGCTTCCTTGATACCACGAAGGTTCAACAGCAGAAGTACAGTCACTCCAAAAACAGCAAACCAGAGTCTGTAGCCGATAAAACTAACCGGCAAAAAACTGAAAATAGCATCAGCGCCGCTTGCAATCGAAATAGTAATAGTCAGAATATAATCGATAAGAAGCGCACTGCCGGAGATAACACCCATTTCGGGAGAGAGCAGTTTGCTTGCAACCAGATAACCTCCACCCCCATGTGGAAAAAGTTCAATAATATGGGAATAACTTGAAGCGATGATAAGGATGGTGATTCCTGTGCCCAAAGCTACAAAAATTCCCAATGTTGGATGACCCTGAAGTGCCTTGAAGGCCTCAGGAGGACCATAGCAGGAGGAGGAGAGACCATCAGAACCAAGCCCAACCCACGCAAGAAAAGCGGATAGTGCAAGTTGATGAAAAATTTTATGGTCACGAAAATCCCGCGCACCACCAAGAAAAAAGGTTTTTAACCGCCGAAATGTCTTGTTGACAGCCATAAATAAATCGGAAAAGTTAATGTACCGTCAAACATAGGAAAAGAGAGAGGAAGAATATCTTGCAGAAAACAAGATCCGCAAAGAAATGTCCTTGAATTTTGCAAGGTATGCTGACAACTTTAAATACCGTACTGTTTTCGTTTTCGCCAAAGGGTTGCTTGATCAATACCCAGCAGCTCTGCTGCATCTTGCAGAGATTTTGCCGAGGCAAGAATGCGACGAATATGATGTTCGTCAATCACATCAAGGGTTAACGGGTCCCCAAGTCGAACGGTATGTGCTTTGGTAACCATGCTTTCAGGTAACAGGTCAAGACCAATACGATCTGTTTTACATAAAATGACGGCTCGTTCAACAACATTACGTAGTTCACGAATATTTCCCGGCCAGGAATAGGTTTTGAGAGCTTGCAACGCTGTGTCCATAAATCCTGCCACACTCTTATGGTTCTGCGCTGCAAAAAACTTCAGCATGCTATCCGCAAGCTGCACAACATCATCAGGTCGCTCAACAAGAGGAGGAAGATCAATCGGGATAACATTAAGCCGATAAAAAAGGTCTTCTCGAAAGCGCCCCTCCTTTACCTCTTTGTCAAGATTTTTATTGGTCGCAGCAATAATCCGCACATTGGCTTTCCGGGTTTTATGATCACCAATCCTTTCATATTCCCGCTCCTGAATAAAACGAAGAAGTTTTGGCTGAATTGAAGAAGGAAGATCTCCGATTTCATCAAGAAACAATGAACCACCTTCGCAGGAAAAGACTCGACCGGGATTATCCCTGACGGCCCCGGTAAATGAGCCCTTGACATGACCGAAAAGCTCACTTTCAAGCAAATCATGACTTAATGACGGACAGGAAATCACCGCGAACGGCTTGTCAGCCCTGTTGCTCCAGGTATGAAGAGTGCGTGCAAGCACTGTTTTTCCAGTTCCGCTCGACCCTCTTAATAAAACAAGAGCTTCAGAGGAAGCAACCTGACGAGCCAGCTCAATCACTCGCTGCATGGATGGATATCGGGAAACAAAGGTAATTTCCGGATGAATGCGATTCAGATCTTCCTGCAACGTCGCAATGCGTTGCTCCATTCCGCACACTTCCGAAAGACGCCTGGTAACAAGCTCAAGCTGATCGGGCGTAAAAGGCTTCGGAATGTAGTCCACTGCTCCCCTCTTCATGGCTTCAACAGCAGTGTCAATAGAGGCATAGGCGGAAATGACAACAATCTTGATCCATGGAAATGCATTCAAAAGCAACTGCACCACATCAAGACCACTCTCGACACCTAAACGCAAATCAACAAAGGCAAGGTGGAACACCTGCCGCTCTGCCTCAGCCATTGCATCACGCGAATTACTCACCGCCCTGACACAATGTCCACGTGACTCCATAAAAACAGTCAGAGTTTTACGGATATTGATTTCATCATCTACAATAAGGACGTTGAGCATAGGAGCCCTTTTTTTGAAATTATTGGCATAGACTATTGAAAATACTCTTGAGGTTTTCTGCCTATAACCAGAAAAATTATCTTCAAAATGAAAAAAGGCAGCACACTTCCGAAAAGTGTGCTGCCTTTTTTTGGGGCTCCGCGAGCAGGACTCGAACCTGCAACCCTGCGATTAACAGTCGCATGCTCTACCATTGAGCTATCGCGGAATTGCGACGGCTAATATACATTGGTTTTTTAAAATTACAAATCGGCAAAAGCTTTTTTATCGCCTTGAGAATTCGCTGAGACATTGACAGCTTTCATTTTCCATAAAAAATTTTGTACATTGATTCTCTTTTATCGAAAAGATGGTTTTATGCGCCAGGAGAAACCCCTGATAGAGATCCGTACAAGTGCTCTTGTGGAAGGAGTTAATGAACTTGATTTCACTTGCAAGCCAAGTGATTTTCAGGGTCGTCAGTTTGGTGAGGCCAGTTTTGCCGGAGAGGTAAGAGTTCATGTGTCAGCCCGGAAAAGTGATGAAGAGATAACCATCACGATCAGCACATCGGCAAAGGCCGATTTTAAGTGCGACAGATGTCTTGCACCTGTTTCACAGGTTCTCTGTGGTACAGTTGATCTTTTTTATACGTTCAGTACGCCTGTTTTCGGGCAAGAAGATGGAAATGATGAATATCGTCAGATAGCAAAGAGTACCGAATATATCGATCTTAGTGAAGATGTCTGTGATGCCCTGTTCCTGTCGCTACCAATAAAAGTAACGTGTTCAGGCAATCCCGACTGTCGACTGTACCGTAGCGAAAAAAGCGTTGAAAAGATTCGCCAGAGTGAGGAGACTTCACCAGGAGAGAAAAATGAGTGGCAGGAGTCGCTTGAAAAACTGAAAAGCAAATATTGTTAACCAATTATAAATAAAGAGTAGAGCCATGGCCAACCCTAAAGCCAAAATGTCCAAGTCCCGAAGGGACAAAAGACGAGCACAATTCAATGCACGCACCAAGGCGGCAACCACAGTCAACTGTCCGAACTGTGGCGAGCCAACTCTTCCACACCGCGCATGTCGTCATTGTGGTCACTATCGTGGCAGATGCGTCGTCAATAAACTGGCAAAGAGCTGATCAACCAATAGCAAGACAAAAAACCCATCATGTTGACCATAGTTGTTGACGCCATGGGCGGAGACCACGCTCCAGCCTGTGTGATAGAGGGAACTGTTCAGGCTTTGCAGGAGAGCAGTAACAGATTTGAAATCATTCTTGTCGGTCAATCCGACAAAGTTGATCCGCTTCTTGCCGGATACGACACCAGTGCGCTGAACCTGAAGTTTCTGCATGCGCCGGAGGTGGTTACCATGGAAGACATTCCGGCTACTGCTGTCAAGACCAAGCAGAATTCATCGCTTGTCAGGGGCTTGCATCTCTGCAAGGCGAAAGAGGCAGATGCGTTTGTCAGCGCGGGCAATACCGGTGCACAGATGGCCGCCTCACTCTTTGTGCTTGGCAGGCTTCCCGGTGTGCTTCGGCCAACAATTTACGCCTACTTTCCGCGTCTGACGGAAGGGTTAACCAACATTGTCGATGTAGGGGCGAATGTAGATTGCAAACCTGAAAACCTTGTTCAGTTTGCTGAAATGCTGACCATTTATCAACGTTATGGCGCGGGAATAGAGAGACCGCTTACCGGCCTTTTGAATATTGGTGAAGAGGAGGGCAAGGGGTCAGAGGCGCTGAAGCAGGCATACCGATTACTGAAAGAAGCTGACAGTAAGGGAAAAATAACCTTTTTGGGAAATATTGAGGGGCATGACATCCTTAAAGGAGCGGCCACCATTGTTGTGTGCGATGGACTTGTGGGCAACACCATCCTGAAGTTTGGTGAAAGTATTCCTGAATTCCTTGGCAGCCTGTTTAAACGCTCACTTGAAGCGCTGTTACTTTCAGGCCGGATAAACAAGGAGTGTGCTGCATTGACCAGCGGTATGTTCAAGAGCATGTTTGAACCCTTTGATGTCGAACAATTTGGTGGAGTACCCTTTCTTGGAGTTGACGGCATCTCTATTGTCGGTCACGGACGCTCTTCCTCAAGAGCCATAAAAAACATGATTTTCATGGCCGAACACATGATCGAAAAACGAGTCAACGAGCATATTGCTGAAGTTCTGTCCGAACAATAGAAAAACTGCATTGAACGCATGAAAGCTGCAATTACGGCTACGGCCAAATATTTACCTCCTGATATTCTGAGTAATCGTGACCTTGAGCTTATGCTTGAGACTAACGACGAGTGGATTCGTTCGAGAACCGGCATCAGTGAACGCAGGATACTCAAGGATCCATCGAAAGCGACAGCATATATGTGCGGTGAAGTTGGACGGCAACTGCTTGAAAAACGGCAGATTGCAGCCGATGAAATTGAGCTGGTCATTATTGCCACCATGACTCCCGACATGCTGTTTCCTTCGACCGCCTGTCTGGTACAGAGCATTCTTGGAGCGACCAACGCCTGGGCATTTGACCTTAATGCGGCTTGCTCAGGATTTCTTTACGCTTTGAACGTGGCTTCGCGTTTTATTGAGAGTGGGGCACACAAAAAAGTGATGGTCATTGGCGGGGATATGATGTCTTCAATTATTGATTATACCGACCGCTCGACCGCCATTCTTTTCGGAGATGGAGCTGGCGGTGTTATCCTCGAACCGGCAAAAGAGGAGGGATATGGCATTCTTGACACTCGCATGTACTCTGATGGAGCAAGCGGCAAGGATCGCCTGCTGATGACTGGCGGTGGCAGTCTGAATCCAGCGACTCACGAGACAATTGATAAAAAAATGCACTACATCTATCAGGATGGGCGGCAGGTTTTCAAGTCTGCAGTTGTTGCCATGGCCGATGTTGCCGGTGAAATAATGAGTCGTAACAATCTCAAGGCTGACGATGTGGACTACCTTGTCCCGCACCAGGCCAATCAGCGGATCATTAATGCCACGGCTGAGCGAATGGGAGTTGACGACAAAAAAGTCGTCTCAAATGTCGCCAAATACGGCAACACGACAGCAGGAACCATCCCGATCTGCCTCGCAGAACTTGATGAACAGAAAAAACTGCATAAAGACTCAAACCTGGTGCTTGTCAGTTTTGGTGCTGGTTATACCTGGGGAGGCATCTATTTAAAATGGCAATAAGAACGATATGAAAGCTTTTGTTTTTCCTGGACAGGGTTCCCAGTATTGCGGCATGGGCAGGGATATCTTCGACAATTTTCCGACTGGGCGTTCCATGATGGAGAGGGCCAATGAGCTGCTCGGCTATTCGATTACCGATATTATGTTTTCAGGCAGTGAGGAGGAGTTGCGCCAGACAAAGTTTACCCAGCCGGCTATTTTTCTTCACAGCATCGCAGCGGCAACACTGGCAGGAGGGAACTATGTCACCATGACCGCAGGCCACAGCCTTGGCGAATATACCGCCCTCTGCTTTGCAGGTTCGATCAGCTTTGATGATGCACTGCGCATTGTGGCAAAGCGCGGCGAGCTGATGCAAAATGCCGGCCAACAAAAACCGGGCACCATGGCAGCCATCATCGGTATGCCCGACAGCGCGCTTGCAGGACTTCTTGAAGAGGCCGGAACTGAGGGTGTTGTTCAGGCTGCCAATTTCAATTCGCCAGGACAGATTGTTCTCTCCGGCGATGTTGCCGCTGTTAAAAAAGCTGTAGCGCTTGCTCCCTCCAAAGGGGCTCGTATGGCAAAAGAGCTGGTGGTTTCGGGAGCATTTCACTCCCCTCTCATGAAACCTGCCGAAACAGAGCTTGCCGCAGCGCTTGATGGTATTGAGATAAAAAATGCCGGGATTCCGGTCTGCATGAACGCTGTAGCCCGTCCGATATCTGATGCTGCAGAGATTCACCACAACCTCATTCTGCAACTGACCAGCTCTGTTCTTTGGTCACAGTCAATCGAGGCAATGGTCCAGGGTGGCGTAAGGGAGTTTATTGAAGTCGGCCCGCAGAAGGTATTGCAGGGCCTGATCAAACGAATTGACAAGAGTGTTGTTACCCGGGGCATTGATACCGCTGCGGATATTCAGTCTCTGGTTTCATAATTAACATCAACCGACTGAAAACTATGTTTGAAGGAAAAATTGCTGTCGTCACGGGAGCGGCCAGAGGAATCGGGCAGGCTATTGCTTACAATCTTGCCGCCAAAGGTGCCGATATCGTCCTGTGCGACATAAAGGCTGAATGGCTTTCGGAAAGTGCCGAAGGGGTAACAAAACTTGGAAGAAAGGCTTACTGTTTTGAGCTGGATGTCACCAACGCCACTGCCGTCCAGAATGCCTTCAACGACATCGCCACTGAGACAGGACGAATTGATATTCTCGTCAACAACGCAGGCATTACCAAAGATGGTCTGCTGATGAGAATGAGTGAAGAGGATTGGGATGCCGTGCTTACCGTCAATTTGAAAGGTACTTTTGCATGCACCAAGGCGGTCAGCCGCATCATGATGAAGCAGCGTTCCGGCTCAATCATCAATATTGCTTCAGTCGTCGGCCTTATGGGCAATGCCGGGCAGGCCAACTATGCCGCATCAAAAGGGGGGGTCATTGCCTTCACCAAATCCGTTGCAAAGGAGTTTGCCTCACGCAACATCAGGGCAAACGCCGTCGCTCCGGGGTTCATCTCATCGAAAATGACCGACGCTCTCTCCGATGAAGTTCGCCAGAAAATGCTTGAAGCCATCCCCCTCGCCAGCTTCGGTACTCCCGAGGATGTAGCCAACGCAGTGGCATTCCTGGCCAGCGACCAATCATCATACATTACTGGCCAGGTTATCAGCATCAATGGCGGCATGGTTATGTGATTTGGGCAAGCATCTTTTCTTGTTATATTGACTGACTTTTTCAGAATTTTTTTCCTAACAACCAACGTTTAATCAGGAGAACTCACCATGACCCAGGCAGAAATTAAAGATAAAGTGTACGATATTATCGTCAGCAAGATGGGCGTTAACAAGGATCAGATCAAGATGGAATCAAAATTTTCTGATGATCTCGGTGCAGATTCACTCGACACTGTTGAGCTGATCATGGAACTCGAAAACGAGTTTGGCGTACAGATTCCTGACGAAGATGCAGAGAAAATCGGCACAGTGCAGCAGGCTATCGACTATATCGTCAGCAAGAAGTAACCCTGGAACAACCGCAAAGCAGGCAACGGAAACCAGCAAAATCAAAACTTATGACTCAGGATCGCAAAAGAATTGTCATTACCGGTATTGGGGTATTAACTCCTGTAGGTCTTAACAAAGAGGATTTTTGGGATTCGCTTCATAATGGAAAAAGTGGTGCAGCCCCTATAACCTATTTTGACACCACTGATTTTGCGACAACCTTTGCCTGTGAGCTGAAAGGATTTGTTGCTGCTGACTATATAGACAGAAAATCTGCCGACCGGATGGATCCTTACTGTCAATATGCCATCATTGCTGCAGATCAGGCACTGAAAGATTCAGGACTGGATTTGAAGGAGATTGACCCACTGAGAATTGGCGTGGTACACGGATCGGGCATAGGAGGAATGACCACTTATGAACAGCAATTTAAAACATTCCTTGAGCGAGGCCCGAGACGCATCAGTCCCTTCTTTATTCCCATGCTCATTCCCGATATTGCCGCAGGGCAGATCTCCATCCGGCATGGGCTTATGGGGCCAAACTATGCAACCTCTTCCGCTTGCGCAACATCACTTCATGCAATTATGGACGCATACATGCTGATTCAGGCGGGTATGGCCGATTACATGGTGTGCGGCGGTTCAGAGGCTCCAATCACGCAAATGAGTGTTGGTGGCTTTAACTCAGCCAGGGCGCTCTCTACAGCCAACGACCGGCCACAGAAGGCATCGCGTCCCTACGATCGCGACCGTGATGGCTTTGTTATGGGAGAAGGTGGAGGGTCGCTGATTCTCGAATCTCTCGATTCTGCCAAAGCTCGTGGCGCAAATATTTACGCAGAAATCGTTGGAGTGGGAGCAACTGCGGACGCTTATCACCTGACGGCTCCGCATCCAGAAGGACTTGGCGCGGTCAATGCCATGAGAACCGCTCTTGCTCTGGCCGGTATTACGCCCGAAAACATTGACTACATCAATACGCACGGCACTTCAACCCCACTCGGGGATGTTGCTGAAATTGCTGCTATTAAAACGGTTTTTGGTGATCATGCATCGAGGCTCAGTATCAGCGCGACAAAATCAATGACAGGGCACCTGCTCGGAGCGGCTGGCGTTGTTGAGTCGATTGCCTGCCTCCTTGCCATGCAGCATCAGACGGTTCCACCAACTATCAACCTTGATAATCTTGATCCCCAGGTTGATTTGGATGTCACGCCGAATACACCGAAAAAACGTTCCATAGAGTATGCTCTCAACAACGGCTTTGGGTTTGGAGGGCACAACGGCTCTATCATTTTCAGGAATGGCTCTTCGCTGTAAGGAGCGAACTTGCTGGCTTTGGATCAGTTATGGCAAAAGCTGGTAGCTTTTGGAGGTTCTGATAGTTTTGAGGAACGTTCTGAGAGAACTGATTGCTCTTACGCTACCAGTTGTGACCTTTCACCAGAGACAGTTGAGTATGTGACACATCTCCTGGGAGAAGCTGGCGGCACGATGATGCTCTACCAGACAGCGTTGACTCACCGCTCTTTTGTGCAGAACCCTGCTACATCAGAACCTGTTGAATCAAACCAGCGTCTTGAGTTTCTTGGCGACTCGGTGCTTGGACTCCTGATATCCGACTATCTCTTCAGAAACTATCCCGCAAGCGCTGAAGGTGAGCTTTCGAGTACCCGCGCAAAAATTGTCAACAGCCGCTCTCTTGCCAGCTTTGCCCGCACTCTTGCACTTGGCAATCACATTATCCTTGGAGAATCGCCTGACCACCAAAACATCAGGAGTAGTGAATCTGCACTTGCTGATGCATTCGAGTCGCTTATTGGCGCAATTTATCTCGACAAGGGTTTACAGAAAGCTTATGATTTTGTTATCCGCCATATCATCGAGCATGTCAACTTTAACTCCATCGTCGCTGCTGAGCACAACTACAAAAGCCGACTCATCGAGTACACACAGTCGCACCATCTGCCGCCACCCGTCTACACCGTGCTTGCTGAAGCCGGAGCGGAACATGCAAAAACCTTTACGGTTACGGTAACCTGCAATGAACAGCTCCTTGGAACAGGCAGCGCACGACGCAAAAAGGATGCAGAGCAGCTTGCTGCCAGGGAGGCTATGGAGAGACTTGACGAACAACATGCATCAGAAAAATAATTTCTGATTGTCTTGAGCTTCTCTTTCCCATCTTCTATATTGAATGCAAAGTTATATAACAAACAAGCCTCACCTCAAGCCGCACAAGCACCATGAGAGAAAAACTTATTTTTGATCTTTCCCGCGAGGGACGCAAGGGATACAGCCTCTCCGGAAACGATTGTCCTGAACTGCCTCTTGAGAGTATCATCCCCTCCAAGTTTCTGCGCAAGGCACCGGCCGATCTGCCGGAGGTGCCGGAGAGCGAGGTGGTGCGTCACTTTGTACGGCTCTCGAACTTGAACCACCATGTGGACAAGAATATGTATCCTCTGGGAAGCTGTACCATGAAGTACAATCCCAAAATAAACGACTACACCAGCGATCTGCCGGGCTTCAGCGCCCTTCACCCTTTGCAGCCTGCAGCAACCACGCAGGGAGCGTTGCAGCTCATGTATGAACTGGCCGAGATGCTTCGCGAAATTGCCGGAATGACAGCCGTCACGCTCCAACCTGCCGCAGGTGCGCATGGAGAGCTGACCGGCATTCTATTGATCAAGAAATATCACGAGGCACACGGGTCGAAACGGCACAAGCTGCTGGTGGTTGACTCGGCGCATGGCACCAACCCCGCTTCAGCCGCGCTGGCGGGCTATGAGATTATCTCCGTGAAGGGTAATGCCGACGGGCGCACCGATCTGGAGGATCTTCGCCAAAAACTGGATAGCGATGTGGCCGCGCTGATGCTGACTAACCCCAATACCATCGGTCTCTTTGAAAAGGATATTCAGCAGATGGCCACAATGGTGCACGACAACGGCAGCCTGCTCTATATGGATGGTGCCAACATGAACGCCCTTCTCGGCATCACCCGCCCCGGCGACATGGGCTTTGATGTGATGCACTACAACCTCCACAAAACTTTTTCAGCACCCCATGGCGGCGGCGGCCCAGGCAGCGGCCCGGTCGGTGTCAGCGAAAAACTGGTGCCCTACCTGCCGGTTCCGATTATCGAAAAGGAGGGAACAACCTATAAACTCGCCTACGATCGACCGGAGAGCATCGGCCGGATGATGAACTTCTACGGCAACTTTGCTGTGCTGGTGAGGGCCTACACCTACATCCGTATGCTCGGCCCCGACGGCCTGCGCCGCGTCTCGGAAAATGCCATCATCAACGCTAACTACCTGCTCAGCCTGCTCCTCGAAAGCTACGACTTGCCCTACCCGAAACCGGTCATGCACGAGTTCTGCCTTTCGGGAGACCGGCAGAAAAAAGCGCACGGTGTCAGAACGCTCGATATTGCAAAACGGCTGCTCGACTACGGCTTTCATGCTCCAACCATCTACTTCCCGCTCATTGTCAGCGAAGCGCTGATGATTGAACCGACCGAAACCGAGTCCAAGGAGACGCTTGATGTGTTTGCCGAAGCGCTGCTCAGCATTGCCCGAGAGGCTGCAACAACGCCGGAGGTTGTGCTGGCCGCTCCAGTGACAACGCCGGTGAAGCGACTCGATGAAGCGATGGCCTCAAGGCAGCTCAACATCTGCTGTTCATGATGATGGGAAGAGCCCGGCTGCTGCTCCTCTCACTTTTTGTCCCCTTCCCTGCCCGGTTTGGCTCATGCAAAACCGGGTAAGCTTGCAACTCCAGGTTAGCGGCAAGCAAAAAGCACGTGCAGTATGGGATATATTTGCACGTGTCGTGTTTTAATTTGTATACTTTCCATGAACAAGTTCAAGGTTCGTGTGCGGTAACAGGCAGGCTACGGAAGGCTTGCACGTATAACTATAATTGACAAAAGAGTTGTACCATGAATACAAAATTGACATTAACGATTGAGCAAACCATTATCGAAAAGGCAAAGAAATATGCCAATGGTAAAGGTCGTAGTTTATCAGACATTGTTGAGAACTACCTGAAAGCCATAACAAAAGAAGATTATAATGAAAGTATCGTCCTGACCCCGATTGTACAATCATTAAAAGGTACGTTTAAGGCTCCCGGAGAGATCGACTACAAAAAAGAACTTGCCAAAAGACTTACTGAAAAATATCTTTAGCAGATGAAAAAAGTTCTCATTGACACTGACGTAATTTTAGACTTCTTTTTTGACAGAGAGCCGTTTTCGGACGATGCTGCAAAAGTTTTATCACTCTGTGAATCCAGGGAAATTAAAGGCTTCCTCACATCAGTGATCATCAGTAATGTCTACTATCTGCTAAGGCAAAGTTCTACCCACGAAAAAGTTATCGAAAAACTAACACAATTAATGGCGATTACAGAAGTACTGACAACTGACAAAGATGTTATACTGAAGGCTCTGAACTCGAATTTCAAAGATTTTGAAGACGCATTGCAAAACTATTCGGCAGAAGTAAATGGACAAATTGATGTAATTATCACAAGAAACATCAAAAATTATAAGAACAGCTCTCTTGGAATAATGACTCCAGGAAATTATTTGAAGACAACACTTGCCAGCCGCTAATATCAGCTACTCCGGAAGCAGTGGTGTTCGATGTGTCATCAAAAGTAACGAGTTATCTCTTTTTTATACGGAGAACTTCGGCCTCTTCCCCTTCTCTGGAGTGGTCTGAGCCTCCGTCCAATCTACCATTGCGCACACAAGACGGATTCAGGCACCTATGGCCATCTGTTTTATGGCACTGGTCTGCATCTTATTCAATTGCTGTAACCAGATCTCTGATATTCGGTTGCTGATTGTCGAGTTGTGACTGATTTACCATCACACTCCGCCCGGCAACGACACGAGAACCAGATGTCATACGAACCATTGGTATACCCAGAGAGCTGGATACAACAGATGCTGTGTTTGCATCGACGATTTCATATTGAAACATCCTGTTAAATGCGGCTCGATTTACGGGACTACCTGATCCTGTCGGATGAATATGGAATATATTTGGGTTACTTTGCCAAACAGACCAAATTTCATTTCCAATCTCGTGAACAACGGTACGGAATGCACTGGCTGATCTGACGTATTGAGTTAAACGGTTGCCGATATAGCAATAAATTTTTGGAATAGGGAGTCGAAACTGTTGGCAGTTCAAATAAAACTGGGATTGCAGACCTCCAGAAGCACGCGTAATCCCATATAACAAAGCAAGAACAGCCCGGACTGCGCGTTTTGAAGAACCATCAGCAGAAAATGGAATAATGAGTCTGTCTGAAGCTGACAGCGCAAGTTCAGTATAAATCGAAAAACTGGGGTTGCAGTCAATAAATACCGTTGTATCCACTTGATTCCATGAGCGTTGAATATCTTCAACGAGATCACTCATCCAGGTATGAACAATTCTCCATGCATCTGTAGGGCCAGGAGCTGTCGCACCAAGCACTCGTGATGCCTGTATTTCTAACTGCTCATCCCCTGTAATTAAAAACAGGTTTTCCGGAACCTCTGCATTACGATCTGAAACCTTGAAAAGGTATGATGACCCGGTATGGGGATTAACATAGGGGCTCAGGATGCGATCTTCAATGTATCCAGAAATTGTTCTCCGAGGAGCCTGGCTGCTTAATTGATTGAGAACGCGCTCACCCTCTTGCATCCCGCCAAGCAACATGCCAGAAGCATTTCCCTGAGGACACAGATCTATGACAAGAATTTTTTTATCGGGGTGATTTGCCGCGTACTCGCTGGCAATCTGAAAAGTCAGATAGCTCTTCCCAACGCCACCCTTGTTATTCCATATTGAATAAATAGCCATCTGCTTCTCGACTTGTTAATCGTCAGTTGTTGTTTGTAAAAGATTTACCAAGAAAATACGCTTTTATAGAGTTGCAGAGTCCATAGCCTCCACCTTTTATACACTCTTTATTCTAAAAAAGCATTGGAAAAAAGTTTCACATTGCTTGTCCACCCTTATCATAACAACGACCCATCTGCTCTCTTCCGGTACAATATCGTTTTCAGATAATCCTCGGTTGCCTCAAATACCGGTTCAGCCTGATTGATGTTCCGCATGAGAGGAATAACCTTGGTTCGCACTCCCATACCTCTCGCATCGACATACCCATAGTCACGCAGAATTTCCATGATCAGGGTATTTCGGGGGGAGCGTTGTCCTGCAACCATTTTGCTGACCGTCATAGAATTCTGGAGTTTCCCCGGGCTGATGACCTCCAGGCGATCAGAGTAATTTGTCACCTCAATATCGACCGACCTTGTCCAGTCACGGTGAGCCAGAGCATTGATAACCGTCTCTCGGATGGCTTCCCATGGATAATACCAGCTTTTTTCCCGCCGCATATTTTTATCAATCACGGATGCCTCCTGAGTGATAAAGGGCTCTATCTGAAAAGAAAACTTTTCAATCAAACCCTCATCAATCAGCTCTTTTCGCCCCGATGCAGAGCGTTGCCATCGCCCGACCAACGGTGCGTCCAGCACCACATCAAGGAGCGCCTGATACTCTTTATCATCCCCCTGAAAAGCCATAACCCGTAATCCTGCCTGAGGGAGAAAACGGCGGGGCTTTATGCCAAAGCAAAGTAATCCTGCTATTGAGCAAACCCTGTTTCCCATACCATCATCAGCCATCAACCCCAGACCAAGCAGGCGTTCTATCCATTCGCCATCGGTTTGCGGGATCTCAGGATCCTTGATAATATCTTGCAGATAATAAGAGAGCCTGCTTTTGTCAAGAGTGGACAATGAGGTTCCCGCAACCGGCAGCACCTCAACATCCCGTTTAAATTCCACCCCGGAGTTCTCACCATTGGCGACAACTTCAAATAATTCAGCTTTCAGCATAAGCCACCTCAAATAGCTCCGTTTTTTCCCTTTGATTGTGAGCAGCACCCCATCTTCAGGAGAGAAATCAATCAATACGTTATGTTGTCCCCCCTGTGAGCACTCTTTCAGTAAAGAAAAATAATTCAACCTGTCGAATAGTATACTTTCTTTATCTTAACCATCTCTCTTTGTCCCGGAGATAAAAAAAGAAAATATTGAAACTTTTGTAAAGTTCCTGTCAGGAGAAGAGTGAAATCAACCAGCCCGCCGTAAGCAGCGGCATATCTGGTTTTAGAAAAAGCTTGACATAGGTCAGCACAAGTGGTTGGCAATTCAGCCAAGAGAGATTAACTAATCTATAAATAATAACATAACGAGATTCGCGCCAAAGGTCATGAGAGAAAAACATATTTTTGATCGTTCCTGCGAGAAAGGCAAGGGATACAGCCTCTCCAGAAATGATACCCCTGAACTCCCTCTTGGGAGCATCCATCCCTCAACATTTCTGCGCAAGGCTCCTGCCTCAAGGCAGCTCAACATCTGCTGTTCATGATGATGGGAAGAGCCCGGCTGCTGCTCCTCTCACTTTTTCTCCTCCTGTTCTCTGTGCCCGGATTGACTCATGCAAAGCCGGGTACAGAGAAGTGGTGCGCACAGCAGATCTTCAGCCGCAACGATTCCCGCATTGAAGAGCAACTGCAGGGCATGAGCCTGCCGGAAAAGGTGGGGCAGATGCTGATTGCACAAATTGAGCCGCACACGATCCATCCCCAGCACAAGGAGTACCACCTCCTGAGTCGACTGGTGCAGGAGGGCAAGGTTGGGGGCATCATGCTGCTCAAGGGGGACGCGCTCACCGCCGCTACGTACATAAACTATTTTCAGTCGATTGCGCCCCATCCGCTCCTTATAAGCTCGGATATGGAGCGAGGGGTGGCCATGCGCCTCAGCGGAGCAACGGAGTTTCCGCCGAATATGGCTGTGGCTGCTACGCAGGATCCGGAACTTGCCGAAGAGATGGCGGAGGCCATTGCCGAAGAGGCAACCATGATCGGGATGCAGCAGAACTATGCCCCGACGGTTGACTTGAACATCAATCCGCTCAACCCCGTCATCAACACTCGCTCATTCGGCGACAGCGTGCCGCAGACCATTGCCATGTCGAACGCCATCATCACGGGGCTCCAGTCGAACGGTATCATCGCAACGGCAAAACATTTCCCCGGCCACGGTGACGTCTCGGTGGACAGCCATTTTTTATTGCCGGTGCTCAAGGCCGACCGAACGCAGCTTGATGCCTATGAGCTGCAACCCTTCAGGGCGGCCATTGAACGGGGGGTCATCAGTGTCATGGTGGGTCATCTCGCCGTACCGAAACTGACCGGCAGCATGGAGCCAGCCTCCCTTTCAAAGCTTATTGTGACCGAACTGCTCCGTAAAGAGCTTGGTTTTCAGGGGTTGATTATTACCGATGCCCTCAACATGAAGGCGCTCTACAACGGCCAGAACGTGGCCGAGATTTCGGTCAAGGCGGTGCAGGCGGGCAATGATCTGCTGCTCTTCTCTCCCGATCCTGAGCTGACCCACAGCGCTGTGGTCAAGGCGGTCGAAAAGGGGGAGATTGCAATGGAGCAGATTGACAACTCCGTGCGCAGAATCCTTCAGGCTAAAGCGTGGCTGGAGATAGAGAGGCGAAAAACTGCCGATCTGAAGCAGGTCAAGAGAGAGGTGAGCCCTCCCACCCATCAGCATCTCTCGAGAAGAATTGCATCACGCGCCATCACGCTGGTGAGCGACACCAACCACCTCCTGCCTCTCAAACCAACCGAGGGGATGGTGAATATTATCGTGCAGGACAGAATAAACAATGAGACGGCAAGGAGATATATAAAACAGCTCGACAAGTTTTATACGGTCAACCATATCAGAATCAACCCCGGCACCGATTCGCTTACTTATGCGAATGCCACCGAACTGGCGAAAACGGCAAAAGCGGTGATTGTCACCTCCTACAGCCAGTCACTGAGCAGCTCCGGAGCCCTGAAACTTTCCACCCAACAGCAGCAGTTCATTCACTCTCTCGTCGGGATTGTGCCGAAAGAGAGCCCGCTGATACTCCTGTCGCTTGGTACTCCGTACATCATCAACTATTTTCCTGAAATAAGCAGCTACCTCTGCACCTACTCCCCCACTGAGGATTGTGAGGAGTTGGCGGCCGAGGTGTTGCGGGGAGCACTGAAACCACGGGGAGTTCTGCCAGTGTCGCTGCAGGGGCACTCCCGCTGAACATCATAGCATTATCATCATGGGAAAAACCATTCGGGACGAATCAACCGCAAGCGCCTACTGGGCGGCAGTCAACACCTTCTGTTCACTGGTTGATGTCCACGTCATAGCCGATGCGCCGGTAGGCTGCTACAACCTGGTGGGGGTGGCGGTCATTGACTATACCGATGCCGTACCCTATCTGGAGAACTTTACCCCGACCAGCCTCACCGAAAAGGAGATCGCCTCCTCAGGCAGCTCGGAGATTGTAAGGGAGACCATTGAAAAGCTTCAGGCACCGGGGCGGCAACTGATTCTGGTCTCCAGCGCAGAGAGCGAGATGATCGGCAGCGACCACGAGCGGATGCTGACAATGAAATACCCCGATGTCCGCTTTTTCCCCTCAAACTCCCTTGGCGAAGATGAGTGGCAGGGACGCGACCGCGCTCTGGTGTGGCTTAATGAGACGTTTGGCGACAACAACTCCGTCGCTGTAAAACCCGGAACGGTCTCGATTATCGGCCCCACCTACGGCTGCTTCAACAGCCCGTCAGATCTGGCCGAAATCAAGCGGCTCATTGCTGGAGTGGGAGGAGAGCTGCTGCATGTCTACCCCTTTGAAAGTTCGCTGCACGACATTGCCGATCTGAAAAACTCCGATGTGCTGGTGGTGATGTACCATGAATTCGGCCACGCTCTGGCGGAACAACTTGGCCGTCCGGTGCTGCAGGCCCCCTTCGGCATTGGCGAAACCAAAAATTTTATTCACGACCTTGGTCGCCTCCTGAAGCGGGAGCAGGAGGCCGAGGCCTTTTTGCAGAAGGAGAAACGCACCACCCTCAAGCCACTCTGGGATCTCTGGCGCGGACCACAGGCGGAGTGGTTCCCGACCATCCGGTTCGGTGCCACCGCTGCAAAAACCTACGCCCTCGGCCTCGAAACCTTTCTGGCGGGAGAGATGGGGATGCAGTGCCTCTTCAGCCACGATACCGCCAAAGCCGACAACACCCTCATCCGCGAGGAGATTCAGCAGAAACAGCCGCAGTTCCTCTTCGGCAGAATTGTCGATAAAATCTATCTGGCCGAACTTGACTCGAAAAGCCGGTTCATTCCGGCAGGCTTCCCCGGCCCCATCGTGCGTCGTGCGCTCGGCACCCCCTTCATGGGCCACAGCGGAGCCATCTATCTCTTGCAGGAGATTGTCAACTCCCTTTACGACATGCTCTTCAACTTCCTTCCACTCAACCGCCGCACCGCCGTGGAGGAGCCTGCACAGAAGGTTGCCTGGAGCAGCGAAGCCAATGCCCTGTTGAACGAGATGGTGAAAAAGGCCCCCTTCATCAGCCAGATCTCCTACGGGCGGGAGCTGAAACGGAAAGCGGAGCTGCTCACCCTGAAACAGGGGAAAGAGTGCGTCACACCGGAGCTGCTGCATAGTATCAACTGATTTGGAAGAGTTTGATTTTTTGCGTATCGTCCAAGTCCACATTACGGATCCGGGGAAACCACTCCTGCGAAAGTAGAGAGTGAAACAGCCCCCCCCGGCCCGACAGTACTAACGTAAAGAGGCTGCATAGATATTTTCATGGAGAGAGCTTTTACTCTTCCCGTGAAGTGAAACGACAGGAACAAGAATGTCTGACAATCAGGAACCACTGGCTGTAATAGCCCTTACCCTTCCGGACGGGAGTGTTAAAACATTTCCCACCGGCTCAACCGGCAATGACGTTGCGCTCTCTATCGGACGCAAACTTGCTCAGGATGCCCTGGCGATCAAGGTTAATGGTGTTGCGATTGACCTCAACACTCCCCTCTCCGCCAATGCGGCAATAGAAATTATCACCTTCAGCTCCCCCGACGGGCCGAATATCTTCTGGCACAGCTCAAGCCACCTTATGGCCCAGGCGATTGAGGAGCTTTACCCCGGCAGCAAATTCGGCGCTGGCCCATCCATTGAGCAGGGGTTCTACTACGATGTCGCCTCTCCACACCGCTTCCGCGAAGAGGATCTCCGCAAGATCGAAGAGAGGATGCTGGAGATCAGCAAGCGTGATATTCAGATACGGCGCGAAGAGATGAGCCGCATCGATGCCATAGAGTTTTTCAAGAGCGTCAGGAACGACCCCTACAAGGTTGAGATTCTTGAAGATACCCTGAAGAGTGTTGAGAGGGTTTCGCTCTACCATCAGGATGGTTTTACCGACCTCTGCATCGGACCGCACCTGCCATCAACCAGTAAAGTGAAGGCGGTTCTCCTCACCAACATCTCCTCCTCTTACTGGCGTGGAGATTCGGCTCGGGAGAATATGCAGCGCATCTACGGCATCACCTTCCCCTCGGAAAAGCTGCTGAAAGAGCATGTTGCCCGACTGGAAGAGGCCAAACGACGGGATCACCGCAAACTCGGCACCGAACTGGAGCTGTTCATGCTCTCGCCGGAGGTTGGAAGCGGTCTGCCGATCTGGCTGCCGAAAGGGGCCATTATCCGCAACGAGCTTGAAGCCTTCCTCAAGGAGGAGCAGCGCAAGCGTGGCTATCTGCCGGTCTATACGCCACATATCGGCAATATTGAACTCTACAAGCGTTCGGGCCACTATCCCTATTACAGCGATTCGCAGTTTCCGCCGCTCACCTATCACGATGAAGAGGGCAAGCAGGAGCAGTATCTTCTCAAACCGATGAACTGCCCGCACCACCACCTCATCTACAGCTCGAAGATGCGGAGCTACCGCGATCTGCCGCTTCGCTTGACGGAGTTCGGGACAGTCTACCGCCACGAGCAGTCGGGTGAGCTGAACGGACTGGTGCGTGCGAGAGGCTTCACGCAGGACGACTCGCACATCTACTGCCGCCCCGACCAGCTTGTTGACGAGATCTGCAGCGCTATTGAACTGACGCAGTTTGTCTTTGGAACGCTCGGCTTTTCAGAGGTGCAGACCCGCCTCTCGATGCACGACCCCGAAAACCAGGCGAAGTACGGTGGTACTGCCGAGGTGTGGGAGCAGGCGGAGAAGGATGTAAAAGAGGCTGCCGACCGCATGGGCATCGACTACTTTATCGGCGTTGGCGAAGCGAGCTTTTATGGGCCGAAAATTGATTTTATCGTGCGTGACGCTCTCGGCAGAAAGTGGCAGCTCGGCACCGTGCAGGTTGACTATGTGATGCCGGAACGGTTTGACCTCACCTACACGGGCAGCGACGGCCAGAAACATCGCCCTGTTGTGATTCATCGTGCCCCATTCGGCTCCATGGAGCGCTTTATCGGCGTTCTTATCGAGCACACCGCCGGGAACTTCCCGCTCTGGCTCGCGCCGGTGCAGGCTGTGGTGCTCCCGATTGCCGAAGATGTTCACGACTATGCAAAAAGCGTACACCAGGCGCTCCTCGAAGCAGGAATCCGCGCTGAACTTGACTCCAGAAGTGAAAAAATCGGCAAGAAAATTCGTGACGCCGAAATCAGCAAGATCCCCTGCATGATTGTCATCGGACAGAAAGAGCAGGAGAGCGGCGAAGTTTCGCTGCGCCGTCATCGCATTGGTGATGAGGGGCGCTTCAGCGTCAGTGGACTGATCGACAAGCTCAAACAAGAGATCACCGGAAGAACCTGACTATCTAAACAAAACCTGAACGCATGAAGAAACAAAAGGTTACGACTCAAAAGCCAAAACTCACCTATCGAGTCAATGAGCAGATTCGTGTTCCGCAAGTCCGCATTATTTTTCCGGACGGAACACAGGAGGTGATGAACACCATTGACGCCAAGCGGGTAGCCGAAGAGCGGAATCAGGATCTGATTGAAGTACAGCCAAACGCCGAACCACCGGTTTGCAAGTTCGACAACCTCGGCAGGCTGCTCTACAAGATGGACAAGAGGGACAAGGATCTCAAGAAAAAGCAGAAGACCACCACCCTCAAGGAGCTGCGGTTTCATCCGAACACCGACAAGCACGATTTTGACTTCAAGACCGCTCATCTTGAAGAGTTTCTGCGCAAAGGCAACCGCGTCAGGGCCACCATCGTTTTTCTGGGACGCTCCATTATCTACAAGGACAAGGGGCTGGAGCTGGCCGAGCGCCTGACCGAGCGACTGAGCGTGGTGAGTACTCGTGACGGTGATCCAAAGTTTGAGGGCAAAAAGCTCTTCGTCTATTTCGAGCCCGACAAGAAGAAGATCGACGCTTATGATCGCATCAGGGCAAAAACGAACCAGCCACCGGCAGCGCCACTTGCGCCTCTGGCTCCTGAGGATCTGATTGAAGAAGAGCAGTAATCAAGAAAATTCGAGCAATTTTATTCTACAAAAAATATAAAGGACGATCATGCCTAAAATGAAATCCCACCGTGGAGCATGCAAACGGTTTAAGACGACAGCATCCGGAAAAATCAAGCGTGAACGCATGAATGGATCGCACAACCTTGAGAAGAAGAACAGAAAGCGCTCACGCAGGCTCCACCAGAGCGCTCTGCTTTTGGGATTGAAGGCGAAGCAGATCAAGCGGATGATTCATGCTTAAATTTTTAACATTAACTCGACACAACGATGCCTAAAGCAAATAACGCCGTTGCCTCAAAAGCACGGAGAAAAAGAGTCTTAAAAAAAGCCAAAGGGTTCTGGGGATCACGCGGCAATATTCTGACCGTCGTCAAGCACGCGGTCGATAAAGCTGAACAGTACGCCTACCGTGACCGTCGCGTTAAAAAACGCACCTTCCGTTCGCTCTGGATCATGCGTATCAACGCCGCCGCACGCCTGAACGGCACCACCTACTCCCGTCTGGTTAACGCCATGCTGAAGAAGAATGTCGAAATCGACCGCAAGGCGCTCGCCGAGATCGCCGTCAAGGATCCGGCAGCCTTCTCTCAAATTGTCAAATCGGTTATCGAATAAGATTTACACTGGTACCATAATGGAAGAGAGCATTCGCAGGTTACAGCAGGAGATTGTTGAGTTTGAGATTAAAGCGCAGGCCGATCTTGAAGCCTTCCGCCTCAAATACACGGTTCGGAAAGGGCTCATTGCAGCTCGTTTCGGCCAACTCAAGTCGGTTGACCCTGCTGATAAACCGCGAATTGGTCAGTTGCTGAACCAGCTCAAGCAGACGGCTGATGCAAAGCTCACCGAAGCCGAGGAGAGGTTTGCATCAACCGAAAGCAGCAGCAGCAACAAAGGCATTGACCTCACCCTCCCCGGACGCCGCTACTTTACAGGCAGCGAACATCCGGTACAGAAGGTGCTTGGCGAGATGAAACAGATCTTTTCAGCCATGGGATTCGGCATCGCAACCGGCCCCGAACTGGAGCTCGACAGCTACAACTTCGACATGCTGAACTTTCCGCCCGACCACCCCGCCCGCGACATGCAGGACACCTTTTTCGTCACCAGCGGCAACCCCGGCTCCGACGTGCTCCTCAGAACCCACACCTCCCCGGTGCAGGTGAGAGTCATGCTCGACCAGAAACCGCCCATACGGGTGATCTGCCCAGGAAAGGTCTACCGCAACGAAGCCATCAGCTCCCGAAGCTACTGCGTCTTCCACCAACTCGAAGGGCTCTACATCGACAAGAAGGTCTCCTTCGCTGACCTCAAAGCCACCATCTACTCCTTCGCCAAACAGATGTTCGGCACCGACGTCAAACTCCGGTTCCGCCCAAGCTTTTTCCCCTTCACTGAACCATCAGCCGAAGTAGACGTCACCTGCTACCTCTGCGGCGGCAAGGGATGTAAAGTCTGCAAAAAATCAGGCTGGCTCGAAATCATGGGCTGCGGCATGGTACACCCCAACGTCATGCGCAACTGCGGCATAGACCCCGAAGAGTGGTCAGGCTACGCCTTTGGTATGGGTGTTGACCGCACGGTGCTGCTGAGGTATAAGATTGATGATATACGGTTGCTGTTTGAGAATGATTTGCGGATGTTGAGGCAGTTTGGGGCGTAGAGAGGGGGTTTATAACACTCCACAACAAGCATATCAGCCTTTTTTAAGTTCTATAATCACCTCTTTGATTGGGACAGATTGGGGGGCCACTATATTGCAATTTTCTAAATAAATTTCTACCTTAGGAAATGTATGGAGTAAGTTTTCAAAAAAAAGCTAAAACAGCGCGCAGACAAAGATCTTGATGGGTAGTAACCGGTAATGTGCCGGTCTTTACATAGGAACCTTTTTTTTGAATTTTTATTTATTACATTACGACTCGTGTCTGAAGTCTTAACAGCTATATTACAATGTCTGAAGTCTTAACAGCTTCTAAGAAGCTTAAAAATAAGGAGATGTCATGCTAATCAGCCTAAATACTGATTTTAGCCTTTGGCATAGGAATGATAAAAAAAAGGCGGAAAAGCGAAAAGATGTCGTAAGAAAAATTGTTTCTGCTTTTTCACGGGGTAATACAAGGTTGCAAATTGGGGATTACGTTACTAAGGCGGAAAAAAATGTTAGACTTAATCAACTGGTAAAGAAGTTCAATAAAGTTTAGTCTTTTAGTTACCTTTTTCATTATTGTTTTCCATAAACTATCTCGCCACACGGCGAGATTTTTTTTTCAAAATGAATCATATTCGCCAAGATTTTCTTCAGGTAAATAAGAATAGTCTTGATAGGCTATGTATGTATTTTAAATCCGCAGAAAAATATTTAAAAATTGTTGAGCGAAAAAAAATAATTGATGGCCCAGACATCGCGTCTATTAATGAGCTAAGTAATGCGGCATTTTTTACGATTGGAGCAATGGTTCAGCCTGAAATTGTTCAACAGAAGGCACTACTTGATCAAGCTATAGATTCATGCAATAAATCGAGTTTTCAGGCATTGAAATTAGGTATAATTGATAAGGCGGAGAAAATTATAAATACACATGAGGCATTTCATAAGGATGAAATATCGTGTGTGATTGATGATTGGACTAATATTTTGAGTAAAACAAAAAAATTGGTGAATAAGTTAAAAATAATAACCGATTCAGGGGTTAATGAAAGTGATTATGAGTATGCTTGTAAATCATATGAAGATCTTTGTGTGGCTGTAGGTAAAGTAGATATATATGAGTCATATTTAAATGAAAAAAAGAAAAAAAGAATTATTAATGATCGTACATTTTGGGCTTTAGTAATATTTAATTTTGTGACGCTTGTGATGAATATTATTATTACATTTGTAAAAATGCCAATAAAATGATTGTGGGAAATGTAAATGGAGAGCCTTCATTAAGTGAGGAATCTAATGCATTGAGGAAAGAAGAAGGAAATGACAAAATAATAGCGTTATACAACTCTTTAAAGAAGACGCGTGAATTAATCGATAAAATAAAAAGCGAATTAAAAGTTTATAAGCAACATGACGATGAGATAGAGATTCCTTCGATTAACGAACTCAGGTACGTTGCATATCATACTTTAAAGGCAATAAATGAAAAGTCAGAGGGGGAGCAAGACGAGGAACTTCGTCGGGCAACTCGGCATTCTCAAAGAGCAAGCTATGATATATTAGAAATTGGGGTGCTTGATAAGATTGAGTATTTTGTTGGATTTTGTGAAGAATATAAAAAAATAGATATCTCAAGTGTTATCAAGGATTGGTCTGGCGTACACAATAAAATAACTGATATTAATATTACTCTTGCTGAAATTAATAGGAGTGAGTATTCAAGTGTAGAGTATTTGGAAATAGTCGAAGAGAAGTATAATGAAATTTGTGATATAGTTATATATTTGGATTCATCAAAAGATGAACTAAATGGAAAATTAATAAAAAGCTTTAAGGAAATAAGAAATATTGTTGTTTTAACTTTGTTCTCTATTGTTTTATCATTGGTGCTAGTGGTTAGGGTATTTGTTCTTTATAAGAACCCAATTATGACGTTTACAAGCAAATTTATAGACAGTTTCTATTTTTTTCTTGATAGCATAAATAACTTTTTGTAAATAATTTTTTTATTTTTGACGCGTCACCATTTATCGACTACATGATTTGGTAAATATGAATCTTGTTTGAGTAAAATTCTACCGGTGTCAGCTTGCCTAATGAGCTTTTAGAATGAATCGAATTGTAGTTCGCTTGCAATAACTTCCAGAGCATATCCCTGCGGACATTAGGGCATTCCTTTCTGAGCTTGTTGTTTCCTTCATCCTGATGTCACTGATCTGGTTTTCGTCAGCATGATCGGTTCAGTTTGTTACTGATATGATATATCATTATTTATCACGAAGCATAGGGAACTGCGTGTGTTGTACTTGCTGTTGAGTTGCCATCAACAACAAAAGCGGTATCAAACTTTTTCTCCACCCACCCTTTCTGATACAGTTCCGAATCGATTCCCTCTGAAATCTTCGACTTTCGACCTCCGGGAGTTGTTAAAAATGTTTTGCACAGCCGAAACCGGCCTAACACATCGCAAATATCCGATAGTTCGTCAGGAAAATCACTGGCAAGAATAGCAGAGGCATGCCGCCACTCATGAATTTCATAGCCATCTTTGATAATGTCAGGTAAGGCTTGAATAGTCATGATGGCAAAATTGATTACTGAGTACCGGGTTGGGAAAATGAAACAACGGACGGGATCAATTTACGAATCTTCTGCGTTGGTTGAACAATATTTTAACTCCGGGGTAAGAAAAAGCAGAAGACCACCACCCTCAAGGAGCTGCGGTTTCATCCGAATACCGACAAGCACGACTTTGACTTCAAGACCGCTCATCTTGAAGAGTTTCTGCGCAAAGGCAACCGCGTCAGGGCCACCATCGTTTTTCTGGGACGCTCCATTATCTACAAGGATAAGGGGCTGGAGCTGGCCGAGCGCCTGACCGAGCGGCTGAGCGTGGTGAGTACCCGTGACGGTGATCCAAAGTTTGAGGGTAAAAAGCTCTTTGTCTATTTTGAGCCCGACAAGAAGAAGATTGATGCCTACGACCGCATCAGGGCTAAAACAAATCAGCCACCGGCAGCGCCACTTGCGCCTCTGGCTCCTGAGGATCTGATTGAAGAAGAGCAGTAATCAAGAAAATTCGAGCAATTTTATTCTACCAAAAATATAAAGGACGATCATGCCTAAAATGAAATCCCACCGTGGAGCATGCAAACGGTTTAAGACGACAGCATCCGGAAAAATCAAGCGTGAACGCATGAATGGATCGCACAACCTTGAGAAGAAGAACAGAAAGCGCTCACGCAGGCTCCACCAGAGCGCTCTGCTTTTGGGATTGAAGGCGAAGCAGATCAAGCGGATGATTCATGCTTAAATTTTTAACATTAACTCGACACAACGATGCCTAAAGCAAATAACGCCGTTGCCTCAAAAGCACGGAGAAAAAGAGTCTTAAAAAAAGCCAAAGGGTTCTGGGGATCACGCGGCAATATTCTGACCGTCGTCAAGCACGCGGTCGATAAAGCTGAACAGTACGCCTACCGTGACCGTCGCGTTAAAAAACGCACCTTCCGTTCGCTCTGGATCATGCGTATCAACGCCGCCGCACGCCTGAACGGCACCACCTACTCCCGTCTGGTTAACGCCATGCTGAAGAAGAATGTCGAAATCGACCGCAAGGCGCTCGCCGAGATCGCCGTCAAGGATCCGGCAGCCTTCTCTCAAATTGTCAAATCGGTTATCGAATAAGATTTACACTGGTACCATAATGGAAGAGAGCATTCGCAGGTTACAGCAGGAGATTGTTGAGTTTGAGATTAAAGCGCAGGCCGATCTTGAAGCCTTCCGCCTCAAATACACGGTTCGGAAAGGGCTCATTGCAGCTCGTTTCGGCCAACTCAAGTCGGTTGACCCTGCTGATAAACCGCGAATTGGTCAGTTGCTGAACCAGCTCAAGCAGACGGCTGATGCAAAGCTCACCGAAGCCGAGGAGAGGTTTGCATCAACCGAAAGCAGCAGCAGCAACAAAGGCATTGACCTCACCCTCCCCGGACGCCGCTACTTTACAGGCAGCGAACATCCGGTACAGAAGGTGCTTGGCGAGATGAAACAGATCTTTTCAGCCATGGGATTCGGCATCGCAACCGGCCCCGAACTGGAGCTCGACAGCTACAACTTCGACATGCTGAACTTTCCGCCCGACCACCCCGCCCGCGACATGCAGGACACCTTTTTCGTCACCAGCGGCAACCCCGGCTCCGACGTGCTCCTCAGAACCCACACCTCCCCGGTGCAGGTGAGAGTCATGCTCGACCAGAAACCGCCCATACGGGTAATCTGCCCAGGAAAGGTCTACCGCAACGAAGCCATCAGCTCCCGAAGCTACTGCGTCTTCCACCAGCTCGAAGGGCTCTACATCGACAAGAAGGTCTCCTTCGCCGACCTTAAAGCCACCATCTACTCCTTCGCCAAACAGATGTTCGGCACCGACGTCAAACTCCGGTTCCGCCCAAGCTTTTTCCCCTTCACCGAACCATCAGCCGAAGTGGACGTCACCTGCTACCTCTGCGGCGGCAAGGGATGTAAAGTCTGCAAAAAATCAGGCTGGCTCGAAATCATGGGCTGCGGCATGGTTCACCCCAACGTCATGCGCAACTGCGGCATAGACCCCGAAGAGTGGTCAGGCTACGCCTTTGGCATGGGCGTTGACCGCACCGTGCTGCTCAGGTATAAGATTGATGATATCAGGTTGCTGTTTGAGAATGATTTGAGGATGTTAAGGCAGTTTGGGGCGTAGAGAAACCCAAAAGCGTCAGTTCATCTGCACTTTCCGCTGTAACTTGCGCCGAAAATCCTGTTCTGCATCAAGAGAAGCGATCATTTCACCTCCAGCGTTCGTAAGACGTGCAAGATCAGGCCGAGGTAACGCCCCCTGATCTAAAAAAACAAGGAGGCTATCATAGTTTGCATGTGCTCGCAGCAGTCGTTCAAGGATAATCGTTACAAGCTTTGCTTTGTCCTTGTTTGGAATACCAAAAAGAAAAACAGGAAGGTTTTCCTTCCCCTCAATTCGATAATCGATCGGATAATCTGCGGCATTTTCGATGCCCTCGTAGAGAAAATTACTGACAATTTTTTCAGGAGGTACAATCATGTACAGAGACTCTTTCAGATCCTCATAGAATGTAGACTCAGCCCTCGATCTCTTTAAAAATGTCAAATCGTTGATTTTAGTAATCGCCTGCCCCATATGAAAAATATTAGTGCATAGATTTTCGATCGTCGAATCAATAAAAAATGAGCCATTATGTTCATCAACAGACGTTTCCGTCTTGATCTGCTCGAAAAGAGTGTTTCTGGTGCCTTCTCGAAACTTGTCAATATCATTTTCATAGCTCAAATGCATGAGAGTATGCCCCATGTCGGTTAGTCGAAGAACTCCCCCTGGCAATACTTTGATGTAAAGCTGATACTGATCACCGTCAGGAAAAGAAAACGGAGTATCTATAGCCAGAAGCTCCGGTGTCTTTTCTCTTATACGTATTTCGCTGCACATCGCGTGACAAAGCGCTTTCTGCAGTATGTTCAAATCGATTGTCATCACGTAAACAGGTCAATCTGGTTTGCCCGAGTAGAGCCGGACATCAATCCTTCAATACAACACTCTTTTATCAGGCAATGAAGAGCTTCATTCAGCGTCCGATATTTTTCTGTCGGATAGGCAAACCCTTCTGGCTTTTGGTTTGCTACGATGTACTTCTCTGTTGCCCGATGGATATGGCACGTCAATTCCAGTGATTTGTGCTCAAGTTTATTCCGATGTATATGAGCAGACCCATTATATCGACATAACGTCAAGCATTCTCCATTCGAAGCCAACCATAGCAACCCACATGAAAAATCATCATCCATCCCTTCTTCCGTATTCTGACGAGTGTAGAGCATAAATTGATGTCCTGATTCATCTAATGCTTGCACGTTATAATTGAACTGTTTATGGCCTGGCTTGACTTGTTCTCGCGCCTTGGGATTTTCAACATGCTTTCGACAGCTAATCAATCCCTCAATAAATTCATCTGAAAGACTCTCAAATGCCATAGTGTATCAGTAAGTTGGTATATCTTGCTTCTGCCATATACCTGCAAAAGTAATGAACAGAATAGATATATTGAGGCGAATACTCAGATTATTTTGATCACAAAGCTCAAGATACTGTACATCTACTCCTTCGCCAAACAAATGTTCGGCACCGACGTCAAACTCCGGTTCCGCCCAAGCTTTTTCCCCTTCACCGAACCGTCAGCCGAAGTTGACGTCACCTGCTACCTCTGCGGCAGCAAGGGATTTAAAGTCAATAAGTTATCATCTCATCCCAGCCTGAATCAAGAGATAACAATTAACATGACCGTTGTACTACATCTTTGGATTTGCAGGTGCTCTTATAGTATGCTTCCGTTTTTACTGGCGACATCTTTTAGAAAGAACAACTTGTCAATCCACGCTCTCACCACCCCTTCTGCAACTTTACACTACGTTCAGTTTGAGTCCCCCCGCATCCACAAGCAATAAAGCGTATAACTCTTGAATGCACAAAAGAATGACCGGATATTACCGGGCCGTTCTTGATGAAGATGCCGGGAGTGTTTATTTACAGAATAGTTGCTTTGATTGCAAGCGCACGGGCGGGATTTACGGGAATGGCGATTATTGGGCAGCGGTGGGGGCTTTGTTGGCTGGGATGGTGGCGGTGCTGCTGCACAAGATTGACTAAATCCGATTGCTGCTTGAGAATTATTTAAGGGTGTCGAAGCCGTTCAGGGCGTTAGAGATGTTATGATTTTCTTACCAAACGCTCAGAAGCACACCTCTTGTTTACGTTTTTCTTAACATGCACCCACATAATCAACTATTTCTATTTGGCGCTCATAATTGTCTGAATATGATTCATGTGTGTCTTAAAGCTTTTATAAGGATATGAAGTAAGGGCTTTTTTGCGGTTAATAGATAGTGCATATTCTTTAGCTTTTGCTAAATACACCGTATCATTATTTTTCTTGTATTCCCAATAACAATACCAGGCCGCAGTATCTAACAAATTACTTGATTCATAATTATTTTCTCTTATTAGTGAATCAATAACAGCATAAGCTGTTTTCAATTCACTATATGTCACGTTTAATTTATTTAATAATTCATCATTTCCTTCAGAATCAACTCCCTCTGCTTCAAGTTTCTTCAATGTGACAATATATTGTTCTAATTTATACCAACATATATTATTAACTAATTGCTCATATTGAGACTTATCAAAGTATTTTTTATGTTGTGAGTATATTTTTTCCGCCTCACTAATCTCTGCTACTGAAATATCAATATA
>CAJEXW010000013.1:0-35000 GCA_903994525.1 uncultured Chlorobiaceae bacterium
AGACATTTTGCGGATAAGCCTCATAGAGTTCTTCAAATAAGCGGGTTTCATCGTCAAAGAAAGTCAGTGCTTTGTCGAGATTGCCGAGAGCGGAGTGAGTTTCGCCGAGTTGAGAATACGAAATGGCGAGCTCATTTTTGAAGGAGACATTTTGCGGATAAGCCTCATAGAGTTCTTTACTTAATTGGGCATCCTGATCAAAGAAAGTCAGTGCTTTGTCGAGATTGCCGAGAGCGGAGTGAGTTTCGCCGAGTTTAGAATACGAAATGGCGAGCCCATTTTTGAAGGAGACATTTTGCGGATAAGCCTCATAGAGTTCTTTACTTAATTGGGCATCCTGATCAAAGAAAGTCAGTGCTTTGTCGAGATTGCCTGTTGTTTTATGAAAATTTCCAATGCGGTCCAACAATAGAATTATTATTTCGGGTTTTTGTAAAAAAACAGTATAAGCGCATATGCTTTCAGCGTATCTTGTATAAAGAATTCCTTTATCATAACTGATATTTGGCAAATGGCCAGTTCCGGGTTCATACTCAAGCTTTTCGGTGAGTGTGGCGATCAGCACTTCGCAATGTTCAAAGAGCTTTTCCTCATTCTGGTGTCGGGTAACCTCCTGCACAACAGGGCTGCACTTGAAGCTGTTGGTTGTGTCATTAAATTCGAGCCACCCTTTTTTTGCCAGGTTCAGCAGGGTGATATCGAGATTGTCGGTGCCGGGAAGCAGCTCTTCAAGTGTTGTAAAGCTTATCGGTTCAGCCGGTAGCACTGCAAACACCGAGAGCATCGTTTTTTCAGCCTCGTCAAGGTCGCTGAGGTTGTACATTTCCGCGAGAATATCTTCCGGCTTTTCCTTGCGCAGTCCAAGCCCGTCACCGTGATAGGCAATGCTGATGGTGCCACTCCGGCTCAGCCCGAACAGCCCCTTTTTTTGCAGGTCACTGAGCAAATCGCTTAGCGTATATCGCTGGCGAAGCTTGTTGTTGAAGTTGCCGAGATTTTTTGCAAGCAGCTCGATAACGAGCGTGTTGTAGCCGACCGCCTCCAGAATTTTCTGCAGAAGGTTATCCTCTGTGCTGTTGTGGTTTGGGTAAAGTCTTGTAAAAAGGGTTAGAGCATTTTTTTCATCAAGCGGCTTGATTGCATGTATCTCTGCATGTTCAAACTCAGTGATTCGTGTCGTAAGCAGTAGATGAAAATTGGAACAGGCCTTGAGCGCGTGGTAATGCGATTCAAGATCATCAAGGCTGTTGGCGTTATCAATGACAAGCAGGCAGGGCTTTTTCAGTTCTGCCATTTCGCAAAGCAGCGCCTGAAGCCGCTCCTCTTCCGTCATTCTCTCGGGGAAGGTCACCTGCAAAGGATAGGCAAGGGTCAGTATGGCATCATGCAGACTTTTTTCAGCGAAAACCCAGGCTAAATGGGCGTACTCTTCATGATATGCCTGATAGTACTTTGATGCCAGGGTTGTTTTGCCAATTCCGCCTTCTCCATTGACCAAAAGCAGCAGGTTGTTGCCATTGAAAAGTTTGTCGTGAATGGCTTCAAGGTCTTCTTCTCGCCCCAAGAAAACTTGCGGAATAAAGGGTATCGTCCCAAGGTGTTTATTGATTTTCTTACCACCAAGGTAATTGACCGTCACCTTTTTGGCTTGCTCAAAGTAGATCGACTTGTCGCCCTGCGTTGTTTCCCGCTTCTCTTCCGGCATAAGGGTATGATTTACTCGATATTGATGGTTACATCACCTGCTTTCTCAAAATAAACACTTTTTTTGCCTTGAGTTGTTGTGCGCATGACGAATTTGTTTTTTTTAAAGCTGGCAATTTCAAGCCGTTCAAGCTCTTTGTTGAACTGGTTCCAGAGGTCATCGCTGTTTGAGTAGGTTGCATGGAAGTGCCCCAGCGCAACAAGCTTCTCTTTGAATTCTTGCAGGCTTGGTTCTGGCGTGGCAGTTGGCTCCCTGAACCAGGTGAAAATAAATGGCTTGCTGGTGGTCTTGAATGCTCCGAAAGCGGTATCAAACTCTTCGGCAGTGTACATGCCAACTTTGTTGCAGGCAAGGAGAATGAAAATATCAGACTCTTTTATCTTCTTGTTATACTCATCCTGTGAGCGGGTGCTCGACATTCTGGAAGAGAGGTCTTCCCAGATTTCAAGATGCAGAAAAATGCCTTTTTGAGCCCATGCCTTGTTTTTTCGGTTGATCTCGATTTCAAACTGTTCGCGATCATGTTTCAGCTCGTTTGATGAGGCGAGGAAGATTTTTATTGTTTTCATGGCACTGGTTCTGTTATTGTTCAGGCTGACAGGCATTCCTTTGTTCGATGCGATTGAACATCCATTTTACCGGTTACGGCGTCGGTAATGAGCGCACTTCGGTACTCTTTGAGCCGTTCGATTGCTTCAGTGACTTGTGCTTTCTGACGATCTATTATTACTGTTTTTTTCTCAATATGTTCAGCTATGGCTTGCTGTTCTTCGAGTGGAGGAGTAGGAATCCTTATATTTTTAAGATCTTCCAAGCTCAAATTCGGCTGGCCGCCTCCAGTGGAAAGAGATATTAAGATTGGTTTTCGCATAAGAAGCCAATAATAAAAAAATCGGGGTTGAAATGTGGTTGGTTGTGCAAATACACAGCAGGCTTGATTTACGGTGGCATCAACTCCCAAGATTCCCAACCGTCCGATAGTGGCACCATACATCGCAATTACAATACTTCCTGCTGGATAGATTTTCAGCGCAGAATGGGATTGAAAAGCATCGATAGATATCTTTTGAGATGTATTTTCAATGACAGTTTCGCGGAGTTCTGATGTTGTTACCCATGGAATGTTGCCATCGTAAAAATCAGAATTATCACTTTTAGGGGTAGTCCCGCTACCGATGGTATTAAATCCATGCGTAACCTTCCAGATTACCCAATGTTTTGGAATCTCTCCAAGCCACTCTACACCAGAATCTTTCATCGGCGCTGACGGGTCGAGGCCTTTGGTGACGGCCCGGGTGATGAGGGCGGTGCGTTTTTCGTCGAGTTTTTTGAGCAGCTCCTCTTTTTTTGTAATCAGTTCGTCAATTTCTGCTGTTTTCCGGTCAAGAAAGCTTGCAATGGCTTGCTGTTCTTCGAGCGGGGGGACTGGCAATTGTATATTTCCCATGAAATCCCAGCTTACCCGTGGCATTTTTGCTCCGAATGTTGAACCATCAACAATGGAGATTACACCATGATTGAGTATAAGGTAAAGCGCATAACGTCCAAATAAGCTATTCCGGGTTGGTCGCATAACGTGAAAATCGCCAACGGCAGCGCCCTGAAATTCGGCAAGGTATGCTTTTGCAAGATATGGGCGCAATTTACCAAACAGGATATCGCCGACCTGAAACGTTACACCGTCGCCTTCAAACTCTGTATCTGACGGAAGATATCTCCCTGACCAGCTTTCAATATTTTCGAGTGCAATATTTTGTGTCTCGCCACCGGATTTTGTTGTAATCAATCTCATGGTTTGCTTGAGACGCTTTACCGTCCAATGTCCCGGAATCTCCCCGATCCACTCCACCCCGGAATCCCTGTAAGCCGGATATCTCTGATAGTGGCTCATTCAACAACCTCCCTGAGCAGGTTGAGGATGCTGGTTTCGAGCGCTTTGATGTCGCTCTCAATCTCTTCGAGCGGGCGCGGTGGTTTGTAGACGTAAAAGTGGCGGTTGAGGGGAATTTCGTAGCCGACCTTTGTTTTGGTGTGGTCTATCCAGGTATCGCTGACGTGTGGCAGAACCTCTCTCTGGAGATACGCTTCGCAGTGGCTCTGCACCAGTTTGAGGAGCTTGCTGTTATCGGCATCTTTTTCGTAGCCGATTGGCAGGGGAAGGAAAGTGTCGTCAGGAAGCGGGAGCAGTTCAGTGTCGCGCAGTTCGGGATCGGGTTCCGGGTTGCCTTTGCTGTCGCGGCAGATCTCCGCTTTTTCATCGCGCTGGCTGAGTGTGCTGAGGATTGCCTTTTTCAGCGGGGCATCAATTTTTATATCGGCGCTTTTCAGTGCTGCATCAAGCGCTTTCAGAAAGGCAGGGCGGTTGCGGTAGAGTGTGTCACTCTCCATGCCGCGCAGGGCTTCAAGCAGAGCCTCTTGCATGGCTTTGCCGCTTCGGAAATCCTCTGCCTGTGCATCAATCGACCTCTTTTTACTCAGTATCAGGTTCTGGAATGCGGTTTCGTTTGTAAGGCGTTCAATGCGTTCCTGGCTTGCCTGAAAGTTGAGGCGGAGGGGGCGCTCAATGGTCATTTTGAGGTAGCCGAAGTCGAAGTTTCGGAATATTTTTGAGGTTATGGGCTTCTCTTCACTGCCGTTGGTCCCTGTTGTGCACTGGGTGTTCTGGCGGAAGTTGCCGTAGAGACGAACCAGTTCGCTGATATGCTCGTCGGAGAGCTCGTTGCGCTTGTTGCCCATGCTCTTTTTCATCTTGCGGAAGAGGCGGGTTCCGTCAATGAGCTGCACATATCCTTTGCGTTCTTTTGGCTTTTTGTTGGTGACAATCCAGATGTAGGTGTAGATGCCGGTGTTGTAGAACATCTGGTCGGGGAGGGCGATGATGGCATCGAGCCAGTCGTTTTCGATAATCCAGCGTCGGATGTTGCTCTCTCCGCTTCCTGCGTCGCCGGTGAAGAGGGGGGAGCCGTTGAAGACAATGGCGATGCGTGATCCGTCGCCTCCGCTGGAGGGTGAGGGGTGGAATTTGGAGATCATGTGTTGCAAAAAGAGCAGCGAGCCGTCGTTGATGCGTGGCACTCCCGCCCCGAATCGTCCACTGAACCCCTGGGCGGCTTCATCATCCACAAAACTTTTTTCCGGCTTCCACTCCACACCAAAAGGGGGGTTCGAGAGCATGAAGTGAAACTGTTTGTCGGGGTGGCCATCCTGCGGTAAAAAGTTGTAGGCGCGGCTTTTTGCATCCTTGATGCCGAGCGTATCGCCATAGACAAGGTTGCTGATCTCCTCGTCCTTGATGAGCAGGTCGGAACAGCAAATAGCGTAGGATTCCGGGTTGTACTCCTGACCGAATAGCTCAATGTTGGCGTCCCGGTTTTTGCGTTTGATGTACTCTTCGGCAACGGAGAGCATACCGCCGGTTCCTGCCGTCGGGTCGTAGATGGAGCTGTATTTTCCGGCCTTGAATACTTCATCTTCGTAGACGAACATCAGTTCAACCATGAGGCGGATAACTTCGCGCGGGGTGAAGTGGTCTCCGGCCTCCTCGTTGGCCTGTTCGTTGAATTTTCGGACCAGCTCCTCAAAGAGGTAGCCCATCTGGAGGTTTGAGAGTTTCGCCGGGGAGAGATCGATTTCTGAGCTGCAGAACTCTTTGACAATGAGGAAGAGTCGGTTGCTGTCGTCAAGTTTTTCAATCTCCTTTTCAAACTCGAATTTTTCGAAGATGTCGCGAACACGGGGTGAAAAGCCTCTGATATAGGAGATGAGGTTGTCGGCAATATTGGGAGCATCCCCAAGCAGTTTCTGGAAGGTGAAGGGGCTGGTGTTGTAGAGCGCCTGTTTGCGGTTGCCGCCGTTGGCAACTCTTGAGAGGGCGGCTTCGAGCGCCGGGCCGGTTATCCCTTTGGCTTGCAGCCGTTTCAGTTCGGCAAGCACCGGCTCTTTGGTTGGTTCAAGCACCAGATCAAGGCGGCGGAGGATGGTCATGGGCAGCATAACGTGTCGGTACTGCGGCGGGCGGTATGGCCCCCGGAGCTTGTTGGCGATGTTCCAGATAAATCCTGCGAGATCTTGATGCGTGCTTGATGCCATGGGGCTGCTGTTTTTGTTCAAGTTTTGCCGGTGAAGGGGGGCTGGCTGATTGTTGCTTTTTTACCCGCAAACCTGCCGTATGGCCCTGGCCACAATCGGAATGCCCTCAGCAATCTGCTCGGGGGTGTTGTTGCAATAGGAGAGGCGGAGTGAATTGTTGTGCGTTCCTGCCGGATCGAACGTCTTCCCAATCACAAACACCGCGCCGCCCTCGATGGCAAGTTGCACAATTTTCGTAGCATCGGTCTCTTCCGGCAGAGTGAGCCAGAGGTAAAAGCCCCCTCGTGGTTCGTTCCACTGGACGTAGTTTGGCAGGTGTTCCTTGAGAGCAGAAACCATGGCGTTTGCCCTTCTTTTGTACTCCTGCCGAACAGTGGCGATATAGCTGTAAATCTGGCCGGAGCGGATAAACTCATCAGCCAGTACCTGGGTAAAGCTCGGCGAACAGGCGTCTGCAGACTGCTTGATCAGTTCGCACTTCTGGTAGATCTCTTCGGGCACCAGCATCCAGCCCAGTCGCAGGCCGGGGCCGAGAATCTTGGAGAATGAGCCGGTAGAGCAGATCTCAATTCCTTCAGGATTGATGGCCTTGATGGGCTTGAGTTGCTCCCGATCTTCTTCGTAAAAGTAGAGGTCGCCGTAGGCATCATCCTCAATCAGCGGGATATCGCGCCCCTGAAGCGCGGTTATAAGTTGCTCTTTGCGTTCAGAACTGTAGAGCAGCCCTGCCGGGTTGTGGAAATATGGGGTGACGTAAAGAAATTTTGGCTTCTCTTTTTGGTCGATCTCCCGTTGCAGCGCCTCCATGACAATACCGTCGCGGTCAACAGGGACTCCTCTCAGTTCAGCGTCGTAGGAGCGGAAAGCCGAGAGGGCTCCGATAAAGCAGGGATTTTCGACAAGGACAGGGTCATGGGGATCAATAAAGGCTTTACCGAGCAGATTGAGCCCCTGTTGTGAGCCGGTGGTGATGAGCAGCCGGTTCGTGTGTACCGGCAACCCCTTTTTTTCGAGGAAGCCGCTCAGTGACTCAAGCAGTGAGGGAAGGCCGGGTGTCGGGCCATACTGAAATGCGATGCGCTTTTTTTTGATGTCAAGCCCTTTGAAAAGATCCTCAATCTCCTGAACAGGAAAGAGATCATTGCCGGGCATTCCTCCCGCAAATGAGATGATGTCCGGTCTTGAGGCCAGGGTCATGAGATCCCTGATTTCGGAAGAGCGAAGTGATGAAACGGCTTTGGAAAACCTTGGCATGTTGGTAGCGATTGGTTACACTTGATAAACATCCCCTTCCTGCAGCAGCTCCATCTTGTGCTCCCGCAAGAGGTCAATAAGCTGCTGTAACGATTCGGCCCTGATAACCACCGTTGATTTTCCGTCTCCGGAAGCGAACGCGTACATATAGTCAATGGCGACGTTATTGTCTGAAATGATCTGCAGCGCTTTGTGCAGTCCGCCGGGTCTGTGGGGAATATTCATCCCGACGACATCAGTGATCTTGACGGCAAATCCCGCCTCGCGCAGTATCTCTGCCGCAGCATCCGGCCGTCCGACAATCATGCGCAGAATACCGTAGTCGGCAGTATCGGCAATGCTGAATGCCGAGATATTGATGTCGTTGGCAGCAAGAATACCGGTCAGTTCGGTCAGTCGACCAGTCCTGTTTTCGAGAAAAACCGAAAGCTGTTTGATAATCATTTTTTATTTGATTTTACGGTTATCAATGACCCGCTGAGCCTTGCCCATGCTGCGTTCAATGGTGCCTGGCTCAACCAGCCGGATGGTTGCGCTGATGCCGAGAATGCTGGAGATATTGGCCTTGATTCGCTTGCGGAGCCCCTCAAGCTCTTTTACCTCGTCGGAGAAGAACTGCTCCTCAATCTCTACCCTGATTTCGAGGGTGTCGAGGTTGTTTTCGCGATCAACCACCAGGAGGTAGTGTGGCTTGGTTTCACTCATCTCCAGCAGTACCGATTCAACCTGTGACGGGAAGACGTTGACACCTCGGATGATGAGCATGTCGTCGGAGCGGCCCACGCATTTTTCCATGCGCACCAGCGTGCGTCCACATTCGCACCGGTCGGCGTGGAGCCGGGTCAGGTCGCGGGTGCGGTAGCGAATGAGTGGCATCGCCTCCTTGGTTGCGGGAGTAAAGACCAGTTCACCAAGCTCGCCATAAGGCAGCACTTCGCCGCTCTCGGGGTTGATGATTTCAGGAATAAAGTGATCTTCAAAAATATGCATCCCCTTCTGGCAGTGGCACTCCATGGAGACTCCTGGCCCGATGATTTCACTGAGGCCGTAAATGTCGTAGGCTTTGATGCCGAGCAGTTGCTCAATTTGGGAACGCATCTCTTCCGTCCATGGTTCCGCGCCAAAAATACCCGCTTTCAATTTGATATGCTTGCGGTCGATTTTCTCTTCAACAAGCGCTTCGCCGAGATAGGCGGCATAAGATGGTGTACAGGCCAGTACCGTGGAGCCAAAGTCCTCCATGAGCTGAAGCTGCTTTTTTGTGTTGCCGCCTGAGATGGGGATAACCGTTGCCCCAACTTTTTCGGCACCATAGTGCAACCCGAGCCCGCCGGTGAAGAGTCCGTAGCCGTAGGCAACCTGTATAAGGTCAGATTTGCCTACTCCTGCCATGGTGAGCGAACGGGCAACCACTTCGCTCCACATCTGGATATCATTGTGGGTGTAGCCTACAACCGTTGATTTTCCTGTCGTGCCGCTGGAAGCATGAAGCCGTACAATGTCTGCGTGCGGTACTGTAAACAGGCCAAAGGGATAGTTATCGCGCAGATCCTGTTTGGTTGTGAAGGGGAGCTTTTTCAGGTCACCGATGGTGGTGATGTCGCCGGGCTCTATACCCTTTTCCTGTAGCTTTTTGCGGTAAAATGGAACCGAGTCATAGACTCTTTGCACCATTGATGATACCCGTTCTCCCTGAAGTTTCAGGAGCTCCTCTCGCTCCATACACTCGTACAGTTTATTCCAGATCATTTTGCTGTCGCTTGAAGTTGAGAGAATGCTTGTCCGGTTCGGAATGCACGTATGTTCATGGCAATGATGTCAGCGCCTTTTGCCTGAAAAAGCTTCGTGATGGAGGCTTCGAGCACTTCGGAGGTAATGCCGATGAACGGAGCCGCAGCGCCGAGCATCACCATGTTTGATGTTCTTATGCTGCCAGCCTCACGGGAAAGCTTTGCCGCATTGACGAGTACCGGGTGGTTCGTGTGGTGCAGTTCTTCAAGAATCTGCTTCATCGAAGGGTAGCCCTCCATATTGATAAAGGAGTCTGTGGCGGTCACTATTCTCCCGTCCGGAACAAGAAATGGAAGATAGCGCAGCGCTTCAAGAGGTTCAACCGAGAGAATCAGGTTTGCTGTTCCTTCGGCAATAAGGTCGGAGAATATCTCTTTATCGGAAATCCGGAGGTGCGACTGCACAGCTCCTCCTCGCTGGCTCATGCCGTGAACTTCGGCCTGGCGCACGGTCAGGCCGCTCTGCAGGGCGGCATGGTCGATAACCGCTGCAATGGTGAGTATTCCCTGTCCGCCGACACCGGCAAGAATAATGTTGATATGCATACTATCGTTACGCTTTGACCGCAGGATTCCTCTTTTTCCGTGCAGTGGTTTCAAGACATTCCCGTTGTGCAATAACTACCGAAACACCATCCCAGGCAATTTCTTTCCTGAGTACAGCAATGTTCTCTGCAAGGTGAGATTTTAGCGGGATGATGGTTTTAAGATGTGCCTCATCAACGCCGAGTCCCAGGCAAATCTTCAGCAGCCGCGAGCCGTTTGCCGAAGAATCCTGGCCCCCGGTCATGGCGGTGGTGTCATTATCGGCAATGATGACGGTGAGTGGCGAGCGGTCATTGATGGCATCGAGCAGGCCGGTCATGCCTGAGTGGGTAAAGGTTGAGTCGCCGATAACCGCAACCGCAGGTCGCAGGCCAGCATCTGCGGCACCCTTGGCCATGGTGATGGAAGCACCCATATCAACGCAGGTATGAATGGCATTGTATGGCGCGAGGGCACCGAGCGTGTAGCAACCGATGTCGGAGAAAACGTGATGCTGCTCGTGTGAACTCATCACCGTGTTGAGTGCTTCGTAAAGGTCGCGGTGGCCGCACCCCTTGCAGAGTTCCGGTGGACGGTTCACCATGATGGCCGGTACAGGAATGACCTCTGGTTTTGCAAGACCGAGAGCAAGAGTGAGGCTGTCGGCATTGAGTTCTCCGGCACGCGGGAGAGTTCCGTCGAGTCGTCCCTTTATTCGGTTATTTCCAAAGTATCCTCTCAGCAGCTCTTCATAAACCGGATAACCCTCCTCGGCAACAAGAATGGTATCGCAGAAGTTGAAAAACGCTTCGATTTTCTTTCTTGGCAGGGGGTAGTGGCCAATCTTCAGTATTGGGCAGTCAAGGCCATAAGTCTGTCGTACCTCCATGACGTAGTTGAAGGCAATGCCAAACGCAAGAACGCCGGTAGAGCCAGTTCCCGGGATAAGGCGGTTGAGCCATGAGCTCTCTGCATGTTCTTCAAGTTGCCCCTGCATACCAACCAGGTTATTATACTGGCGGCGGGCATTGTGCGGCATCAGCACGAAGCGATCCTGGGCATAAGGCGCATTGAGCGGGTTTTGTAGTCGTGAGGCAGTTCCTTCCACTCCTGCACGAGAATGAGCAAGCCTTGTGGTGACCCGGAGCAGCACCGGCAGTTTGAGGGTTTCAGAGAGGTCGAAAGCATATCTTGCAGTATCATAGAGTTCCTGCTGTGAGGCAGGTTCAAGAACAGGCACCATGGCAAACTTGCCATAGACCCGACTATCCTGCTCGTTCTGGGATGAGTGCATTGATGGATCGTCGGCCACAGCCACCACCAAACCACCGTTGACACCAGTGATGGCCGAGTTGATGAAGGCATCCGCCGCGACATTCAGCCCCACATGCTTCATGCAGACCAAGCTCCGCTTTCCGGCGTAAGACATGCCGAGTGCCGCCTCGTAAGCTGTTTTTTCATTGGCAGACCAGTCTGAACGAACAGGTTGTTCTCGTTCACCCCTGTTTTTCTGGATATATTCGGTGATTTCGGTCGAAGGCGTTCCCGGATAAGCATAGACACCGGATATCCCGGCATCAAGGGCTCCAAGCGCAATGGCTTCGGCTCCCAGCAAAAGTTGTTTCATCGTGAGCTCATTGAAATAAGTTGTCTCCAAAGATGAGAAATTATTCTCTTTGAAGCCAATGAAATAAGTTTGCGCTCGCACTGTCATCCCGTTTTGCTACTTTCACTTGGCAAAGCAGGCCCGTTATCTCGGTGATGGGTTGTCGTATCGGTACGGAATGACCTCCCTTTTCTCACCAAAATACCACAATCTCATCCAGTGATTTGCGTCTCTTCGGAGCGTTAACGGAATCAGTGTGTGCGAATCCGAGTGGTGTTAACGCAAATACCTCCTCACCCGGTTTGAGTTGCAACGCTTCATGCAGGATGTTGGGGTCAAAGGCGGCGATCCAGCGGGTTCCAAGGCCTTCAAAAGTTGCTGCAAGAATAAGGTGATCCATCACAATGGTGAGGTCAGTTTCAAGGGAGTTGTACCCATCTTTACTGCGGCCCCATCCTTCATTGCGGTTTCTGGAGACAATCATCAAGCATGGGGCGCTCTGAATCCAGTCGCGACTATAGCCGGGGTAGATTTTTTGCAGCATTTCAGGTGACAGCACCAGATGGATGCGCCACGGCTGAAGATTCTTGGCCGAAGGGGCAACTCTTCCCGCGCTGAGTATTCGCTTCAGCACATCATCAGGAATGGCTCTGTGAGGATCATAGTTGCGGATGCTGCATTTCTTGACAACAAGCTCACAGAAGTCCATAGGGCCCCTCGCCATTTATGTTTGAGTGATGTTTTTGAAGTCCTTTGAGATGGAGTGAAACATCGAGTTGGTTGATACCTGCATGATAATGGATATTGCCGCATTGCTCATGGCGTGGAGAATCGGCTCGGGTACAATCCGGAATGCAGGGTAGAGGACAAAGTGGACATCAACTTTCAAATCAAGCTGAACTCTGGTTTTTTTTGTCTCTACCGGGCGCATGTGCATGCTGGCGAAAGCTTTTCCTTCAAAGAGATACTTTGCAGGGTCATCAATCTTGTCCGCAATCGGATGGTGTTGCCAGCGAATCGTTTTTCCTATGGTGTAGCGATTGATGATCTCCTCTGAAAGCTTTGCCGTTTTACTGTGTTCGATATGCTCCGGAAGCTCCAGAAGAGGTTCCTCACTCTGTTCGACATAAAAGATGACATCAAAAGGGTTGTTTTGCGGGTCGGTAACACGAAAGAGCCATTTATAGACATTTTCGGTGTCAGTGAGCTCTACGCTGTGGCAGAAGGGGTTGAACCCCAGCATCTTTTTATGATCGGAGAGATAGGCAACTGTCTGGTGATATTCCCCGTTTAATATCCAGTCACCCCTGCTTTTTCCAGTCGCTTCCATTTCCATGTTTCGCAGTTCCCCTGTTTTGTTTACATGAGTTCAGATTGCAGGCGTTCAGCCTGGTCATGCATTTTAAGCGCATTAATAATTTCCTGTATATCCCCTTGCAGTATCTGGGGCAGAGCGTGACTTGTAAAGCCGATACGGTGGTCAGTCACCCGTGATTGCGGGTAGTTGTAGGTGCGGATTTTAGCGCTCCGGTCTCCGGTGGTCACCATGGAACGGCGCAGGTCTGCCCGCTGCTGAACTTGCTCGGCAAGCTGGATATCATACAGCTTTGTGCGGAGCATCTGCATGGCCCGCTCCTTGTTCTGGAGTTGGGATCGTTCCTCCTGACATGCGGAGACGATGCCGGTTGGCATATGGGTAATTCGAACGGCAGTCTCAACCTTGTTGACATTCTGCCCCCCTTTTCCGCCACTTCGGTAGGTATCGAAGCGGAGATCCTCCCGTCGGATCTCAACATCGACCTCTTCGGCTTCCGGCAATACCGCTACACTAACCGCCGAGGTGTGGATACGGCCCTGTGTTTCGGTGTCGGGGACTCGTTGTACCCGGTGCACGCCACTTTCGTACTTCATGGTGCCATAAACATCGTTGCCACTCACTTCGAGGGTCATCTCCCTGAATCCTCCGGGAACAGAGCTTTCATTGAAATGGAGGATGTGGTATTGCCACCCCTGTTGTTCAGCATATCGCTGGTACATTCTGGTCAGGTCAGCGGTAAAGAGTGCCGCCTCCTCCCCTCCGGTTCCTGCCCGAATCTCAATGATGACGTTGCGAGAGTCAGCCTCCTCCTTTGGAAGAAGCAACACTTTAAGCTGCTGTTCAAGCTCGGCAAGCTGATGCTGCAGCTCACTGATCTCTGCCTGCACCAGCTCTTTCATCTCCTGATCAGCCTCTTCTTTCAACAGTTGTCGCGACGTGTCAAGCTCCTCTTTTTTTTTGCTGTAATGATCGTAAGCCTGAACAATCTCTTTAAGGTCGCTGTACTCCTTGTTGAGTTTTCGGTAGCGAGACTGATCAGATGCTGCTTTGGGGTCAGCAAGCAACTGTTCAAGGTCAAGATGCTTCTCTTTTATGGATTGAAGTTTATCGAGCATTGTTTCCGCCTTTTGGCCTCAAGGATTTAAAAGATCATTAACCAGAATGTAGGCGAAAAGGCCAAGGAGCAGCGCCATACCTACCTGCTGGATACGCATCTTGAGTTCAAAAGGCATCTCTCTGCGGATAATGCCTTCGATGGCATTCAGCACAAATTGTCCACCATCCAGTGCTGGTATTGGCAGCATGTTGATAATGGCAAGAGAGAGAGAGAGCATGGAGAGAAAATAGAGAAAGCTTACCGGCCCCTGCTCGGCGCTCTGACTTGCAATTTTGGCGATTTTGATCGGGCCGCCAACCGATTTCCGGAAATCTTCCTGACCGGTGAAGATTTTTGCAAATCCCTGGACGGTCATGGCGCTCATTTTCCATGTCTGGTTGACACCACTCACGATTGACTCTGGAAGAGAGAGTTTTCTGCGTTCAGACACAATCGTCTGTTTGAGTGAGATGCCTATTTTTCCCGATGAGTTGGGAACGACCGTGGTGACAAATGTTTGGCCTTCAGTCCGGATCGCGGCGGCAGTGATTTTTTGATCTTTCTGACCGGTTAAGCTCCTTTTTAGATGCTTCCATGTCAGTGTGATCGGCTTATTGGCGTTCGCCGAGATTATCCCCACAACCTCTGTCCAGTCAGTGACCGCTGTATCATTAATTGCTGTAATGAGTGCACCAGGCACTACTCCCGCATTGCTGGCCGGCATTTTTTTGAGCACTTCATCGATAACAGGGGGAACTATTGGCCGGATACCAAGGCTCTTTTTCTCATTGATGGTCGACAAAATATTTGCCGGTGCATCGACCGTAATGCTTTTTTCATCGCGAAGAAGGGTGTAGTGCAGTGAACGGGCAGTGAAGAGGGCCGGATCAAGCGCCTCTTCCCAACTTTCCACCCTTTTGCTGTTTGCCAGTTGAAGAAGATCGCCGGTTTTTATACCCATGGTCTCAAAAACAGATCCCTTTTCTACAAAGGCGGGATTCTTGATACTGGTGCGGGATTCACCAAGAGCCAGAGTAATTCCGATAAAAATTGTTGCGGCAAGGATAATGTTCATTCCAACACCGCCAGCGAGCACAATCAGTCGTTGCCATACCGGTTTTGCCCGGAACTCCCAGGGCTGCGGCTCTTCACCTTGAAAATTGGTATCGAGGCTCTCATCAACCATGCCTGCAATTTTCACATAGCCTCCAAGGGGAAAAAGACCGAGCCCATACTCAGTCTCTCCAATTGTCTTTTGCCAGAGTCTGAGATTGAAAAAGTCAAACCCGATATAAAATTTGTCAACTCTCATCCCGAAAAGTTTTGCGGTCAGAAAGTGGCCAAGCTCATGAGTTGTGACCAGAATGAAAATGGCAATAATGAAAAAAAATGTCGTACTCAGAACATCCATAAAAATCCTTTGTTTCAATAAAAAAGCTTTGGGTGCCTTTAAGGCTTCTCCAACAGAAAGATCAGGCAATAAGTTTTGTCGCAATTGCACGTGCCCACTGATCTGCCTGGAGATAATCATCCAGTTCTACCGGAGGGTAAGCATCATGAGCCTGCAAAGTTTTTTCTACGGTGGTTGCAATATCGGTAAAGCCGATTCTCCTGTCGAGAAATGCGGCGACAGCGACCTCGTTTGCTGCGTTGAGGACGGCAGGAGAGGTTTGACCTGCCTTGAGTGCCTCATAGGCAAGGCGGAGTGCAGGGAAGCGCACCAAATCCGGTTCTTCAAAGGTCAGTGTGGCAATTTTAGGCAGATCCAGTTTCGGTATACCGCTTGTGCACCTTTCAGGCCAAGCGAGCGCAAAGGCAATCGGGGCGCGCATGTCAGGAACTCCAAGCTGTGCCATGACACAGCCATCAATATATTCAACCATGGAGTGAATGATGCTCTGAGGGTGAACGACCACCCCTATTTTTTCGGCAGGTATGTTGAAGAGCCAGTGCGCTTCAATCACCTCCAGACCTTTGTTCATCATCGTCGCAGAGTCGATAGTGATCTTGGCTCCCATGCTCCATTGCGGATGTTTCAGCGCCTGTTCGAGCTTCACCTGTTTCAACTCTTCAGCCGGAGTATTGCGGAAAGGTCCACCCGAAGCGGTGAGAATGATGCGTTCCACATCTTCAGGCCGGTGGCCTGCAAGTGACTGGAAAACGGCGGAATGTTCACTGTCAACCGGCAGCAGGTGTACCTTGTGCTTTTTTACCAGATCCGAGACAAGCTGACCTGCAACGACGAGCGTCTCTTTGTTGGCCAAAGCAATATGTTTGCCTGCTTTGATGGCTCGAACGGTGGGGACAAGCCCCGCAGCGCCTACAATGGCAGATACCACCATATCGGATCCATCCATCGCAGCAATGGTGCAAGCACCTTCAACCCCAAATAAAATTTCTGGTTTGTACTCTCCACAGAGGTCAAGCAACATTTTGACAGACTTTTCATCCCTGATGGAGACAGCCACTGGCCGGAACTCTTTAATCTGCTCAGCCAGCAATGCAATATCTGTGCCTGCGGCGAGCGCGGTAACATTGAACTTATCAGGATGCTGCCGGACAACATCAAGGGTACTGACACCGATTGATCCGGTACTGCCAAGGATAGAGAGTGAACGCATAGTCTATGAACAAATAATATTGCCGGATTGCAGGTGAATTTCTGGCCTGAAGTTATACTTTTTCATGCAGGCTTACAAATCGCCAGTGGTGACTTCTCTCAAGTCGGGGTATCGTTTCTTTTTGCTTTTTGTGGTTAATTGTGTTATACTTTCCACCCTGATTCAAGGGTTCCTAGCTCAGTTGGTTAGAGCGACTGGTTTACACCCAGTAGGTCGGGGGTTCGACTCCCTCGGGACCCACGGTAAACAATAGATGACAATAAAAGGCAGGTGCTTCCTGCCTTTTATTGTTTCCTTCTTCTACTCCTCTTTAGCTCTCAGTTGTTTTACGTCCTTGTCTGAGCATTGCAACCGCCTCCTCCAGCTCTTGACGCTCTTTGTCCGTGATTTGTTCGGAGTTATTTGGAACATAAGGGGGGATGGGTACCAGGTTTTCTTCACTGTTTTCAATCTGGTGCTCATCCAGATGCTCCTCCTCAATTCGAACAGGAAAGAGCCCCTCGGGACGCTTTCCAAGAATCTCCTCAATCTGGGGATACTGAAGCATCTCCTTTAACAGGAGTTCGCTAGCAAGTTGTTCAAGTTTTTCACGATTCTCGGTAAGAAGATTCATCACCTTCAGGCGCGAATCTTCAACGATACTCATTACCTCTCTGTCGATAAGACGAGCCGTCTCCTCTCCATACTTTTTATCGATACCAGGACTTCCGTAGTAAGGGTTATTGCTCTCGTAAAATGAGAGATTACCAAGTTTTTCGCTCATGCCGTAGACGGTGACCATGTTGTAAGCTATACTGGTCACCTTTTCAAGGTCATTCTGTGCTCCGGTGGAGATTTCGCTGAAGATGATCAGCTCGGCAATGCGTCCGCCGAGCAGGCCACAGATGCGGCCAAGCAGCTCACTTTTGGTCATAAGATAGCGATCTTCGAGCGGAATATTCATGGTATAGCCGAGCGCGCTCATGCCGCGTGGGACAATTGAGATTTTCTGCACCGGATCGTTGTCTGCCATCATCCAACTGACAATAGCGTGACCAGCCTCATGATAAGCAACTATCTGCTTTTCTCGTGGGTTGATGACCTTGTTCTTTTTCTCAAGTCCGGCAACGCAGCGCTCAATGGCATCCTCAAAATCTTTCATCTCAATGCTCTGTTTGTTGCGTCGGGAGGCAAGAAGTGCGGCCTCGTTTGCCGCATTGGCAATTTCAGCTCCTGCAAAACCGGGGGTTTGTGAAGCTAGCGCTTTCAGGTTGACCTCTTTTGAGAGTGAGAGAGCCTTGGTATGCACTTTGAAAATATCGATACGTCCTTTCAGGTCGGGCTTGTCAACCATGATCTGGCGGTCAAAACGCCCTGGTCTCAGCAAAGCGGAATCGAGCACATCAGGCCGGTTTGTTGCGGCAATCAGAATTACTCCTTTGTCTGTGGCAAATCCATCCATTTCGACCAGTAACTGATTGAGGGTATTTTCCCGCTCGTCATTGGCACCCATCATAGCCCCTTTTCCCCGACTTCGCCCAACGGCATCAATCTCGTCAATAAAAATGATGCAGGGCGCTTTTTCCTTGGCCTGCTTGAAGAGGTCGCGCACCCTCGCCGCGCCTACTCCGACAAACATCTCGACAAAGTCTGAACCGCTGATGCTGAAAAATGGCACATCAGCTTCTCCGGCAACAGCTTTCGCCAGAAGAGTTTTTCCAGTGCCCGGAGGGCCAACCAGCAGCACCCCTTTTGGCAATTTTCCGCCCAGAGTTGTATACTTTTTGGGATCCTTGAGGAAGTCCACAACCTCCATTACCTCGGCCTTTGCTTCGTCCAGACCAGCGACATCTTTGAAGGTGATGCGGCTGTGTTCGTCAAGGTTTTCATAGAGTGCAGCCTTGTTCTTGCCGATATTCATAAATTGGGATCCTGGTCCGCCCATTCGACGGAAAACAAAGAAATAGACTCCTATGAGCAGTCCAAACGGGAGTATCCATTGCAGAAGTTCACTGATCCAGGTGCTGCTTGGCATTCCTTGGTACTTTATTGCCTTACTTTCAAGCAATTCTATCAGGCCGTCATCGCGTACAGGATTGACATAAATTTCATCCTGTTTCGATGAAGACTGGGGAAGAGAGACAACCGGATTGTCTTTTTTTGGCTCCTTTGTTGCCACACCCGTCTCTGTGCCGGGTTTGAGCTTGACATAGATTCTCTCCGCTGAAATTTTCACCGAAACGACCTTGTTTTCAGCAATAAGTTTGCGGAAGGTGCTGTAGGGGATCTCCTGCGTTGAGCCTGACCAGAAAAAAGCAAGCTGGATTCCTATGAGAAGCACAATCACGACTACATAGTACATGACAGGGAATTTCGGCCGCGGGATGTTGGTTTCCGGTTCGTTTTTATAGGGATTTGGAGGTTTTACTGTTTTCTTTGCCATCAATTAACAATCATGGTTATAAGAGCGCGATGCCGTTGACTTCTCACCGTTCGCGGATTCGTAAGCTCTCAATTTACGGGATTCTTCCATTTAATGAAGCATTCCGCAAGAAAACATATTTATATATATTGAAGCAAAGCTTAAAAATGAGTTCCTGTAGCAAAATATCTTCTTTTTACTGGCGGCGGAATCGTCTAAACCGTGGGTAAGTTCGTTATGAGTTCAGTTCGTGAAAAAGCAAACAACAGGATATCTGCATTAAAGTCCCTTTTGTGTGTTGGGCTTGACAGTGATCCCGGAAAAATTCCAAAAATCTTTTTTTCCTATCGCAATCCGGTTCTTGAGTTTAACAGAGCTATTATCCGGGCAACCACTGATTGTGCCGTAGCCTACAAGCTTAATACAGCTTTTTATGAAGCAAGAGGAGTTTCGGGTTTGCGTGATATGGAAGAGACCCTCACAATCATTCCCGAGTCGTGTATGACCATTGCTGATGCCAAGCGTGCCGATATTGGTAATACCAGTCGTATGTATGCCCGGGCATTTTTTGAGCACTTGGCTTTTGATGCCATTACTGTGGCACCTTACATGGGATTCGACTCTCTTGAGCCATTTTTTGCGTATGAGGAGAAGCTGGTTTTTGTGCTCTGTTTGACTTCAAACGAGGGATCTAAAGACTTTGAGGAGCAGCCAATGGCTGATGGTAAGGCTCTTTATCAGGCTGTTCTTGGTAAGGTTGCTCAGTGGAGTAAGGGTGGCAACGGAGGCGTGGTGGTTGGCGCTACCAAGAGCAGTCAGCTTGAAGAGATTCGTCAGGATGCACCTGGACTTTTTCTGCTTCTTCCCGGTGTTGGTGCTCAAGGAGGATCGCTTGAAGATGCGGTGAATCTCGGCGTTGATGCTCTCCGTCAAAGCGCTCTTATCAACGTCAGTCGGGCTCTTATTTACCCGTCAGGCAGTTTTGCCAGTGTGGATGATTATGAGGAGGCTGTCTCCATTGAGGCGATAAATATTTGGGATGAGATGAAGCGCACGCTATGATACTGTTATATTATTAAGTAAGTTACTTTGAGAACGAAATTTTTTTGTTGGCTGGTCGGTTATCGGTTAGGTGTTTTTGTCCCAGGATGATTTATTAATTTCTGAGGGTTGCATTACTCATCGCTCGCGGTGGGGTTTGTTCAGCTTCTTCTAAAACCAGGTACCCCGTTGCGTGTGGCGGGGAAGATTCATTAAGTATTATGTGTGGAATTGTAGGGTATATTGGCTGGCAGGATGCTGCCCCGCTGCTGTTGAATGGCTTGAAAAGGCTTGAATACCGAGGGTATGATTCTGCAGGCATTGCTTTGCTGGGGTTGACTCTGTCGGTTATCAAACAAAAAGGAAGTGTTGGAGATCTTGAAAAGGATACGGAGTCGCGCAGGGCAGCTCTTTCGGGCTCCACGATTGGCATCGGCCACACCCGATGGGCGACACATGGTGAGCCCAGTGACTGTAATGCTCATCCTCATCTGAATGCCGACGGGGATATTGCGCTTATTCACAACGGGATTATCGAAAATTATTCTGCGCTTAAACAGGAGCTTCTCTCTGAAGGTTATCTTTTTTTAAGTGAAACCGATTCAGAGGTACTTGTCCACCTGATTGACCGGGTATGGAAACGTGATTCATCCCTTGATCTTGAGGGTGTTGTTCGTGATGCTCTCCGGCATGTAGAGGGGGCTTATGGTTTGTGTGTCATCTCCTCGCGTGAGGCCGACCGGATTGTTGTTGCTCGCAAGGGAAGTCCGCTGGTGATAGGAATTGGTATTGATGAATTTTTTATTGCTTCAGATGCTGCGCCCATTGTGGAGCATACCAACAAAGTAGTCTATCTCTCAGACGGTGAGCTTGCAGTGGTGAAGAGAGATGGTTACTCTGTCAAATCCATTGAAAATATTGAGCAGGAAAAGGTGGTGACGGAGCTCGATTTTTCGTTGGAAAAGATAGAGAAGGGCGGATTCTATCATTTTATGCTCAAGGAGATTTTTGAGCAGCCCGAGGTGATGCATGATGTCATGCGCGGACGTGTGCGCCTTGAAGAGGGACGTGTGCATCTTGGCGGGATCGCAGACTATCTTGATCGGCTGAAACGCGCCAAGCGTATTGTGATCTGCGCCTGTGGCACAAGCTGGCATGCTGCGTTAATCGGGGAGTATCTCATTGAGGAGTTTGCCCGCATATCTGTTGAAGTGGATTACGCTTCGGAGTTCCGGTATCGCAATCCGATCATTGGTGTTGATGATGTCGTTATTGTAATTTCCCAGTCGGGGGAGACTGCGGATACTCTTGCTGCACTCCGAACAGCTAAGGAGAAAGGGGCGCTTGTCATGGGGATCTGCAATGTGGTTGGTTCAACCATTGCCCGCGAAACATTGTGTGGTATGTACACGCATGCCGGTCCGGAGATTGGTGTCGCTTCGACCAAAGCTTTTTCTGCTCAGGTGATCATGCTTTATATGCTGGCGCTTGCACTCAGTAAGGGGCGCACTATTTCGAATGATGAGATTGCCCTGAATCTCAAGGAGCTTGCCTCTGTTCCTGAAAAAGCTGCGCGTATTCTCGAACTGGACAGCCAGATCAAATCTATTGCTGAACTGTTCAAGGACGCAAAGAACTTTCTTTATCTTGGACGGGGTTACAATTTTCCTGTTGCGCTTGAGGGTGCGCTAAAACTCAAGGAGATATCCTATATCCATGCCGAGGGATACCCTGCAGCAGAGATGAAGCATGGTCCGATTGCCCTTATCGACGAGGATATGCCGGTTATTATTATTGCCACCCGCGACAACACCTACAGTAAAATTCTCAGTAATATTGAGGAGGTGCGCACTCGCAAAGGAAGGGTTATTGCCATTGCCAATGAGGGCGACAAGGAGGTTTGTCGGATGGCAGAGCATGTGATTTATATTCCTCATGCCTCGGGACCGATTACGCCTCTTCTGGCGGTGATCCCCTTACAGCTTCTGGCCTACCATATCGCTACTCTTCGGGGGTGTAATGTCGACAGGCCCAGAAATCTAGCAAAGTCGGTGACCGTCGAATAGCAATCACGGAGAGACTCTTTCACATCAATGGAGCTTGGTTCTATGAAAGATCATATTATTATCACGGGAGCAACAGGTGTTATAGGTGTTGAGCTTGCCCGCAAGCTGATTGACCGGGGTGAAAAGGTTGTGCTTTTTGTTCGTTCACCGGAGGGTGCCGTCGCTAAAATTCCTGGTGCGGCTGACTATGTACGATGGGACTCAGATATGGAGAGTGGTAATTGGCGAAGTTTCATCTCTGGTGCCAAGGCGCTGATCCATCTTGCAGGTAAACCCCTGCTTGAAAGTCGCTGGACTGACGCTCACAAAGCAGAGTGCTACAATTCGAGAATACTTGGGACTCGACATCTGGTCTCGGCGATTGCTGTCGCATCTGAAAAGCCCCTGGTTTTTATCTCATCATCTGCTATTGGTTATTATGGGTCGTTTTATCGTTGTGACGATACGCCCCAATTTGGGGAATCGGGGCCAAAAGGGAGTGATTTTCTTGCAAAGATATGTATTGACTGGGAACAAGAGGCGCTGGAGGCCGAAAAAATTGTTCCACGTCTTGTGCTTTTGAGGACGGGCATTGTGCTGTCGACACGAGGAGGGATGTTGCAGAAGATGATGGCCCCATTCCAGTTTTTTGCCGGTGGGCCGATTGGTTCGGGGTTCCAGTGCGTCTCATGGATTCATATTGATGACGAAATTGCCTCTATTCTTGCCGCGCTCGATAATCCGCTCTATCGGGGAGCCATTAATCTGGTCAGTCCAGAGCCAGTCACCATGAAAGAGTTTGCTCGTCAACTTGGAGCTGCTCTTGGACGGCCAGTCTTATTGCCGGTTCCGGAGTTTGTGGTTCGTCTGATTATGGGTGAAGGTGGAGGGTATGCGGTAAAAGGGCAGAATGTGAAACCCGGTTTTCTGGAGGCACAACGGTTTCCCTTCAAATATCCGAAGCTGTTCGAAGCTCTTGATGATCTTGTTCGGCATAACAAGTAAGCGGTTTTTCCAACTTACATATTACAAAGGAGTATACTTATGGGCACAAGAGGACGAGAAATTGTTGGAGAGCACTTGCCCCGTGTTCTTGAATTGCTCAGCAAGGCTTTTGCTGACGAGTGGCTTGCCTACTATCAGTACTGGATTGGAGCAAAGGTGGTTCAGGGGCCAATGAAAGATGCTGCCATTGCCGAGTTGCTTCAACATGCAGCCGATGAGTTGCGTCATGCTGATATGCTGACCACAAGGATTATTCAGCTTGGGGGGAAGCCTGTTTCAACTCCTTTAGATTGGTTTAAGCTGTCGAACTGTGGTTATGCTGCTCCCGATGATCCCTTTGTGAAAAAAATACTTGAGCAGAACATTGCCGGAGAGCAGTGCGCCATCAACGTTTATAACAGTATTATAGGGGAGATAGGTATGAAAGATCCTGTCACCTATAATCTGGCTGTGCAGATTCTCCAGGATGAGGTTGAGCACGAAGAGGATCTCCAGGCTCTTCTGGAAGATCTTGATGTTTTTCTTGTCAGATCGTAATATTCTCCCTTTATCGTGGTACCAAACAGAAAGCCCGGCAGAGTATTCTCTTCCGGGCTTTCTGTTTGGCTTCATCCGGCATGGCAGGTGCGTTCTGTCTCATAATTTTTATAAATCCCTACTATTTTGTAATAAAAAATGACAAATCTTTTGTTTTAGTTAAAAAACTAACTACATTTTTGTCGTGAGCATTAAATATTAAGGTATCGCTTAATTTTATCAAATATTATCATGAAGAAAAAGGTTCTAACGGTTCTGCTGTTCCTGCTGGCAGTGTCGTTGTTTCAGGGTACTGCCCAAGCAGCAGAAGAGCTGGTTACTGACACAGGAACAACGTCATGGATGTTAACCTCAACAGCACTTGTCTTATTGATGATTCCGGGCCTTGCCATGTTCTATGGTGGTCTTGTCAGGACAAAAAACGTTCTTGGTACCATGATGCACAGTTTTGGAGCCATGGTTATTATTGGAGTTCTCTGGCCGCTGATAGGTTATTCACTCAGTTTCGGTCCGGGTATTCTTGGGGGGTTGGCCGGATGGGACAACAAATATTTTATGCTTCAGGGCATTGATGAAACTATCATGTCGACACATATTCCCGAATATGTCTTTGCCATGTTCCAGGGTAAATTTGCTATCATCACACCAGCCCTTATTGCCGGAGCGTTTGCTGAGCGAGTCAATTTTAAGGGTTATGCCGTTTTTATTGCGTTATGGTGTATTTTCGTCTACAGCCCGATTTGCCATTGGGTCTGGGCTCCCGATGGTTTTCTTTTCAACCTTGGTGCGGCCGGAGCCATTGACTTTGCCGGTGGTACCGTCGTTCATATCTCGTCCGGTATTACAGCGCTTGTTGCAGCACTCTTTCTTGGTAAACGTCGTGCTTACCCGAACAACGTCATGTCTCCGAACAATCTTGTTATGACACTTATCGGAGCTGGTTTGCTCTGGGTCGGGTGGTTTGGTTTCAATGCTGGAAGTGCCATTGCAAGTAACCTTGTCACAGCAAGAGCGCTAACAGTAACCCAGGTTGCGGCTGCAGCCGGTGCATTTACCTGGATGATTATTGAGATGTTCCATCATGGTAAGGCTACCAGTCTTGGTGTTGCATCGGGAATTCTTGCAGGTCTTGTAGCCATCACTCCAGCCGCAGGTGTTGTTCAGCCTACAGGTGCATTTGCCCTTGGTGCGCTTGCCGCAGTAAGCTGCTACAGCGCGATTCTCCTCAAGAGCAAGTTAGGGTATGATGACAGTCTTGACGCGTTTGGAGTTCACGGTGTCGGAGGTATTGTTGGCGCTCTTGCATTGGTATTTTTTATCCGCCCCGCATGGATGGCCGAAGCGGCCGCCAAGACGGTCGACAAGAGTTGGACAATCTGGCAGCAGCTTGGTGTTCAGGCAACAGCCGTAGGCGTTACTATTGGTTATGCGGCAGTTGTTTCCTTTATTCTTCTCTGTGTTGTTGAAAAATTAATTGGTTTGCGGATTTCTGAAAATGATGAAATGTCCGGTCTTGATCACAGTATGCACGGTGAGCACGGGTATGGTCTTATCAACCTTAACTAATTCGATGCGATGAAACTGATAACAGCAATCATTCAGCCGGACAGGCTTGACCACGTTCGTGAAGCGCTGATCCAGGCTGATATAACGAGAATTACCGTCAGTCGTGTTACTGGTCATGGCAGGCAGGAAGATATCGATATCTACCGAGGCCAGAAAATAGCTCCAAACCTGATTCCGAAAATCAGGCTTGATATAGCGGTAAACAATGAGTTTGTCGATATCACCGTGGATACCATCATAAATGCTGCAAGTCATGATATCGGTGAGATTGGTGATGGCAAGATATTTATAACTCCGCTTGAAGAGTGTATCCGTATCAGAACCAGGGAGCGTGGAGGCAAGGCGATCTGAACGCCTTCTTTTTTGCAGCATAACGGGGCGGTGTGGCTGCCCGTTATGCTGTAAAACGAGCTCAGCACGGTCCGTTATGCAGGATTCTCACTTGGTGGTGATGGTGGAGGCTTTGGTGGCTGTTTCCAATCCGGAAAATAGGTGTTAAGCCATCTCTCTGCATTGAGTTCGCCCAGAAGAGCTGCTTGTCGGAAATCTTCGATGCGTCCTGTCAAATCTCCCGTTTTGCCTTTGGCAATACCACGATGAAAAAAAGCGGCCGCCATTTTTTTATCAAGTTCAATTGCCTGTGAAAAATCCAGAATGGCACCGCCAAAGTCTCCGATCATGTTTTTGACAACACCGCGATTATAATATCCTACCACCTTAAAAGAGTTATCGCCAGTTGTGATAACCTGGGAATAGTCGCTGATGGCTTCAGCATATTTTTTCAACTGTTGCTGGGCAATTCCCCTCATCTGGTAAGCCATTGAAAATGAGGGATTATCCTCGATTGCACTCGAGTATCTCTGTAATGCGCTTTTCAGGTCACCTTGCCTGTGTTTTTCGAATCCCTGGTTAAATGAACTGTTGGCAGAGTCAGCCATTGCAACGCTTGCCATCAGCATCATAACTGCTGCGGAATGAGAGAGATAACAAAAAAATTTGTTCATTGATACAGGTGGAATCAATATTGTCTGAAAGCGGCTGCGCCTGCTTGTTCTGTAAATAGTGAAGTTTTCGGAAATTTGACAGCCTCTTTTTTCGCTTGCTACCATGATAGCAATTCATACTCTTTCTTTGTGCGTTTTGTGTCGCATTTTCTATCTTGCCCTTAGTAAATATTTTTCAATTGTTCTAGTCCGCCTCAGCTCATGTTTGCCATCTCTTTAGAGGAATTTGAGGGGCCGCTGGATCTTTTGCTGTTTTTTATCAGGCGCGATGAACTTGACATCTACAATATTCCAATTTCAAAGATAACTGCCGATTTTATCAGTTACATCGGTGATGCAAACGGCCTCAACCTTGAGGTTGAGGCTGACTTTATTTATATGGCCTCCATGCTTATGAGTATCAAGGCAAAGATGCTTCTTCCTGGACCAACAGAAGCGAGTGCTGTGAATGATGAGTTTGACCCAAGAACGGAACTTGTGCAGTCTTTACTGGAATACAAACGAATCAAAGAGGCGGCAAATGCTCTGATCCAGCTTGCTGAAATGCGCGAAAATCATTTTGCCCGTGGACTTTTTGAACAATATGAGCCTGTGATTTTTGACGAGCTGGATGAGCCGCTTCTTCGCCCAACGCTCTATCATCTCATGCATGCCTGGATGTCGGTGCTTGACAATCAGCCATCTCCTATGATCCGAAACGTCATGGATGCTCCTGTGTCGGTTGAAGAGCAGACGACACTGATTTTATCGAAACTTCAAGGGGTGGCGCAGTGCTCTTTTCTTTCCGTGCTCGAAGGTTTTACTGAGCGTATTGTCTTGATCGTTACTTTTCTTGCCGTACTGGAGCTTTGTAAAGAGAAAAAAATTACAGTTTTGGTAAAGGACGGGCACGACGACTTCTGGATCGCGATGAGAGAGGGGGGGCCTGCCTCCCTTATATTTTAAAAATAATTATGATCTTATGCCGGAAATTATGCCTTTCAAGGGGGTTTTATTCAATCCCGAACATCTAAAAAAAGCCGATACGTTAATTTGTCCGCCTTATGATGTTATCTCTCCCTCGTTTCAACAGCAGCTTTATAACAGCTCACGGCACAATGCGATAAGGCTTGAGCTTCCAATGGAGGCTGACCCCTATGGAGCAGCAGCCTCACGCCTTGCCGCGTGGCTTGAGTCTGGAGATCTCCTGAGCGACGTTCTGCCTGCGATCTACCCCTATTTTCAGACGTTTGAAGATACCGAGGGCGTTGTGCATACCCGTTGCGGTTTTTTTGCAGCTATGCGCCTCTATGAATTTGCGGAAAAAAAGGTCTTGCCTCATGAAAAAACCCTTTCAGGTCCAAAGGCAGACCGTCTCAATCTTTTCAGAAAAACCCAAACCAATATCAGCAGTATTTTTGCTCTTTATACCGATGAAAGCAAATGCGCTGATCGCGTAATGAAAAGCTTTGCTACGGCACATGAGCCGATTATTGATGCGCAGTTTCAGGGTGTAAGAAATCGTATGTGGCGCATTACCGACCCCGCACTTGTGTCCCAGTTTCAGCAACCGCTGAAGGAGCGTGCAGTGTATATTGCAGATGGTCATCACCGTTACGATACCGGGGTCAACTATCGTAATGAGAGGGCGGCTGCCAATTCCAGTCATACAGGTCAAGAGCCTTATAACTTTATTTTGACCTATCTTGCAAATATTCACGATGAGGGACTTCTTATCTTTCCGATTCATCGGCTTGTACACAGTTTGGAGTGCATGGATATTACTCAATTCAGGTCTCTGCTGGAGAAGTATTTTACTCTTACAGATCTTCACGACAGGGCTGCACTCAAGCTTTTTCTTGAAAGGGAACCTTCCAGCTATGCTTATGGAGTGGTATCCAAAGGTTCTGTTTTCGGGATAACCCTGAAATGCGATCCAGACACTCTTGTGGATCCATCACGTCCTGTAGCTCTGAAGAATCTTGCTCTGGTTCTTCTGCACGATCTTATTCTTGGCAAAATGCTTGGTATTTCCCAGGAATCGATGGCAAAACAGAGTAATTTACTCTATGTGCATGATGATCGTGAAGTGTTTGATGCGGCAGAATCGGGGAAGGTTCAGGTTGGTTTTGTGGTCAAACCGACGACGGTGGAGCAGGTACTGGCCGTTTCGGAGACCGGAGAGGTGATGCCCCAGAAATCCACCTTTTTTTATCCCAAGATCATGACGGGCCTTGTTTTTAATCCTCTTGCCTGAGACTGGCCATGACCGAAGAGTTTCACTCTTGCTCTGAGCATGGGACGCGCCAGATTGCCAGGCGTTTTGCCGCGAGCCTGCATCCTGGAGACATTATCTCTCTTTCGGGGCAGTTTGGAGCGGGTAAAACCGTGTTCATGAGAGGAATTGCTGAGTTTTTTAACTGTGATGAGCAGCTTTCCAGCCCCACGTTCTCACTGTTCAACATTTACCAGGGAACGTTTGGATGCGAAGAGGTGGCGTTGCACCACTTCGACCTGTACCGAATCAAGTCACTCCGGGAGCTTGATGCGATCGGATTTGACGAATATCTCCTAAGCGGCTATCTCTCCATTGTAGAGTGGGCTGATCGATTTCCTGATTATGCCTCTCTGTACACTCACTCAGTCTCTCTTGAGTATACGAATGACAAGAGTCGCCGAATTCTATGTAAACGCACTGTCCGATGAATATTCTGGCAATTGAGTGCACCCACGAAACGTTGAGCGTCGCTGTCTTGTTCGATGGCGTTGTGACTGAAGCGACGTGCTCAGAGTGGAAAAGGGCTGCAGAGTCGCTTGTTCCACTTGTAGAACAGGTGATGACTGAGAGCGGTCTGGAGCGTCAGGAGCTGGATTGCATCGCACTCTCTTCAGGCCCTGGCTCTTTTACAGCTCTACGCATTGGTATGTCTGTTGCCAAAGGTATTGCCTACGGTCTTGGAATACCTCTGGTTCCTGTGCCGACCATGCCTGCGATGGCAGCATCAGTGCGGGCCGTAGCGGGCACTGTTATGTCGGTCATTCCGTCTCGTAAAGGGGAGTATTACTATGCCTCTTATCGTTCGGAAGATCTCTCATCTGGTTTGTGGCACGATGATGTACAGAGAGGTTCGGCGAATGATGTCGCTCGAGCTGCGGTTGATCTGCATCAAAGCAGAGGGATTGTTATCGTGGGCCGTAAGCTCCATGAACTGATCCCTTTGACTGATACGATGCCAACAGTCTATCAGGAAGCTGATTGTTTTTCTGCCCGTTCTCTGTTCGTTACTGCGGAGAGGCTTTTTGTGGATGCGGCTGGGCTCGACGGAATTGTCCCCGATTACCGACAGGAGTTCAGCCCCAATGGAGTGAGGGAGTGAGGTCGTTGTATTCTGAAGTCGTAAAATTCGGAATATATTGCTATGTAGTGAAAAGTAAACTCTCCAGTTTTTTCAGGAATCAGGCAGATCATTCTAACATTACAGGAGTGAAGCAATGAAATGTGACAGGTACGCATCGTATGAAGTTCCGGGTTATTACCTTGTTAATAACGTATGGAATGAGGCTCAAGCCAGCAAAGGCAAGCAATGCATCAATCAGCCCCAAGGGAAGAGCTTTTCCTGGAACTGGAATTGGGATGAAAACCCGACGTATGTTCCAGTCTCATACCCTTCAGTCATTTGTGGAAATAAGCCTTGGGATCCCCAAGGTTCATCAACGAAGTCACTTCCTCGTCAACTCTCGCAGATAAAGCAGCTCACTGCGACACACGACTATACTGTAAGCAGTAGCGGACGGTATAATGTTGCATACGATTTGTGGCTAACGGAGGGGGTGCAATCCACCAAGGCGACAATTCGTGTTGAAATGATGGTCTGGATTGAGTCTTCAGGAGATGTTCAGCCCTATGGAGAGTTTGAAGAGGAGAACGATCATTATTCCCTGTATATCGGGAAGCCTGAGGGCGACAGAAGCTGGCATTGCTACAGCTTTCAATTGAAGCAATCACTGAGGTCAGGTCCGGTGAATTTGGGTGAATACATTCAGCTTCTCGTTAAGAAAAAGTTGGTCAGCCCCACAGTGTATGTTGCTGACGTTGAGTTTGGAACTGAAATTTGGGATGGTCAAGGTCAGATCGACATTAAGTCTTATCAAGTGTCCGTTACCTGAATGGATGGGTTTTGCGTACTCCTGTTCAGCTTTTCCTGAGGGTTGATGGCCGGGTGCGGTGCAAAGACGTTCTGGCTTTTTAAGCCTGTCGGGTTCAGAGCATTCGGGGAAGGAGATAAGGGTTGTGGGTGGTTCAGTTGCGATTCAAGCAGCAGCAGAAAAAAAGCAGATGTTGCTTGCTTGTCCTATATTTTACTGGTTATTGAAACCATGCCGGGGCTCATCCCCGGCTTTTTTAGCGCCAGTGAGCAGGCTTTTTCGTATGTTGGAGAGAGACCATTCTTGTCGTCAAGATGGCGGTTTTGTGATTTTTCTTGTTAAGTTGTTGTGAAATATAGTTCATATATGAAGGATGGAGGGATATGAGTAGTGTTAATGATAAAGAGATGGGAGCTCCGGCTAAAGTGGTTCTTCTTGGTGAACTGCTGGCTCGGAGGGCTTCTGAACTTTCGCTTGAGAAAAAGTGTGAAGAGGTGAAGATTCTTGATTTAAGGGGCTTGACTTCAGTGGCCGATTTTTTTGTGATTATCACTGCGGATTCGGAGCGTAAGGCAAAGGCGGCGGCAGAGCACATTGTTGACGAGTTGAAGGAGGATGGAGAGCGTCCGATGCATGTTGAGGGCATGGATTCAATGCACTGGATTTTGCTGGACTATATTGATGTTGTTGTGCATATTTTTATGCCGGAAGAGCGCCGTTTTTATGATTTGGAATCCCTCTGGTCAGATGCCCCTGTTGTTACGATCATTTGATATTTTACATCATTATCACTTTCTTCTCCTTTGTGGAAAGTATGTTCTCCTTACATATTCACGCTGGATTTTTTTACATTACGGCGTTGAGTTTTTCTATCAATTATCACTCAGGATCTCTCTATGCAGCGTGAAAGAATAGTCCCGATCAGTATTGAAGAAGAAATGCGGGGTTCTTATCTCGATTATTCAATGTCGGTCATTGTCAGTCGTGCGCTGCCTGATGTGCGGGACGGTCTGAAGCCCGTACACCGCAGGGTGCTTTACGGGATGCACGAGCTTGGTCTCCAGGCAGGCAAGCCACATAAGAAATCAGCCCGTGTGGTCGGTGAAGTGCTTGGAAAGTTTCACCCCCATGGCGATACTGCCGTGTATGACAGTTTGGTGCGTCTTGTGCAGGAATTTTCCATGCGCTATCCCCTTATTGACGGCCAGGGGAACTTTGGTTCGGTTGATGGTGACTCACCAGCGGCCATGCGATACACAGAGGTGCGCATGAAAAGCATTGCTGGCGAAATGCTGAAGGATCTTGAAAAAGAGACGGTAGACTTTTCGCTGAACTTTGATGATTCTCTTGAGGAACCCACGGTTCTTCCCTCTGCGATTCCTAATCTTCTCGTTAATGGCTCTTCTGGCATTGCGGTTGGTATGGCCACCAATATTCCACCACAGAATCTTCGGGAGGTTGTTGATGGCATGATAGCTCTGATTGAAAATCCGGAACTGCAGGTGGTTGATCTCATGAAATATGTGATTGCGCCAGATTTTCCCACCGCAGGAATCATTTATGGGTATGAGGGTGTTCGTTCAGCCTATCTGACTGGCAGGGGCAAGGTGGTCATCCGTGCACGAGCCGTTGTTGAAGTTACCCAGAAAAATGGGCGAGAATCTATTGTGGTTACAGAGCTTCCCTATCAGGTCAACAAGGTGCGTCTGATCGAGAAAATTGTCGAACTGGTACACGATAAAAAGCTTGAAGGTATTGCCGATATTCGTGACGAGTCTGACCGCGACGGAATGCGGCTGGTGATTGAACTCAAGCGGGATGCCGTTGCAAAGGTGGTGCTTAATAATCTTTACAAGCACACCCCGATGCAGGATACCTTCGGGGTGATCATGCTTGCCCTGGTTGATGGTGTACCTCGGATACTCAATCTCAAGGAGATGATGGTATACTACATCAAGCACCGTAATGAGATTGTGTTGCGCCGTACACAATTTGACCTTACTACTGCTGAAAAGCGGGCACATATTCTTGAAGGTCTCAAAATCTGTCTTGATAATCTGGATGAGGTGATTACCACTATTCGCGAATCACCAGATGCGGGGACAGCCCAGGAGCGGCTCATGGTGCGTTTTGGGCTTTCAGAATTGCAGTCCAAAGCTGTGCTTGAGATGCGTCTTCAGCGCCTGACAGGCATGGAGCGCAAGAAGATTGATCAGGAGTACACCGAGGTACTTGCGTTTATTGAGGAGCTGCGTTTTATTCTCGGTAGTCCCGAAAAGCAGATGCAGATTATTCGTGAGGAGTTGTTGAAGGTACGTGATGTTTATGGCGATGCTCGCCGAACGGAGATTGTGCCTCAGGAAGGAGATTTTTCGATTGAGGATATGATTGCCCAGGAGGATGTGGTCATCACCATTACGCACGAGGGCTTCATCAAGCGCTTCCCTGTTTCAGGGTATCGACGCCAGGCGCGTGGTGGTAAGGGGGTAACAGGTGCCCAGGCAAAGCATGATGATTTTGTTGAGCACATGTTTATTGCCTCGACTCATAACTATATTCTCTTTTTTACCAATCGTGGGCGTTGTCACTGGCTTAAAGTCTATGAAATTCCCGAGGCTGGTCGAGCTGCAAGAGGCAGGGCATTGGCAAATATTATGGAGTTGCAGCCGGGTGAAAAAATCAGAGCCTATATCAATATCAGGAACTTTGATGAGCCAGGCTTTATTGTCATGGCGACGGCAAATGGTATCGTGAAAAAAACCTCGCTTGAAGATTTTTCGCACCCGAGGAAGAATGGAATTGCAGCGATAACGATTGAGGAGCATGATGAACTTCTTGATGCCCGTCTGACTGATGGCGAGCATCAGATTATTCTCGCCAAGAGTTCCGGATTCGTCGTACGCTTTCCTGAAGCTGAGATCAGGACGATGGGGCGTACAGCAATGGGGGTCAAAGGCATTACCCTTGATGATGGTGAAAGATGTATTTCCATGGTGACCACCAAACGTTTTGATACCTCTTTGCTTGCAGTGACGGATAATGGTTTTGGCAAGCGAAGCAGGGTAGAGGATTATCGTCTGACGCGTCGTGGTGCGCGAGGGGTCATTACTCTCAAGGCTCATGAAAAGATAGGAGCACTGGTTGGCCTCCTCGATGTCAATGACGACGATGATCTGATCATCATTACAACGAACGGTATTGTTAACCGTCAGCATGTTTCCGATATCCGGGTGACAGCCAGAAACACTTCAGGAGTAAGGTTGGTCAGGCTGATGGCTGGCGATATGATTTCAGCACTTGCCAGAGTACCGAAGAGCGATGAGGATGGTGAAGCTGATTTTCCGGTTGAAGAGCCTGATGGCCAGATTGATCTTTTTGAATAATAAACAGTAACCCACGGAGAAGTTATGGAACACAAAAAGCCATATATCATCAAGGAACAGCCGGGCACAAAATATTACTGCGGGTGTGGGCGATCAAAGAACCAGCCCTATTGTGATGGATCCCACAAGGGAAGTGAGTTTTTTCCGAGGAGCGTCGTGATTGAGGCGGAGAAGACGGTTGCAATATGCAGTTGTAATAAATCGGCATCGCTTCCATTCTGCGACGGAGCACACAAGAGGTCGGAGTAATAAAGCCTCTTTACCATATTAACAAACGACAAATGATGTCATGGCCCGACCGAAAAACGTAAAATATATTTTTGTAACGGGAGGGGTAATCTCTTCTCTTGGAAAGGGGATTCTCTCGGCCTCCCTTGGTATGTTGCTCAAATCACGAGGTTTGAGGGTGGCGATACAGAAATATGATCCCTATATTAATGTCGATCCTGGTACGATGTCTCCCTATCAGCATGGCGAGGTGTATGTTACCGACGACGGCGCTGAGACCGATCTTGATCTTGGTCATTACGAGCGTTTTCTCGATGAATCGACATCGCAGACCTCGAACCTTACAATGGGGAGAGTCTATAAGTCAGTCATTGACAAGGAGCGCAATGGAGATTATCTTGGTGCTACCGTGCAGGTTGTCCCCCATGTAATTGATGAAATCAAGGACCGTATGGCCGAACAGGCAAAAAACGGCAATCTGGATGTACTCATAACCGAGATTGGCGGCACAATTGGTGATATTGAATCTCTTCCTTTTCTTGAGGCTATGCGGCAGATGAAGCTTGAGATGGGTGATGGTAATCTGGTGAACATTCATCTCACTTTTGTGCCGTATATCAAGGCGGCAAGCGAGCTGAAAACGAAGCCAACGCAGCATAGTGTTAAAATGCTCCTTGGGGTTGGTATTCAGCCGGATATTCTTGTCTGCCGAAGTGAAAAGCAGCTTTCGCTCGAAATCAAAAACAAGGTTGGACATTTCTGCAACCTTAACGAGCAAGATGTTATCGGTTTGAGCGACTGTGAGACCATTTACGAAGTGCCGCTGATGCTTCTTCAGGAAAAACTCGATCTTCGTGTTCTTAAAAAGCTCGGTTTAAAGGGGTTCAAGGCTCCGGCACTGGACTACTGGCAGGAATTCTGCAACAAGGTCAAGTATCCGAAAGATGGTGAGGTTACTATCGGCATTTGTGGTAAATATACAGAGTACCCTGATGCCTACAAGTCGATCATAGAATCCTTCATTCATGCTGGCGCAAGCAACAATGTCAAAGTTAATGTCAGGCTGCTCAGGGCAGAGGATGCTGAGCTGGAGACTTTCAGTTTTGCAAAGGAGCTGAATGGTGTTCATGGAATACTTGTCGCCCCTGGTTTCGGAGATCGGGGGATAGAGGGTAAAATCAGGTATATTCAGTACGCAAGGGAGCAGAACATTCCATTTCTTGGCATCTGCCTGGGGATGCAGTGTGCCACCATTGAGTTTGGCCGCAATGTGTGTGGTATGCCGGATGCCAATTCGACTGAGTTTAACAAGCGTGCCCGTTTTTCTGTCATAGACCTCATGGAGCACCAGAAAAAGGTGAAGGAAAAAGGGGGATCGATGCGTCTTGGCAGTTATCCTTGTATCATTACCGAGGGGTCAAAGGCGCATGCTGTGTATCAGAAGTTTCTGGTTAATGAGCGCCACCGTCATCGTTACGAGTTCAATAACGACTATCGCAAAAACTTTGAGGAGAACGGGATGATTTTTTCAGGAACATCTCCCAACGGAGAACTCGTGGAAATTGTTGAGCTGAAGAATCATCGCTGGTTTGTTGCCGTGCAGTTTCATCCGGAACTGAAATCAAGAGTGCAGAAAGTCCATCCGCTTTTTCATGGTTTTG
>CAJEXW010000013.1:42500-78997 GCA_903994525.1 uncultured Chlorobiaceae bacterium
GTTTGTGCTTTTTGGCTCCTCTTCTTCAGCATTTGGCTTTCTGCCTTGGCATACTCCTTATGAACTTTTTGAGCTTCATGCTTTGCCTTGCAGGCCTTGCTCGCACATTGGGCGAGATTACTGTCCGAAAGATCATTTCCGTTGTATGACTGATCTTTCTCCAGCTCTTATCGTCGATCGGATAAGCAATTACTTTCAATCGACACTGCGGGGGTAATGCGTTATCCCGCTTTTTTTCTCCGGTTGGAAAAATGGTGTAAATGGCTTACCTTAAAGGTTCAAATTTGCAGATGGTGTTCACTGGGAGACCGTGAAGCCGTGGGGCTGGCTTGCGCAAGGCTGGACCCTCGCCATGTTGCAAGCAACAGAGGAGTATTAACATTATCAGCATTTGCGCTATGGAAACAAACAAACTGTATGAATGCACACTCATCATTGACGGTGGACTTCAGGATGAAGTTATTGCCGCTGCAATGGCGATGGTGCAAAGAGTTATTACCGAAAAAGGGGGAAGTATCTCCAGTGTTCTTGAGATAGGCAGGCGCAAGACCGCCTATCCGATCAAGAAAAAGACCATTGGCTACTACGCTCATATCGAATTTACTGCAGCAACAACCGTTATTGCAGAGGTGGAAAAAGTGCTTCGTTACGAGGAAGAGCTTTTGCGTTACCTGATTATTCACCTTACCAGTGCTTTGCTCGAAATGCGTAAACGAGTTGAAAAGTACAGTGTTGTTATTGGTAGCCCCGAGGATGGTGCCCTTGCAGAGGCGGCAGCGGCTGATGGTGTTCAAAAATGATCAGGAGTCAGTTGTACGCAAGTCACGAAGCGATTCCTTTGGAGAATAAAATGGAGACGATGTTATGGCTGAATTAAAGATGCCTGAAATCAACAGTGTTATTATAGCAGGTAATCTTACCAAAGATCCTGTTTTCAGGCAGACAAATTCAGGCGGAACACCTGTCGTTAATTTTTCAATTGCATGCAACAGAAGATTTCGCGACAGCAACCATTTGTGGCAGGAGGATGTCTGTTATGTTGGTGTTGTTGCATGGAACAAACTTGCGGAAAGCTGCCGTGATAATCTCAGGAAAAGTTCAGCAGTCCTTGTTGATGGGGAGTTGCAAAGCCGGACATGGAAAGCACAAGATGGAACGTCAAGAACAGTTGTTGAGATAAAGGCCAGACGCATCCAGTTTCTGAACAAGCGTCACAAGAATGGCGAAGAGGATGAAGAGGGTTTTATTGAGGACGATTGTCACGACCACCATCACGAAGAGATTTCAGATGACGATGCCGGTCATCTTTACGAATACAAATACCTCTCTTCAGATTGAGAGAGCAGAGTAAGCAAAATTTTCTCATGAACATATGAAACAAAAATTCACACAATCACAGGGTCTAAAATCACAGGGCAACAAATCGTTGAGCAATGCCCTTGCGTCCAAGAAGAAGGTATCGAAGAACCAGGTGGTTTTTTTCGATTATCGGGACGAGCGTAAACTGAAAAGATTTATCAACGATCAAGGGAAAATTATCCCTCGTCGCATTACTGGTCTTTCTGCCAAAGAGCAGAATCTGCTCACCCACTCGGTGAAATGGGCACGGTTCCTGGCAGTAATCCCCTATGTTGTTGATGAATACAAATAACCAATTTCGCAATCTATTGAACGAGGAAGCTTAGCAGTGAAAGTCATTTTAAGAAAAGATGTGGCTACCCTTGGCGATGCAGGTGAAGTTGTTGCCGTAAAAAACGGTTACGCTAACAATTTCCTGATTCCGCAGGGGATAGCAATAAGAGCTACCGAGGGCACGCTTAAAGCCCTTGAAACTGAAAAAAAACAGCAGGCTAAAAAGGTGGAGCTGCAGCGCAAAAATGCTCGTGAACATGCTCAGAAAATTGAGCAACTATCACTGAAGGTTTTTGCAAAAGCAGGTGAGTCTGGTAAATTGTTTGGAACGGTCACCTCGACTGATATCGCTGAAGCACTGAAGGCGCAGGGCTTCGAGATTGACCGCAGGAAGATCACCATTGAAGCGCCGATAAAAGCACTTGGTAAATATGAGGCTGATGCAAAAATCTTTATGGATATTACGGTAAAGGTCCATTTTGAAGTAGAGGCAGAGGGCTCAGAAGCCTAAGGTACTCTTTTCGAGAGAGAGGTCAAAACAGTAGACTCTTACAAATCGTAGCTTTTCAAGCTCCGTGAAAGATAAATTTCACGGAGCTTGACCTGTTTTTTAGTCCTCATTCCCATGCCAGAATGAGTGGATGCAGATGACGGATTCAGCAATAGACTCAGTGAGTTCAGCAATCTCTTTTTCAGAGAGATGGTTGAAGTCATCCGATACTTTGCTGAGCATGAAGATAGCCATCGAAAGGACTGCGGCCTCTTCGTCATCAAAAAGAGGTTTCCAGGCATCATAGGCCAGCTCCATTCCGATAATAAAACCCATGGCCCACTCTTCAACAGCAATTTTCCGTACCTCATCACTCTCATACCCGACTCGGTCAAAGAACGGCAGGAACTCTTCGGGTTCCTCTTCCAGCAGGAGCGTCAAAGCATTGTTATGCCTTACAATCAGTTCGCTTATCAACTCTGCCTGCTCATCCGACGTGAATTCAGGTTTCAGCTTTTTATCCTGATCCCAGATGGAGGAGTACCAGTCATCAATCTCAAAAACCTGTGGGCCGACAGCCGCCGCCGTCATATAACCGTCAAGCATCTCAAGCGAAGAGAGTGCGTCTGGCGGTGTTTGATCTGAGATCAAAAACTGTTCAAGAGTACTGAGCTCATCAAGAGAGAGTGGCTGCATCGACGGATCAGAAGCATTCATGGGAAACTGTCCCGGTAAGTGTTATAAAAATAGTGCTTGACATTGCGCAAAGTTATGAAGATTTTTCTTATCTCACAGCATGAGAGTTAAAAAAATATGTATCATGCGATGATGGATATTTTTTGACAAAACTGTCTGGGGCAATGTGCTGCAGACGATTGTTATGAAAGGAATTATGTTATGAGAGCATTTGTAAAATATCAATGATGATGCAGAAAAAACAGCTTGGAAATACGGATATGAATCTCACTCCCATCGGGTTCGGGAGTTGGGCAATTGGAGGAGGTAACTGGGAGTATGGCTGGGGCGCACAGAATGATGGCGAAGCTATCGCGGCCATTGAGAGGGCTCTTGAGCTTGGTATTAACTGGATTGATACTGCCGCAGTCTATGGACTTGGTCATTCGGAGGAGCTGGTTGCCAACGCAGTTGCTGGTATGAAGGGGATGCCGTATATTTTCACCAAATGTTCCCTGATATGGGATGGGAGCCGAAGGGTTGGAAACAGTCTCAAAGCCGATTCAATCAGGCGGGAGTGCGAAGCAAGTCTCAAACGTCTTAAGGTTGATGTCATCGATCTCTATCAGATCCACTGGCCAAACCCTGATGCCGATCTGGAAGAGGGCTGGCATGAGATGGCCCGTCTTCAGGAGGAGGGGCTCGTGCGCCATATCGGTGTTTCAAATTTCAGTGTTGATCAACTGCGTCGCATTCTTCCGATTGCGCCAGTGGCATCCCTTCAGCCCCCATACTCCATGTTGCGTCCGGCAATTGAGCAGCAGCTTCTGCCCTTTTGTCTTGAGCAGAGGATCGGTGTTATTGTTTACTCTCCAATGCTTTCCGGCATGTTGAGTGGTGCAATGACCCGCGAGCGGGCCGCAACCTTTGCCCCGGATGACTGGCGCAGGAACAACAAGGAGTTTCAGGAGCCCCGACTTTCAGCCAACCTTGAACTTGTCGGGTTGCTCCGTAACATTGGCGCATCGCATGGTTGTTCTCCGGGTGAGGTTGCAATCGCCTGGACACTGCGCCATCCTGCCGTTACCGGCGCAATCGTTGGTGGCCGCAATGCCGCGCAGGTTGATGGCATCATTGGAGCTGGGGCATTCCGCCTGAGTGAGGATGAGATTGCTGTTATCGGGGAATATATTTCAGCGATGCCGAAATAAGTGGGTTGAACCTCGTATACTGCGAAGACTGAAGAGTGCCCTTCAGTCAGATCGGAACCCTTTTACCCCGAAGAGGTTTTCTTGGTCAGCGAGTTGCTCGTCTGCCGGGAAACATCTGAGCGCATAGATGCAGAGTGGATGGCCCAGAGCATCCCTCGTAAAAAAGAGAAATGCCCTCTCGCTTTCACGAAGCCGGTATTTTTTCCGAAGTGCCTCCACCGAAAGGGGAAAATCGCGCCGCTGGATGCTTGCCCCTGCAATGGCATGGCGCTCCAGAAAAGTCCTAAAGCTTTTCGGCTTGTAAGGAATGCACTCGACCACCCGGAAACTCCTGCCGGTGAAGACCTCAATGTGGCGGTCAGCGGTCAGATAATCAACGCTCCTGTTCACAAACTGGAGGCCAGCATCACGCGCAAGCACCGCAGAAAGTCTCGCCTTGATAATGGCCGGATCAGGCTCATAGAGATACTCCTTTACCGCTGCAGCAACCACTCTCGGAGTCTCTCCACCTCCGACAACTTCTGTTATTTCTGACGAATCAGCGTTCAGGCAGACCGCTTTTACATGCACAGGCCCATCTGAGGGGTATGCTCGCTCAAGCATCAGCAGAATCTCCTTGCATTCACGGTCAACCGACACCACAACAATGGTGTGCAGAGCAGGCAGCAGCTTTTTCAGCCCGTTGATTTCGAGTGCCGGAGAGGCTTTGATGCAGACCCGCTGCGCATGACGGAGCAGCAGATCATGCGAGGCCACAACATCCGGACTTGCCGCCTCGAGCGCTATAGAGCGTTGTCCCTGTTCACGGCGTGCAGGATCAACAAAAATCCAGTCGAAAGAGTTGTCCGGATACTCTGCGAGCATACTCATGCTGTCACCGTTCTTGACCTCGACATTGGCAACTCCGGCCACCTTCAGGTTATGCCCAGCCACAGCACAAAGCAGTGAATCACGCTCGCAGTAAACCACCTCCTGAAACATTCGTGCAAGAAACATTGTATCAACACCAAGGCCGCCGGTCAAATCGAGTGCCCTCTTGCCCGACATAAGCGAAGCCTTGTATGCCGCAGTAAGCTCCCCGGAAGATTGCTCAAGCGCCAACGGGGTATAGAGCTGGTTGTGCTGTGAAAGTGCGGGCAGTTTTTTTACCGCCCTCTGGCGGCAGGCAAGCTGTTCCGCCATTGCCCGAATGGGCAACTCACTGCGACCATGAAACTGCAAGGCAAAAGCTGCAGGATCGTCAGTGCGATACTCGGCAAGCAGAGCTTGAATGTCAGATTGCAAAAGTATTTTGAGTTCGTCGTGGGTCATTCAGCTCTCTTCAAAATAGTCAGAATCAAGCCGTTTCAGCTCATACACGGCATCTGTGGCTACTGCTACGCCAAAATCAATCATAAAGTCAGCCAGCTCACGGCCACTGACCAGAATGATCTTACTCTCTATAGCTTTGACAAACTCATGAGCGCTTTTTGAAAAATCAGATGTCGTAATAAAAATGCCTTTTCGGGCACGTTTGCCTTGTAACGCACCGGCAAACTTTTGAATTTCCGGTCGGGAGACCGTTGTTTCCCACCTGTTTGCCTGAATATAAATGATGTCAAGGCCCAGACGATCCTCTTTGATGATGCCGTCAATACCTTCATCCCCACTTTTTCCGACAGCCTCACCGGCATCTTTTATTGAACCACCATAGCCCATTTTTACCAGCACTTCGACCACCACTTTTTCGAATAAAGCTGGTGACGATGATTTCAACTGGACAAGTAATTCATTCGCAAGGCTTTCACGCAGTACCATGTAAGCATCTTCCAAGCGCTCAGCGGGCGTCTTTGTTTCCAGCTCTTTTGATGTTGAATCTTCAGTGATCTGGTTATTCTGATGAGGCTCTCTGACGGAACGATATTCTGGAAACTTGCGGAGAAACGCAAGGTTGATTGCTTTTGGGGATTCACCCAATACTGCCAGCCCCCTGTCAGTAATTCGAAAAACACCCCGACGCACATTTTCAAGAAGAGCCGCCATTTTCATGTGAGCCTTTGCCCAAGCTACACGATTATCAAAAACTCGTTGCTGAGCGCTTGGCAACATTTGCTTCAGCTCTTCCGGAGTTAATTGATACTCGCGAGCCAGTGCCTCGACCATTTCCCGGCTGGTGTGCTCTTGTCCATCACTGCAGAGTTTGAGCAATGGAAGCATGATGCTCTGAAAATCAGGTATCGGCATGTCATTTTTACGTTGTAATTGAATCGATACTTTATCTGACTGCGGCAAATAGCATTAGCTTAATTCCTGTTTGACCAGTATTATTTGCAATAATGAGAATGTAAGCAATGCCTTCATCAATATTCAGAGGGCAACATGGTTCAGATGATTTATATTGACACAGCCTTGTTTGCTTGCCATGACCTGACAGCAACATCTCCCCTCCTTCAGCAAACCCGAAACCGGCAGAATCGCCGTCAAGGTCATCAACTACCTCTGCGACGAGGAGAGTGTTAGTATGGAGAAGTGAAAAGAAACAATTTGCTCTCTCAAAAGAAATTAGTATGATAAAAGGTATGATGAGTTATTATTAAGGGAGCACTTATGGGAAAAACAAAGATTGCAATAACTGTTGATGCCACCGCCTTGATAAAGATTGACCAAATGGTGCGAAATCACGTTTTCCTCAATCGCAGTCAGGCGATACAGCAAGCATTGTATGAAAAGATTGAGCGCATCGAGCATTCACGACTTGCTGAAGAGTGCGCAAAACTTGATCCAATTGAAGAATGCAAACTGGCAGAAGAGGGTTTTGCCGGGGAGATTGAGGCATGGCCGGAATACTGAGAGGCGAAATACGATGGGCTGAGCTGAATCCCGCCAGAGGCAACGAACAATCCGGTCTGCGACCTGTTTTGGTACTCAGCCATGATGTGTTTAACGAACGATCGGGAACTGTTATCGCCACAGCCTTGACAAGTCAACCTCAAAAAGCAGGGTTTCCGCTGACCTTGCAGCTTGAATGCACCAATTTACCAAAACAGTCGTGGGTTAAAATCAGCCAAATCAGAACCCTCTCTGTTGAACGAATTGGTAAAAAACTTGGCTCTGTTTCTGCCAAAGAGATGGATTTGGTTATTGACGGACTTAACGAAATTATTGGCGGCTAAACTTTTAGTTGCCGACAATCCAATGCTGGTGTCTATTTTCACGATACTCAGGAGCATTCTGTTCAGTTGCAACGATAAGCTGTCGGAAAAGCAGGAGCGACATTCGTCATCACCTTATCTATGCGGGTCATTCAGGAGCGACACCACGTCGCACACCGCCGTGGTTAAAACGCTCAGCTCCCGATCGGCCATGATGAAAGGGGGCATCAGATAGACAAGGCGACCAAATGGGCGAATCCAGACCCCTTTTTCAACAAAGAGCCGCTGGATAACGGCCATGTCAACCGGCGTTTCAAGTTCAACAACCCCGATGGCTCCAAGTACTCGCACATCGGCCACATGGCTGAAGGAGCGGCAGGGGTCAAGGCCTTGGCGGAGTCCCGATGCAAGGCGCTGTACAGACGATTGCCAGTTGTAGCTTGTCAGGAGATTGATACTTGCAGAGGCAACGGCACAGGCGAGGGGGTTGGCCATAAAGGTCGGCCCGTGCATGAAGAGTCCGGGAGTGCCGGAGCAGATGGTTTCGGCCACTCTGTCGGTGGTGATGGTTGCCGCAAGGGTCATGTAGCCGCCGGTCAACGCTTTGCCGACGCAGAGGATGTCGGGCACTATCCCGGCATGTTCAAGGGCAAACATTGTGCCGGTACGCCCGAAGCCGGTGGCGATTTCATCAAGAATCAGAAGGATGTCGTAGTGGTCGCAAAGCTCCTTGAGGCGCGTCAGATAGTGCGGAGAGTAGAATCGCATGCCACCAGCCCCCTGAACGATCGGTTCGAGGATGACGGCGGCAATATTTCGACTGTGGCGTTCAAGTTTCATGCAGAGGTCGGCCATATCTTCGTTGGTGCAGGGCTCGTGAAATCGGCATGCAGGGGCCTCCACGAAATACTGCTCCTGAATTGCCCCCCTGAAGAGCGAGTGCATCCCTGTCACGGGATCACAGGCCGACATGGCACCAAAGGTGTCGCCGTGATAGCCGGAGTGGACGGTGAGCAGACGGTTCCTGGCAGGTTTTCCCAGAGCCGCCCAGTATTGGATGGCCATTTTGATGGCCACCTCAACGGCCACCGAGCCGGAGTCGCTGAAAAAAACCTTTTGCAGGGGCTCCGGTGTCAGTGCAATCAATTGCCGGGCAAGCGTTATGGCAGGCTGGTGGGTAAGGCCGCCGAACATGACATGGCTCATCTGTTGAAGCTGGGAGGTGACGGCAGCGTTGAGCACAGGATGGTTGTAGCCGTGAATGGCGGCCCACCAGGAGGACATGCCGTCGATGAGTCTGCGGCCATCCTCAAGCTCAAGAAAAACATCATAAGCCCTCACTACAGGATAGACTGGCAGTGGGTCAGTTACCGATGTGTAGGGGTGCCAGAGGTGCTGGCGGTCAAAATCGAGATCGATGGTTGTCATTGCAGTATCATCAATAGAGGGAGAGCCGTAACAGGTCGTCAGCATCAAGCTCTCCGTTACGCAGATCAATCACGGGAGCAGAATATCCAGCCTGCTTGAGAGAGTGCTGGATAACCTCACGGGTATCATCAACAATATGCTGGTCAGGGTTCTGAAAACAGTTATAGATGACCCCGCGAAGAGCGATTCCTCGCTTCTGGCACGCCTCAATGGAGAGCAGGGTGTGGTTGATGCTGCCAAGGCGCGGGCTGCTCACCAGCAGGATCGGGTATCCCGTTCCCCGGATATAGTCGGCGAAGAGCAGATCGGGCGTGAGGGGAACCAAGAGTCCTCCAACCCCCTCCAGCAGCACCAGTTCATACCGTTTCTGGAGAGCAAGGGTGGATCTGCGGAGATGGAGCAGATCAATTTCTCTGTTCTCCATGCGAGCGGCAAGGTGTGGCGATGCTGGATAGCGAAAAAGGCAGGGGCAGGTGAGCCCCTTCCGGTCGGCATCCTGCAGCTCAATACCCATCAGTTGGCGGTGCTCAAGAATGTCTTCCGATATCCCATCGCAGCCGGTCTGGACAATTTTCTGGGTGATGACGTTTCGCCCTTTCAGGAGTAATGCGCGGGCAAGTATGCCGGTCACAAAGGTTTTTCCAATACCTGTATCAATACCGGAGATGACAATCACGGATCCTTTCATGATGCTCTTGTTTTCATGCAGCAGTAGACGGGGTGATAGGTGAGAGAGACACCATGAGCGCAGGAAAATAGCTCTTTGTACTGGTCGATAAAACGCTTGTACTGGCTTTTTGTCCACGTTCGACGGCTCAGGGCGTTTACGCCTGTCTGGCGTATATGGTGCAGCACCGCCTCGGGTGAAGCAAATTCAAGACGTTGCACCTCTTCCCGACAGTTGGTCAGCTCAAAATATTTTCCGGCAAGTTGTTCAAGCTCATGAAGGCTGTGATAGCGGAGCCCCCCCCCCTGCAATGGCGGATATCTCCTGCATATTGGAGGTGCTGAAGCTGCTGAAGGCAAATACTCCGCCTCTTCTCAGCCGCTTGGACATGGAACGGAAAAAGCTCTCAAGGTCATCAAGCCACTGCACTGTTGCATTGGAGACCACCAGATCCAGTTCCGACGGGAGCCACGGCATACGCTCTATATCACCCGGCAAAAAGTGAAATTCGCGAACGGGAAAGCTGGCAAGCAGCTCTTTCAGAAAGAGAGAGCTCTCCTCAACAAGATCATTGGCATAGTAGGTATCTACGGTGCATCGGTCCAGTAAATCTGCCATGAGTATGCCAGCTCCTGATCCCACTTCAAGTACCCTGTTGAAGGAGTGCCCGGCATGTACATTGAGGAGTAACTCTGTCAATGTTTTCGCCATACTTTGCTGTACAATGGCATGCTCTTTATAACTTTTGAGTCTACTGGCAAACCGTTCGCGCACGAGTTGTTTCTCTATTTGCTGAGACATGCAAGCACCTCCTGCAGGTTCCTGAAGTGGAAAAAAGGGAAGTGTGGCATATCGGAGATAATGGTCGCAGGAACACCTTTCCATGCGGCGAATTGCTGCTGCGCCGGGAAGACAAGATCCCTGCCGCCAATAATAGCATGATCATAACTCCATGCGGATTTTGTTGCGCTATGATGCAAGAAGAGCGATTTCAATTGAGCAAGCTCCTGCTGCTGATCACTTGCGGGGCGCTCAGGCGACATGCAGCTAAAAAGGGCAAGCGTTTGGCTGTTGCTACACATCCGGCGATAAAAGCGTTGGCGATTCTCATCCGACCAGGTTGAGAGGGTTGCCTCAAAAATGTCCGGTCGAATCCCCTTCTCTGCATCAACAGGAAAGAGAGTGCCGTTTATGGCAATTGCCCCGGTGACAGGCGGAAGCGATGTCTGCTGCGCCACCCAGACACCAAAAGACCAGGCAATCAATGAAATGCGACGATAGTGACGCATCTCCTCCAGTACCTCGGAGTCAAGCTCCACAGAGCTGTAATCGTAACAGAGCAGAAGATCCTGGGTGAACTCCTCACACCGCGATTCCTTGAGGAGATGATCGCCAATGCGGCGATCCATGCCCCATCCGTTAAAGAGTATCAGCAGCTCTTCAGTGTCCTCCTTTTTCAGCCATGCACTCTTCATTGTTCCCCTGTTTCTCCGATAATGGCTGGTAGAGAAGCGATATCCTTCCACTCAAGGGTGGATCGAAGTGAGATGCGGATACGGGCACTCTTTTCAGGAACGGTCGGTGGACGCACCGGCATACAGAGAAACCCTGCCTCTCTCAGACGGGAGGCAAGCTTGACGGCAAGGGCGTTGCTCCCTGTAATGACCGGCACAATATGGCTCTCACCCGGCACTTCGAACCCCCGCTCAAGAAGCTCATGGCGCAGTCTGGCGGCAAGCTGCAACAGTGCCTCCCGTTCATGCTGCATGGCACTCTGTCGCTCAAGCGTCAGGAGGCTCCAGCCGAGAAGAACCGGTGGAAGCGCCGTGGTGAAGATGACAGAGCGCATGGTATTGAGCAGATACTCCCTGACCAGAGAGCTCATCACCGCGTAAGCTCCGGTTGAGGCGAGTGCTTTGCCGAAGGTGCCGGTGATAATATCAATCTTCTGCACAACATCAGCTTGCTCACACAGTCCGAGACCGCGCTCTCCGAAAACGCCAACTCCGTGCGCCTCATCAACAATCAGCAGTGCGCCATACCTCTCTTTTAACTCCACAAGCCGGGCCAGGTCGGCAAGATCGCCATCCATGCTGAAGATTGACTCGGTCACAATAAAGAGTTGGCGGTAACGGTCAGCGGCTCCGGCAAGCAGCTCTTCAAGATGGTCGTAGTCACGGTGGCGGTAGCGCTGCCAGGGTGCTTCGGCAATCTTCATGCCGTCAAGAATGCTGGCATGGTTCAACCGGTCGCTCAGCACAAGGTCATGCCGCCCACTCAACGCAGGAAGCATCCCGATGTTGGCATGGTAGCCGCTGTTGAAAACGAGGGCCGCGTCCCGTCCATAAAGAGTTGCAAGAGCCTCCTCCAACCGGGCATAGAGCGGATGGTTCCCTGTCAGAAGGCGGGAGGATGAGCTGGTCATGGCATGATTGCCCTCCCTGAACGATCGGGTATACCCGGCAAGCATCGCCGTGTCGTCGCCCAGGCCGAGGTAGTCATTGGAGGAGAGGTTCAGGAGCTTTTGGCCGTTCACCACAATCTCTTTGCCGCTGCGGGAGCTGATATCCGGCACTGTACGGTACTGGTCAACCGTTTTCAGCTTGTCAAGCTCCCGCCCTATCCTTTCATAAAACTGCATGATCCGCTCTTTCAGTTGAAGCTGGCAATCTGGCTGGCGAAGTGCCGGTCATCGGCAACATCTCGTCCCCGTGTGGTGAGATACCCGCCAGTGAGGTAGCCGTTGGCACCCGAAAGCATCAGGAGCCCCTGGAAATCCTTCATGATGGTCTCCCGGCCAGCCGCAAATTTGATAGTTTTACGGGGATGAGCAAGGCGGCAGAGGGCAAAAGTTTTGACAATATCAGCAACAGAGAGCGGCTCTTTTCCGGCAAGTGGTGTTCCGTCGATTGGCACCAGAACATTGAGAGGTATGACGGTCACATCAAGCTCCTGAAGGGCAAAAATCATACTGATGCGATCCTGCATGGTTTCACCAACGCCCATAATGCCTCCGCAACAGACCGAGATATTGTTTTTTCTCAGCAGTTTGATGGTCGCAATCCGCTCCTCCACAGTATGGGTATCGGCAATGAGGGCGTGATAGCGATCCGGTGCAACCTGGATGTTGATGTTATAGTGGGCGATTCCGTGAGCAGCCAGAGCAGCGGCAGGCTCCTCTCCCAGCATGCCAAGAGATGCACAGACGTGCAGATTCGGCAGTTCAGTGTGGAGCCGGTCAATCATGTTGAGTATCCGCAGAAACTCAGGATTGATCTTTTTATAGCCATAACCACTGGTGACAATACCAAAATGGGTGACACCCTCAGCCATACAGTTGCGGGCCTCAATCAGCGCAGACTCTTCATTGACAAGGTCATAAACCTCCACGTCGGCATGGTTGTGGCGTGACTGGGCGCAAAACTTGCAGTTCTCTGCGCACACCCCCGATTTTGCGTTCATGATGGAGCAGGCATGAAGCGCTTCTGTCTCGGAGGCGTAGCGGTTTTTCACCTTGTTGGCAAGCGAGCCCAGATCGAGGGCAAGTTCACCGGGCAGATCGGCAAGCTGAAGCGCTTCAGCTTGAGAGATTGGTTCACCTGTCTCAAGCACACGATAGGCGGCTTCAATCAGAGGGTGGAGCAGTGTTGATGGCATAGTGTTGTATAAAAAATGGTTCTGTGTCAAGGTGTCTCAAGGTGTCGTGAACGGTTTTGGCTCCTCTTTTTTCAGCTCTTCATTTATGACCTCTGTTTGCGTAGATGCGCTTCGCCGGAGGAGACAAGGAGAGTCTCTCCATCCGCACCTCGAAGTTTCAGCTCTCCTCCTTTTGCAATACCGGTGACCGTGCCGGTCAGGATTCGGTTTCGCTGATCAATGGTGACCTCCTTTGACTGAAGCAGCGCAGAAGCTTCGAGAGCAGGGAGAAGAAAGGTGAGGTCATCCTGAAGGACCCACTCGTCATAGAGTGGTTCAAAATAGTTCAGTATCAGGGCAAGGAGCTCCGGCCGTGAAAAGAGTTGTCCGCTCTCCAAAAAGAGCGATGTCGCGCTCTCTTTCAGCTCAGGAGGTATCTCGTTCTGGTTGACATTGATCCCGATTCCAGCCACAACAAAGTGTGTGAGATCCGGTTCCGACTGCATTTCACAGAGCACGCCACACAGCTTTTTGCCGTGGACAAGGATGTCATTGGGCCACTTGATCATTGCCTCAAGCTCCGGGGAAAGCTGCAGCAAGGCGCGATGTATGGCAACAGCCAGAAGAAGCGTCAGTTGGGGAACCCGGATTGAGGGCACGGCAGGCCTCAGAATCAGTGAACAATAGAGATTCACTCCTGGAGGCGAATGCCACACCCTTCCCATTCGGCCTCTTCCCCCACTCTGGGAATCAGCGACAACAACGCACCCTTGCGGGGCCCCGGCTACGGCCATCGCTTTGGCCAGCAGATTCGTCGATGTGGTAATGGGGTGATAGTCGATCTGTTTTCCCAGATACCTGCATTTCAGGAATGGCAGAACTTCCGCTTCAACAGGACGCCCGGTCATTGCCGACAGGCGGTATCCCCGTCCCGTGACCGCTTCAATCTGATATCCATCGTTCCGTAACAGGCGGATATGTTTCCAGACTGCGCTTCTTGTTATCCCGAACTCCTGGCAGAGCCTCTCGCCCGACAGGAAATTGTTATCGTCGGCAAGACGGTTAAAGATTTGGGTGGTAAGGTCATGCATACGCAGGAGCGAAACCGTCAATGCTTGTTGTGCAAAGTTGTAAACCGCAATATAATGCGCGGTTTACAACTTTGCAACAGAATGCAGCGAATGAGCAGAACAGAGTGTTCATGTTCTGTGGTTTATCCTTTATTTGGTCAAGGATGCCATAGCGGAGGATTCGTAGTTTTTGCGGTAAAGCTGCACCCCTTTGAAGATACCATAGGCAATTTTAGCCTGCTCCTGCCGGTCGCGGAGAATCTGCTCTTCAGTGGGGTTCGACAAATATCCCACTTCAACCAGCGCGCTCGGCATCGAGGGGGTCCAGAGTACCATAAATCCTGCTTGACGTACCCCACGGCTGTTACTGCCCTGTTTCCGATCGACAGGTTTGATAATATTTTGAGCCAGGGTTGTCGACTGTTTTGCAAAAGCGCTTTGCGCCATGCTGCTCATGATGAGATACTCCTCGGTAAAACCCTTGTACTCAACCTGATAGTCGGCCTCATTGCGGATAACCGAGTTTTCCAGCATGGCGACATCCAGCGCGGCCTTGTTTTTATGGGCACCGAGAATATAGACCTCTGAGCCCCGAGCGCTGCGGTTGGAACTGGCGTTGCAATGAACACTGATAAAGAGCTTTCCTCCGCTGCGGTTGGCGATTTTACCCCGTTCGTGCAGAGGGATAAATGTATCATCCTTTCTGGTATAGATCACCCTCACCTCTGGCCATTTCTGCTCAATAAATGTTCCAAGGTCGTGAACAATGTTCAGTGCTACATCCTTTTCACGAGTGCCATTACCGCCAAGCGCACCGGGATCTTTTCCTCCATGACCGGCATCCAGAATGATGGTGTTGAGTTTCCATTTTTCAACATCGCGATTGAGCACCTGCGCAATCTGTTGCTCCTTCTCTTTTTTGCGAATATCCTCCACATCAGCATCGCTGCGGATATAGATGACATAGCTGTTTGTTTTTTTTGTGTACTGATAATCAACTGAATTAATGATATTGGATCGGTTGTCGAGGGAAATGGTAAACTGCAGGCCGGTGCCGATAAACTTTTTCGGGGTAATGGACTTGACGATGCCACTTTTGTATGTTTTGGTCAATCCATCGACATCGGCAAAGGTGTTGGCAAATGAAAAATAGATATTCCCTTCGCTGTCCGGTTTGAGAAGCGATGCCGGAACCAGTGGGCCGGAAGCGGCAAAGGTAATGATAGCACCGTTTGCACGTTTTTCAATTTCAACTCCTGTGATCACTGTTTTTTGCGACTCAGCCGTTGAGCTGCTGCCGGGCTGTGTGCGTGGCTCTTCGTTCTTGAGCAGGCCTATGGTAGCAGGAAGCTCTCCGGCACGCTCGGCCTGGAGTGACGCACTTATCTTGCCTTCTGAAGTATTGTATTCAACGGGTCGGTCAAGCCAGAGTGAAAAGAGTCGGCAGGCATGGTGGACAGGCAGGAAGACTCTTGTTTGTCTGGTTGCCGGTGTTGAGAGTAACTGGATAATTCTGCCGGGTTGTTCACGGTTTCTTGATGTTACCCGAACAAAATTGTTTCCGGTGTTGATGGTGCAGAGTGTCGGGACTTTACCGAAAGACTCCTCAAGCACCAGTCCGTCAGGATTTTTTCGAAAGTTGACTCGCAGCGCCCTGGCCATCGATTCAAGATCAACCATGATCTCGTCGCCGCTTTTCAGGGCAAGAACCCTGATGGTGTAGCCATGATTGTTGCCCCCCATTGAGACAACGAGAGGCAACGTGTGTCCTTTTGAGCTGGCCACAATGGCGTTGGGGTTGAGGAGGAGCATCTGGAACACGAGAAGAGCAATAAGACGATATGAAGAAGAGAATGGAAGCAAAGAGTTTGCCATGATTGTAGTCAAATGCAATTATGTTGTCTGTAACAGTTCTCTGGTACGGCAGTTGATAATAATAAAATATATTTCTCAAGCTCACCAATAAAACATTTTATTAGAGTCATTTCTGATATGAGGTAAGGGAAGATTCAAAAGGGTAAAATTTGTTTTTTCTCTTTCAACACCTATCTTTTTTAAATTTTTTTGTCAACGCTCTTACTTCAGGGACTGATCCATGGCTTCCAAACCGTCAACATTATCTGCCAGAAACAGGACCCTGATTGTCGTTGAATCTCCCTCAAAGGCAAAAACTATCAATAAATACCTTGGCGACAAGTATACGGTTTTTGCTTCGGTTGGCCATATCAAGGATCTTCCGAAAAAAGAGATTGGTCTCGATTTTGAAAACCACTATGTGCCCCGGTATGAAATTATTCCCGGTAAAGAGAAAGTTGTTCGCCAGTTAAAAAAGCTTGCGGCTGAAGCGAGTGATATTCTGATTGCGACTGACCCTGATCGTGAGGGCGAAGCTATTGCGTGGCATATCTCCAATGAAATCGGTGAGACAAAGACACCAGTATCGAGAGTGCTCTTTAATGAGATTACCAAAAAAGCTATCATCGAGGCCATTCAGGCTCCGCGTCAGATCGATACCTGTCTTGTTCGCTCGCAGCAGACTCGTCAGGGGCTCGACAAAATTGTTGGTTATAAAATCAGCCCGTTTTTGTGGAATGTGGTGCTGCGCGGCCTCTCTGCCGGACGGGTGCAGTCTGTCGCCCTGCGGCTGATCTGCGAACGCGAGGCTGAAATCACTCGCTTCCTGATTCAGGAGTACTGGACTATTGCTGGTGATTTTTTGACCGATGGAAAGGAGTCTTTCAGGGCACGGCTTATCCGTTATGATGGTGAAAAGCCGGAGATAACCACGCAGGAGCAGGCTGAGGCGATTGCGGCTCTTGCCCGAAACGGCAACTATGTGGTCAAGGAGATTGCCCCCCGTGTGCAGCAGCGCAAGCCACCGTTCCCCTTTACCACCTCATTGCTGCAACAGGCGGCCTCAAACCAGCTCGGCTTTGGTTCGCAGCGCACCATGCGCACGGCCCAACAACTCTATGAAGGAATCGAGATTGGGGCTGAGGGCCCGACAGGCTTGATCACCTATATGAGAACCGATTCAACCCGTATTGGCCCTGAAGCTGTTGCCGAGGCACGGAGTTATATCGACAAACAATTTGGCAAGGAGTATATCGGCTTTGGCGGAACGGCAAAGCAGGGAAAGAATGCCCAGGATGCTCACGAGGCGATACGTCCGACCTCCCTCATGAAAAAGCCGGAGCAACTGAAGCAGTATCTTTCAGCCGATCAGTTCAAACTGTACGAGCTGATCTGGAAGCGTTTTCTTGCCGCCATGATGGCTCCGGCAAAAATTGAGCAGACTCGTGTTGATGTTGAGGACAGCTCAGGCAAGTTTCTTTTCAGGGCAACGGGGAGCCGGATACTGTTTCCTGGCTTCATGCGTGTCTACGACGATCAGCGTGAGCTTGATTACGAGGCGCAGACCTCAACAAAGGAGGATGTTGAGAAGGAGCAGAATGTCAAATTGCCAGAGCGGTTGACGGCCAATGATGCCCTTGCCTTGTCCGATCTTGATCAGAGGCAGAGCTTTACCCGTCCTCCGGCCCGTTATAGTGAGGCCACCCTTGTGAAGGATCTCGACCATTTTGGTATTGGCCGTCCCTCCACCTACGCTTCTATTTTTTCGACACTGCAGGATCGTGGCTATGTGGAGCTTGAAAAGAAAAAGATTGCCCCGACGGAGCTTGGTAAGGATGTTTCGCTGATTCTGGTTGCCAATTTTCCTGATCTTTTTGATGTTGGCTTTACCGCCTTTATGGAGGATGAACTCGACAAGGTGGCCAGCGGCGATGATGAGTACGAAAAGGTGCTCGACAGCTTCTATAAACCGCTTGAGGCAACACTTCTCCTGCGCAAAAGCGATCCGCTGATTCCGCAGAACAGCGATGCGCAACTGTGCGAAAAATGCGGCGTTGGCTCCATGACGGTGAAATGGACCGGCAGCGGAAAGTTTTTTGGCTGCTCCTGCTATCCAAAGTGTAAAAACATCAAGGCAATCAGCACCAACAAGGAGAAGCCGGTTGACACGGCAATTCTCTGTCCCTCCTGCAAAGAGGGGCACATGCTCCTGCGCAAGGGGCGACTTGGCCCTTTCCTCGCCTGCTCCAACTATCCCAAGTGCAATACACTGCTCAACCTCAGCAAGCAGCGACACATTGAACCGATGAAAATGCCGCCGGTGGTGACGGATATTCTCTGCGCGAAGTGCGGCTCCCCGCTCTATCTCCGCAGTGGCAAACGGGGCCTCTGGCTCGGCTGCTCCAAGTTCCCCAAGTGCCGGGGACGTCTCGCTTGGAGCACGCTTGAGGAGAGCGTTCAGAAGCGGTGGGAAGCTGTCATGGTCGATCACCAGAAAGCGCACCCGCCGGTGATGCTCAAGATGATTGACGGGCAGCCGGTCTCAATGACAACCGCCGTCGATGATATTATCCTGAAAGCAGAGGCGGCTGGGTTTCTGTCTGTTGTCGAGAGTTCCGTCGCTTTGTCGTAAGGGCACGCTACGGCGTGCCTTTGCATTTCGGAAGAGGTTGATTACGTCATATAAATCACGAGGTCTCATTACCTTCCCTGCTGCCCGGTTTTTAGAACAGACTCTGCAAACAATTGTAGCTGATATTTTGAAACCCAATACCCCGAGTATCGGAACAGAAGAGGAGGTTTTGACAAAAATTGCATCAAACTGGAAAAAATCACGTTGGCGAACGGCGTGAAAAGCGCCCGAACGGCGATGTATACCTCTATGAGCGGGTTACGGCCTAATGATCAGGCGAGTCCAGACACTTTTTGCTTCATATCCCTCATATCAACTGGTCAGGAGTAAAAGGGCTACGGGATATTCTGTCACATCAATATTTTAACATTGATGCTGAGGAGATTTTTGGAATCTGCGAAGAGCATCTTGGCAGTCTGCATGATGCCGTTAAGCAAATGATAGCATCGCTCACGTGAAGGCTTCCCTGGCGGATGGACAGATGTTCGTTCCATAAAATTTGGTAAATGCGATTTGACGAGTTAGCTTCAACGGTCCATGATTGAGAAAAAGTGCAAGGTAAAGTGCGAAGATTTCTTCACCGACAGAGAGAGATACTCGGCCCCGAAAAAATTAAAATGCCTTGTGACGCTGTAAATTTCCAAAACGCAGCATATATCCGTCGAGAGCCGGAAATGGAGTTGCTTTATCTTTTGGATAGGTTTACAGGAGGCGGCAAAAAGAAATTATCCGGTTTGATTGATATCGCAGTCATGTAATTCCTTTCACGGCGCTCTGATTTCCATGATGAGGCTGGGTTACTTTGATGCGCAGCGAATTTTTGATATGTTTCGTGTGTTGTTACAACAATGCTTGCATGTACCAGGCAAGCATTGAATCGAATTGAAGAAAAGAAAAAGGGGAACCCTATGGCTGCTCAACACATTACGCTTGATATCCCCGAAAAGATACTGCTTGCAGAAAAGACTGATGCACTTGCTTTCGGGAGGGAACTGAGGGTTCTTGCGGCAGTTAAGCTGTTTGAGATGGGGCGGTTGTCGTCTGGTCGTGCTTCAGAGCTTGCCGGAATGAGCCGTGTTGAATTTTTACTCAGTCTCAGCCGCTATAATGTTTTTCCCCTGGCCTCCGAATTAGATGATTTAGAGCATGACCATGCTTCAAGCCATTAGCAATACCTCTCCCTTACTCTATCTTTACCGTATAGGATTGATTGATCGACTTCCTGAAATTTTCGGAGAAATATGGACTCCCGAAGCGGTGAAGGTTGAATTAATGGTTGGCGACAAGAGTGGATATGATGTTCCAAACCTGTCAGATTTTTCATGGATCAGGATCATAAACCCAAAAGCACAGCCCTCTGAATGGCTCTCATTAGACCTTGGTCCGGGAGAATTGTCGGCTATGTCGCTTGCTTTAGAAAATTCGCATTGTATTGTTTAGCTTGATGATATGCTTGCTCGTCGAACAGCTCATGCTGCCGGTTTACAGGTTTGGGGTACCCTTAAAGTTTTACTGGAAATGAAAGCGCAAGGACTTGTCAATAGGGTTGAGCCGTATGTCAATCGTTTGACTGATGCGGGAATGTGGGTTTCAGATGTTGTGAAGCGTCGGATTCTTGTGTTAGCAAGGGAGTTGTAATAATCATTCGGATAGAGATCCAAAGCCGCTCCACCAACAATACAACCCAAACACCCAACAGAGCACCTTGAAAAATATGGCAATACGAACAACGATGGGGCACGAAGCAATCAAACTGGAATTGATTCAATGGTAGTTAACCTTGAGGACGGTGAAACCCTGGATTATCTCAACGAGCAAAGAGATTCAAATGAAACACAAAATGATTGGTGGCATGGCTTGACCGATGAGCAAAAATCAGGGATAGCTCGTGGTTTGAAAGATGTTGACGAGGGAAGAGTTCATTCACATCAGGATATAAAAATTCAGTATGGGCTCTGATTTCAAAATTTCAAACCAAACCATGCAGCGAGATCAAGCACTTCGCACACTGAGCAGCCATAAAGCAGAGCTTGAGGAGCGTTATGGCGTGAAGAAAGTCGGCATCTTCGGCTCCGTCGCCAGAAATTCTGCCAGGGATGACAGCGATATTGATATTGTTGTTGCAATGGAACCGAATATTTTGCTCAGGGTGCAGCTCAAGGAAGAGCTGGAGCAACTGCTGGGCAGCAAAGTTGATCTGATCAGGTATTGGAAAAGAATGAACCTGTTTCTGAAGGCTCGTATTGATAAGGAAGCACAGTATGTATGAAGAATATCAAGCAATAGAGGAGTTTATGGAAGATTGTATGGATCTGATTGATCTTCGGGAAGCAAAGTTTGCAGGACAGGATGAACCCTCAGTCCCTCTTGATGAAGTGATCAAAGAACTCAACAAAAGCTGAGGCTTGGCCCACAAATTGGCCCATGTCATTAAATGGGCCAATTCTGTGGCCACAATATCTCCGCTCAATTCCTTCATGGGAAGCAAAGCAAACTTCACTTGACGCAACAAGGTTGTATCAATCATTGTATGAGAACGTTACAGGAAATTACTGAACTTCTGAATGAATTGGGCCGTCGCATTGCCGACGAACTCGAAGACCAGGATCTGGATTTTAAGCAGTGGGACACAAAGAGCATGGACAAATCAGTCAAGATGCTGGTTCGTACAGCAGTTTGCATGGCGAACGGTGGTGGTGGTACTGTTGTTTTTGGTGTGGCTGACAAATCGTTGGGGCGGGCAACAGCTCTTCAGGGTGTACCGCTTGAGGTGATGTCAATCTGCTCAAAAAGGCGGTTTATGACCAAACCGATCCTAAAATTTGCCAGTATATGAAGAGATGCGCATACCGGAGGGCACTGGACGGTTGCTTATCATGCAGATCTATCCTGGGTTGCCACCATACACAGATACATCGGGAACTGGTTCCATTCGTATCGGGAAGGATTGCCAGCCATTGACAGGTACCTTGCGGCGCAAGATATCCGTTGAAACTGGCGAGACCGATTTTAGTGCTGTACCGGTTGCGCCGGTCTCTTCAGAATTGCTTTCCCCGACCGCAGTGGATACTCTTCGCAGTCAGGCAAAAGCAGAACGTGCACCTGAAGATCTTCTCAAGTTGAGTGATAAAGAGTTGCTTACGGCTCTTGGTCTGGTGAAAAACCGTCAATGGACTCGCGCCGCACTTCTTCTCGCTGGAACTGAAGATGCTCTGCGGGAATATGTCCCTGGCTATAATTGGACCTTCCTCCAGATGATGTCGGACACTGGGTATGGCATCAGGGAAGACAGGGTAAGCGCTCTACCGGTTTCAGTACGACGGATTGAGGAGTTGCTTTTGCCGTTCAACCCAATTACCACTATTGAGCAGGGAATGTTTCATTTGGAATACCGTACATGGCCCGAAATCGCCCTTCGTGAGGCACTGATGAACGTATTCTGCCATGCTGATTTTCGTATTGCGGGACCGGTCATGGTCAAATATTATAATGATCGTCTTGAGATCAGTAATAATGGAGGTTTTATTGGAGGAATCAATCCTGCGAATATCCTTCACCATCAACCAGTTGCCCGTAATCCTTTACTTGTGGAGGCATTAACGCGTCTGCGCCTGGTCAACCGAAGCAACTTGGGTATGAGTCGCATGTTTTCATCATTACTCCGTGAGGGCAAAGAACCACCTGTCATTCAGGAAATTGGTGATTCCGTAACTCTTTCCTTCATGAAGCGTGAGCTTGCCGGAGCATTCCGCATGTTTGTGGCGGAAGAAAACGAGCTTGGCCATGATCTTAATGTTGATAACCTACTTGTTTTGCAATATTTGGTCAAGCATATCGAGATAGAAACTCATGCGGCAGCATCTCTTTGCCAGCGCAATGAGGTTCAAATGCGTGAATCTTTGGCAGCCCTGGAAAAGGCAGGGTACATTGAGCATGGTGGCACTGGACGTGGCTTTTATTGGGTTTTAAGGCCGGAACTCTATCGGCGTCTGTCTGAAGATGGTCATCCTGAGCGCGACCGTCGTATCGACTGGGAAGCAGCTAAAACTCGTGTACTGAGTGTTCTCATGGAGCGAGCCCGACGTGGCGAAAATGGGTTGAGCAACCAGGAAATCAGGCAAATCACTCGGTTTGATCGTAATCAAGCGTTTCGTCTCATGATGGAGCTGCGTTCAGAGAATCCTCAAATTAAATCGCCAGGAAAGGGGAAGCTAGCCAAGTATGAGTATGCTGGTAATCCGTAATGCTCATAGTAATGCTCGCGAGCATTACTATGAGCATTACCTGGGCTTTAATGCTCGGTAATGGTTGAGACAAAGCATTACTGTGCAGCATTGAAATGTATCGAATGCTCTTGAGAACTTAACGAGTGTTGTGGCATCAGTTGTTATTTCCCCTGCCACATTCAGTGTAAATCAAAAGAACTTCTCTATACTTCACACAAGCATCCAAAACCGCTCCACCAACAAGACAACCCAAACACCCAACAGCACCTTGAAGAGCCACCACACCATAATCCACGGCGACAGCCGACAGATGAACCTCCGTTTCTTACCCATTATGAACGCTCGTTTGCCATAGTGTACTTATTTTGATACATTTCTTGAAGAATAACCCAACACTTGAAGTCAGGTTTTTTAAAACCGATGGTGGTACAGAACCAGTGCGCGATTGGTTACGCGAACTACCCGCTGTCGAGCGAAAAAGAATCGGTGAAGAGATCAAGACTGTTCAATACGGTTGGCCACTGGGGATGCCGCTGGTTCGCAAAATGGAGAAGGATCTTTGGGAGGTGCGTGTTCATTTGCCAACTCGTATTGCAAGGGTATTATTTACGGTACAGGATGGTTTGATAGTGTTGCTTCACGGGTTCATAAAAAAATCACAGGCAACTCCGAAGTCTGACCTGCAATTGGCAAAAAGCAGAATGAGGAATACATGATGAATGAAAAAAATATTGGCAGCAGTTTCGATGAATTTCTTGAAGAAGAGGCTCTTCTGGACGAAGCAACTGCGGTGGCCGTCAAGCGTGTTATTGCCTGGCAAATTGCTCAGGAAATGAAAGCACAGCACTTGACGAAATCTTCAATGGCAAGCAAAATGCAGACCAGTCGGGCAGCACTCAACCGTCTGCTTGATGCAACTGATACCAGTCTTACCCTGACAACCCTTTCCAGCGCGGCATCTGTACTTGGGAAAAAATTCAGGATAGAGTTAGTCTGATTCTTTGCTTTTTCGAGAGCATTGGACGCTATAACGTTTTTTACCAACCCAAAACCCAAACACCCAACAGCCCCTTGAAAAGCCACCACACCATAATCCACGGCGACAGCCGACAGATGAACCTCCTCGCAGACAGGTCGGTGCATCTTGTTAGTTACCTCGCCACCTTACTGGCAGCTCAAGGACTACGGGACGGAGACCCAGATTGGCTTTCACGAGAGTTACGAGAGCTACATCAACAACCTGAACCTTGTCTGGAACGAATGCGAGAGGGTGAGGCACCAAAGCCCACCAAAGAGCAGAAAGAGATCTCAGCCATGACACTTTAGCTTCCGCACCGGCTCATTAAAATGTTTGCTTTCAGTGGCGATATCGTGCCCGATCCCTTCATGGGCAGCGGGACAACCTCACTTGCCGCAAAGAATATCGAGCGCAACTCGGTCGGGTACGAAATCAATCCTGAGTTTATCGAGATTGCCAAACAAAAGCTGAACACCCGGCAGCCCGATTTTATGGGCACGGAGTACGAGTTTCTGCACGACACGGTCAACGGCGATGTTGCCGCAGCCATTGAGCAGTTGCCCTACCAGTTCAAAGATCCCCACAAGCTCGACAAAAAAACCGATCCCCGAAAACTCACCTTTGGCTCCAAAATTGAGAAGGAGAGCGAGGCAGAGCGCGAAGAGTTCGCGGTGTTGAATCAGTACTCGTAGTCGTGAATGACGATACTTGTCAGCAGTCTCAGGCAATAGCGCGAATTCCTCTCCGTTCTACAAGAGAAAGAAGTTTCAATGTTGTACCGGCGGGTTTCTTTTGTCCGCGTTCCCATTGACTGACTGATTCCTTTGTCACGTTCAGATAGTGAGCAAAAACTCTCTGGCTCACCTCTTCACGTTCACGCAATGCCTTGATCTCATCGGCGCTGAATGGGTGAATTGGTGTTAAGCAAGATTCGTCGAAGTGACGCATTGTCTGTTTGTCAATCACGCCAGCCTCGAACATGTCTGAAGCTGTTTCATGAACCGCCGCAAGGGCATCGCTTTTATATGTTGTAGCTTTACTCATAACATGTTACAGCCATGAAGGCGCCTGTCTGAATTAATTTTTCAAGCTTTTCGTCGCAAAGGGCAAAGGTAATTTTTGCAAGTTCTTTATACTCCCTGACATCAGCCTTGGTTATATTATCCTGCGCATTTTTTGGAAACCCATAAACAAAAAAAGCCTTGTCACCTAACCCATTTTCGGCATCTTTGACTGCTTTGCACAGCTTTTCGTCACTGATGTCCTCATCCTTGGCGAACTTGGCAAACCACCTGTTTTTGAAAATCCGCACTCTTAACCGTTATGCGTTGACATTATTTTTCACCATTAAATATATAGAACCAGGTTTTACTGTTCAAGTATATTTTGCAGAGGTTCAAAAACTGTACATGAGTTCAAGCGTTCTGCTCAGAACCTCTCCTACGATGAGGAATTGATGCCTGAAATCAACCCGGAGGCACTGAACCTCCGGGTTGCCTCCGGGTTGTTTGCCGGGTTGCGAGAATGGAATGAGAGTATGCCGGAAACCTTGCGTTTGGTTCTTCGCAATCAAGGCAGGTTAGTTCCAACTGTAGGAGGGGTACTCCTTTTTGGCATTGATCGCGAACGCTATTTTCCGGAGGCATTGATATGCCGGGTACTTGAACGAGTGCACGTCGTCTGGCTCAGACATGGTGATAGATCTATAAATTCTCTGTAAAAATGAGTGATTTTTCAACGTTTAATGCTGCTTAAAAAGGGACTGACGTTATTTGATCTTTGTCAATAATTGGCATAAATTGCCAGTAGCAGAGTTATTGCAAGGTATCCGAGATAGCTTGAGAACCTAAAAATGAAGCCATGCCGATTAATGTTAATCTGACCCCGCACCTCGAAGAGATGGTTCGGCAGAAAGTGAAGTCAGGACTTTATACTTCTGCAAGCGAGGTTATACGTGAAGCTTTGCGCCTTATGGGAGAGCAGGACTCTCTTCGTCAAGCAAAGTTTGACCAGTTACGGCAGGATATACGTGCTGGAATAGAGAGTGGGCCAGTCACAGTTTGGGATGCTGACGAGATAAAGAGAGTTGCCCGAAAAAGAAAAACCACAGGCAAAACAGTTGGATGATATGCCAGAAATCATCATTCGTCCACTTGCGTTAGAAGATCTCGCTGATATATGGGATTATATAGCTGAAGACAGTCAAGCTCGTGCAGATGCCTTTATAGACTCTATTGATATGAAAATTAATGAGTTGGCAGGCTCTCCCCATGCAGGGCGATCACGTATGGAGCTTTTGCCAGGTTTATTAAGCTTTCCTTTTGGCCGGTATATGATTTTTTATCTCAGTATTCCAGATGGAATAGAGATTGTCAGGGTGTTGCACAGTGCCCGCGATATAGAGTGCCTTTTTACTCTGCAAGAGTGAATGTACTATGATGACAATCCATAACATAATCTAATGCTTACTACAATGCTCGTGAGCGTTGAGGTGAGCATTATGTTAGGTTTAATGCTCACTCCACCAACAAGAAAACCCAAACACCCAAGCGCACCTTGAAGAGCCACCACACCATAATCCACGGCGACAGCCGACAGATGAACCTCCTCGCTGACAGGTCGATGCATCTTGTTGTCACCTCACCGCCCTACTGGCAGCTCAAGGACTACGGGACGGAGAACCAGATCGGCTTTCACGAGAGTTACGAGAGCTCATACCCTCACGCCGTCCCAAACAGCCTCAACATCCTCAAATCATTCTCAAACAACAACCTGATTCTTCTGGGTCAATGCCCGCAGTTGCGCATGACGTTGGGGTGTCCCATACCGTAGCTTATGATTTCGAGCAAGCCTGATTTTTTGCATCCCCTTGCCGCCGCAGAGGTAGCAGGTGACATCCACTTCGGCTGATGGTTCGGTGTAGGGGAAAAAGCTTGGGCGGAACCGGAGTTTGGCGTTAGGGAAGCGAAAAGTTATACAATTTGCGCTTTCAATTCTTTATTTGTATCATATCCTATGATCTATCGCAAACTAACAGCAACCCTTCAGCGGTTGGCCAAAACATTTCCTGTTATCGCAATAACCGGGCCTCGGCAGTCAGGAAAAACAACGTTGGTCAAAGCCGTTTTTGCCGATAAGCCATACATAACCCTTGAAGACCCTGCAGAACGTGCCTTTGCCTTTGAAGATGCCAAAGGGTTCCTTCATCGGTTTCGTGATGGAGCCATCTTCGATGAAGCTCAACGATGGCCGGATCTCTTTTCATACCTTCAGGGCATGGTTGATGAAGAGCCGATTCCCGGAAAATTCATTCTGACCGGTTCACAGCAATTCGGACTGCTCGCCGGAGTCAGCCAGTCTCTTGCCGGTCGTGTTGGCATGACTGCTTTGCTTCCCTTGTCCATTTCAGAACTTCCGGCAGCATCACAATCGTCACAATCGCTTGACACGCTGATCATAAAGGGTTCTTATCCTGCTCTTTATATGAGGGATATATCGCCTGCCGACTGGTTTGCAAGTTACATCGCCACCTATATTGAGCGGGATATCCGGCAGGTGTTACGAGTTCATGATCTATCGGTATTCCAGCGCTTTGTGCGTCTCTGTGCAGGTCGAAACGGACAACTGCTTAACCTTAATGCACTGGCGGGTGAAACAGGTGTTTCCCAGAAAACAGCCCGTTCATGGCTCTCTGTTCTGGAATCAAGCTACATTGTCCATCTGCTCCCGCCATACTTTCGAAACTTCGGAAAGCGACTTATAAAAACGCCAAAACTCTATTTTTTGGATCAGGGTCTCGCTTGTTGGCTGCTTGGTATCCGTTCGCATGAACACCTTGCTCTACATCCCATGAGAGGAGCAATTTTTGAATCATTCATTATCAGCGAGTTTCTCAAATCCCGCTATAACCGAGGGCAGCCTCCAGATCTCTACTTCTGGCGTGACAATAATGGGCTTGAAGCGGATATTGTTTTTGAACGTGGCACAAAACTGCAACCAGTGGAAATAAAATCAGGCCAGACCATCACCGGTGACTATATCCGTGCAGGCCAGAGAGCCGCACGATTTGCCGCAGAGGAAGCACTTCAACCTTGGCTGATCTATGGAGGTGATGATTCCTATGAGCGCAACGGTGTCACAATCATGAGTTGGCGCGACTGCGAAAAATGGGCCGAGCTCCAATAAACAAGGAATCGGATCAGGCTTTTTCAGGATTACCGGCAGGTTTCTTTTATCCGTGTTTCCATTGACTGAACGATTTCTTGGTCACGTTCACGCAATGCCTTGATCTCATTGGCTCTGAACCTCTCCTTCGATGAGCGGCTGATGCATGAAATCTGAATCTCGGGGTTGTGTGAATGGAAGGAGAGGATGCCGAAAACTATACATATAGCAGAATATTTCCCCAGCCCTCCATTCAGTGTAAATCAAAAGAAATTCTCTATACTTCACTCAAGCATCCGAAACCTCTCCACCAACAAGAAAACCCAAACACCCAAACACCCAAGCGCACCTTGAAGAGCCATCACACCATAATCCACGGCGACAGCCGACAGATGAACCTCCTTGCTGACAGGTCGGTGCATCTTGTTGTCACTTCGCCACCCTACTGGCAGCTCAAGGACTACGGGACGCAGAACCAGATCGGCTTTCACGAGAGTTACGAAAGCTACATCAACAACCTGAAGTGTGCATTCCCAAGCGGTTCGCAGTCAAGTTCTTGAACTCTTGTCAGCAACCAGACCTAATCTTATTGTTGAATTGAAGCCTGAATGGTATTATTGATAAACGATAGGAGCACACATGATCGAATTCAGGAAAGGAAACATACTGGCAGCAGATGCCGAAGCTTTGGTCAACACGGTCAACTGTGTTGGAGTTATGGGGCGCGGAATAGCTCTTCAGTTCAAGAACGTTTTCCCCGAGAATTTCAAATCCTATCTTGCTGCCTGCAAACGCAATGAGGTCATGCCCGGAAAAATGTTTGCTTTTGAGACAGGTGCATTGACCAATCCTCACCACATCATCAATTTCCCAACCAAACGCCATTGGAAAGGCAAAAGTCGTATGGAGGATATTGATGCGGGTCTTGTCGCATTGGCTGATGAGATCAAGGCAAGAAATATCCGATCAATTGCCGTTCCCGCGCTTGGGAGTGGATTGGGAGGATTAAGATGGAATGATGTACGTCCACGAATTGAAGCGGCCCTGCGGGAATTGAGTGATGTCAAGGTTATCATCTTTGAGCCTGATGAGGCATTCGCGGATAAAAAACAGAATCTTTCAAGCGATGTTCCAGGGATGACGTCAGGTCGGGCAGCCTTGGTTGGTCTGATGCATCGTTATCTTGCCGGGTTATTGGATCCGTTTATCTCATTGTTGGAGGTACATAAACTCATGTATTTCATGCAGTGTGCAGGTCAGGAGTTACGGCTCAACTTTACAAAGGGCCCTTATGGACCTTATGCTGAAAACCTTCGGCACGTTTTACATGCTATCGAAGGGCATTTGGTTTCTGGATATGATGATGGTGGGGATAAACCAGACAAGCAGTTGACGTTGGTGCCTGGCGCTCTTGATGATGCTCTCTTGTTTCTTAAAGAGAAGGATACCTCCAACACTCAAGAACATTTTGACAAGGTATGCAATCTTGTTGAAGGTTTCGAGTCACCGTTCGGTCTCGAACTGTTGGCGACAGTGCATTGGGTGGTAAAGAATGAACAAGTTCAAACCGTTGATGATGTTATTGCCGGTGTCTATGCCTGGAGTGAGAAAAAGAGACAGTTCTCCAAACGTCAGATTACACTTGCCATTGATGTGCTGTCAAAAAAAGGTTGGCTTGAGCATTTCAGCCCGATTTGTGCTGTGTGAATATTGAGAGCAACATCATCATAGGGATCGTGCGCGGTTACCGGTAGAAATTCATGCTGAATAGCAGGCGTATTGGGACGGTGCAGGCAAACAAGATTTATTCATAAAAACGAAATGGCCTCGGATAATGTCCAAAGCCACTTTGTCGACAGGGAAAAGCCCAATCCTTTGATTAAATCAAACACAAACCATAAAGAACTCAAAAGAAATTCTCTATACTTCACTCAAGCATCCAAAACCGCTCCACCAACAATAAAACCCAAGCACCCAACAGCACCTTGAAGAGCCACCACACCATAATCCACGGCGACAGCCGACAGATGAACCTCCTCGCTGACAGGTCGGTGCATCTTGTGGTCACCTCGCCACCCTACTGGCAGCTCAAGGACTACGGGACGGAGAACCAGATCGGCTTTCACGAGAGTTACGAGAGCTACATCAACAACCTGAACCTTGTCTGGAACGAATGCGAGAGGGTGCTGCATCCCGGCTGCCGTCTCTGCATCAACATCGGCGACCAGTTTGCTCGCTCGGTCTACTATGGCAGGTACAAGGTCATTCCCATCAGGACGGAGATCATCAAATTCTGCGAGACCATCGGGTTCGACTACATGGGCGCGGTGATCTGGCAGAAGGTCACCACCACCAACACCACCGGCGGCGCCTCGATCATGGGGAGCTTTCCCTATCCCCGAAAACTCACCTTTGGCTCCAGGATTGAGAAGGAGAGCGAGACCGAGCGCGAAGAGTTCTTCACGGTCAAGGAGATACTCAGCCCCGAAAAAGTGATGCTATCCAACGGGTTGACGGTAAAACTGATCGGCATCAAGAGCGAACCCTTCACGCACGACAAAGCGGTCGGCTATCTGACCGAAAAAATCAAGGGAAAACGTATATTCCTTAAGTACGACAAGCTGAAACATGACAAAGAAAACCTCCTGCTCTGTTACCTTTATCTGGAGAACAAGACCTTTGTCAATGCGCTTATGATCAAAAGTGGGCTGGTCGGGGTTGATGGGAGCTATGAGTACAGGTACATGGGGAAGTTTTTGGATATGGGTGAGCTTGTCAGTTGAGGAAGAGCGGGCGGATGTAATGGTGGGGCTGTACGCGATTTAGAATTTGTATTATATCCTTATTTACGGTACTTTTTACCTTGCTGTCTGTAGAATGGCCAGTCAATTTATCTCATTGTTTTTGAATCGGTTAGGTTGTTGTTGGGTGTAGATTTTTTTTGATAACTACCTGAAAATCTATAGGTCATGGAAGGATGGCAAAAAGTGTGGTTTTTCTTTAAATCACTGATGCTTGCTGACTACCTTGCGTTGTTCGGGTTGGTTCTGGCTGCTATACCGTTGTTTAGTCAATTGTCAGGTTTGGTCGCAGTTGTTTTTGCTGTTTACATTTACTCTCTTGCAATAGTTCTTGTGGCACGAGAGATACATTATTCACGGAAATCCCGTTACTCTGAGGCTATTGAAAATTTGCACGCATGTTCTCACAAGTTACGTGATGCCGCAGATGCTATCAAGGGGAATAATACTGCGTTGGCATTTGAAAGTATCAAAGAATCACTGATCCCTTTTGCAGCAGCGTTTTCGTTAATCACAGGTACTCATTGTCGGGCGTGTATCAAATCAATTGTAAGAGAAGATAAAGGATCTGAATCTAATCCTGATATCTCTACCGAAACATTTTGTAGAAGCGAACAATCTACAAAAGTTGATGCAAACAAGAAAGCCTTAATTCGTAATAACTCTGATTTTGTTGACTTGTTCAGTTATAAAAAAACCTCTTATTTCAGTAATGATTTATCTAAAGACAATCCGTATTTAAACTCAAATTGGCCCGCAGATTCGGAGGAGAGGAAGAAATTTATAAAGCATAACGAATACCCTTATATAAGCACAATTGTTTGGCCAATACGAAGCAGAACTGGTGATGGTGATCCTTTGGTGATTGCTTTTTTGTGTGTTGATTCGAAAATAAGAAATATTTTTGACAGAAGAAATGATATAGAGATGGGCGCAATCATTGCTGATACATTATATACAATATTGACTGAATATCGTGATAAAATAATATTAAATAGCTCACTGTGATGGACAAAAGAGAATCTGCGGAAAATAGTAATTGGATTATAAAATCAGAAAAAGTGGCTGGAGATAAATCTGCTTTGGATTTGACGGTCAAAGATTCAGACGGAATTGCATTTAAGGTGAGGGTTTTACCTATGCGGCACATTTCATCGGACTCAAAAGAGATATTGTCTTGTGGTTCGCAATCAGGCTTATGCATGGCATAGGTTAGCGAATAGCAAGTTATTCATTTATTTGATCTTGATGTTTATGTGGTATGAAAAGTATCAGGGGGTAGAGGAGTTGATAGAAGATTATCTGGATTTGCAGGATCTTCGTAAAGCGAAGTCTGAAGAGCAGGATCTACCATCAGTGCCTCTCCATGAGGTGATTGAAGAACTCAAAAAAAGTTGAAAATTGGCCCACCGATTGGTTCATGTTGTAGATATGGGCCAATCGAATACCACAACTCAAAACCCATACCCCCAACCGCACCTTGAAGAGCCACCACACCATAATCCACGGCGACAGCCGACAGATGAACCTCTTCGCTGACAGGTCGGTGCATCTTATTGTTACCTCACCGCCTTACTGGCAGCTCAAGGACTACGGGACGGAGAACCAGATCGGCTTTCACGAGAGTTACGAAAGCTACATCAACAACCTGAACCTTGTCTGGAACGAATGCGAGAGGGCGACGCTCCAAAGCCTACCAAAGAGCAGAAAGAGATCTCAGCCATGACACTTTAGCTTCCGCACCGGCTCATCAAAATGTTTGCTTTCAGTGGCGATACGGTGCTCGATCCCTTCATGGGCAGCGGGACAACCTCACTTGCCGCAAAGAATCTCGAACGAAACTCGGTGGGGTACGAAATCAATCCGGAGTTTATCGAGATTGCCAAACAGAAGCTGAACACCCGGCAGCCCGATTTTATGGGCACGGAGTATGAGTTTCTGCACGACACGGTCAACGGCGATGTTGCCGCAGCCATTGAGCAGTTGCCCTATCAGTTCAAAGATCCCCACAAGCTCGATAAAAAAACAGATCCCCGAAAACTCACCTTTGGCTCCAGGATTGAAAAGGAGAGCGAGGCCGATCGCGAAGAGTTTTTCACCGTCAAGGAGATACTCGGCCCGGAAAAAGTGAAGCTATCCAACGGGTTGACGGTAAAACTGATCGGTATCAAGAGCGAACCCTTCACGCACGACAAAGCGGTCGGCTATCTGACCGAAAAAACCAAGGGAAAGCGTATCTTCCTGAAGTATGATGCTTTACGTTTCTATTCAAATTCCGAAGTAGTTTGTCATGTATAAAAAACTTCCATCGTTAGAAGAAGCTCGAATTGCTCTTGCAAAAATTAACGAATGCTTGGGCGGTGGAAACTATACAGATCCAATTCCACACCCTATAAAAAATGATGTTCTACTGAAGTTTGTCCCAGAATACCTGAGTGAGTGCCAGGATATACTTGTTAAATACCCGACGCTTACTGCTGACCAAGTTGGCGTTGAGGGGTGGTATATTGGCTACTTTTCAGGGCGCTTTGGAAAGTCGCGGGCAAAACTCGAAGAAGCACAGCTTCTCTATGAGGCTCTTGCCGATCCTCCAGTAAAGGATAACCGTCCAGTGTTTCGAGCCCTATTTTTCGCTTATCTTTCGACGCTCTATTCCCTTCAAGAATCTATACAGAAAGTGTGTGAAGGGCGTAAGGGAACACTTGAAGAGTGGTGGCAACTGCGATCAAAGGAACTTAAAGCAAAAAACGAACTATTGTTTTGTTTCAATAAAATCGGTAATCGGGACAAGCACAATCATGAAAATTTCTTTAGGTATCCCGCCAAGGTATATGGAATCAATATCTCTACAAATCTTCCGCCAGGATGGCCATCCGGTCAATACAGAGTTATAATGTCTGGAGAAGGCAATTTTGCACTGTTCGATGAAGGAAAGAAGACTTTTCGCAGAATACCACTTGGCTTAGGTCAAGGCCAATATACGATAGAATTAATTGGAGCTCCGGCAAGACACTTAGGACAACCTATTGTTGAATATGATGTTGTGGCACTTTGTAGATTGGCGAGAGAGTATTTCGAGGATATTCTTTTTCAGGCAGAAGCAATAGAAAAAGAAGATGCATCTGTTTGATTGTCTGTTTTTCAATCCAATGGATAACATCATATGGCAAAACAGTTCAACGCCGTAAGATTCAGATACATTTAAAAAGGCCACAACATCCGCAAATCATTCTCAGACAGCAACAGTATATCGTTATCTTGTAGTATATTTGCGATAATCATATTCCTTCCCTGTAGAAGACACACAAGCCCAACGACTTCGCATCATGAATAACACCAACGAGGTACCTGCATAGTGAAGCAATTCAGCGACCAGTTGGGTCTCGGGTTTGACTTTGCCCCGACAGCAGTAACCGTTGACAACGTCATGGCGCCAACGGGCTACACCGGGCTCTCCGCATTCCATAAATACTGGGGAAAAAAGCCCATCGAATGTCTGGGATACCTGATCGAGAAGTTAACAACCGACGATGATGTGGTGCTTGATCCATTCGTGGGGTCGGGTCTTATTGCTCGGGAGTGTGCAATAAGAAACCGGCGATTCATCGGGATAGATATCAATCCGGTTTCCATAGAACTTGCCCGCTTGGTTACCGACCTTCCAAGTGCGAAACAGTACGCTGATGCCTTGCAGAGCATGGAACAGGCCGTTCGCAGTGCCATAGATGAATCATACCTGCTTCATGACGGAGTCACAGCATCACACTACCTGTGGGACAATGATACACTGAAAGAGATCTGGATTGCGCGGAAAGGAAAAGGGGGACGTGAAGTCAGAACGCCACTCGCTCATGATTACGACCTGTCGGCAACCTACAAGGATTACAACAGTATTCTTGTTCGGCCTGTTCAGCTCTTTCAGAACTCTCGCATCAACACCTCTCCGGCACTGACACTCTCTGATATTTTTACAGGGCGGGCGCTCCGCAATATTGACCTGCTTATCGAAAGTATCCCTGAGGTTTCGGAGAATCTCCGCCGTGCGCTTCTTCTTACTCTGACAGCCTCCATTGGTCAAATGTCGAGTATGGTTTTTGCCATTACAGGCAGAGGGAAAAACAAGGGAGAAGAGAGTGCCAAAATAGAGGTTGGAAGCTGGGTGATTGGCTACTGGCGTCCACCGCTGCACTTCGAAATCAATGTCTGGAACTGTTTTCAGCGACGGGCAGCCAAACTGCTCAAAGCATTGTCCGAAATAGAAGAGCCACGTGCATTCTCTGTTTCAGATACCATTGATGATGTTTTTTCCGGGGTCGCCACAGTTGCCTTGCTGAACCAGAGCTCTCTTTCGGCATTGCAGGATATCCCTGACGATTCAGTTGCACTCGTGCTCACCGATCCTCCGCACAGCGATCGGATTCCATATCTCGAACTCAGTGAACTATGGAATGCGATTCTTGGCAAAGAGGTCTCCTTTGCCGATGAAATTGTTGTATCGAATGCCCGAGAGAGAGGCAAGACCAAATTGCAATACAATGAACAGATAACGCTCATTCTGGACGAGATAGATCGAGTCCTTGTTCCGGGCGGCACGTTGGCCCTGCTCTTCAATGCAAAAGATGCTGAAAGCTGGAACAGCCTGGTGCAGAGTAAAGCCAGAGCCTCACTCCAATATTATGGCTGCTTTCCCATGTCATACTCGGCCAACTCTATTGCTCAGGATAACAGGGAGGGGGCGATGAAATCCGACTATGTGCTGATCTACCGAAAAACGGGCAACAGACTCAATGGCAGGGGTTTAGAAAAATTTGTCCACACCATTCCGGGGTGGACGGCAGAGTTCCCAAAATTGAAGGAAAAAAGAGATGCCATACTCGTTTGAATCGGCGGAGAAAGCATTCAAGGAGGGCCAGATTCGTGAGCTGAGCCGCCATGCCCAAGGAATGCGATTTCTCAAGCTCCGCTCATTGTCTCGAAAAGAGCATTTGAACCGGATAATTGCAGGCCATGACCTTCAAATTCTCGAAGGAAGGCCTGCCGCCAGACTCAAAGATCTCTTTGAATCAGATATTACTGATGAACAAATTGATGCCACAATCCGGGCAATATTTTCAGAGGAGAGAGCACGGCGAGCGGTGAGCGAAGGCCCCCTCATTACAGAGCTTTACAGAATGCAGCTCTTCGATTGGGGAGGGCTCCACCAAAACAGTCTTGAAAAAACAATCGTTGATAATTACGTGAAAAAGATTCGCGGCTTTGATGAACTTCAGGCGCGGGTGGATGATGAACTTTTTCATAGCATGAAGTCCTACGTGCTCTGTTCCTAATATAACCACTGGACATCTATAATCATAGAAGATGTTTTTCGCGATCACCCTGCAGTTTTACCCGCAGTTGGCCTGATCAAGCAGGTTGATTTTTTTGTTCGAGGGGTTCCTTACGATCTGAAAGTCACCTATTTGCCTGAAGGCTTCATCAAGGAGTGTCGGAAAAGAGATGGCCAGAGAGAAGAGGCTCTCCTGCTGAAGAGATTTTGTCGTCAACACAACATTCATTTTGACAATACTCTGCCAGCCGCCAGACTGCTTGAAGACCTTTGGAGCAAAGTTACAGATTATCCCGGTGACGAAGCGAGGGCATTGATTAACGATCTTAAATCTCAGCGGATGAGTATTTTGGATCATGCCAAAAACAATCCGGTAGAGCTGATTACTTGGCTTTACGAAAATCAAGGCGTTCGTCGTTTCGATGTGAGCACACCGGAGTATAGTGTACCACCTCTACCGGAGCAAAGTGTACCAGCGATTCCGGAGCAAAGTGTACCACCTGTACCGGAGTAAAGTGTACCAGGTATTCCGGACG
>CAJEXW010000014.1 GCA_903994525.1 uncultured Chlorobiaceae bacterium
CGACAGCTTCACACAGGTTGATTACTCATCCTGCATGTGTCGGTGGGGCCAACTGACGGCACAGTTGGTTCTGCAAAGAACAATTCACTTACACGACTTCACGTCGCACTTACTTATATGACTGTATACAGTGATAGAAAGGTACATTGCTTGAAGAATAATGAGATTCTTCCCAAAAAAATGGTACTTGACCAGCTTACAAGGATGGGGCAATCCTTGTTATTCTATGGGAATGGTGAGCAGAGTAAGATAGGACTATGAAAGCATGGGAAAGAGACGAGTTAATCCTTGCAATAAATCTGTATTGCAAGATACCTTTTGGAAAAATACATTTCAGAAATCCTGACATTATTGAGTTGGCTATACTGTTGGGCAGAACTCCTGGTTCTATCAGTTATAAATTGGCGAATTTCGCAAGCATAGATCCTTCACTTGATCGAAAAGGAGCCAAAAATGTCAGTAGGCTAGACAAACAAGTTTGGAATGAGTTCTTTGAAGATTGGGACGCTATGGCGTATGAGAGTGAGAAAAAAATGATGGCCATACGGGGGGATGAAGTGAATGTTTTGTACCAGAATATCCCCGAAGGCAAAACAAGAGAGGCGATCGTCAAATCAAGAGTGAATCAGCATTTTTTTAGAAAAATGATTCTCGCCTCCTATAACTCGAAATGTTGCATTACAGGGCTGCCGCTTGAAAAACTTCTGGTGGCAAGTCATATTATTCCGTGGGCGAAAGATCCCAAGAATCGACTAAATCCTCAAAATGGATTGTGCCTCAATGCACTTCATGACAAAGCATTTGATGCTGGGTTGCTTACAATTGATGAATCATACCGTGTTGTGCTATCGAAAGAAATACTCGATATCAATGACAAAAATGTAAAACTCATCCAAGACACCGAAGGCGTGAGAATTTCCTTTCCAAACCGTTTCATGCCGAGGCAAGACTTTCTAAAATATCATCGTGAAAATGTTTTCATCTGTTGACTTATAAAGCATTATTAATTCATCAGAACGTCATTTCTGGTATGGGTAACCTGATACGTATGGGTACCAGAAATGATTTTTTGAACTATGGCGAAAGGCAAGATTTACTACGATCCGGGTATAAAACTTGAGAATGCCTCAACCACTCCGCGCACCAAACAACGCAGTCAGTTCCGAATAAAATCAGCCAATCTTCCGGCACTTTACCACAGTATGGATATTGTTGATTTGAATGGGGATTAATATCAGTGTAATACAACATCAAGGTGCCGGTATCATGCAAATAAAAGGAACCGATGAGTTACAACGATTTTCAGGAAATGTGGTATCGTGTCAGGCCTCGTCAAGAAAAACTTCAACCATCATAACCTATGGCAGAATACGGTGAATGGACTCGTAAGGGCGCAACTCTCAGCGATGTTACTGCGCTGAAGGAGTACGGTGTAGACTATACTTTCATTGTGAATGGTATTTCTGCAGGCAAGTTGGAATACCGTGAAGGCAATATGCAGGGTAATCCCTGGTTGAGGGTATTGAGAGGGCAGTTGGAACAGTTAATCACCGAAAAGTTTGGTGCTGAATATTTGGTGGAGCAAAACCGTCAGACGGAGTTGCGTGTGATCAAAAAAGAGATGACGACTGTGAAGAAAAGACTGAAAGAACTGGAGGCCCGGAAGACCGAGCTTGAGGTGGTTTTGATAAAAACTGAGGATTAAAGTGTATTTACCATGATTGACATATCGGACTTTATTGAAGCGAGCATCGGCACCTTGAACCAGAAAAGAGTAACTGTTCTTAAAACATTGAGCCTTTCCGAACTGCTGAAACAACAAAATCCATATCGCTTGAGTTTAAAACCTGCTCAGACAATCACCGATATTGTCAAAGGGCTGGTTGATGCCCATATCTCGTCAAACGAGGAGACTGTTTTTGGTGACTGGCTGGAGGGGCTGGCCATATTTATCAACGGCAAGGTTTATGGTGGTTGGAAATCCGGTATTCCCGGAGTCGATCTTGAGTTTGACAACGATGGGAAGCGCTTCATCGTCAACATCAAATCAGGCCCGAATTGGGGAAACAGCAGTCAGATTGCCAAGATGAAGTCCGACTTCAAAACAGCGGCAAAAACTCTTCGCACCAGTAATTCAGGGATTCAGGTTGTTGCGGTCAATGGATGCTGTTACGGAAAGAGCAATACTCCCGATCAGGGCGACTATTTCAAATACTGTGGTCAGATTTTTTGGGAGTTTATCTCATCAGATCCAAATCTTTACACCGACCTTATTGAGCCATTGGGGCACACAGCACGGGAGAATAACGACGAATTTTGTCACTCTTATGCGCAGATGATCAACAAGTTTAGTCAGCAATTTGGTGTGGAGTATTGTGAGGCCAACGGAGCAATTAACTGGAAAAAGCTGGTAGAGTTCAACTCGTCTGCGGGAAGGTGGTCTCAATAGTGTTTCTACTGCAATATTACTCGCTTATGGCGACATCTACTACTTGTGGATATACCAGTCAAGAGCAATTCCAAGAGGAGTAAACATAAAAAGCATTGTATTTCTGATTCAGAAAATGATAATTTGCCTTGTAAAAATTATTCAGGCACTTAATCAGTTAAATTATGCGTCGATTCATTGACGACGAGCTTCTGAGCTGGCAGGTGAGTACAAGGCGAAAACCGCTGATTCTGCGAGGGGCACGCCAGGTTGGCAAAACATGGTCGCTGAAGGCGTTTGGGAAAAACCGGTTTGAATCGCTTGCTCTGGTTGATCTGGAGCGCAACCCTTCTCTGCGGCGGGTGTTTGATGGCGATCTTCATGCGGCACGAATCTGTTCTGACCTTGAGGTACTGCTTCGGCAGGAGATTACTCCAGGAAAAACCCTGCTCTTTTTTGATGAAATCCAGGCTGCTCCTCGAACCATAACCGCATTGCGCTACTTTTATGAGGAGATGCCGGAGCTGCATGTGGTGGCGGCAGGGTCGCTCCTTGAATTTGCGCTTAAGGAGGCTTCGTTTCCTGTCGGCAGAGTTCAGTTTCTTAACCTCTATCCGCTCTGTTTCGCAGAATATCTGGAGGCGACTGGCAACACTCCTGCGGCTTCGGCTCTGCTTGGCAATCCGGCTGAAATCTCACCTGTCGTGCATGAACTGCTCCGCGATGAGCTGAAGCACTATTTTTTTATCGGTGGTATGCCTTCGGCGGTCAATGCTTATGTGGAACATGGTTCGATGAGGGAGGCTTTTGAAGTGCAGGGAGAGATTGTCGAATCATACCGAATAGATTTCGCCAAATATACGCCACAGATTGATCGTTACTGCCTCGACTCGGTCTTTACCTCACTTGCACAGCGTGTTGGAGATCAGATAAAATATGCAAGGCTGGGAGAGGGATACAGCAATCTGACGTTGAAAAAGGCTTTTGATGCGTTATGTCTGGCTCAGCTTGCCCGCCGGATTCCTTCGGCTGATCCCACGGCACTCCCTCTGGGGGCGAGCGCTTCGGCCAAGGTGTTCAAGGCGCTCATGCTTGATCTTGGATTGATGCGTTATCTCTCTGGTATGCCTGACGATATTGAGTATGCCAAAGGTAATCTGCTCACCATGTATCGAGGGGCCATGGCTGAGCAATTTGTGGGTCAGGAGATGCTGGTGTCGCAAAAAGGGGCTCTCTATTACTGGGATCGGCAGGCGAAAAGCAGCTCCGCCGAGGTTGATTATCTGGCTGTTCTTGGCGGCAGAATTCATCCGGTAGAGGTAAAAAGCGGCGCAACCGGCAGTCTGAGAAGCTTGCATCTTTTTCTTGGCTCATATCCCGAGTGTGGCAAGGCGCTCGTCTTTTCTGATCGCCCTTATGCAGATCTTCCTGAGCAGCAGATCACGTTTTTACCGCTCTATGCTGCTTATGCTGCTACAAAGTGAGGGTAAGGCAAAGCACGACACAGGCATTTTATCACGACAATTATTTCCTGTAGAAAAGCTACAACCAAATACATGAGGGCAGAGGGATGAAAAAAAGTATTCTGGATGATGAAGAAAAGGCACAGCAACCCGGCCTTCTGGGATTTCCATCCCAGAATTTGTGATGGCTGCGTCAGTTTTACGAGACCTGTCGTGACCACGAAAAAGTCGCAACTCTGTTGCGACAATTACTATGGTCAGCATTGCTAAATCAAAACGGCCGAAAGAGCAGGAGTCTTGTCTGCGCATGGCTATCCTGCAATATTGGTCTGTGTGTTAATATGCCCGACAGATAGACAGTGCTTTTTTTGAGAGCACCGTGCTCAATCCGCCAAAACTCTCAACAGCGTTGAGAGAATTGAATCCTGGTGAAGAAAGCCTTTTTTCGATGCAAATGTTTTTTAATGTCTTAAGTTTTCCGATGTTCATCGTGACGTTGACCTGCATAAAGGGTCGTTACATAATCTTCGCTCGTTTCATTGCCTGCGAGATTTCGTTTTCTGTAGTCTAAATTAGAATTTTGCTCATCTCTTTGTCCTTGCTGAGGTACCCCAATGAAACTTGCTACAGTCGATATAACCTGGTTTCGCTGCTTTGAATCGCTTGCAGTTGAACTCCATCCGGATATTAATGTCATCGTTGGGACTAATGGTGCAGGCAAAAGCAGCATTCTTGATGCCATCGCTATTGCACTGAATGAAATCGTTGCAGCAAATGTTGGGGGAGGCAAGAGCTGGCGAAAAATGCAGGGTGCAGCACTTCAGGCTACGGATATTTTCATTGATTCTTCACTGAATGAGTCCTCCGTTGGGCGCAAGCAAGTTGTACAGATCATTGCAAAAGCAACGGATTACTATCCAGTCAAAGATTTCACAGGAAAAACACCTGAAGGACAAAACGCGCTGATCGAGTGGACAGAACAGATAGTTTATAGTGCTCCAGCCACATTTTCATACGATACCAGTGCATCGGAAAGAGTATCTGAACTCCATCGTTATATCAAGACACTCTGGCTGGAAATCTGCAAAAGTCCGCAAGCATTGATTCCATTACCCGTTGTGGCGTATTACCGTGCCAATCGGAGAATAGGCGGAATGCCTGAGCTTGGAGATATCTTCAAACATGATCTTGCCAGAGCCAAGGCATTCGTCAGTGCTCTCGATGCAGCAGCCAATTTTACTGCCATGTGCCAGTGGTTCTACCTGCGTGAGAATGCCGAACTTCGTGCCAATGTAAACGCCCAGAATGGCGATAGCAAGGAGTTTGCCGACTTGCGTGCTGTACGACAGGCATTGAAACATACAATCGAAGGTCTGGAGCGAGTCTATTTTGATCGAAGTCCACCTCGGCTGATGGTTGAAATCAGGGAGTTCGATGGTACTTTGCGTGCATTCGAGCTGATACAACTGAGTGAGGGTTCTCGTAACCTGCTTGCGCTGGTGCTCGACTTTGCCCGACGGCTTGCACAGGCAAATCCGAACAGGCTAAACCCGCTTGAAGCTCCGGGCATTTTGCTTATTGATGAGATTGAGCTGCATCTTCATCCCCGCTGGCAGCAACAGGTTATTCCCGCCCTCCGGGCAGCTTTTCCTGGCACCCAGCTCATTGTTTCGACGAACAGCCCGGCGGTGCTCACCACGGTGCGCCGCGAACATATCAAACTGCTTGGTGCTGACCATCAGTTTGATCGTATCCCGCCTGACGTAGGCACATACGGAGCAGATAACTCCCGTGTTCTTGTCGAGGTATTTGGTACTTGTCCACGACCTCAACAAATTGATACAGTCCAACAATTAGCTGAATATTGGCTGGCAGTGGAAAATCAAGAACATGATACCGATCGAATAAAATTGTTACGTCAAAAGCTTGAAACAGCATTGGGCTCGAGCGATCCCGATCTTCTTCGCGCCGATCTTCGGATAAAACAGTTACAATTTCTGAAACAACGATGAAGAGCATTCGGCTCAATCAACTTCCGGACGGCCCTGGTAAGCAACCGAAAAGTCAGTCTTGGATGATGTCAAGAATAGTGAGTGTCATCCTGGTTTACATGCAGGTTTGCGACAGCCCAAATAAATCTGTCACACCTCAAAAAAAAGCCTTTTCAGCTCTTTCCGTGCGCTCGCAAGCAGCTCCTTGACCGCTGACTCATCCAGATTGATGAGCGCAGCAACCTCGCTGATAGCTCTCTTCTCCTGCTCCACCATCCGGTAAACCTCCTGCTCTTGAGCTCCAAGCTTTTTGATACATTGGAGCATCTTCAGGTTGTCGCTGTCGATAACACGATTGTTCCCGGTCACAGAAAGACGGGGTGATCTCCCGAACAGTTCATCAGCCGTTGCCGCAAGCGGGGCATCACTGCTGACTTCCCCAAAAATCCGCACAAACCCCATAAAGTCAAGCCCGACAGCTTCGCAGGGGGTGATACGGTTTTCAAGAATATCACTGGCCAGTGTCTGGAATTTTTCCTGAAGTTCAGGCAGCCTGACGGCAAAGTCGAAGCTGTCATCCTTGTCGCGGGCATCGGCAAGGTATGGCACCTTCATCAGGATGGTGATACCGGCAGCCTCGGCATACTTTTCAGCAATACCGCTCCCGTCGTCGCGGTTAATGATCAGGCCAAGCAGCCGTGATTTGCCGCCGATGGTTCTGAAATAGTTATTCGCCTTGCAGATATTATTTGCCGTAAAGATAGACTGGCGATCGTTGTTGGTGACAAGAATAACCTCCTCACTGAGCGAGCGGGCCAGCGGCGTGGCGAATCCTCCGCAGACAACGTCGCCAAGAAAATCCATGAGGATAACATCAAGTTTCCACTTGAAGATGCCGAGTTTTTCAAGCACGTCAAACCCCGAAATGATGCCCCTGCCGCCGCAACCCCGGCCAACCTGTGGCCCGCCAAGCTCAATACCATAAATCGGTTGTGGAAAATCAGCGATATCCCGACGGAAGACAATGTCGCTGATGGCGACCTGCTGGTTCATCGCGTTTTTTTCTGCAAAGACATCGGTCACCGTTGGCAGAGAAATGCCTCCAAAAAGCGAGGTAGTGGAGTCGTGCTTCGGGTCGCAGCCAAGTTGCAGCACCCGTTTGTTCATCATGGCAAAGGTGGCACTGAGGTTTGTTGTGGTAAAGCTTTTCCCTATGCCCCCTTTGCCGTAAATAGCGATGGTTCTTGCACTCATGCGGCAGGGTTGCTTTTGTCTGTTTTCCAGAGCAGAATCATTTTCAGGCAGTCGGGATCATTAAACGCCTTCAGGTAGGCCTCCGTAATATTGTCACCAACGGTGTGCCGGTGGGTAAAAATTCTTTCGGCATTGAGTTTATGCCGGGCGATGAGCTCCCTTACCCGATCAAGATCTCCCTTTGCCCACTGTTTTGCGGCCATGAACGAAAGCTCTTTCTGAAAGGCCTGTGAGTAGTCGATGTTGATTCGCTGGTAATAGCCACCCAAAATCACCTTCCCGTGGAATTTCAGAAAGCGCAGACCGGTATCAATGGCACTCATGATGCCTGTGCTGTCAATCAAAACGTCAAATTCATGTCCGGCCAGTGCTGCCGACACATCTTCATTTTCAGGATCAACCTTCAGGTCGGCAGTGGAGAGGTTCAGCCTCTTCTTGTTGGGTTCGGTTGCCGCAACCAGTTTTGCTCCCATGAGCGTCGCCAGTTCGGCGGCGAGAATACCGACAGCTCCTTGGCCGAGTACCAGCACCTTCTTGTTTTCCACATCTGCAAGATCAACAATATGGAGGGCCGTTGCGCCAAGTGGGAGAGCAATGCCCGACTCCGGATTATCAATATTCTCAAGCACCGTAATACTCTCGACAGGGCAGACGATATACTCCGATGCGCCACCAAAAGCAGCGTTGACCCCCTCATAACCGAATGATCCAGCGACGTAGGCAAACTTGCCAACGAGGCTCTCATTGACATGTTCTCCCACCTGCATGATTTTTCCGACAGATTCATAGCCGGGAATAAAGGGAAATATAAATGGCCACGAAGGAATCATGCCGTTCCATGCCATTTTTTCTGTGCCGGTACTGATGGATGACCACCAGGTTTCAACCAGGACATCTGTTGACGAGAGAGGTTTCAGGGTCACATCACTGAGTTCGATTTCGCGTACACCAGTGAAGACAATGGCTTTTGCTTTCATAACTGTTTAGACCTGGTAAAGATGATCATGCGCTCTGTCCCTGCTTGAGTTTTTTCTCATTATGCTTTTCAAGAAGCAGGCGAATGACGAATTGTGCCGCATTGACGAGGTAGCTCAAATAGGCAAGCAGAGCTGTCCATATCAGTGAAGCCTCATCAAGGCCCATAAAGAAGAGAAGAAAGTAGGAGAGATGCACCACCATGGCGATGGCGCTGCCAAAATCTTCCCAGAAAAATTCTGGCGCAAAGGCAAATTGGCCAAAGACCTCCTGCTCAAAAAATCCCCCCGTCACAAAAATAAGGACAAGCATGAGGGTTTTCAGTGTGACAAAAAAGGTGATCCAGGCAAAGTTGTCGATCCCGTTGTGGGACTGATAGAGCCAGGTGACCGTCAGGCCGGCAAGAAACATGACAAACTGGATAGGGGCAAGGATTCCCTGCACTTTTGTCCAGACTGATGCGTTTCTGCGTTCAAGTTGTTCGGGTGTGTAACGAGGCATAAAAGTAAATTCGCTGATGGAGGAGGATTTTCATGAATTGCTGTGTAAAAAGGTGGCTGAATATAGTAAAAACGATGCAGGCGGCAAACCCTGCAATAGCCTCATTTGATACCCCAGTCGTAGACATTGTAGAGTGTCGAGATCATGTTGACATCTGCATTCTGGATTCGGTTGCTGAATCCCTCAAGTTCATCATAGTAGTACAGAAAGGTTCTTGGCTGTTCGTCATGCAGGATCTTCTGGTATCTCTTCCAGAGTGCCACCGAGCGTTCACGTGAAAATGGGCCACTGAGTCCTGCTATAACAGTATCAAGCTCCTGATGCTGAAAGGCTGATGAATTAAAGGGGCGCTCGGTAAAATTTGAGCCCCAGATAATGAGCTGGAAGGGGAGTGTTTCCGCTGCCATCCCCGACAGTGCGGCATCGTAGCGGTACTCATTCTGGTTTTTATTGAACACAAGCCCCTCATCAAACTTCAGGCGGCACTCAATACCGATCTCACGAAGGTTCTGCTGAATTATTGTGGCCGCATAGTTGCGCCGTGGGTTGCCGACCGGAGCTGCCAGTTCAAAAGAGAATTTCTTGCCACTCTTTTGCAGAATGCCGTCAGGGCCCGGCAGCCATCCAGCTTCACGCAGCAGCGCGGTTGCTTTTTTGGGGTCATAGTCATAAGGATCAAGTGAAGCATCGGCAAGCTCCCTGTATGCAGGTGAAAGAGAGGTGTTGACGATGGTGGCATGATCTGGCCCCATAAAACCGTCAATTATTGACTGCCGGTCGATAGCGAGGGTCAGCGCACGTCGCACCACCCGGTCACCGAAAAGGCTATGCGGTTTTATCTGATGGTTGTTGCGGTATGATGCTCCATCAATATTAAGCCAGACAATACTGTCGAAATAGCGGTTTTTGACCGGTTTGATCACCAAAGAAGGGGAGCTTCTCGCAAGTTCTTTGAGATCCTTGGGATTGATGCCGCCCGCTGAGAGCATGGCATCTATCTGGCCTGATTTCAGCATGGCAAGCCGGGTGGTATACTCAGGAATCACCAGAAATGTCAGGTTATGAATAATGGCCGGGTGCGGCAGAGTTGAAGAGGGGTTTGATACCAGTTCGAGACTTTGCTGGCGGATCCACTTTTTAATTGTATAGGGACCTGCGCTGATAACTGGTATTTCACCTGCACGGGAACGGATTTGATCAGGAGAAAATGCTTTGAAGATATGCATGGCAACCGGCATCAGATCATTGAAATGGTCAAGCACAATCTCAGCAGCCATTGGTTTGTTGAAATGAAGCACCAGTGTTGAGTCGTCAGGAGTTTCGACAGCTCGCTGAATATCAGCAGTTCCATCCGAAAGCAGCAGCAGATCATTGAGATAGTGCTGGCGAGTACTGGCTATCTTCGGGTTTTTGTACAAAGTGTATGAAAACTTGAAATCTTTTGAGGTTACCTTTTTCCCATCCTCCCAGAGAGCGTTGTTGCGCAAGTGGAAGGTCACCTTTTTCCCATCGTCAGCAAACGCCCAGCTTTTTGCAGCATTAGGCAGAAAGATGATCGCCCCTTTTTTTTCGTCATAAGTCGGTTTAACCAGCGAAGGATAGAGCAATTTGCACACTTCGCGTGACATGGCAAACTGAATAAGCAGGGGATTGAGAGAGTCAAAATCCCCTGCAACTACCGTAACAATACTCTCCTTCCTTCTCTCTTCACTGTTTTGTTTGCAGGAAGAGATGCTGACAAGTGTTGCCAGGAGGGCGGTTGTCATGGCAAATCGATGAAGAAGAGTGCGTTTCATTCTTTGGTGGTTTGTATTCAAAATGGTATCACACAAAGTTAGGGAAAACTATGGTTTAAAGTGGATAATCTTTTTGTTGATCTTTTGGCGTTGCGTGTCGTTTTCGTCCTATACATTAAAAAAGCCGTCCTGGGTCAAGACGGCTTTTTTTTATACTTAGAGTTCTAAATAAATTAAATCAGCAATCAAAAATCAGTAATTGTTAACAAATCCGGTTTCACTGATTATTCGTTTGCCCTCTGCTGTTTTTGGCAGGTCGATGAATTGTTTGATGGCTCCGGTTGGATTCCCGTTGGTATACATAAAGAGCGGGCGGTGAAGGGGATAGGTGCCGTTTTTGACTGTTTTTACATCAGCTTCAACACCATCTACCAGTACTGACTTGACTGAATCATCAACAAAGCCCATACCGATATAGCTGATAGCTGAAGGTGTCGTTGCGATGCGGCTTTTGATTGAACCATTGCTTGCCTGGGTTTCAGCTCTTTTTGAAATCGGGTTATCTTTGCCCATAACCAGCTCTTTAAAGGAGTCTGCCGTGCCACTGTTCGATTCGCGCTGTATGACCACTATTGGTGAATTGGATCCACCAAGCTGGTTCCAGTTGGTGTATTTGCCCATATAAATACCACGAATCTGTGTCCTTGTGAGGGCATTGATACGGTTGCTTGGATGAACGACAATGGACAAGCCATCAAGACAGACAAGGTGTTCAACTGGTTTGACCCCTTTGCTGTTCGCAGCAGCCTCCTCTTTGTCTTTCATTGAACGGGACATTGTAGCGATATCACAGGTTTTGTTTATGAGGCTTTTTGCTCCATTACCAGAACCAGATTCACTCACCGTGACCTGCACACCTGTGGTTTTTGTATAGAAATTTGCCAAAGCCTTTGCTACGGGGCCAACAGTTGTTGAGCCATCAATAACAATCTTGCCTGCGGCTCCGGCTGTGCCTGAAGCTATGCTACTGAATATGGCAGCGCTAAAAAGTATTTTTCTGAACAAGTTCATCTTGATTGAGTTAATTGTTTTAAACTATTTGAATATAATAAAAAGTCAGTTGTTCATCAACCGGTTCAGCAAGACCGCCCCGAATCAGCACAGACGGTCTTGCAAACCAGCCACACACAACCACACGAAAGAACAATACACATCTACTTGTTAGAATTTTACTACAGCATCGAGCTGTAGCTGAGTGAGCTTAGGCTCGCCTGCTGATTTGTCAATAGTATTGTAGTGAAAGTATCTGGCCCCTATAATCATATTTTGGACAAGATGATAGGTTGCCGCAATTTCAAGACCCTCAACATTGACAATCGTGCCAACTTTTCTGTCAGAATCGGTAAAAAGGGGAAAAACTGAATCGTTTTCAATATGGTCGTATTTTGCATCAATTGCCCAATCTCCGACCCGTGAGGTTTCGCCAATGGTTACACCAGCGAGCCATGCGGTTCTGCGGTCATCATTGATATTGCTATAAGTCGACTTTGATGCAGAATTGAATGCGTATTGGGTATAAGCTTTCCATGGGCGGGTTTCGTTTATTTGTCCACCGATCTTACCAAAAAATTCAACAATTTTGTAGCCTTTATTTGGGTACAGGGCGGCAGCGGGAGCGGAAGGATAAGCACCATTTAAGCCCGTTCCAATTGCTGACTTGTCACCGGATGTGCTCAGTGTGTTTATACTGGAGTATCTGTTGTATCCAGCGCCAACAGTGTAAGAGAGATCATTTATCTCACCTTTGTAGCCACATTGCGCCAGATAAAGCACTGGGTCGGTGACTGTTGTTGATGACCAGGAGTTGAGAAGATAGTAGCCGGCGATGGCAAGAAGTCCATCCTTTTCTTTGCCGTCAGACTCTTTGCCATACTGCAATGTAATCCCTTCAACGGTGAGGTCTGAATCGTATACCAGATTGTCTATCCTGATAATCGAATTGGTAATATCTCTTTTACCGGCAATGACGTTTAGCGCTCCATCCAGTCCGTATGAGTTTGGGTGGTAATCAATAAACTCCTCATTGAGGTAGATGCTTTTTGGCTGAAAAAGGCTTCCGAAGTTCTGATTTCGGGATATCGTTTCATTCGGGGCATCATTACCGGTAGAAAACTGAACTCCAGCGGAGAGTTCATCGTTGATCCATGGATAGACACCAAGACGCACTCTGGTACGTGAACGATTCGAACCGACAGCGGGGGTTATATCAGTCGTTTTATCGGTGCGCTGGTACTCCCAACGCTCTCGCACATCACCTTTCCAGTTCCAGTCAGCAGCCTCACTGTTACCGAACCCGAGCGTAGCAGCGAGACCAACTATTAATACAACTTTTTTCATGACAACTCTTTTGTTTGTTTGAGTGACCTCTTTCAATTTTCTGATATTCTTCGCATACCTTTATGCACAAGCACAAGGTACCACTCCTTCTGTTGAGGAATTGTTAAGGATGCGCAACAATATTGTAAATAAGTGTGTTGTCATTCAAGCCAGAAGATGTATTCTTGAAAAAACATAATCCAGAGAATCTTCATTCAGCACAATTCTTGAAAACCCGGTTGAGGGCAGCTCCGAAGGCTGGTTGTCGCGATCACTGGTGAATTTAGGGTTTTGCTTATCGGTATACCAGCCGACAAGCCGTATCGAGTTGCCCTCAATTTCAAGTGTAGTAATACCGCGTTTTCCAATAGTGCATCCCGAGTTGAAAAGACTTGGTATCGTGAGATTATGGTAAAGGCCGCTGCGAAGCCCAATCTTTTTTCCTTGCCTGTAACAGGCTTCAAGCTCAATCTTCATCTTTTCCATCGTCTCTTTTATAGCTACCCGATTTTCCCCTTCAGCCGTCGGATACATTCTGCAGAGATCTTCGATTTTATAGTTCAGAAAATCAACTTTTGAGAGAGATTCAAAAAGAGGACGATGGGTATGACCAATGATGGAGACAATTTTTGAGCGGTTTGAAAACTCATAAATGGCTTTTTCGACAGCAAATCGCCGACGGCTGCTGTGGGCTACCGAAAAGTTTTGGATCCCGGAAGGTTTTGCAATATAGCGAAGGAAAAAAATTGCGGCCTTGCTGACAAGAGGGAATGTCTCCCATAGGAATACTGATGCCTGGTGGCCGTGAAACAGCAAGAGAGTCTCATCTCCATATCTGAATTTCACTGATTCAACCAGCGAGGAAGCAAGCTGGTAATTTTTCTCTTCACGCAACGAAGCGTCATGGTTCCCAAAAGTTTTCCATAAAAAGCCATTCTGCTCAAACTTTCGAAACAGCTCATAAAAATCACCCCAGCGAGACTCAATGCTTGCCAATGGGAATTTTAGGAGTTCCTCGATATCTCCATTAAGTACAAGGCTATATTTTTTAGGTCGATAATAGCGTTCGAGCATGTTTTTAACCAGATCGGCATTTACCCGGAACTCGTCAAGCCGTCCACCATTACCCATATGCAGATCGCTGAGTATAACAATCTTGGAAGAGCGATTGAGCGTAACCGGAGCTGCCGTCTCAAGCAGTTGCTCAAGACGGGGGTGTTTTCGCTGATGCAGCCACATCATATTATTACCAAAACAGAAAGCGCTCTTTGAAAGGGCATGCATAGAGTTTTTATTAAAATGTTAAACTGGGCAGAACGTCACCTTTTTGGGAGCAGGTCGGCTCATAAAAAGCGTTTGACTGTTTATTTTGGGAAGGCTATTATCAATCAAGGAGTATATCCCGTCACTATTCATCAACCAGGCCTTGACATTGTCGCTCAGAATCAGCTCAAAATCGGATGTAACCCTTTTGAGAAGTGCTTTGTCAAAGATGGGAAAGAGCGTCTCAACACGATCGTCCAGATTTCTTGGCATGATATCAGCGCTGCCCAGAAAGAGCTCCTCTTTACCTCCGTTATGAAAATAGTATGCCCGGCTATGCTCCAGAAAACGACCGATAACGCTGATAACTCTGATATTTTCACTTACACCGGTAATGCCAGGCTTCAGGCAGCAAATGCCACGGACGATAAGGTCGATCTTTACCCCTTCACAAGAGGCATTGTAAAGTGCCTGGATTGTTTTTGCGTCCACCAGCGAGTTCATCTTCATGATGATCCTGCCCTTGTTTTCCTTCTGTTGCCACTCAATTTCACGCTCAATCATCTCAATAATTCTTGTGCGGGTGTTGATCGGTGAGACAAGGAGCTTTCTGTAGGTGGTTTGTTTTGAATAGCCAGTAAGAGCGTTGAACAGTTCAGCCACATCATTTGCAAGCTGTTCGTTGGTTGTAAAAAGACTGTAATCGGTGTAAAGTTTTCCTGTGGACGGGTTGTAGTTTCCTGTCCCAAGGTGGAGGTATCGTTTCAGCATCTTTTTTTCCCTGCGTACGATCAGGGTAAGCTTCGCATGGGTTTTGAGTCCGGGCAATCCATACGCGACATGTGCCCCTACATCCTCCAGCGCCCTTGCCCAAACGATGTTGTTTCCTTCGTCAAACCTCGCCTTGAGTTCTACCAAAACGGCTACCTGTTTGCCCATTTCGGCAGCCCTCATCAAGGCCCTGACAATCGGCGAGTTATCACCAACTCTGTAGAGAGTCTGCTTTATTGAGAGGACATCAGGGTCATGTGCTGCCTGATTGATAAAATCAACGACAGGCTGAAACGAATCGTAAGGGTGATAGAGGAGTTGGTCTTTAGCTCTTATTGCACTGAAAATATCCGCTCCAAAATCCTCTTCTATATGATTCGAGGGTGAAAATGTTCCATACTTCAGTTCAGGCCGATCAATTTTGAGAAGATCAAGCAAGGAGCTGAAACCAAGAGCCCCATCTATCTCATAGAGGTTTCGCGGAGCAACCTCAAGATTATTCATAAGCAGCTCTCTCACGTAACGAGGCATTGCCGGGGTGATGTCAAGCCTGACCACCTTACCATAGCGACGCGACCTTATTCCCTGCTCAATTGTTTTCAGGAGATCACCAGCTTCATCCTCTTCAATTTCGATATCAGCATTTCGAATCAGGCGGAAGAGATGTGACTGCACAATCCGCATTTTCGGAAACAGGTGTGCCAGATTGTTCTCAATCAGATCTTCTATCCAGATAAATTGTATAATGCCGTCATGATTTTGAAAACCCTTGATGGTGTCAAGTCGGAGCAGTCGAGGAAGGATGCCTGGAACCTTGACGCGGGCAAACTTCATCGTTTTGCTCTCCTCATCTTCCAGTTCAATGGCAAGATTCAGTGAGAGGTTTGACATAAACGGAAAAGGGTGGCCAGTATCGAAGGCCAGAGGAGTCAGCACCGGATAGATCTCTTTACGGAAATAGACACTCAATGCACGGCGCTGTGTAGCGGAGAGTTCAGAAACCCGGAGAAACTTTACGCCAGCATTCTGCAAGGCTGGTACAAGATCATGATAAAAACATCTGTTTCGTATCTGAAGTTGCTGTTGAACCATCTCCCTGATTTTTTCGAGCTGCTCAGAAGGCGTATAGCCATCAATTGTTTTTTCCTGAATTCCCGCTTCATGCTGCCCCTCAATACCAGCAACACGGATCATGAAATATTCATCAAGGTTTGAGCTGAAAATTGAGATGAATTTTACCCGTTCCAGTAAAGGATGTGCCTCAGGATTGAGCGCCTCCTCAAGGACCCGCTGATTAAAGTAGATCCAGCTCAGCTCTCTGTTGATGTACAGGGAGGTGTCAGTAAACGCAGGGGAGAAGTTCCCCTTCATCTGCCTTTCAGCTTCTATCGTCATAAATAACCATCCTCAATAATATCAGTTTCTTCATTTTTTATAAATCCAGCAACAATCTGGCAGCAACAGGGTTTGCCAAGGAGGCTTGTTGATACCACTCAATCCCGCGCTGAGGTTACGAGATGCTCATGAGACCACTCAGTGTGCCGTATAATTTGGCCTGTCACAAGAAAAACTACTTCATTGGCAATTCTGGTTGCATGATCTGCCATACGTTCGATATACCGTGATATGCTCAGGGCAGCTATGAGCTGGTCAACATCCGAGTGAGGATGTTTCATCAGCGAGGCGACCCTCATAAAGACTTTACGGTGAATAGAATCAATTATTTCATCCATTTCACTGACATGTCCGGCAAGAATGCTGTCTTTGGTGACAAATGCCTCAATTGATTTATTTACCATCTCACCCGCGTGCAGTGCTATGTTCTCAAATTCAAATGATTCAAGCAGTTCGGGAGTGATTTCTGGCATGCGGTCAATAATCTGGAGAGTCAAAGCTCCAATGTGTTTCAAATCATCATTAATTTTGATAATGGTCACAATTGCCCGTAAATCTTTTGCAACAGGCTGGTGTGTTGCGAGAAATGCCAGACAACGCTCCTCCAGGTTGATCTCTAGCGCATCAATAGCATTATCAATCTTTCGGATGTTGCAAGTTTGCTGTTCGTCATGATATTTAACTGCATGAAGTGCATCAAGAAAGTTCCGCACCACGTTATCGGAGAGTTCCACAAGAATCAGGGAAAGCTCTTTTATAAGCAAGTGCACTGGTCGATCTGACATAAAATGGCTGGACATTAATTATTATAGAGAAGCTCGCAATACTCTTGATTCTGTAGTTATCAAGATTTACAACGATTGGATGAGCAATATCATTTACTATTCAGAGAAAAAAGTATGTTTTTCTGAATCTAAAGGCTTCTCAATCAGGAAGCAATGGTGTTTCTGTTACAAGTGTGAAACATTTGTAACCAATTTGCCATCGTATCGAGCCCGTTGATGCCGACAGTAGAAAAATTATATTTGTGAGGTTTTATTGTTTGTATTTTATTGATTTAACGGTTTTGTAACAATTTCTTTGGAGTTGCTTTTCTATCTTTTTTCCAAAATAGGTGATTTGATTTTTTTGAATTGGCCTTTAGTTAAATCTGAACACACTTAATCCGGAGATAAACCCTTGTCTTTTGTTCCATCAAAAGTTTTTTTCACTAAAGGTGTGGGAAGACACAAAGAGTATCTCTCCTCATTTGAGCTAGCACTGAGAGATGCAAGAATTGAGAAGTGTAACCTGGTGACAGTATCCAGTATTTTTCCGCCACACTGTAAACGTATCAGTGTTGAAGAGGGGCTTACGCTGCTCTCGCCGGGTCAGATTACCTTTGCTGTTATGGCTCGTAACTCAACCAATGAGTACAATCGTCTTATTGCTGCTTCGGTTGGTGTTGCTATTCCTGCCGATGAAACCCAGTATGGTTATCTTTCTGAACACCATCCTTATGGTGAGTCAGAAGAACAGTCTGGTGAATATGCTGAAGACCTTGCAGCAACGATGCTTGCAACGACTCTTGGCATCGAGTTTGACCCAAACAAAGACTGGGATGAACGGGAGGGGATATACAAAATGAGCCACAAAATTATTAATTCTTACAACATTACTGCAACAGCTGAGGGCGAAAACGGTCTCTGGACAACGGTTATTTCGTGCGCAGTACTCCTGCCGTAATGAGTGTTGTCATCTTTTTATGAACGGCACAGCACAGCGTTGCTTTTACCCTATTTTATTAACTATTATGGCCTGAAGGAGATTATCACCATGAAGAAGAATGCCGAACATGTAACTTTTGCAGATGTTATGGGTTGTTGTGATGCAAAAGAGCATATTGATTGTTCAAACAGAGGATTAACCTCACTTTTGGGTTGTCCGGAAAAAGTAAAGGATTTCAATTGTTCAGGGAACAAACTCACCACTCTTGAGGGAGCGCCAAAAAAGGTGAAGGGTGATTTCAACTGTTCAGCCAATTTGTTGACATCTCTCAAGGGGGCGCCCGAAGAGATTCATGGTGATTTTGATTGTTCAAACAACCAACTTATATCACTGGCCGGCTGTCCTGTGTTTATTATGGGCGATTTTTCCTGTGCAGGAAACAAGTTGACCTCATTGAAAGGTGATGGTGATGGCGCAACTCTTCCTGCTTGTCCTGAAGTTGTCGAGGGTGATTTTAACTGTTCAGGAAACGGTTTGACGAATCTTGACGGAGCACCACGTATTGTGGGCAGTGATTTTGATTGTTCAGATAATCTCCTTGTGACACTTCATGGGGCACCGAAAAAAATTCGTGGTGATTTTGATTGTTCAAATAATCAACTCGTTACGTTGTCAGGTTCTCCTGACTACATCTCCGGTAGTTTTTCATGCGCAGAAAACCTTTTGACCTCGCTTAAAGGCGGAGCAAAAGAGGTTTCAGGAAACTTCGATTGTTCGGCAAACCAATTGAACTCTCTTCTCTGGGCGCAAAAAAAGGTTAACGGTATTTTTAATTGTTCAGCAAATCAGTTGGTATCGCTGAAAGGTTCTCCAGAAGATGTTGTGGCTTTTTTCTGTTCCGGCAACCAACTTGGCTCACTCAAGTGGGCTCCTGAAAAGGTCAAGGGGACTTTTGATTGTTCAGGTAACAAGCTGATTTCTCTTGATGGCGCTCCTAAACGAGTGAAGGGTGATTTTAATTGTTCAGAAAATCAGCTATCAGCTTTGGACGGGACGTTAAAGAAGGTAGGTGGAGATTTTATTTGTAGCAATAATGCCACAGATTTTGATGACAAAAAGGTTCGGGAAGCCTGCCATGTTAAAGGGAACAGTATCACATAAGCTCCTCAAAAATTTTGCTTTTTAGTAACCGTTTTAACAGCTTTATTCGATGCCTGTTATTTATGCGCTCTGCGTATATTCGTCCAGTAGATAGACATTAAACCAGTCTACATGGTCTCCTAATTTCATAGTATTTAGTTCAGCTTCTATGGCCTCTTTGCTGCGTAATGATTGCATAGAGATTTGCCTCGGAGTAAAGTTCCATTCCCCTCCGAGCGTACCGGCATCGTTTATTATCGCTGTTTTTACTCGACCATCTAACGCATAGGCTATTGCATAAACAGCATGTTTGTCGTATATGAAATCATTATAATTGTTTGTTACGTTTTTTAAAATTTTATGTTTACCAAGCTTTTTTCCTATGGGTTGTGAAAAATTCAATGTTTGGCATTTGATTGTGCTATGCGCCAGTTCAAGATAAATTGTTGTTTTTTCTATCATTGAATTATCAAGTTCAAATTTTTTTCCATCTGAAAGCAGAAATGAATATGGCGGAATTTCAACTATAGCGGATTGATGTGCTTTAACAATTAATGGAGGACTGCATTTTTTTAATTTTAATAAAAACTCTTCATCGTTTGTCAAAGCATAAATTGAATAAATAACGATAGTACGATCCTTCATGTTTCTGAAATCAATATATTTGATGCAAAAGGGCGAAATCGGATCGCTTCCATAGGATATTCTCGCACTTACTTTTGTTCCAATTTTTTGCAAACCAAGATAGAGAGAAATTGGGAAGATAAGCAAGCCGGGTACAATTTTAAGAAACTCCTGAAAAGAAAAAAAATATGCGGACATTGTGCAATATGTTTCTGATAGCCATTTACTCAATAGTATTCCCATAATTTTATTTTCAGCTAAGTTAGCCGGTCAGGCATAGAGTATTTGTCATCAATCTTTCTTTCCCGGGTTTTCAAGGCTCAATATCCCAGCATCTTCTTTATAGGCGAAAAGCTCGGCATAGCGCCCCCATTCGATGGCGACAAGCAAGACTCTTTCTGCCTCCTCTTCACTGAAAAAGTCTTCGAGTTCACGCAAAAAGCGTTCTTCAGGAGCACGATTTCCCGGGCGGTCGTCAATAACATGGCGTATGTGAGCAACAAGGGCAACGCGCTGGATTACAAGTTCAGCAAAAATAATTTTGCGTTGGAGGAGGTCGGCATCAACGTAGTTTTTGCCGAATCTTGTCAGCTCCACATCCCCCTCCTCTGTACGGGCAAGCGAAAGGATTTCGAGTGCTTCCAAAAGGGGAAACAGCTCCTCAATGCCAAATCCCATCTGGTCAGCCAACTCAGGAAGATCAGCTCTACCATTATAAAGTTCACCAGCCAATGCCTCCATCAATCCTGCCAACTGATTGATGGGAGCCTCAGGCAGACGGTATGAAAGGGGAACAGTCTCACTCTTGCTGGCAGCATTGCGTGGTCGTTTTGTCATAAGTTCGTACACATCATCAACGAGTTTCCTGAATATTGGTGATTCTCGGTCGCGTGGGTGTGCAAGGGGAATTTGAATCTCGGAGAGAATGGTACCCGGATTGGTGCCAAGAATTACAATCCGGTTTGCAAGCAAAACCGCCTCTTCAATGTTATGCGATACCAGCAAAATTGCTTTGGTTGGAATTCGCCGTTCCAGCCAGAGTTCAATCAGATCTGTTCGAAGGGTTTCTGCTGTAAGCACATCAAGCGCAGAAAAGGCTTCATCCATAAGCAGTATTGTTGGTTCAACCACCAACGCACGGGCAAAGCCAACCCGCTGTCGCATTCCGCCGGACAGCTCTTTGGGATAAGCTGATTCGAAGCCGTCCAAACCAATAAGATCAATAGCTGCTAAAGCTCTTCGCCCTCTTTCGGCTTGTGGAATTCCTAACGCCTTCAACCCCAGTTCTACATTTTCCAGAACGGTAAACCATGGAAAAAGAGCAAAGGTTTGAAAAACCATTGCCAGCCCTTTTACCGCCCCAGTCACAATTTCTCCTTTGTAGAGCACCTCTCCACTGACTGGTTGGGCAAGCCCGGAAATGATGCGGAGCAGTGTCGATTTTCCAGAACCTGAACGTCCCAGAAGCGCTACAATCTCTCCCTCTTTCATGGTCAGGTTTACTTTGTCGAGAACAAGGTGCTCTTCGCCGCCTGATTTTTTGAATGACTTGCAAATATTTTTCAGTACAAGGAGATTCGTTTCCATAAGTATTCTATCTAATCCAGACGATAGCGAGTTTGGGAAATGGTGTAAAGGCGCCTCCAAAAGAGACGGTTAAAAAGTACGACGTAGAGGCTCATGACAGCGATTCCTAAAACGATATGCGGGTAGTCCCCCTTGCCGCTCCATTGTGCGATATAGGAGCCGAGACCAGTAGCGATCAGTTTTGTTGAGCCCCAGCTTACCACTTCGGCCACAATACTGGCATTCCATGTTCCTCCTGATGCTGTAACCAGACCAGTGAGTAATGATGGAAGAATCGCCGGAAGCAAGAGGTACTTCCACAGTCTCCATCCTGAAAGCCCCAGGTTTTTGGCGGCTTCAATCAGATCGTTTGGAATGGCCGATGCTCCGGCAATGACATTAAAAAGGATATACCATTGGGTGCCGAGAATCATGAGGGGCGCACACCAGATTTCGGGCGAGAGGTGGTAGCGAACCATCAGAAAAATGGCTACAGGAAAAAGGAGGTTTGCCGGAAAGGCTGCCAGGAACTGGGCCAGAGGCTGAACTCTTGTAGCCCAGCGAGGGTGAAGGCCGATAAGAACTCCAAGTGGAACCCAAAGCAGACATGCCAGAAGCAGCAAAATGACCACACGGGTGAGGGTGATGAAACCCAGCATGAAAACATTTATAATTTCTGAACGATCAACGCCGCCAATGACAAAGTTAACGAGCATCAAGAAGCCGAAGAGTATTGAGACCACCAGAAAGGCATACCAGATAATGCTCTCTACCTTCATGAAACGATGAGACGTTGTTCGTGAGGTAAGGGTAAGCGGTGGTAATTTCGGAACTCTTTGTATCAAGTTGTGTGATAGGGTAGTCATCTTTTGCACGCAGCGCCGGAGAAAATAGGCACGCTGAAACAGGGTGAGAACCCAGGATACAGGCGGGTTCTCACTTTCGGATAATTCAACTTTGAATTTTTCTGCCCATGCCACCATCGGACGAAAAAGTAGCTGGTCATACAGAAGAATGACAATCAGCATAGTCAGAAGAGCAAAACCGATTGCTGAAAGCTTTTTATCCTGAATAGCCAGTGCGACATAAGAGCCAATTCCGGGCAGTGTTACCGAGGTTTTTCCCACAGTAATTGCTTCGGAGGCCACAACAAAGAACCATCCACCTGAAACCGACATCATGGTATTCCAGATCAGGTTTGGTGTCGCATAAGGAGCTTCAAGTTTCCAGAATTTTTGCCAGGGTGAAAGTCCAAACAGTTGAGAAGCCTCCTTAAGCTCTTTTGGAACAACTTTCAGAGACTGATAAAAACTGAAAGCCATGTTCCATGCCTGGGAGGTGAAGATTGCAAAGATTGATGCTATTTCGACACCAAGAAGGTTTCCTGGAAATAAAGCGATGAACCCTGTGACTGTGATTGAGAGAAAGCCAAGGACGGGTACCGATTGAAGTATGTCGAGAAGCGGGACCATAAGTGCTTCTGCACGCGAACTTTTTGCGGCCACTGTGGCGTAGGTAAAGGTAAACACTAACGAGCAAAGGAGCGCACAAACCATTCGGACGACGGTACGCATGGCATAGAAGGGCAGGTATTCCGGATTCAGAGAGAGCGGAATTGAGTCTCCCGGCGTATAAGGTATTGCCATCTGACGGCTACCCAATGCCAAAAAGACAACCAGCCCCATAACGAGCATAAAGGCTGATGCGTCCCAGAGGTTTGGAGTACTTTTTTTGATCTTGTTTTCTGTCATTGCACTTCGTGTAGCCACAACGTTGAATTTTTCCTTAGGTTATTACGGAACCATTCTGTTTGTTGACGCATGTTTTCGAGAGTGAATGGTGAGCCACGAAACGGGGATTCAGTGATGGGTATTTATGAAAACTTATACACATAATTGTTGAGCTTCTGTTAAAGATATGTTAAGAAATGGTAACAAATTGCAGGTATGAGTGCCGCCAGGGACTGTTGAAAAAACGGTTACGGATTTTACTGTTACATTAATCCCTGTCCATAGTTGATTGGATCACTCTTTAAATTATCTGTTTATGTCAGAACCAATGCTGCTTGTTGTTGAGGATGACCTGGATTTGGCTCATCTGCTGGAGTATAACCTCTATCGAGCAGGTTATAAGTCCTGTCTGTCGCCGACGGCAGAAGAGGCGCTTGAGCTGCTTTCTCAAAAAAGTTTTGATCTTGTGCTGCTCGATATCATGCTGCCGGGGATGGATGGATTTGAACTATGCCGGAAAATCAGGCAGCATCAACTCTACAAAGATATTCCTATTATCATGGTGACGGCCAAAGGGGAGGAGATCGACCGAATTCTCGGCTTTGAGTTGGGTATTGATGATTATGTTGTCAAGCCGTTTAGTCCGCGAGAGTTGAATCTTCGTATCCGCGCCATTCTTAAAAGGGAGAGGCGTCGGGGTGGGACGATGCAGGAGATACTCAGCAGCGGAGGAGTTGCTGTTGATCTGAGCCGTCATATTGTTTCTCTTGACGGAAGGGAACTTGTTTTTACACTGATGGAGTTCAAACTGCTCGTTGCGCTGCTTAAAAGAAAGGGTGAGGCACAGTCACGTGAGAGCCTGCTCAGCGATGTCTGGGATATTGACAAGAGCATCAGCACCCGAACTATTGATACGCACATAACAAGGATTCGAGAGAAGCTTGGAGAGAGCGGCAGTATCATCAAAACGGTCAGGGGTTTTGGTTATAAGCTTGATGAGATGCAGGGGTGATGGATATTGTCCCTCTCTTTCTGAGGTCATATATTGTCCGAAACAAAAAATCATGATGTATGGAAAACAGTTGCTCCAAAAAGAGAGAGGGATGTTTATAAACGAAAAGTTGGCAGGTGTGCTCAGGGTGGTTGCAATCTTCGAAGTGTGCAAGGCTCTTCTCGTCCTCTTTTCAGCGGGAGCGCTTGTTGTGCTGATACACCAGCATATTCAAATCTCTGCCGAGCAACTGGTGGTGCATTTACATCTTAACCCAGCCCATCATTTTCCAAAAAAGTTTATAGCGTTGGCGGGTACTTTGACGGAGAGCAGGATGCGTATTCTTCTCATTTTTGCATTACTTTATTCGTCAATACGTATTCTTGAGGCTTACGGGCTATGGTTTGCCCAGCGATGGGCAGAGTGGGTTGCGTTGCTTAGTGCCGGCATCTATTTGCCGTTTGAACTGTATGAACTTACCAAAGGTTTTACCTGGTTTAAGGTTATTTTGCTATCAATTAATATTGTCGTTGTGTTGTATATGGCCGTGATGCTCGCACCAGAGAAGAAGGAAATAAAGACTTGAGAGGATATGGCCGGAATGTTCACCAGGGGGGAACAGCATAGCCTCATGACTGATCAGGAGCTGGTTGCCGGGGCTATAGCTGATAAACAGGCATTTGCTGCCATAGTCCTTCGCTATGAGGCACCTCTGTTGAGGTATATCATTCGTTTAGGGTGCAAGGACTCTTGTGCCGCAGAGGATTTGCTGCAGGAGATATTTATCAAGACCTACATTCATCTTAATGAATATGACCCCTTTCTCCAGTTTTCATCATGGATATACAGAATCGCCCATAATGAAATAGTCAGTTATTTTAGAAAGGAAAAGCGGCGCCCGAGCGTACTATCTAAGGACGAGCTGCTTTCTCTTTTTGAAAATATTTCTGATGATGCGGATCAGCTTACTCATGAGACACTGCAACATAGCGCAAAGGAGATACAGGGCGCTCTTGATCGGCTTGAGCCGAAGTACAGGGATGTTATCGTTTTAAAATTTTTTGAAGAAAAAAGTTATGAAGAGATATCGGATATTCTGCTTATTCCTCAAGGTACCGTAGCCACCCTGATCAACCGTTCCAAGAAAAAAATAAAAATTTATTTAGAAAACAGTTATCAATAAATGAGTATGGAAGATGGGAGATCTCTGCCTGTTCTGGAGGAGATAGAAAAAAGGCACGCGGTGCTTATTCCTCGTTGGCGTATTTTCCTTAAAAGGTTCAGTTTTTGGATGCTTGCCTCTATTTCTGTGCTGACAGGCAGCATGGCTATGGCAACGGCTCTCTATGTTTTCTTTGATAATGATTTTACGGTTGATCACGATAATATCCATCAGTTGTTTCTTGAACAACCCTTTCTTGCCGATATTATTTCAAGCATCCCCTATGTGTGGTTGATTGCGCTTGGGCTGTTTACCCTGGTTGCTTTTTTTGGATTTCGCCATACAAAAAAAGGATATCGCCATTCTGCTCCAAAAGTTATAGCCAGTTCACTTTTTGCAAGCCTTCTGCTGAGTGTTTGTCTCAATGCACTTGATGTCGGCGGGTATATTCACCGTTATCTGGTTGAAAATGTTCATGTGTACAATAACCTGGTCTTTGCCAATGAACAGCGTTGGACGAATTCACAAAAAGGATTGCTTGGAGGAAAGGTTATTCTTGTTGATAAAAGCAATTCTTTTATTACGTTAAGAGATTTTAGAAAGGGGTTGTGGCGCGTTGAAATTGCGAAGGCAGAGGTACATCCGAAAACACGGATTCTTCCTGGTCGTTTTCTAAAAATTACAGGCATTAAAACCGGAAAAAGGACATTTGAGGCCATTTCAATACAGAATTGGGACAGAAAATTTCATAAACGTAAAATAGCGCCACCAAAAATTGTCCCTGTGGAGAGCAAAGCGGAAGTCAACAGTATCTGATGACAGTATTCTACATTGTTGGTGCCTCCCTGTCAGAATACGTTTCAATGCCCCCCTCTTGCGGAGGGGGATTTTTGATTTATAGCTGTAAAGTATTAAGTTAATGGCAATGCTCTCTGGCAACAAGCAACAACCATCACCAAAACAATGACCTCACTCTCTTCAAGAACATCAAGCCTCTTTGGCAGCACTCTTCTCGCGGCGGCGCTTGCCTTGCCTTCGGTTCAGTTCGCATACGCTGATACTCCTCCGGAGCGGAGTGTTGTCAGCTTCAAATATCTTAATTTCAAGGACAGTCGTTCAAATTATATCGATCCAACAGCTGCACCCAATACCGGAGGTGGTGACGATGGTCGATCGGGCGCATCAGGTGGCGGTGGTATTCAGGCTTATACGTTCAGGGGAGTGGTGCCTTTTGCTCAAGTGTGGTCCGTAGGGACATCGTTTACCTACGATTCGGTCTCTGGTGCATCACCGACCTACCACACTTCTGGATTGACACCGATGAAAGATTCACGCAAGGCTGTTGATGTACAGCTTACAAGATACTTTTCTCATGCAAACGTCGTTCTTGGAACAAGCTATTCTGGCGAATCAGATTATGTCTCCCGCAATTTCTCTCTCCAGGGGAGCCTGGAGACGGCTGATAAAAATACAACGTTTACTGTTGGAGGCAGTCTGACCGATGATACGACTGATCTGATTAATCTGACGAAGACCGTGCCAGGTACCAACCCCTCTAATCCTTTTGCTCAAAAGGTTGTTCCTGTCAAAACCGGCTTTACGGACACAAAAAAAATTGTGGCTGGCCTGGTTGGGGTGACAAGGGTGTTGACAACCAGTGATATTGTTCAGTTGAATGTTGGATACTCTCAGGGGAGTGGATATTACAGTGACCCTTACAAGTTTGTCGATAACAGACCTCGGGAGCGCAAAAGTACCACCGCGCTGGCTCGATGGAACCACCATTTCAAGGAGAGCTTTACTGATGGAACGGCTCGCCTCTCTTATCGCTACTACCGAGATACTTTTGGCATCAAGGCACACACCTTTGATGTTGAATATGTCCATCCGTTGCCGGGCGATTGGTCGGTGATGCCCCTGATTCGCTATTACTCACAGAATGCGGCCGATTTTTATGTTCCAGTTAATCTGTCGATAGAGAGTACAACTCCGGGGGTGATAACAGAAACCCCTCAACCGGCAGGTGCAGTTTACTATACTGAAGATCAGCGACTTGCAGCTTTTGGCGCTCTCACCTTTGGCGTAAAGGTGACCAAAAAAATAGATGAAGACTGGTCGGCCGATGTGAAGTTTGAGTACTATGAGCAACGGACAGGCTGGAGCCTCTCGTCCGGGAAGGATAGTGCCCTGGAGCCATATAGCGCTACCAGTATTCAGGTTGGGGTATCAAGGGCATTTTAACCGTTGATATTTATGCAACCTGGGGGGGCAGATTGACTTTCCCGCCCGGGTTGCATTGGCCTCTTGGTTGAAGAAGCTTTCAATGCCCTCGACTATGATGGCTGTGGCACCGATATTCTGCTCAACAAATTTCCCTGCAGATTTTCCGATGTTTTCCCTCTGTTGAGTATCATGGATCAGAGTGCCAAGGGCAGTGGCCAACTCTTTTTGATCGTGAATCACGGTTGCTCCTCCTGCCGCCACGAGCCCCTCGGCATCAGGGGAGTTATGGTAGCGGGGCCCAAAGAGTACCGGAATGTGATAGACGGCCGCTTCAAGGGTGTTATGCACATTGACCCCAAAGCCTCCTCCAACATAGGCAATTGATGCGACTGAATAGAGTTCCACCAGATACCCTGTCTGGTCGATAACCAGTATCTGTTTTTCAGGATTAAAGCTGCCATTCATGGCCGATACCGGTGTATAAGCAAGGGAGCGACTGTCCAGTTCGCGGTAGAGTCGTGCCATGTTTTCAGGGTTGACCTGATGTGGCACCAGAACCAAAGATACACTCTCACCAAGAGCCTTCCAGGCAGGAAGAAGAAGCATCTCATCCTGCTCCCAGACACTGCCGGCGACCAGCACCATGCGCTTATGGTAGAGGCTTCTGATGTGATCTACACCGTCGCTGTTTCTGCTTCTTTGCCAGACCTGGTCAAACCTCGGATCACCGGCAGTTTCAGCATATTCGCATCTGAATTTTTCCCGAAAAGCAAGTGTATCCTTTGGTGATGCAGTAAAGATTTGGTTAAAAAGGTGAAAAATGTTCTGGTAAAACCCTTTCAAAGCCGGGTTAAAGTAAGGGGCATGCTTTTGGAGGACGGCTGCTGCGAGAATCAGCTTTACCCCTGCTTTTTTTGCTTCGACAAGGTGGTTTGGCCAGAAATCGTATCGCATGAGCAGCAGTACGTCAGGCTTGAGCAATGCAACCAGTTTTTTTGCATTGTGGCGGGTGTCTGCCGGTAGATAGAAGACTGCGGTAGCATCAGGATAGTTTTTTCTTGCGTTGTACCCGGAATCTGAGAGAAAGGAGACAAACAGGGTGAGCTCGGGATGTCGCTCCTTCATGGTCGCTATAACTGGACGCGCCTGCTCAAATTCACCAACAGAGGATGCGTGAACCCATAATCTGAACGTTGATGATGATGATGATTGTTGGTCGATAGTGAGTTCAAGCTCTTCGAAAAGTGTTTTTCGGACACTGAAAAAAGTTCTGACTTTAGGGTTCCATGAGCTGATAAGCTTTGCGATTCCAAGAACAACAGGGAAGAGAGTGGTGTAGAGAAAAACGGTGAAACTGCTCATATTGGCCTTCATGCGGGTTAATTTGAGTTGAAAAGTAAGAAAAAAGCAGGAAGGGCCACCTCTCAAATATTCAGGAGTTGCCTTTAAAAAATAAATTCGTCTTTTACAAAGAAAAATGGTACTATGGGATCGTTTTAATGCGTGGTGAATATGCTAAGAAAGGACGCTTGCAAAATTGATAGTTGTTGAGACTATGAAGATTTTCTGCGTTTGTGACGATACGATGGCCTTCTGCTTTGCCGGAAGATGCCCCGATGTTTTCGGTTGATGAGAACTCTTCTTCATTTTTTTCTTTCCTGCATTGCTGCCACTCGCGCCTCAAGCGAGGCTTTTTTATCAATGATCTGGGAAGGAAACATACTCTATGAAAGAACAGCAACTTTTGCCTCAGGATTTTAGCGCCCTTCAGCTTGCCGAACCGCTCATGAGAGCGCTTCAGGAGGTGGGCTACGAAAACCCGACACCTATTCAGGCTCAGACAATCCCCCTTATTCTCGAAGGACGTGATGTTCTCGGGCAGGCACAGACCGGCACAGGAAAAACTGCTGCATTTGCTTTACCCATACTCTCCAATATAAATCTTGAACTGGCCGAGCCACAGGCACTGGTGCTTGCCCCTACACGGGAGCTTGCCATACAGGTTGCGGAGGCTTTTCAGCGTTATGCCGAATATCTTAAGGGCTTCCATGTAGTTCCAATTTATGGAGGACAGGATTATGGCATTCAGCTTCGCATGTTGAGAAGGGGAGTGCATGTTATTGTTGGAACACCCGGTCGTGTCATGGATCATATACGTCGCGGCACACTTAATCTTAACACTCTCAAATGTCTGGTGCTTGACGAGGCTGATGAGATGCTTCGCATGGGATTTATTGACGATGTTGAGTGGATTCTTGAGCAGACCCCCAAAAGTCGTCAGGTTGCCCTTTTTTCGGCAACCATGCCACCGCCGATTCGCCGCATTGCTCAAAAGTATCTGAATAATCCTGCAGAGGTGACCATACAGAACAAGACAACGACGGTTGATACTATTCGTCAGCGCTACTGGATCGTTGGTGGCAGCCACAAGATCGATATTCTTACGAGAATTCTTGAGGTGGAGCCATTCGACGGTATACTTATTTTTGTGCGAACCAAAACCATGACGATTGAGCTTGCCGAAAAGCTTCAGGCGAGGGGATATGGTGCCGCCGCCCTGAATGGTGATATGCCCCAGAGTCAGCGCGAGCGTACCGTCGAGCAGCTCAAGAGCGGCGTGTTGAGTATTGTGATAGCCACTGATGTTGCGGCTCGCGGTCTCGATGTTGAGCGTATCAGCCATGTCATCAACTACGATATTCCATCCGATACCGAGTCCTATGTTCACCGGATTGGTCGAACAGGTCGAGCCGGGCGTGCAGGAGATGCCATTTTGTTTGTTTCCCCGAGAGAGAAAAACATGCTCTACTCTATTGAACGGGCAACACACAGTCGTATTGAGCTGATGGTGCTACCGACCACAGAGGTAATCAACAACAAGAGGATTGCAAAGTTTAATCAGCGCATCACCGACAGGATTGCGGCTGAAGAGCTTGGCTTTTTCACCAATCTTATTGAGCAGTATTGTCAGGAACATGATGTGCCTGTGCTCGATGCTGCAGCCGCGCTTGCCGCAATTGTGCAGGGTGAAACCCCCCTTCTTTTGTCGAACAAGCCAGAGAAATCCCGATTTCACGAAGAGAGGGAAGGCGCTGGCAGCAGGGATCGCGGTTTCGACAAGGATCGGGGCTCTGACCGTGATCGCGGGCCGGTAAAAAAGAGAGGAAAGGGTGAATCCTATGGCGACGAGGGGAAGGAGCGGTACCGTCTTGAGGTAGGCAGTGAGCATGGAGTCAAGGCGGGCAATATTCTCGGTGCTATTTTGAATGAAGTTGGACTTGATCCCGAGTCGGTGGGCCATATCTCCATCAACGAAGGGTACAGTACTGTTGAGCTGCCGCAGGGTATGCCCGATAATATCTTTCATGAGTTGAGAAAGGTGAGGGTCTGCGGGCGTCAGTTGCGACTCTCCAAAATGGAAGATCAGGAGCGCGAGTCACCTTACGGCGCTAAAAAAAGTTTGAAAAAGCCTTATAAACCAGCCGGAAAAGATGGTGCATTTTTTACCGGTAATAAAAAGAAAAGAAAGGGTTGATGTTGTCGCCCGCCTATTATGTTAGTTACATCATTCAGGGAGCTTGTCCCTATCCTTCAAACCGCAATTGGCCCGATGATTCTTATATCGGGCCTCGGTCTTCTTCTTCTTACCATGACGAACAGGCTCGGTCGCATTATCGACCGCTCAAGGTCACTTCTTGATGATCTTGAGTCGTATCCAGAGGCTTATATTCTTAGGATCAACAAAGAGGTTGCCATTTTATGGAAGCGGGCCCGTTACATTCGCATCTCAATTTTGCTGGCATGCTTCACCTGTTTTGGAGCAAGCTGGCTTATTATTCTGCTTTTTCTCAGCGCACTGATTGATCTGAATTTGCCGATGTTGTTATCCGGTATCTTTATCGTCAGTATGCTTTGCCTGAGCAGTTCGTTGCTTTTTTTCTTTTTTGATGTCAATATGACGCTTTCGGCGTTAAAAATTGAGATGGAGAGCCACGACAAAAAGCGCCTTATCATTGAGACAATGGGCGGCTATCGATAGTTTTTTTAGCCTCTTGGATGAAATGTTCTGTGAACCTCCTTGAGGAATGATCGGTCGATGTGGGTGTAGATCTGGGTGGTGACGATGGAGCTGTGGCCAAGCATCTCCTGAACGGCACGCAGATCGGCTCCTCCCTCGATAAGATGGGTGGCAAAGGTATGTCGGAGCGTGTGCGGACTGATTTTTTTTTCAATTCCCGCCGTAATGGCATATTTTCGAACCATATCGAAGAGTGCCATCCGCGATAATTTGACTCCGCGTGCATTGAGAAAGAGGTAGTCATCGGAGTTTTTCTGCACCAGTGACAGTCGTAGTTCAGTCTGGTACCGTTTGACCCATAAAAGAGCCGAATTGCCAACGGGCACCAGCCTCTCTTTTGACCCCTTGCCGAAAATCCTTATAAAACCAGCCTCAAGGTAGAGGTTGTGTTGCTGTATTGTGATCAGTTCAGTCACCCTTACCCCGGTTGCATAGAGAAGCTCCAGTATAGCCTTGTCTCTCTGAATGAATTTTCCCGGAGGGTGGTGGGTGAGTGGAGCATCAAGTAATCTCAGGGTTTCATCAATGGTGAGGACAGCGGGCAGATAACGCGCCTGTTTTGGCTGCTGGATGGTTTCAGCAGGGTTGATGGCGAGAATTCTTTCTGTAACAAGAAATTTATGAAGTGAACGAATGGCTGAAATGTTTCTTGCCATTGAACTAGCTTCAAGCCCAAGTGCAGAGAGTTCTGTAATGAACTCCTTGATCTGTTCGGTCGTTATGGCTCCAAGTGCTCTCGCATGTTGTTGCATGAAGAGTAGATAGCGCTTGAGATCATTGCTGTAGGATGCCCGTGTGTGTATCGACAAGTTGCGCTCAATCAGCATTGCGTTGAGGAAATTCTCCAGCACTTTTCTGTATGGAAGGTCAAGTGCATTCATTTTTGCTGAATTTTTTATGAACCCGCTGACAGAATCCGCCGTCAAAACCACGATACTCTCCCGGCAGTGTGAGTATTTTTTCTTCAGGATCAGTGGTAAAATCGGGATGCCTCTCCAGAAACGCCTCAATCTGAAGACTATTCTCTTCGGGTTCGATCGAGCACGTTGCATAGACAAGCACCCCACCATCATCAAGTAATGCCGCTGCATGGTCAAGAAGGTCCCTTTGGAGTTGCACGAGTTCTACAAGCATTTCCGGGCTCACTTTCCAGCGTAGTTCTGCCCGTCGGCCAAGGACGCCGGTGCCAGAGCATGGTGCATCAAGAAGAATGGCATCGGGGCGCTGATCCGGTATAAAGCTTCTGGCATCGGCGGTTACTGTGGTAATCATGGTAATTCCGAGGGCTTTGGCATGGGCATCCAGTTTTAAAAGTTTTTGCTCATAGCGGTCAACCGCAAGAAGCTGTCCGTTGTTCTGCATCAGTTCTGCCAGAAAGGTCGCTTTGCCGCCGGGTGCTGAGCAGAGATCCAGCACTGTGGTGCCGGGTGCCGGATTGAGCAGAAGGCAGGCACGCCCCTGTGTCGGGTTCTGGACAGTGAGGTGGCCCCCGCTTATTGCTGGTTCAAACGTGGTGAAATCCTTCGAGAGAAAAAAAGATTCAATGTTGCAGGTTTCGTATTTCACTTCGGCATCACTATTGGCAAAAAACTGCTCTGTTGATGCTTTCAGTCGATTGATTCTGAACCCCAGCAGTGGTGGTTGATTGTTATAGGTGAGGATGGCCTCGGTTTTTTCGGCTCCGAACGCTCTCATCCAGCGCTCAATCAGCCACTCTGGGTGCGAGTAGCGGATGGCAAGCTGCTTTTCAGGTTGCTCCTCGCTCAGCCATGCTTCAAGGGTCATGCTGTCCGGAGTGATTTTTCGAAGAACACCGTTGACAAGCTTCGACATCCGGTCGCCCTTGTACTTGCGGGCAAGTTTGACGCACTCGTTTACCGCCGCCCAGTCAGGGACTTTATTGAGGAACAGAATTTGATAAGCGCCGAGACGAAGAATGTTTTTCAGGACAGATGCTGCCTTGTCGAGTTTGTGATGGTACACATGGCTGATAAGGTAATCAAGCTGGAGACGTTGGCGCAGTACCCCGTTCACCAGCTCCGTTGCCAGCGCCCGATCAACACGGTTGAGCGCCGAGTGCTGAAGCTGTCGGTGGAGCAAGGTGTCGGAGTGCTCCTTTCCTGTTTCAAGTGACTGCAGAACAGTCAAGGCAAGTTCTCGTGCGGTGATCATCTGTAAAAATTAATAAACAGGGTTAAGTAAGCCGTGCTCTTCAGTGTGTTTGTAAAATACTATTCCCTGTTGTAGATTGTCCAAACTAAATGTTCTTTTCAAGATTTCAAGCTATCATCCAGAAAGGCGGAGGGACTGGCCCAGAGAAGCCTTGGCAACCATTATTCCACAATGATTGGTGCCAATTCCACCCCGGCAACGACCGGGAACGATGATGGTATGTACTCCTTGCTGAAGGTTCATACCTCACCTGTCTCTTTTTTTCCGCAGAATCACAGTTGTTTGCGCACTCCTGTAGTGATGGCACCACCCTCCAGGTGGTTTTTGAAAAGGCTTTTGCAAAACTGACAAGAGACGTATGAGAGCATATACCGAGTTTATTTCCGCAAAAACCAACTATGTTGAGCTTGGCGAACCCTATACCACTGAATCAGGAGGGATCTTTTCCTCATTGCGAATAGCATACCGAACCTGGGGAAAACTCAATGCAAAAAAAAATAATGTTATTCTTGTCTGTCAGGCGCTCACAGGATCTGCTGATGCCGATGCCTGGTGGGAAGGGATGTTTTCCGTCGGTGGTGCTTTTGATGAGACTCTTGATTTCATTATCTGTACAAATGTGCTTGGGAGCTGTTATGGCACAACAGGTCCTGCTTCGATCAATCTGGTGACAGGTCGTCATTATGGTCCCGATTTTCCCTTGATAACCATCCGCGATATGGTGCATGTTCAGCGTCTCTTGCTTGCCGGATTGGGTATTGATCATCTCAAGCTTGTGGTTGGAGCCTCTCTTGGAGGAATGCAGGTGCTTGAGTGGGGGGTTCTTTATCCTGATGTGGCGCAAGCGTTGATGCCAATGGGAGCTTCAGGTCGCCACTCTGCATGGTGTATCGGGCAAAGTGAGGCGCAGCGACAGGCCATTTTTGCCGATCAACACTGGAATGATGGCTGGTATGATGCGGCTCTTCCGCCCACCAAAGGTCTTGCCGCAGCGAGGATGATGGCGATGTGTACCTATCGCAGCTTTGAGAATTTTCAGTCGCGTTTCGGACGATCAGTTCAGGATGGAAAAACTCAAAAAACCTTTAAGGTGGAGAGTTATCTGCATCATCAGGGGAGAAAGCTTGTTGAGCGCTTTGATGCCAACAGCTACATCACACTTACAAAAGCTATGGATATGCACGATCTCTCCAGAGGCAGGGGTGAGTACGAAGAGGTGTTGCGTTCCATGGAGTTACCGATTGAGATTCTCTCCATCAATTCCGATATTCTCTATCCAAAAGAGGAGCAGGAGGAGCTTGCCCGTCTTATGCCAAACTCAAGAATTCTTTATCTGGACGAGCCTTATGGTCACGATGCCTTTCTCATTGATGTTGCGACAGTGAGCGGTATGGTGAGGAGTTTTCTTGATCGTCTCGAACCATGATTTTCCGGGTTTTCCGATTGTCATGATTTTTTGCGGTTGGAAAATGATGCCTTTCAAGTAATCAGGTTGGTCAAGTAAATCAGGGTTCAGATAATTGTATGGGCGTATTGCCATACGTCCATCCGAATACAGGTATCCTCGAAACGCAGAAAAAGGGTGACATGCCGGGCTGGAGCTCGGCATGTCAAGGTTTTATATCTCCTCAAATCCGGTATAGCGCTGCAAGAGCTCCGGCACCTTGATATGCCCCTCAGGTGTCTGGTAGTGCTCAAGCAGGGATACCATCAGTCGCGAGGTTGCCAAACCTGAGCCATTCAGTGTGTGGACAAACTCCGGTTTTGATTTGCCGTCGGGCTTGAAACGGATGTTCGATCTTCTTGCCTGATAATCCTCAAAGTTTGAGCAGCTCGATGCCTCAAGATATTTCTGTTCTGCTGGTGACCAGACCTCAATGTCGTAACATTTTGTTGCGTTGGCGCTGATGTCGCCACTGCAGAGCAGCAGAACGCGATAGGGAATCTTCAGCGCCACGAGAATTGCTTCAGCGTGACTCCGAATCTCCTCGAGCGCTGCGTACGACTCCTCGGGTCGCGTAAACTTCACCATCTCAACCTTGTTGAACTGATGTACCCTGAGGAACCCGCGTGTATCCTTCCCATAACTTCCCGCTTCACGACGGAAACAGGCTGAGTAGGCTGCATAGGAGATTGGCAGGGTTGCAGTATCAAGCATCTCCCCCCGATGGAGGTTGGTCACAGGCACCTCAGCAGTTGGAATGGCATAGAGGTCATCTTCGCCGATGTGGTAAACCTGGTCAGCAAATTTCGGCCACTGCCCGGTGCCTCTCAGCGACTCCCTGTTTACCAGAAAAGGCGGAAAGACCTCGGTATAACCGTGACGCTCGGTGTGCATGTCAAGCATAAAGTTGATCAGGGCTCGTTCCAGACGGGCTCCTTTGCCAATGTACGCGGGGAATCCTGCGCCACTCACCTTTGCTCCACGTTCAAAGTCGAGAATACTGAGTGATTTGCCCAGTTCCAGATGGTTTTTTACAGGAAAGTCAAGGTCGTGAACAAAAGCGACGGGCTCTCCATAAATCTGGTTATCAGCAGCGCTTCGTCCGGTTGGAACTGATGCGTGCAGTTTATTGGGGAGTGCCAGAAGGATATTCTCCATCTCTTCCTCAAACTGGCCGAGATCAGTGTCCACTTTGGCGAGTTCCATTCCTTCGACATCTGCTATTTTTCTGATTTCCTCTAACTCTAAGCCAAAAGATTTATCGCCTCTTTTTTTTCTTTCAGCAATTTCTTTTGACCGCTGATTTCGCAGGGATTTCAAATCGTCCGACTTTTTTACTAGTTCCTTTCGCTTATTATCCAGCGCAAGAAGCTCATTGACTTTTTGTATTTCGGAGGCAAGCTGCCGATTGTGCAGCATAGCCAGAACTTCATCTGGATTCTGGCGGATATAGCTAATATCAAGCATGATAAAAGATAGAATGGGTTATGCTGAAAGCAGTGACTTGACAATCTGCTGAACCTTGGTACCATCAGCTTTTCCTTTGAGCGCTTTCATCGCTTCAGCCATCACTTTGCCCATCTCCTTCATGGATGCCGCGCCTGTTGTCGTGATAATATTTGCTATTATTGCCGTTACCTCCTCGTCAGAGACCGGCGCAGGAAGATACTCCTCAAGCACGCCCAACTCTCTCTTCTCAGTTTCGGCAAGGTCAGGACGATTTCCTGCGGTGAACTGCTCAGTGGCATCACGCCGTTTTTTGGCGAGACTCACCAGTACCTCCAGCTCCTGCTCTTCTGTCAGTATGGCAGTGCCGCCAACACGGATGGAGACCTCTTTTTCGAGCAGTGCTGCGCGAATGGAACGGATTGCATTGAGGCGGGTTTTATCACCGCTTTTCATCGAACTTTTCAGATCCTGATCTATCTTCTCTTTCAGACTCATAATGGTGTATGTTCAGCAATTTTATAATGTGAACCATAAAATAAAGGAAAAAAGCGGTTTTCCACATGTGAGTGTGGTTTGTTCATTCATTGAGATCGCCACTTACTGGTCTTAGAACCAGCTCTTCCACCGAAGTGCGCTGTGGCAGAAGATAGGCGTTGACCAGAGGTGATGAAATATCTTCAGGTATCATCATGACGGCCTTCATCTCATCAGGAACCTCTCCCCACATTGGGGTATGAACGGCACCTGGCATCACATTGGTAATTCTGACATTACAGCTTTTTGCATAGAGTCGGATTGCTTCAAGAAACCCCTTCTGACCAAATTTGGACATCGAGTAGAGAGAAGAGCTTTTAAATGCTGTTTCGGCAGCAATGGAGGTGATAAAGAAAATGTGGCCCGATCTTTTCTTTTCCATGACAGGGAACACTTTTTGGGTGAGGAAAAAAGTACCCTTCAGGTTGGTTGCCATGGTGTATTCATAATCCTCCTCAGTCACTTCAGTAAATGGCTTGAACCGGCCGACTCCTGCATTGTTTATCAGGCAATCAATGGCACCATGGCGTTCAAGTGTGCCGCTGACAAGCTGGTCGATTTGTGACATGTTGGCAATGTCAGCCTGAAAAACCTCTGCCGTTGCGCCGCAGGAGCGACATTGTGTTGCAACAGTTTCAAGATCGCCCAATGTTCTTGAGACGAGAATCAGGTGCGGCTCAAAGTCGGGTTCTCGTTTTGAGGCTTTTGCAAAATCAATGGCAACGGCTTTACCAATTCCTTTGCCAGCACCAGTGATGATGATGATATGTTTCATGTCTTTACGGAGTATTCTGATTTCTTTTGTAATGCGCGTGCTCATGCAGCTCATGACCTCTTGGTCAAGGTACATGGTTTCAGGGAAAGATCATTATTTTATTTAGAGAAGGCCGCTCTCCCTGAAGCTGAACCACTCTGTCCTTCCGATAATGATATGGTCAAGCAGTTCAATCTGTATAAGTGAGCTTGCCTTTTTTAATAGTTCTGTAATCTGTTTGTCGGCATTGCTGGGCTCCACATCACTGGAAGGGTGGTTATGGACAAGGATAATAGCGTGAGAGCTCTCCCTGATTGCTGCCTTAAAGACTTCGCGAGGGTGAATAAGCGCCGCATTCAGTGTTCCGACGGAGACAAGTTCTGTTTTTGTAATCTGGTTTTTAGTGTTCAGGTGCAAGACGAAAAGATGCTCCTTTGTCTCATCAGGGATACGCCCTGCCATGTATTCAAAAATATCTTTTGCCGACTGAATCTTCTTTTTGTTGTTTTTACTGTAGTGCAGCCGCTTGTTCAATTCAAAAATAGCGACAATTTGCATTGCTTTTGTTTCTCCTATTCCCTTGATCTCCTGAAGCTCTCCGATGGTCACATTGACCAGCTTTTCAAGGGTGAAGCGGGCAATGATTTCGTTGCAGGTATCAACAATGTTAAGTTTTCGTGAGCCTATACGCAAAATAATAGCCAGCAGTTCAGCGGGGCTGAGCGAGGCGGGTCCGCTGTTGAGAAATCGTTCCCGCGGCCTGTTTTCAGGGTCAAAGTCATGGAGTCGCATCTCTTCAGTATTTAGTTGATTGGGATAATCAAAACAAAATAGAAGAATATGTGTAATTAGTGTGTATTTATAGAAAATAAAAACAAGAGCTTTAACGACAAGGAAATGAACATATTTTTGCAGGCAGGGATTCCATGATGCAGAATTTATTCGCTTTGGCAGTCAGCCCAGCAATTTGGCGTTTCGTACCAGCGGAGTCTTTTCAGATTTATCCCCGGGGGAAGGTGGTGAGAGATCTGCTTAAATGCCCATCTGGCAAGGCATTCAGCCGTCGGGGGCTCATCGGTTATGAGTACCCGAGAGTTGCGTTTTGTGATAAAGGCAAGATCTTCAGTATCATCTTTCCAGACAGCAAACCCATGGTCAAGCTTCTTGTGGATATGCTCAATCATAATCTCTTTCAGAAATTTGAAATCCATCACCATTCCCTGTTCGTGGTCACCAATGCGCTCGATGACATCACCATCGACAGTCGCAACAATGATTCCACGGTGGCCGTGCAGTTGATTACAGAATGAAAAGCTGTTTGGAAGGGTATGACCGTAATCGATCTCTATTTTCCGCGAAATGCGCATTGATCTGAAAAAATTGTTGGTTGCCTCTTTCCTTGTCGGATGTGGTAAGCCAAGTGTAAGCAAAAAAATATGGTTTTGCGAATTTCTTAACCCCTTTTCACATCCTCACTGTCCTTGATCTTTTGTAAAAGGCGGCGCTTAGGGTTTAAACAATTTTGCATTCACTGTTCAGCTCTTTTAGTCTTCAGGTTTCTGTACATTGACGGTGGTGTTTACCTGAGTTTATCTCTCAAAACAAGAGTTACCATGCGAGCAATGAAAATCGGCATATCCTGTCACCACACTTATGGTGGAAGCGGAGCGATTGCAACTGAGTTGGGGAAAGCACTTGCAGCCAAAGGACATAGCATCCATTTCTTTAGTCAGGCAGCTCCATTTCGACTTGGTGCTTTTGCCCGTAACATCTCCTATCACGAGGTGGAAGTTATGCATTATCCACTCTTTGACGCACCTTTTTACACTCTTGCCCTGGCTTCAAAAATTGCTGAGGTGGCTTATTATGAAAAGCTGGATGTGGTCCACGCTCACTATGCAATTCCTCATGCCCTGAGCGCAATGCTTGCTCGTCAGATGCTGGAAGACAAGTGTGCTGAATCAAAGTGCTTCAAGCTTGCGACCACGCTGCATGGCACTGATATTACGGTGGTCGGCGCTGACCGCGGAATGCAGGATGTTGTACGGCTTGCCATCAATAAATCCGATGGTGTGACAACGGTTTCGGACTATCTGAAGGATGAGACGATCAGGATGTTCGATCCCAAAAAGGAGATAACGGTGATCCCGAATTTTGTGGATACCTCCCTTTTCTGCCGTTCGCCCAAACAAGAGATTCGGGAGCAGCTTGGTATCGGGAATGAAAAAGTCATCATTCATATCTCCAATTTCAGACCAGTAAAATGTATTGGCGATATTATCCGGATTTTCCATGCAGTGAGCAAGCAAAGTGATGCTCTGCTTTTGCTGGTTGGCGATGGTCCAGAGAGGAGTGTGGCCGAGACTCTCGTGCGACAGTTCGGAATTATGGATCGGGTAAGGTTTCTTGGCAAGCTTGTTGATATTGTGCCCCTGCTCTCTATTGCCGATCTGATGCTTATGCCAAGCAATGCCGAGTCATTTGGACTCGCAGCGCTTGAGGCGATGGCTTGCGGTGTGCCGGTTGTAGCCACGATGGCGGGCGGCTTTCCCGAATTTATTGTGTCCGGTCGTCATGGCTATCTGCTTTCTCCCGGAGATATTGAGGGGATGACTGAGAAGTCGCTCCTTCTGCTTTCAGACAATACTCACTGGCTTGACTCTTCTGCAGCATGCGTCCGGCAAGCAAAGCGATACGAGACCACTTTGCTTGTTGAACAGTATGAGGGGTATTACAGAAGGCTGCTGGAAGAGGTGTAGCGTGTTTATTCCCCCAGCTTCTGTTTAGTACTGTTTGCTTGTAAGCAGTACTCCCCGGTATTTTTCAAGGTTTTCAAGCACCTCGCCCGTCCCTCTGGCAACAGCAGTAAGAGGATCTTCGCTGATATGCACAGCAAGCTTTGTCTCCACGTTGATTTTTTTGTCAAGCCCCTTGATCAACGCTCCTCCGCCTGCAAGAAAAAGGCCGCGATCAAAAATATCAGCAGAGAGTTCCGGCTTGGTCACTTCGAGGCTTTTTTTGATTGAGGTGATGATTTGGCTTATTGGAGTGGCGATAGCCTCTCTGATGGTGGCAGAATTGACCTCCTGCTCTTCGGGAAGTGCAGTGACCAGGTTTCGGCCTCTTACCATCATGGTCAACTCTTTGTCCAGTTTGTATGCTGAGGCAATTTTTATCTTGACATCTTCTGCGGTTCGTTCACCAATAGCAAGGTTGTAGGCTTTGCGGAAGTGACGCACAATCTCATCGGTAATATCGGTGCCAGCCACCCGAAGAGATTCACCGGAAGCAATACCACCAAGGGAGATAACGGCAATTTCAGTTGTACCACCTCCGATATCAACAATCATGTTACCCATTGGCTCCTTGACATCAAGACCAATACCAATGGCAGCAGCCATTGGTTCAGTAATCAGATAGACCTCTCTGGCACCGACATGCTCTGCCGAATCACGCACAGCCCTTTTTTCTACTTCGGTAATACCTGACGGTATTCCGATAACCATACGCCGGATCCCAAACGAAAACTTGGTTTTGGTTTTATTGATGAGCCCCTTGATCAGCTCTTCAGTCGCCTCATAGTCAGCAATGACACCATTGGCCAAAGGGCGGATGGTGACAATACCGGGATGGGTCTTTTCATGCATGAGAAGCGCTTCGTGACCAATAGCTACAATTTTACCTGTATTGCGTTCGCGGGCAACAATGGATGGTTCATTTAAAACCACACCCTTACCCCGGATAAAAATCAATGTATTTGCTGTTCCCAGATCAATGGCAATATCCCTGAACAGATTACTGAAAAAGCTCATGTTATCATGGTTCTGTGTGTCTGTCATAGTGGCTTGGAATGAAGCTGATTCAAGCTATATTCCAAGGTTTCAACTAAACCCTTAAGGTAGTTAATGGAACTTTTTTTTCAAATGAAAAGAGGGCCTCGCAAGCCCCTTTTTTCCCTTTTTTTCCCTTTTTTTCGTTTTGCAATGTCACGGCGTTGATTTTCAAGAAAAATGAGCACTGAATTAACAATGTCAAGAAGAGAATTTTCGACGTTTGATAACTAAAAATCCATAAGAAGTGTTGCGTCTATACCGTTATCCTGAAGAGTCTTCAGCCTTGCATGAACAGTTACACCGCACTCTTGCAAATGAAGCGTCAGTACAGTTGGCAGTCGATGAAATTTTGCACCAGGTGCGCCAGCGGGGGGATAGTGCGGTGCTTGATTATACCGAAAAGTTTCAGGGCATCCGGTTGTCAGCCTTGCGAGTTCCCTCCGATGCCATTCATGAGGCACGAAGAGCGGCTGATCCCGGTTTTGTTGCATTGCTCGAAGAGGCTTACGCCAATATTGTTCTGTTTCATCAGCATGAGGTGGAGAGAAGCTTTTTTTATGAATCCGACGGGGGGGTTCTTCTTGGTCAGCGGGTAACTCCAATGGAAAAGGCGTTGCTTTATGTGCCCGGAGGAAAAGCATCGTATCCTTCATCCCTCCTCATGAATGCCGCTCCGGCAAATGTTGCGGGGGTTAAAGATATTGTTGTGACAACCCCCTGCGATGCTTTTGGTGAGGTGAACGCCAATATCCTCGTGGCGGCTTCAGTTGCCGGTATCAATTCTGTCTATAAACTTGGGGGAGCCCACGCCATAGCAGCTTTTGCCTATGGAACAGAGACTCTTGCAAAGGTTGATATTATTACCGGTCCTGGCAATAAATATGTAGCATGTGCCAAAAAACAGGTTTTTGGTACGGTCGCAATAGACAGTATTGCAGGGCCTTCGGAGGTGGTTATCATTGCCGATATGTCGGCTGACCCTGAATTTATTACCCTTGATATGTTTGCACAGTCAGAGCATGATCCTGATGCCTCAGCGGTATTGATTACCACTTCTGCTGTTCTTGCTGCCGCAGTGCAGCAGCGCGTCAGGGAGCGTCTTCCCCAAATGCATCGCCAGGAGATTATTGCATCTTCGCTTCTGTGTAATGGTGCCATTGTCGTGGTTGAATCGATTGAAGAGGCCTGCCGTGTCTCTGATATACTTGCACCAGAGCATCTGGAGTTGCATGTTGAGCATCCATGGGAGATTCTGCCACTTCTTCATCATGCCGGAGCGATTTTTATGGGCAGCTACTCCTGCGAAACGGTTGGTGATTACTATGCAGGTCCAAATCATACACTGCCGACCAGCGGGACTGCACGTTTTTTTTCACCTCTGTCTGTTCGGGATTTTGTCAAGCATACCTCAATTATCTCCTATTCAAAACAGCAACTCCAGATGTGTGGAGAAAAGATTGCCGCTTTTGCTGACCATGAAGGGCTGCACGCACACGCCGAGGCGGTGAGGGCAAGGTTGAGAGTATGATGAGAGTTGATGATTTTGATTACGTGCTGCCTGAAAAGCAGATTGCCAAATATCCCCCTGTCGAGCGAGGAGATACTCGTCTTATGTTGCTTGATCGTCATACAGGGGCACTGGAACATTCGCGCTATTCTTTTCTTGACACATTTCTTCGGGAAGGAGATTTACTCGTATTAAATGATACCAGGGTGGTTCGGGCAAGGTTGTTTGCGGCAAAGCCAACAGGTGCAAAGATTGAGTTGATGCTTCTTGAAAAACATGAAGATGATCAGAATCTGGTGCTTTATCGAGGAAGAGTGAAAAAAGGGGAGAGGCTTGAGGTTTATGGCCATACCCTGTTGGTTACCGCTCTTGTTGATCAGGGAATAGCCCGCATTGAGTTGGTTGGAGGTGGTGATGTCTCCGGTTTCTTTAACAATTTTGGTGGTGTGCCCATACCACCCTATCTTAAAAGGAGCGCTGAAGAGGTTGACCGGGATCGATATCAGACTGTTTTTGCCGCTTTTCCCGGTTCAGTTGCAGCGCCTACAGCCTCCCTCAACATGACGCAAGAGCTGCTGCACAAGCTTCGCCGTGAAGGCGTTGATGTCGCAACGTTGACTCTCCATGTCGGTCTTGGTACCTTTCTTCCTATCAGAGTTGAGTTGTTTGAAGAGCATCACATGCATCGTGAATTTTATTCGATACCAGCCGAAAGTGTTGAAAAAATCAGACGGGTGAAGCGAAGAGGAGGACGGGTTGTGGCAGTCGGTACAACGGTTACCAGGGCACTTGAACATGGAGCGGAAGCGCTTGCACGTTTTTCCGGAGTTTCTGCCCTCACAGGTGAAGCTGACATTTTTATTTATCCCGGCTATCGATTTCGCAGTGTTGATGCTCTTTTGACAAACTTTCATGCACCTCGATCGACGGTATTGATGCTTACGGCTGCATTTGCGGGAGCTGGCCATCTGCGGCAAGCGTACGCGACAGCTCTTGAAAAAGACTATGCTTTTCTCAGTTATGGAGACAGCATGTTTATTTCCGGGAATTATTAAAATTCAGTAACTCTCTCGTGAGAGCGCCTCTCCTTTAATAGTAAAGTTATTTCTTTTTGCTCCCTTAATAAGTAAGGTTTTTTTCTTCATGAGGTAGGTGGGATTCTTGCTTTTAAAAAAGATGTGTGCTATTTTTTGGGGCTTACTTCTTCTCCTGTCTCAGGAGTATGCAGATTTTGCCCGCTTTCTTTTAAAGTTACATTTGTTTCAACCACACATAACCTATGGAGATTGACCTTATGAGTCTTGTTGTCCAATATCGCGCCCATACCGAAGAACGTGCTAAACTCAGCATACCACCGTTACCGTTAACAGCTGAACAGGCTCGTTCACTTGTCGATTTGCTTCAGCAGAGTGTTGTCGAAGAGAAGGAGTATCTGCTTGAGTTGTTTTGCAATCATATCAGCCCGGGGGTTGATGATGCCGCGTTTGAAAAAGCTGCGTTTCTTGATGGTATTCTTAAAGGGGAACTCTCCTGTAGTGTGATCAGTAATGCTGATGCTGTCAAAATTCTGGGTACCATGCTTGGAGGTTATAATGTCAAGCCTCTTGTTGATGCCCTCAGCCATAATGAGCCTGCAATATGCAGTGAAGCTGCTGCAATGTTGAAGAAAACCCTGCTGGTTTACGATCTCTTTGATGCGGTGGTTGATCTGGCAAAAACAAATAAATATGCCGAGGAGGTACTCAAATCATGGGCTGAAGCAGAGTGGTTTACCTCCAAGCCACTTCTTCCCGAAAAGATGACCCTCACCGTCTTCAAAGTGCCAGGTGAAACCAATACAGACGATCTTTCACCGGCAAGTGAAGCTTTTACCCGCAGTGATATTCCTCTTCATGCACGTTGTATGCTTGGTACCAAAATCAGTGATCCGATTGGTACTATTGCTGAGCTAAAGAAGAAAGGTTATCCGCTTGCCTATGTTGGTGATGTTGTTGGCACAGGATCAAGCCGGAAATCTGGTATCAACTCGGTTCAGTGGCATATTGGTAATGACATTCCTGCTGTTCCAAACAAACGTACGGCAGGTGTGGTGATTGGCAGTATTATTGCCCCTATTTTTTTTAATACCGCAGAGGATTCCGGTGCTTTGCCGATTCAGGCCGATGTGTCAGCTCTTGAGATGGGCGATGTTATTGAGGTTGATCTTGCCAATGGTACTCTTGCAAAGAGTGGTGAGGTTGTTGCCAGTTTTACTCTTTCGCCAAATACGATTGAGGATGAGGTTCGTGCCGGTGGACGTATTGCGCTCATTATTGGCAGAACCCTTACCCGTAAAGCCCGTGTCGCCCTTGGTCTTGGTGAGGATACTTTCTTTGTTCGTCCTGAACAACCTGCCGATACCGGTAAAGGTTATACCCTTGCGCAAAAAATGGTTGGCAAGGCGTGTGGTCTTCCTGGGGTTCGTCCCGGCATGTATGTTGAACCTGAAACTCTGACGGTTGGTTCTCAGGATACCACAGGTGCCATGACTCGTGATGAGGTCAAGGAATTTGCGGCATTAAGCTTCAGTGCAGATCTGCTGATGCAGAGTTTCTGTCATACTTCAGCTTATCCAAAGCCTTCTGATATCAAACTGCACCGTAGCCTTCCCTACTTTATCATGAGCAGGGGTGGTGTTGCTCTGAAACCGGGTGATGGTGTTATTCATACCTGGCTTAATCGGATGGTGCTCCCTGATACTGTTGGTACCGGGGGTGACTCTCATACCCGTTTTCCCATTGGAGTCTCATTTCCTGCAGGATCCGGACTTGTCGCTTTTGCCGGTGTTACGGGAGCCATGCCACTCAATGTCCCTGAATCGGTGCTTGTACGCTTTACCGGTACCTTGCAAAAGGGTATTACACTGCGTGATCTGGTCAATGCAATTCCTTATGTTGCGATCAAGAGGGGGTCGTTGACAGTAGACAAGAAAGGGAAGAAAAATATTTTTGCCGGTCGGATACTTGAAATCGAAGGGTTGCCGGATCTCAAGGTTGAGCAGGCTTTTGAGTTGAGTGATGCGTCTGCCGAACGCAGTGCAGCGGCTTGTACCGTACGACTTGACAAGGAGCCTGTTATTGAGTATCTCTCTTCAAATGTCCAGCTTCTTGAACAGCTTCTTGAGGAGGGTTATGGCAATGCTGAAACCATCTCACGTCGTATTGGAAAGATGAAAGAGTGGCTTGCAAATCCAGTACTGCTTGAGCCCGATGCAGACGCAGAGTATGCCGAGGTAGTTGAGATTGACATGAGCAGTATCACCGAGCCAATTCTTGCCTGTCCGAATGATCCTGATGATGTCAAGACGCTCAGTGAGATTCTTGCTGATGAGAAGGCACCGAAGCAGATTGACGAGGTCTTTGTTGGTAGTTGCATGACCAATATTGGTCACTTCCGGGCTCTGGGAGAAATTTTACGAGACAGAGGGGCTGTGCCGACCAAGCTTTGGATTGTTCCCCCTACAAAGATGGATATGAAAAAGCTGATTGAGGAGGGCTATTACTCTGTTTTTGGCGCTTCTGGAGCCCGCATTGAGCAGCCAGGTTGCTCGCTCTGCATGGGTAACCAGGCACGAGTTGCAGATAACGCTGTGGTCTTTTCGACCAGTACGAGAAACTTCGATAACCGCATGGGCAATGGAGCACAGGTTTATCTGGGTTCTGCTGAGCTTGCAGCGGTATGCGCCCTCCTTGGTCATCTTCCGAATCGCGATGAGTACATGGAGATCGTTCAACGGCATCTGTCAGGTGATAAAGAAGAGAATATTTATCAATACCTTAACTTCCATGAGCTTGAAAAAGCAGAATTAGAGTTGCTTGTTGAATAAAAAAATCATTTATTAAGGCGGGATGTGGAAAATTGTATGCAGATCCCACCTTACAGTAGGCTTTTGGAAAGTCGCTGTTTTTTTTTATTATTCGGTAGCTGATGAAGCTGTCAATTATTAAACAACAAAAATAAACATAGCAATGAAAAAGTTTTTTGTATTTCTCTTTCTTGTAAGCTCAGTCTCATTTGTTGGCTGCGCAAAAAAAACTGAAGCTCCTGCTGAAGCTCCTGTAGAGGCACCAGCAGCAGCACCAGCAGCACCAGCAGCACCTGCGGCAGAGGCACCAGCAGCACCAGCAGCACCTGCGGCAGAGGCACCAGCAGCAGCACCTGCAGCCGGAAAATAAGTTCTCGGATTTCCGATATCTTATCAAAAAGAGACAGGACGAAAGTTCTGTCTCTTTTTGTGTTTACTCCAAAAATCTTTGTTATTGCTCCAAAAAGCGGCCAGATTCACAGCTTGAATATGTCAATGATAAGCGCTTTATCCTTACGAGGATTACCTTCTGGCTAAACAATCAGCAGTGATTACAAGGGGGGCAAAAAAAGAGACACAAGTCATAAACCTGTGTCTCTTTTCTGCTGACAAATATTGTTGAGGAGGCAGGACTCGAACCTGCAAATTGCCTGATCCAGAATCAGGAGCCTTACCAATTTGGCCACTCCTCAATAACCATTCGTGCACCCGAGAGGAGTCGAACCTCTAACCGTCTGATTCGTAGTCAGATACTCTATCCAGTTGAGCTACGGGTGCATATATGGTAGCGTGTACGGGATTCGAACCCGTGATCTTCGCCTTGAGAGGGCGATGTCCTGGGCCACTAGACGAACACGCCAGGTATATTTTCTCTAAATCCATTCACAATCTGTGGGCCCTGTAGGACTTGAACCTACGACCCAGCGATTATGAGTCGCTTGCTCTGACCAACTGAGCTAAGGGCCCCTTTCCGTATAAGACTCTTAAGATGCCTGAGCGCTTGGCTTTTAGAGGCTGTCAATATAATGTTTCATTCATAATTTTCAAAAAGTATTTTCTCATTTTTCCGTTCACTAAAATTCATTGTACTTCTCACGACTGATATCAGCTCCAAGAGTGTTTAATTTTGTCTCGATTTTTTCATATCCCCGGTCGAGGTGATAGACGCGGAGTACTTCAGAAGTACCTTTTGCCACAAGCCCGGCAAGTACCAGACTTGCTGAAGCTCTCAAATCGGTGGACATCACTTTCGTACCAGAAAGAAGTTGTGGCCCATGAACGATTGCCTGGTTTTTACGGATCTCAATATGAGCGCCAAGTCGGTTCAGTTCAGGGATATGGTTGAATCGCTCATGATAGACTTTGTCAGTAATATGGCTTGTCCCATCAGCCTGGGTCATAAGGGCTATCCACTGTGCCTGCATATCCGTAGGAAAGGAGGGGTAGGGTTTTGCGGTGACATCTGTTGGGGTAAGCTTTCCGTGACTTTTGAGCGAAATGCTGTTCAGAGTTGTCTCAACGATGCATCCTGCCTGAACAAATTTTTTCAACACTGATTTCATCTGTTCCGGTTCAACACCATTAACGGTAATCTCTCCTCCTGTAATTGCGGCGGCGGCAAGCAAGGTTCCTGCTTCGATGCGGTCAAAAACATTTCGAAAATCAATGGCATTGAGTGATTTGGCACCCTCAATTTCCAATTCGGTTGTTCCTGTTCCCCTGATCGTTGAGCCCATGGCGATAAGAAATTTACAGAGGGTTTCAATTTCCGGTTCTGCCGCAGCGTTGCTTATAGTAGTTTTACCTTCCGCAAGTACTGCCGCCATAAGAGCATTCCCGGTGGCCCCGACAGAAGAGAGCGGAAAATGAATATCTCCTCCTCTCAGTTTTCCACCTTTGACAGATGCATCAATAAAACCTGTTTCAATGGTAATGGTGGCTCCAAGTTTTTCCATGGCCATAAGGTGAAGGTCTATCGGCCGGGGCCCAAAAGCGCATCCTCCGGGAAGGGAGACTCTTGCGTGTCCAAATCTTGCAAGCATTGGTCCCAGGACATAGATTGATGCCCGCATCTTTTTTACCAGTTCGTAGGGTGCCTGGAGGCTTTTAAGATTTTGTGACGATATTTGCAGAGTGTTGTCGGAAAATGCGGTTTCAGTGCCAAGATAGTTCAGAAGCTGTGTAAATGTGGTTATGTCACGCAGATCAGGAATATTATGAAGGGTAAAGGTTCCATCTCCTGCAAGCAGTGTTGCTGCAATGATTGGCAGTGAGCTGTTTTTTGATCCGGAGGCGTTGATGCTGCCGGAAAGCCGGTGTCCGCCTCTTATGACAAGCTTGTCCATAGTATTTGTGCTCTGAATGAAAAAAAAGCTATTTACTATTATTTCAGTTCATGAAAAACAAATAATTTTTTTCACAGAGCTTTTGCGAAGAAAAGATTTTATCCATTACCTTTATCTAAGATTTTTGAATCTGGTGGTTGATTTGTAAGGTTTTTAACACCACTTTTTACAAGAGAGATAAATGCACGGGGATTTGTAATGAGATGTATTGTATTGCGTGATAGTGTTGAAAGAGTCTTGAAAGTAATGGTTCTTGTGCTTCATTTTCTTTCCGGTAGCTCAGTATCCGCCTCAGCAGCTCCGCTGGTGAACAGCGAGATATCAAGGATTATGAGAGAGAGAAGTTCGGTGGAAGAGAATCTCAGAAGTTTGAAGCAGCAGCTTAAAGAGTATCAGGCCAAGCTGAATGTGACCACCCGTAAAGAGTCACAGTCGTTTAAGGCGCTGGAAAACATACGTTGCCAAATTTTGGTGCTTGAGAAAATCATCACTCAAAATCAAAGTTATCTTGATAAACTTGACAGAGATATTGACCATTTGCAGAACGAGTTACAGGGTAATCGCAAGATTTATGGCAAGGTCTCTGAAGATTTTCGCAGAACCGCTCTCTCTGTCTATAAATATGGCGGAAACCGGGATATCGAGCACCTCTTCAGCTCCGGTTCTCTCAATAGCGCCTTGGTTAGGGCACAATACATGGGTTTTTTTACCCGTGCCGTTCGTCTTCATGTTGATCAGTTGCAGCAGGTTGCTGTTGAACTCGAAAATAACCGTATGGCGCTGGAGCAGAGCTATAAGCAAAAAGCAGAGGTGGTGAAAGAGCAGGAGCGTCAACTCCAAAGTTGGTCAGTCAGCAAGAAAGAGAAAGAGGTTGTTCTGGATAAACTGAAGAAAAACAAGCAGGAATATGCGGCACAGCTTGCGGATGTGCAGCAAAAGCGGAGGCAATTGCAGTCACGGATAGAATCGCTGATTATCGCGGAGCAGCGTGCGGTTGAGGCCGAACAGGAGCGACAGCGAAAGATTGAGGAGAAGAGGCGCAATGAGGAGAAGCGCCTCGAAGCTAAACGACTTGCAAAAGAGCGACGGGAAGCAAGACGAGTAGAGGCCCAGCGTCTTGAGGCAGAACGCAGGGAGGCAAAGCGTGCCGCTTCAAGAAGAGAAAAAACAGCCGAACGTCCTTTGGTAACAGAAAAAAAAGCAAAAAGAGAAGAGGTGCAGATATCCGCGAAAGAATCTCCTGTGCCTGCCCCTCTCCCGTCTGTTTCTGAGAAACAGAGTGCTCCTGTGGTTCGCAAAATGGATTCGCCTGAACTTGAAAAAGTCTCCGCTGATTTTGATAATGCTTTTGGTTCTCTCCCGTGGCCAGTGCGCAATGGCGTTGTGGCCCAGAAGTTTGGTTCTGTAGAGGATAAGGATCTTAAAATTGTGACCACCAATAATGGTATCGACGTCTCTGTTCCGGCAAGTACTCCCGTCAGGGCAGTTTCAGGTGGAAAAGTGGTGCAAATTGCTTTTTTGCCTACCTTTGGTAATATTGTGATTATTCGTCATCCAAAATCTTACCTTACCGTCTACGCCAATCTGGGGCAGTTGCAGGTCGCTAAAGAGGATATTATAAAATCACAACAGTTGATTGGTGTTTCGGGAAGGATGGCTGAGGGGGGCTCGGTTGTCCATTTTGAAATATGGAAGGGTCGTGTCAAGCAAAATCCCCAGAAGTGGCTCAAAAGGTAGTCTGCTTTCAATGTCAAATGTTTAGCTTTTCATCTTATGAAGGTTGATGATCTCCATCTCGACTACCCTATGGTTGAGGATATTCTCAAGAGGTTTCTGCGTAACGAAATTCGGAAGTTCGGCTTCACTTCGTTGGTGCTTGGTCTGTCGGGAGGTATCGATTCAGCCGTAGTCTGCGAACTTGCTGTGCGTGCACTTGGGGCTGAGCATGTGCTTGGGTTGATGATGCCATATCAGTCGAGCAGTCCTGAAAGTCTTGAACACGCCGGACTTATGGCTACAAAGCTTGGCATCAGGTGTGAGGAGATCTCCATCACTCCGGCCGTGGAGGCATTTTTTGCATCGGTACCGAAAGGGGAGTTATTGAGAAGGGGAAATATCATGGCTCGTACGCGCATGGTTTTTCTCTACGATGTCTCTGCGAGGGATGGAAGGCTGGTTGTGGGCACCAGCAATAAAACAGAGCTTCTTCTGGGTTACGGTACACTGTTTGGCGATATGGCATCCGCAGTCAATCCGATTGGTGATCTCTATAAATCCCAGATAAGAGGTCTTGCACGTCATCTTGGCATTCCTGAGCCACTGATTGTCAAATCACCCTCAGCCGATCTTTGGGAGGGGCAGAGTGATGAGTCGGACCTTGGTTTCAGCTATGAAGCGGTGGATCTGCTGCTCTACATGATGCTTGAAAAGAGAATGGAGAAGCAGGCGATTCTGGCGGAAGGTGTGACGGAGGCTTTTTACGACCGCGTCAGAAAGATGGTTGTCCGGAACCAGTACAAACGAATGATGCCTGTCATTGCCAAAATTTCATCAAGAACACCCGGGATCGATTTTCGCTATGCAAGGGACTGGCAGGAGGTGACATAGGGAGATGACGTGTCATGAGTTCGGGTTCGGGGAAATATGATAACTCGTTCTTTTAAAACGACCTCAGTATGGTATCGACCAGAAAATGGCGATCATCTTTTTTGGGGTAATCTGTCGTATAGTGCAGTCCTCTTGATTCCCGGCGTTTCATGGCCCCTTCGATGATAAGGCTGGCCACTTTGATGATATTTCTCAACTCAAGAATCTGGGTTGTAATCTTTGTCTTTTTAAAGTAGGATTCAGTCTCCTCCTTGAGAAAATCGATTCTTCGTTTTGCCCTTTGCAATCGCAAATCGCTGCGCACAATACCGACATAGTCATTCATCACTTGCTGTGCTTCACGCTTGTTGTGTGAGACCAATATCCACTCTTCGGCATTGACTGTTCCGGTGTCGTCCCAGTCGGGAAAATCGACGCAGTTTGAAAGGTGAGGAAGCACTTCCCTGACATCAAGTGAAGCTCTCCATGAAAAGACCAACGCTTCGAGAAGAGAGTTGCTTGCCAGACGGTTGGCACCGTGGACACCCGTACAGCTTGCCTCTCCGCAGGCATAGAGACGCTCAATGGTGGTTTTGCCCCTGTCATCGGTGCGCAATCCTCCGCAAGAGAAGTGAGCCGCCGGAACAACCGGTATCATCTCTCTGGTCATATCAATGCCGAAGCTGAGGCAGGTTTCATAAATATTGGGAAAATGCTCCTTTGTTTTATCTGGATCAATATGTGTTACATCAAGAAAGACACACTCTTCCCCGCTCTTTTTGATCTCCGAGTCGATAGCACGGGCAACAATATCCCTGGGAGCCAGATTCAGCCGTTTGTCATATTTATGCATGAATGGCTGACCATTTTTTAATCTCAGAATACCGCCAAACCCTCGTACTGCCTCTGAAACAAGAAAAGATTTGGCATGAGGATGATAGAGTGATGTGGGGTGAAACTGGATAAACTCCATATTGGCAATCTCTGCTCCGGCGCGGTATCCCATTGCGACCCCATCGCCAGTGGCAATCTCAGGATTTGTGGTGTAGGGGTAAACATGTCCCAAGCCACCTGAAGCGAGCAGGGTGATTTTAGCAAGAATCTTTTTCGGCTGCCGTTGCCTCGAATCCAGAACATAAGCACCGTAGCAGGTGATGTCGTTGGTTTTGATGCCGAGGTGGTGCTCTGTCAGGAGTTCAATGGCATAATGGTGCTCAAGTAGCGTGATATTAGGGTGGTTATTGACGCGATAAAGCAGAGCGCTCTCAACCTCACGCCCTGTAACATCCTGGGCGTGAACAATGCGGCTTCTGGAGTGGCCGCCCTCTTTTCCTAAATGGAGACTGTCCGGGTTTGACGTAGTAAAGTTTACGCCAAGTTCGATCAGGCGCTCTATATGCTGAGGGCCATCCTTGACCATTAGAGTTACCATGTCGAGGTTGCACAATCCAGCGCCGGCATCCAGGGTGTCGGCAATATGCAACTCCGGACTGTCATTGCTGTCAATTGTTGCCGCAATGCCTCCTTGTGCCCAGTTGGTATTGGAGGTCGAACTCTCCTTTTTAGTGATAATGGTAACATTGGCATACTCGGCAGCGTGCAGAGCAAAATAGAGCCCACCTATACCGCTGCCGATAACCAGAACATCAGTTTTTATTGCTTGAGTCATAATAATTCCGAGTTCAGTTCCGGCAAACCAGAAAAGTCATTCATTATGGCAGGAGAACAGCACATGAAATAACCGTTGTCCAGAGGCCGTTTTCGCCTTCTGCAGACTCGGTAATATTGTAGGAATTAATAATTTTCCCACTCATTTTGTAGATGCCTTCGCGTTCGTCCCAATCTTTGTTGGGGTCAAATTCAATCCCAAGTGTGGTTGCCAGCATTGTTGCGGCCAAATCTTCAGCATACTCACCTGATTGTTCCGCCGACTCTCCGAATGGATGGTGTTCCGAAAGATAGCCATATTGTGTATCGTCAGCCGGAATTGCCACCCCGACAGATGCCGCAATAAGGCGATTGAACTCGTTGGTTGAGTTCCGTGCCATAACCGCAAAGGTGATTTGCCCCGGAGAGAGGTGTTTCAAGCCATCTTCCACAGAGACTCGTTCACATTTTGGCGGGAAAATACTTGATACCGTCACAAGGTTGCATTTCTCAATTTTAGCCTCTCTTAAAGCAAGCTCAAATGAGGAGAGATATTCCTTATGTCTTCCCACGCCTTTGGTGAAGAAAACTTTTGTTGGGACAAATGACAATGCCGTTCCTCCGGATATATTTGTTGTTCAAAGTGATTAGCTCACTGAAATCGTCGAATTATAGAAAAAAGCGACCTCATTCAAAATCTTTTTTTATTGCTACTTTAAAAAACTTTCTTTTTCCGGCCCGGACGGTTTTGGGTACAATGTTGAGTTCAATGTTTTCCGTAATCTCCTCTATCTTTCTTTCGTCAATCAATACCGATTTTTGCTGAATCATCCGTCGGGCATCACTTTTTGACGTTGCCGCACCAAGGTCGACAAGCAGATCGATCAGCGGGATCGATGGCAGGTCAAATTCAAAAAGCTCTATGGAATCAGGCGCTTTTTTGTGGACAAAAAGATGATCAAAACGGGATTCAGCAGCGTCAGCCTCTTCCTTGGAGTAATACGATGCGACAAGATGTCTCGCCAAAGATCTTTTAGCGTTTCTCGGGTTGTCATTGATGTCGTCAAGAATTTTGCAGACACTCAACTCTCTCAGGGGGAGAAGCAGTTTCGTGTAGGTCTGAATGAGCAAGTCAGGAATAGAGAGTGCCTTGCCATACATGTCGTCAGGGGAGTCGTTAAAGCAGATGGCATTACCAAGTGATTTTGACATTTTTTCACCACCGCCAGTACCAACCAGGAGTGGCATAGTGATACAGACCTGTGGAGTTATTCCATATTCACGCTGTAGATCCCTGCCCACAAGCAGGTTGAATTTCTGGTCGGTGCCTCCTAGTTCAACGTCATTTTTCAGGTGTACCGAATCCATTCCCTGGGCAAGAGGATAGAGAAATTCGTGGATGGAAATTGGCTCCTGAGAGCGGTACCGTCTCTCAAAATCATCGCGTTCAAGCATTCTGGCCACCGTGTAATGGCTGGCAAGGCGGACAACATCAGCAAATCCCATTGAGCCAAGCCAGTCAGCATTATAGCAGATGGTTGTCTTTGCCGGATCAAGAATTTTTGAAGCCTGTTCAAAATAACTTTTACCGTTTTCGCGAGCTTCTTCGGCTGAAAGCTGTGGTCTTGTTTTGCTTTTTCCGGAGGGGTCACCAATCATGGCCGTAAAGTCGCCGATAATCAGAATAGCCTGATGACCGAGATTCTGAAACTCACGCAGTTTACGGAGTACAACAGAGTGTCCTAAATGTAAATCCGGTCTGGATGGGTCAGCGCCAAGCTTGATTTTCAGCGGCTGCCCGGTTTTCTCACTCAACCGGAGCTTTTGTTCAAGTTCATCAACGCTGATAATCTCAACCACATTGTTGGTGATGATCTCAAGTTGTTCCTTTATCGGAGGAAAATTCATGAATTTCTTTTTTTATTGACTGAGAGTATGCTTCATTTGCGGCCCGCTCAGCAGATTATTCCGGCATTTCTTCAATACTGCTTTTTGATTTGCTCCAGTTGTCTTTGGTTGTCTCTTTTTTTGATTGTCTCCCGTTTGTCGTAGAGTTTTTTTCCTTTGGCGATGGCAAGCTCAATTTTCAAAAGTCCTTTTGAGTTAAAAAACGCTTTAAGTGGCACCAGGGTAAGTCCTTTCTCGTTAATTTTGGCCTGGATTTTCAAAATCTCTTTTTTGTGCAGCAGCAGTTTTCGGCTACGTTTGGCCTCAAGTATCTCCATTCGGTTCAACTCATAGGGGGTAATCTGCATGTTTTCGAGCCACACCTCATTGTGATGGATGATGGCAAAGCTGTCGCCCAGGCTGGCATGTCCCAGCCGCACCGATTTTACCTCGCTGCCGAAAAGCTGGATACCAGCCACAAGGGTATCAAGAATTTCAAACTCAAAGCGTGCCTTTTTGTTTTGAATCGCCTGGACGTACTGCTGAATATGCTGCTTTTTCGCCACGTTACTGTTCAATTGTTTTCATTGTGAAAAGAGGCGACCGGAATAAGATTCCCGATATTAAGTATCAGGAAGGGATCCAGACTTTTTTTTACCCTGACCATCTCCTTGAGGCCCTGTTTATGATACATCTCCTCCATGTATTCTACCTTGAGCTTGCCTATGCCGTGTTCTGCCGAGAGCGTCCCGCCAAGTTCAATTGCCTTCGTGACAAATGTCCTGTAAAGGCTTTTTGCTCGCAAAAACTCTTCGTGGTTGCGTGGCAGGATGTTGAGGTGCAGATGTTCATTTCCGATATGGCCGAAAAGAATATAGGTAAAGCCCTGTTTTTCGCAAGAGTGCCGATAATAATCGAAAAGCTCCCTGAATTTCATCTCGGGGACGGCCATATCGGTGCTGATTTTACTCTCCTGTTGTCTGCTGAGCCATTCGTTGACGAGCAGTGGTAACGTGTGACGAAACTCCCGCATGTGTTCCTGTTCGTTACGGTCAAGCGCTATCCATGACTCTTCACCAAGAGCGTTGCAGGACTCCATCAGTTCAACCATTTTGTTAAGATGAGCCTCTTCCGCATCCGGTGTTGTCTCAAGCTCAAAAAAAATTGCGCCTTCACAGTGAGAGGGTATTTCTGGATATTTTACCGCGAGCATCTCAAGAGAATGTTTATCAAAAAACTCGATAGCCCTTGGAGCAAAAGAGCTTGTTGACTCTTTAAGTTTTCGGATAAAATTGAAAAGATCATCAAGATGTCTGAAGTAGAGCAGAGAAGAGATCAGCGCTTCTGGAAGTGGAAGAAGCATAAGATCCGCTTCTGCGATGATACCGAGTGTGCCCTCTGATCCGATAAAAAGATCAATGAGATCCATTCCATCTTCTGAAAAGTATCCAGCATTATGTTTAGAGGTCTCGGGCATTGAGTATTGTGGCCTCTGAAATGCGATCTTGCCTGCAATTGGCAGAGTAAGTTGGAACGTCCCGTTGGCATCGGCCATACAGTCTCCCCTGGACAGATCAAGAGCGTCCCCCTGTGGCAAAATGACAAGGAGTCTGGCAATATGTTTTCTCGTTGAGCCGTATTTGAATGTTCTTGCTCCCGAAGAGTTGTTTGCTATGGTGCTGCCGATGAAGCAAAGCTTTTCAGTTGGATCAGGAGGATAAAACCAGCCATGTTGCTCTGCTTTTTTCTGGATATTGTCGAGGAGCACTCCGGCTTGCACGGTTATGGTGGCCCTGTTCTCACCAATCGGCACCAGTTCACCGATATGGTCAAGTTTTTTCATTGAGATGACATAATCTCCCAGTGGGATTCGTCCTCCAGTTGTTCCAGTTCCATTACCGGCGATGGTAAAATGTCGTTGTTCTGCTGCGGCACTTTTGAGTAAATTGGAGAGTTCCTCAATGGTTTCAGGAAAAAAGACACCAAGAGTATGGCCAGCTTTCAGATTACTGGTATCCTCAAGGAAACCTTGAAGAGATGCTTGATCCTCTTTATAAATCATTCTCCTGCTTGACTGTTTATTTTTTCGGTCGAAGGTTCGCCACTGTTGCTGTTTTTGTCTTGTTGTATTTCCGGCGGGGAGTTCTGTGTGCTGTCAGTGGGTGCCACTGAAGCTCCCGCAGAGCTTAATCCTTTAGAGGCAGAGACTGGTGAGCCTCCTTTTATATAGTGTTTTATGAGCTCACGTGCAATTGGTGCTGAAATAGCTCCTCCAAAACCAGCATTTTCAACAAGCACCGCCAGGGCAATTTTAGGATTTTCCACAGGTGCAAAGGCTATAAACCAGGCATGGTCCTTTCCGTGCGGGTTTTGTGCAGTTCCGGTTTTTCCTGCCACACTCACACCCGGGACGCTGGCAAGTGTTCCAGTTCCTTTTTGTACTACTCCCACCATTCCATCTTTAATCAACGCAAATGTCTCTTCTGAAATTGGCAACTCTTGACTGCTATAATTGAGGGCAATGTATTTGCCCGTTCCTGTATCGCGGTATCCGTTGACGATATGAGGCTGGTAAAGCGTTCCATTATTTGCAATAGCCGCAGCATACGTCGCCAGTTGCACAGGCGTTGTGCCAAGCTCTCCCTGACCAATGGCGAGGCTGACAATATAGCCTGTTGTCCATTTTCCCTTGCCATACCTTTTATTATAGTATGCTGTTGACGGCATTAAACCCGCTCTCTCTCCAGGCAGATCAATACCTGTTTTTTCTCCAAAACCAAACATTGTGCCATACCTGGTCCAGTTTTCAAATCCAACATTGAAAATAAGCTTGTAAAAATAGACATTGGATGAGACGGCAATAGCATTTCTCATATCGACCAGGCCGTGTCCCTTTCCCTCGTTACTGAGAAATTGCCGTTGTCCGTAGGTGAAGACCCCACTGTCAAGGATTTTTTTGTTGGGATCAATACTTTTCTCTTCAAGTGCCGCAATGGCCAGAACCATTTTATAGACGGAACCGGGAGGATAGACAGCCTGTACTGTACGGTTAAAAAGCGGTTTCTGAGGAGAGGTGACAATAGCGTTCCACCCTTTGCGATCAGTTGCCCCATTGAAAATGTTAAGATCGTAATCAGGGGAACTTGCAAGGGCCAGGACCCCTCCGTTCGAGGGGTCAAGGGCAACAACAGCGCCAGAATGGCCAGTTTTTCTCAACAACTTCTCGGCAAGCTGCTGCAGGCCCGCGTCCAGTGAGAGGTAAAGATCGTCCCCCTTGATAGAGGCTATGTCGCTTTTTCCATTATCAAATCTTCCCGCATATTTTCCACGGGGAGTAATCATTTCAAATCGCGCCCCCTTTTGTCCTTTCAGTCGCTCTTCATAATACTTTTCCAGGCCGCTGAAGCCGATTTTGTCATCCGGGGAGTAGCCTTGCTCTGCAAGCTCTTCAAGTTTTTCTTTTGAGATCATCCGCAAATAGCCGAACAGGTGAGCACCGTGAAGAGAATCGGGGTACATTCTCTTGTTGTCAGTCTCAATCAGGACACCAGGTAATTGCCAAAGGTTCTCGCTCAATCGAGCGATGACCAGTGGGCTGAGGTTTCGACTGACCGTTGCTGCAGCAAATCGGTTGAAGGCGCGTCCCTTGTTGATATTTTCAACCAGTTCACTTTCCGGTTTTTGCAGCAGCCAGGCAAGGTAAGCTGTTCTTCCTGCATGAAACTCTGATGGAATAATCTTTACGGTATAAAGTGGTTGATTGTCTACAATTATAATACCATTCCGGTCGATCATACGCCCTCTTGGAGGTTGAACCCAGATCCTTCTTATGCTGTTGGTTGCTGAAATTGAACCAAGCTGCTGGTAATTCAGAACCTGCAGATAAAAAAGTCTTCCAAAAAGTACGCTGAAAGCTGTAATGACAAATAGCGAGACGAAGGTCGAATTGCGCTGAAGGGTATCCATTGTTTCAGTCGGCAAATGATTTTCTCAAAAAGAGCCAGTTCGCAATGCCCGCAAGGAGGAGTGATAACAGTGATTCAAGAAGGCCAAGGGTAACTATTCTGTAGGCAGGGGGCAGGCCGAGAGGATTGTCTCCGAAAGCCATGACCGCATTGGCCGCAAACCCGACGATCATAACGGCACCATAGAAACGTCGTATTTTCTGTTTTACCGTTGCATGACTGTCATCAGGGGAGTGAAAATAACCTGCCAAAAATCCTCCAACTGTTTTGGCCAGCATATTCAAACCCAGGTTTCCTGAGATGACTCCGACAATTATTCCGGCAGCAAAACCAAAACTGGTGCTGTTTTTCTGACCTCTTGTTACGGCAATAAAAGCAAGAAACACTGAAAGTGCATCAGGAAAAACCTCAAGGAGCATCAGGCGCGACAAGCCAAACTCCTGCACCAGTGCGATGATGCAGAGCATAAAGATAAGGAAGGGGAGTTTTCTTGTCACAATACTTCAGTGTCTGAAATTATGGGATCTGTTCGATAAGGGTACTGTCGCTCATAATAGCCACTTTTTCCGGTTCAATTTTCAGCGGAGCGATCAGTACTTGGGTGAGTGATGAAAAATCAACGCCAAGCCGCACATCAATGGAGTAAAAAAGCTTGTCAGGTTTAATCCGAACTATTCTTCCAACAGGAATGCCCCGTATTGAAAAAGTGCTGAAATCCGAGGTTACTATCCGCTCATGAAGCTTGATATGGCTACTCAGCGGAATGTGTTCAACCTGGGCAAGAGATTCCGAACCGCCATTCCAACTGAGGATACCCATGCTGTTTGAAGAGTCAGAAACGACACTGACCTTAAAGTCAGTATGAATCAGAGGCATGACTTTTGCATAGTGTTCGGAGACTGCCGTCACTCTTCCAACCAGACCCTCTGGCACAAGCACAGTCATATCTTTTTTTATGCCATTTTTCCACCCTGCATTGATGACCAGCATATTTTCCCGTTCGCTGAACTTGCGGTCAACAACCCTTGCCATGGTAAACCCCGATGCGTTGAATGTTGAGTCGGTGAGAATTTTATGACGGTTCCGTTCATCGCCAACCAAAGTCTCAATATTTATCACTTTACTGAGCATGTCCCGGTTTACGCGCATTAAGCGTTCGTTCTCCTTATGAACATTGAGCAACCGGGTAAGGTTTACCAGTTTTTCATTAATTGCTGCGCTGAATTCAACGCCGCTGGTACGTAGTTTTAAGAAAGTATTATCGTTCTGCAGTTTTATGAAGAGAAGCGATACGCTGCAATAGAGTAAAAAAAGCAGCAAAGCATTGTATTTGAAAAACAGGGTAAATAACTTCCGCACGGTTCATATTCCGTTTTTTATATTACATTTTCGTCATTCAGCGCGGGGAATTTCACTCAACAGGTCAAGCGAAAATGTCAATGGCTCTTGGTCTCAATATAACAGATAAATACAGGCGTTGAAAACAATTGGTAATTCCTGAGAAGACAAGTAAGATTATTCTTCGTATTTATTACCTTTTCAGTGTTTTACTTTTTTTTATCCTTCTTCCTGTCGCTCTGGTTTTTAGCTTTTTGTTCCGCTGTTGTTCCGTGAAGGGAGTGATGGTGTTTGCCAATAATTACGACCAGTTTTGGGATGATTGATGCCAATGAATTTTTCATGGATTGGTAGCGTATGGCGATAGAGTGGTTCGGCTTCCTCATAGTAACCTTACTAATTTCCCAGGCAAATTATTACGAGCCCCTGTCTGGCACCTCAATATTGAGCTCCTTAAGGATTTCCTCTTTGCGCGTTAGTCACCTGAAAGTAGGATAAAGCGCACACTATTTGCAGGGCACTCCAAGATATTCCAAAAACAGCCATGTTCGAGATTTGTACAACAACATTGTCGTAAAATTCTGCGACTTATCAACATTGATGCGCGAAAACTTTGAGCGAGGATGGCTCAGGAGGTGTGAGCCAGCAGACGAGGAGCTGGATGCTGGTAAAGGTGTGCTTGGTGATATTTTGTCGGAAAAAATGAAAGGGTGGTAATTAAGGTTAGTTTCTTTATTTTGTCGGAAAAGCCAAGTTGTAGTGTGGAATTTTTTGCCCTTCTAAAACTTTGAATTAGTATCCTGATAAAGGATATGTTGATCTATGGATGACCAAGGACAACAAAAATCTCAGAAGCGGTACCCTCCGTTTTTGAAAAACAGCTCAGGAGAGCGATCGTTGCGCTTTCCTGCTGTGTCGCGTTCGTTCGTCCCTTCGGTGTTTACTGTTATGAACATGGTGTCTGGTTATATCTCCATCGTTATGTCAGGCGAAGGTAGTTTTGTGGCGGCATGCTGGTTTATTATTCTTGCATCGTTTTTTGACACCATCGATGGTTTTGTCGCGAGGGTCACCAACGGCACCTCTGATTTCGGTTTTGAACTCGATTCTCTCTCGGATCTTGTCTCTTTTGGAGCTGCACCGGCTTATCTTGTTTATAAATTTGGTCTTGAAGGGCTTCCGGGGATGACTGGCATTTGTGTCAGTTCACTGCTGATGATCGGGAGCGGACTCCGGCTTGCCCGGTTCAATATCAGTATGATTGGCTATGAAAAAGATTCGTTTTCCGGTCTTCCAACTCCGGCACAGGCATTGACCATTGTCGGTTTTGTGCTTTGGATGAGTGGCGACCCGGTTTTTCCTGTCGCCTCAATGCGGATGGTGCTTGCGGGACTCTCAATTGCGTTGTCGCTTCTCATGATCAGCAAAGTCAATTATGATACGCTTCCCAAGCCAACGCGTGACACTTTCAAACGCCAGCCGATACAGATGTCGCTCTATATTATAGCCATGTTCTGTGTGCTGCTCTTTCATTCAAAGGCTTTTTTTCTTGCCATGTTATTGTATATTCTGGTCGGTATTGTGAGGTCAATCACTCTGCTTTTCCGTGGTCAGTGGCAGACCTGATTTTTTTGTTCATCCATCACTTGTGATCATGCCATATATCGCAAAAATCAAGGTTACTCTTCGCCAGTCAATTCTTGACGTTCAGGGCAAAGCGGTCGATCATGCCCTCAAAAATCTCGGTTATCGAACGGTCGAGTCTGCCAGAATAGGCAAATATATCGAGGTGACCATTCATGAAACAGAGCTTGCTGAAGCTGAGCGCATTGGCAACGAGATCTCCCGGAAGTTGTTATCGAATCCGGTTATGGAGAACTATTCTCTTGAATTGGTTCATATTCAATAACTGAGCGCTACCGATAGTTTTCCCCGTTGGGGGCCTTGTTCACGAATTGCTTGCGAGAATTTAAAGAAGTGACGTTATGTCTGATATGTCCGTAGGGGTTGTTGTCTTTCCTGGGTCAAACTGTGATCATGATACTGAACATGCTGTTGCCTCATTTCCTGGCATCAAGTCGGTGATGCTTTGGCATAATGACCACGATCTCCAGGACGCAAAGGCAATAATCCTGCCTGGCGGTTTTTCTTATGGAGACTATCTGCGTGCGGGCTCTATCGCCCGTTTTTCTCCCATCATGAAAGAGGTTATCGAATTTGCACGCAAAGGCTTTCCGGTTCTTGGCATCTGTAACGGCTTTCAGGTGCTGCTTGAGAGCGGGCTCCTTGAGGGTGCTCTTTCGAGGAATCGCGATAAAAAATTTCTCTGCAGTCAGACCCATATCAGGGCGGTCAATGGCTCAACCATCTTTACCAGTCTCTACCCTGAAGATGAGGTGCTCAGTATACCCATTGCCCATGGCCAAGGCAACTACTTTGCGCCTCCTGAAGTGATTGAAAGTCTTGAGGAGCATCAGCAGATTGTTTTCAAATATACAGATGCTGGCGGAAAGATAACTGACGAAGCCAATCCAAATGGATCGCTGAACAATATCGCAGGAATTGTCAACCGGCAAGGGAATGTACTTGGGTTGATGCCCCACCCGGAGAGGGCGAGCGAAAAGCTTCTTGGCTCCCTGGATGGGAGAGGACTTTTCGAGTCGCTCTTTCTGCATATCGCTGAGGTATAGGAAGTTGTCGGTCGCAAAGCAGAAATACAAGGTTTTTTCGTGGCTGCTCTTTGATTTTGCCAACACCTCTTTCAGCGTGATGATGGTCACGTTTGCTTTTCCTCTCTATTTTAAAAATGTTATCTGCGCTGGTGATACTTCGGGTGATGCCTTGTGGGGCTTCAGCGTCAGTCTTTCCATGCTGCTTGTTGCGCTGGTGTCGCCTGTTCTTGGCGCTGCTGCCGACTACTCCGGTAAACGAAAGCGCTTTCTCCTCTTTTTTACCCTTATCTCAATTGTGGCTACAGCTCTCCTCTCCTTTTCCGGCCCCGGTATGGCCGTGATGGCAGCACTGCTTTTCGTTCTGGCAAATATGGGTTTTGAGGGCGGACTGGTCTTTTATGATGCCTATCTCAAGGAACTTGCTTCAGATAAAAGTGTTGGCAGGGTATCCGGATATGGTTTTGCCATGGGCTATCTGGGCGCACTCTCTATTCTGCTGCTGGTAAAACCGCTTCTGAGCAAGGGGATTGTGCTCTCCAATGCGGCAAATGTGCAGATGAGTTTTTTGGTGGCAGCCATATTTTTTGCCCTTTTTGCCGCCCCCCTTTTTCTTGTGTTGCGTGATGTCAAGAGAGAGAGCAGGCCGGCAATCTCCTTTTCAGCGCTTGCCAAGTCCGTCAGGGAGGTGAAGTACACTGTGCAGCACATCATGCACTATCCGGATCTGGCCCGATTTCTGCTTGCCTACTTTTTCTATAATGATGCAATTCTGACAATCATCGCCTTTTCATCGATTTATGCCCAGAACACCCTTGGCTTTACTACTGGTGATCTGATTATCTTTTTTATGCTGGTGCAGACAACGGCTATTTTCGGATCGGTTATTTTTGGCTTTGTCACCGACAAAATTGGCCCCAAAAGAACAATTGTTATCACGCTCATGATCTGGTTTGTTGTCGTTCTTTCTGCAATTATGGCCGACAGTAAAGAACTCTTTTTTTATACAGGAATGCTTGCCGGTATGTCCATGGGTTCATCCCAGGCAGCATCACGCTCCATGATGACCAAACTGACACCCCGTGAACATGTGACCGAGTTTTTTGGCTTTTATGATGGCACCTTTGGAAAGGCTTCGGCCGTAGTTGGGCCACTGCTCTTTGGTCTGGTCTCATCCCGGGCTGGCAGTCAAAAAACAGCTCTTGCTTCGCTCCTGCTCTTTTTTACTCTTGGGTTATTGCTGATGACCAGAGTAAAATCGGTTGGAGCAGAGAGGTCTTTACCTATTCAAGCAGGGGAGTAAACCATGATGGCAACGAAGAAAAAGATGAAGTCAGAAGAGAGAGTCCCTCTCATGGAGTATCTTCGGGTGTTTCTTCCTTTTTTCTGGAAAAACTTTATCAACGACAAAATTTTTCTCGGAGCCAGCTCTCTTGCCTTTCAGACGCTGCTCTCCCTTGTGCCTGTTCTTGCCATTATTCTCTCTATTCTGAATGTTTTTGCGGTTTTTGCTCCATTCAAACGCTCCCTTGAAGATTTCCTTGTTCAGAACTTTATGCCGGGCGCAGGTTCAGTACTGAACCACTACCTCTCAAATTTTATTGGCAAGACCACCAGTGTTCCACTTGTTGGAGGAGTTTTTTTGTTCATTATTGCGCTTTCTCTTATCTCAACCGTTGATAATACCCTGAACGAAATTTGGGAAGTGCACTCACCCCGCAAAGGGTTGCAGGGATTTACCCTCTACTGGACAGTGCTGACACTTGGCCCGGTCTTCATCGGCAGCAGCCTTGCGGCCAGCTCCTATGTCTGGTATACAATATTTACTGAGGGCCCACTCCTTGAAGTTAAAACCATCCTTCTCTCTTTTTTGCCCTTTATCAACTCGATACTGGCATTTTTTCTGCTCTACATGCTGGTGCCGAACCGGCGTGTGAGGTTTGTTCACGCTCTTTCGGGCGCTCTGCTTGCTGCAGTTCTTTTTGAAATCTCAAAGAAGTGGTTTGCCTTCTATATTAGCCATCTTTCCACCTTTGAGCATATTTACGGTGGCCTTTCAGTAATTCCGATGCTTTTTTTTTGGATCTATATTGGCTGGGTGGTGATACTGACCGGTGCTGAATTTGTCTTTTGTCTTGGAGCGTTGCGACCCGTTAACAGTGTTTCGGAGCTTTTCAACCCTCTGCATGGAGTTTCACTGGTTCTTTCAGTGCTGGGCTCTCTTTGGAGTGGCCAGAAGAGCGGACATTTTTTGAATATGAAGCGAGTTGTGAAGTCCCATCAGGCATCAGATCCCGCCCGAATAAGACAAGTGATTGAGATGCTTCAACAACATAAGCTGGTTCATAGTACGGCTAATGGTCATCTTGCTGTCAGCATCGACCTCCATGCTTTGACACTCTTTGATCTCTATGCCATCATTCCGCCAGGATTTTCATGTGAAGAAAACGGCTCTCTGATTTCCGTGAGTAATAATGTACATTTGGAGATAATCGGCAGGGGAGTGACCGAGTCGCTGAAAAGTAGCATGAATATCTCCCTTGCAGCCTTGCTTGAGGAGAGTAATCAACTAACGTCATGAGTTATCAGGTTATAGCACGAAAGTACAGACCGGCCCGTTTTTCCGATATTACAGCGCAGGAGCATGTTACCCGTACGATACAGAACTCCCTCCGTATGGGTAGGGTGGGGCACGGCTATATTTTTTCGGGGTTGCGGGGTGTCGGTAAAACCACAGCAGCAAGAATTTTTGCCAAAGCACTGAACTGCCAGAAATTGATGGATGACCCTGAATACCTGCAGCAGGTGACTGAACCTTGCGGCCAATGCGAGAGCTGCCGTGACTTCGATTCAGGTACCAGTCTGAATATTTCTGAGTTTGATGCTGCCTCCAATAACAGCGTTGATGATATCAGGGCGCTTCGCGAAAATGTTCGTTACGGTCCGCAGAAAGGGAGGTATCGCGTCTATATCATTGACGAGGTACACATGCTCTCTATCGCCGCCTTCAACGCCTTTCTGAAGACGCTTGAGGAGCCCCCTCCTCACGCCATCTTTATTTTTGCCACAACGGAGCTCCACAAGATTCCGGCCACCATCTCTTCCCGCTGCCAGCGGTTTAACTTTAAACGGATTCCACTGGAGGATATCCACAAGCAGCTCCAGTCGATCTGTGATGCCGAACATATTGCCGTTGAGGGGGATGCCCTGCAACTTGTCGGGCGAAAGGCACAGGGCTCCATGCGTGATGCGCAGAGCATCCTTGACCAGGTCATTGCCTTTTCAGCCGAAAATGACCATGAGGGGGCTATCACGTACCAGGGTGTCGCCGATCTGCTGAATTACATTGACGACGATACGATGTTTGATGTCACGGATGCTGTTGCTGCACAAAACCCGGCGAAGATGCTTGATGTTGCGCAGTTTGTGCTACAGAACGGGTATGACGAACAGGATTTTCTTGAGAAGCTCATTGAACATCTTCGAAATTTTCTAGTGGTACAGAATCTCTCTTCAACCAGGCTTGTGGAGCGTCCCGACTCGGTAAGGGAGCGTTATCAGCGTGATGCAGGCAATTTTTTGCCATCTTCAGTGATGCAGATGGTTGATTTTCTCCTGTTGACCCAGAAAGAGCTGAAGTTCCAGTTTGAGTATCAATTCCGCTTTGAGCTGGCATTGCTGAAACTGATTGAAATTATTCACTCAGCTCCTGCTGCTCCCGTTGCGATTCTGCCACCCGCCACAGCAGCGCCTCAAAAAAAAAAGCATCTGACCAGCTCCTGAAAGAGCCATCTCCATCCGCACCATCACCTCTTCCTGTTGCGGTGAGCGAGTCACGCCCCCAACCCGAAAAAAACAGAGTGCCATCCGGAGAGCTTGACCTTGGTTCATGGCAGAAAAAACTCTCAAACTTTGCATCAAACCCTGCGTCAAAGCAACCCCGTTTACCCGTCATCACTAAAAGAGCTTCAGCAAACCTTGCAGCAGATCTTGAAAAAGTTGCAAATCTCGCTTCATTGAAGGTGGAGTGGCATCAGTTTCTTGATCATCTTGCAAGAAAAGCTCACAACATTATGGCCACCCACCTGCAATCTTGCGAGCTGGTCTCTTGCAGCTCAGCGGGGAGGCTGGAGATAGCCTGTTGCAGAAAATTCTCTTACGAAGAGCTGTTGCAGGAGCGCGCAACGCTGCAGCAGGAGATCTCGGAGTTTTATGCCTTGCCATTGCAGGTAACCATGCTTTATGATGCCGAAAAAGATGCCTGTACTAAAGAGAAGAGCGTTTTTACCCTTTTTCAGGAGCTTTCACAGAACAATGAGGTCATACGCTTTCTTATTACCGAATTTGGCAGTGAACTGGTTTACTGAACCAATCGTTCCAAGTTTCATAAATTATTAAAAATTCTTCATATTTGGAGCTTTACTGCTCTTTCAATTCATAATTCCAAAGGACAATCGATATCTATGGGTAATGCAGGCAGCACGCTAACTTTGAACAACCGTTTTCGTTCCGACTCTTGTGGCTTCTTAAATCCGGAACGTGAACAGAGCACAGTCAGGCTGGCTGGCTGGGTTCACCGCAAACGGGATCATGGTGGACTCATTTTTATTGATCTAAGAGATCACACCGGTATCAGCCAGCTTGTTATTCAGCCTGAACGGCACGACCTTTTCGCAATGGCTGAGCATCTGCATATAGAGTCCGTTATCTGTGTCGAGGGAGTTGTTGTCCTTCGTGCGGAGGGGGCTGTAAACCCTCGTCTGGCATCAGGCGAGATTGAGGTGGTTGTCAGCAAGCTCTCTGTCGAGAATAACGCCCATCCCTTGCCGTTTCCGGTTGCCGATGAGGTTCAGACATCAGAGGAGCTGCGTCTCAAGTATCGGTTTATTGATCTTCGCCGTGAAAAGATTCACGACAATATCATTTTCCGCAGCCGTTTGACTGCAGCGGTGCGTCACTACCTCGAAGAGCAAGAGTTTATAGAGATACAGACCCCGATTCTCACCTCCAGCTCTCCTGAAGGAGCGCGTGACTTTCTGGTCCCAAGCCGTCTTCATCCCGGCAAGTTCTATGCTTTGCCGCAGGCACCCCAACAGTTCAAGCAACTTCTGATGGTGTCGGGATTTCCTCGCTACTTCCAGATCGCCCCCTGTTTTCGCGATGAAGATGCCCGTGCCGACCGCAGTCCCGGTGAGTTTTACCAGCTTGATATGGAGATGGCATTTATTGAGCAGGATGACCTTTTTACTATTCTTGAGGGGTTGATTCAGCATCTCACCACCACGATGTCGCAGAAACGCATGACGCAGTTTCCCTTTCCGAGGATCAGCTATAAAGAGGTGATGAACCGCTATGGTACCGACAAGCCGGATTTGAGGATACCACTTGAGATTCAGGATGTCACCCCACTCTTTGTCGGTTCGGGCTTTAAAGTTTTTGCCAATAATACGGTTGCTGGCTCCTGCGTCAAGGCGCTTGTGCTCAAAGGACGGGGCAGTGAATCAAGGCTCTTCTATGATAAAGCTGAAAAACGGGCCAAAGAGCTGGGGTCAGCAGGTCTGGCCTATATTCAGTTCAAAGAGGAGGGGCCAAAAGGGCCTGTTGTGAAATTTCTTTCGGAAAGTGATCTGGCGACTCTCAAAAGCCATCTTGCTCTTGAAACCGGGGATGTTGTCTTTTTTGGAGCAGGAAAGTGGGAGAGCACCTGTAAAATCATGGGTGGAATGAGAAGTTACTTTGGCGATCTCTTTCCACTCGACAAGGATGAACTCTCTTTCTGCTGGATTGTCGATTTCCCTATGTTCGAGTACAACGAAGAGGCCAAAAAGATAGACTTCTCCCATAACCCTTTCTCCATGCCACAGGGAGAGATGGAGGCGCTCGAAACCATGCAGCCACTCGATATTCTTGCTTATCAGTACGATATCGTCTGTAATGGCATTGAGCTTTCCAGTGGAGCTATCCGCAACCACAAACCGCATATCATGTACAAGGCATTCGGTATTGCCGGGTACTCCCGCGAAGAGGTTGACCTGCGCTTTGGTCACATGATCGAAGCCTTCAAATTGGGCGCTCCTCCGCACGGTGGCATTGCTCCCGGTCTTGATCGGCTGGTAATGATTCTCTGTGACGAGCTGAATATTCGGGAAGTTATCGCCTTCCCGATGAATCAGCAGGCGCAGGATCTGATGATGTCAGCCCCTTCGGAGGTGGCTCTTGCACAACTGCGTGAGCTACATCTGAAGGTGGAGTTACCGAAGAAGGAGGAGAAGAGATAAAGGAACTGTGCAGGCCGGGATGCAACAAGAGGAGCAAGGGCAAGATGTTTTTGCCCTTGCTTTTTGATTTTATCGATCCACCCTCCACCGCCAGGCACTGAGCAGAGAGCAACAGCCAAAGAGCTCAGTAGTAGTTCTTCGTTGATAATTTGCTTGTAAAGCGGTTCATGGCGTAGTTGGCGAGCCATACCCAGTTCATCGGCTTGCCCTTCATGCGTTGCAGAATGGCGCGCCCCTTATAGACCTCCTGCTGGAGCTTGACAAAGTTTTCGAGCAGCTTTTCTCCCTTTATTTTTTCAGGCTCAAACATATAGTGGTAAGTGTCGTACTTGTCCCAGTCGAAGTGGCGAATGCGCGGCTTCATCTCTTCAAAATATGGTGTGCCGGGGAAAGGTGTCACCAGCGAAAAGACGGGGAACTCGATTCGGTTCTTCATGATAAAGTCATACGTGAGCTGAAAGCTCTCCTCCGTATCGCCATCAAAACCGAACATGAAGTAGCCCTGGATTGCAATGCCGTTCTTGTGCAGGTTACTCACCACCGTCTCGTAATTGCCAAGCCTGTTGGAGCCCTTATGAACACTTTTCAGCGTTTCGGGGTTGAGCGATTCAAAACCGATGCTGAGCAGATCGCATCCAGAGCGGCCAGCCAGTTCGGCAACCTCCGGCTTGTCAAGAAAGTTCATCGAGATATTGGCATTCCAGTGTACACCAAGTTTGGCCATCTCCTCAAGCAGCGTCATAAAGTACTGCGGCCTGAAGCTGATATTGTCGTCCATGAAGGAGAGATTGATATTCTCCTTGTCGAGCCGTTTTTGATGATAGCGCATCTCGTCAAGCACCAGGTCAAGCTCGCGATAGCGGTAGTTTTTACCGTATATGGTAGGGGTTGTACAGAAGTTACACCCTACCGGACACCCTTTTGTTGCAAGGATAGGGATGCGCGAACTGTACTTCTTTGCCGACCTGGAGGAGAGCGCATAGCTGAAATCAGGGTGCTGCATGGCGCTCATCGGCTTCAGCTCTTTTGCCCGGTAGACACGCTGCATCTTGCCGTTCAGCACATCGGTGGCAAGTTCCGTCCATATCGACTCTATTTCGCCATAAACCACACTGGAGCAGTGCTGTGCAGCTTCATCATACAGCATGGTGGGATGGACACCTCCGAGAATGACGATTTTTCCCTGGAGCAGCGCTGCATCACCAATCCTGTATGCCTTGGAGGCGTTCAGGGTTCGCGAGGTGACAGCAATAACATCGAAGCCGGAGAGGTCTTCGGGCACCTTGTCTCCAAGTCGTTCATCGATAAAGGTAACATCAAAAAGTTTGCCAACCATGGTGGCCACCATAATCAGATTCAGTGGCATACTGACCGTACCCGAATCGACCATCATGCTGGTAGTGCTGACTGGTTGAACAAGCAGCCACCTCTTTCGGGTTTTCTGTTGTGCAGCAAGCTGTTGAAGTATCTCCACTGAAACATCAGAAGAGAAGGCAAGGGGAGAGGTGACGGTGTTTGATGGTGAGCTCTGCATACCAAAAATCAGCAAAAAATGTATAGAAGCGGTTACGGCGAAAGAGACAAGGTATAAAAAGTTTTCCTAAAAATGGCCAGCGTCTTAAAAAAAGCCCTTGCCAATGATTAAAGATGGAGAGTTTTTTTCAGGACAGCGACGGTAAAGCGGCTGACACAGGTGAGTTTACCTTCTTCGTTTTTTACTCGAATATCCCACACCTGTGAACTTTTACCAAGATGAAGAGGAGTTGCTGTGGCATAGACAAAACCGCTTCTGACTGGTCGAAGATGGTTGGCATTGATCTCCTGGCCCACAATGTAATACAGGTGACGATCAACGCAGTATGAAGCGGCAATACTTCCCACCGTTTCAGCCAGAGCCAGTGAAGCGCCCCCATGCAGAATACCGATACGTTGAATTGTTCTATGGTCAACCGGCATCCTTGCAGTCATGGAATCAAGACCGATTTCAGTCATCTCAATACCAAGGTGACGAGCCATCTGGCCATCAATAATCTGGGTGGTATTGATCTCTTCAAGGCTGACCGGGCCAATAAACACTGATGAATGCGTCATGGGGAGGGCTGAAGGTCAAAAGAGTTGAAAGCATGATCCACTGAAGTGGAGCGGGTGACGAGATTCGAACTCGCGACATTTTGCTTGGGAAGCAAACACTCTACCAACTGAGTTACACCCGCTTAAGAATGGTGGTGAGAGAGGGAGTTGAACCCTCGACCTCAGGGTTATGAATCCTGTGCTCTAACCAACTGAGCTACCTCACCATTCTTTTTCAGGCTGAGAATATACGACAGGCGTCATGAATAAACAAACCAAATATTGATTCAGCAACACTATACTTGCCGAGAGATTCTCTGCTGATATATTGCTTCTGCAACAGGAATATCTTCCGGCGTGGTAATTTTGATATTATGGTAGCCAGTTTCAAATATCTTGATAAGCTGTTCCGGAAAAAAGCGTTCAACCAGAGCGGCATCATCCGTGGCATACCACTCCTCAAGTTCTGCCTGTTCGTGCGCCTGAACCAGAAGCTCGCTCCTGAAACCCTGCGGGGTTTGTACCTGGAGCAGTTGACTCCGGTCCAGAGTTTCACCAAAAAAGTCAGGATCACTTCCAATATATTTGATTGTATCTTTTGGCCTTGTGGCTGGAACACAGGCCCCGAAAAGCAGGGAGAGATGTGATATCTCATCAATCTCATCGGGCTGAATAAATGGCCGGGCACCATCATGAACAAGAATAGAATTTGCCGTAATACCGGTCCGACGCCTCTCCTCCTCAATCGCCTTGATGCTGTTATTCACCGAATCTTGCCGCTCTTTACCACCCTCAATAATGGCTTTCAACTTGCTGAATCCGGAAGAGGCTGCCATCTCCTCAAGAGTCGCCCTGTTCTCCTCTTTGGTGGCAATGTAGATCGCATTCACGCTTTTGGCATTTTGAAACGCCTTCAATGTATGATAGATTACCGGAAAGCCCCCAATTTCGAGCATCTGTTTGCTCATCCCATCCTGAAGCTGCATCCGCTTGCCAATGCCGCTTGCGGCTATAATGGCTATTGTATTCATTGAGTGGGAAAATTAATGGATAAACATGGCATCGCCGTATGCAAGAAACTGGTAATCCTCTTTCAGCGCAATTTTATAGGCCTCCATAAGCAGGCGGTGTTCTGCAAAGGCGCTTACTGCCATCAGGAGCGTTGTCTCCGGCTGCTGAAAATTGGTCAAAAGCGCATCGACAACCTTAAACTGATAGGGAGGATAGATAAACTTGTCTGTCCAACCCTTTCCGAACTTAATTTTTCCGTCAACCGTAGCATTGGCTTCGAGCGCACGAAGAGTCGTTGTCCCCACAGCGACCACACGACCACTTTTGTTCACCTTGGTCTCATTGATCTCCATAGCAGTCTGATAGGGGATATTAAAAAATTCGGAATCCATTTTATGCTTTGAGACATCCTCCACCTCAATGGCGTTAAAAGAACTCAAGCTGGGATGCAGGGTGATAGGCAATATTTTTACTCCAATCTTCTGAATCTTCTGCAACAAAGGCATGGTGAAATGCAATCCTGCCATTGGAGCAACAACGGCACCGGTTTCGGTGGCATAGGCTGTCTGGTAGTGCTCCTTATCAGACTCGCGCGATGGCCGGGTAAAATAGGGAGGAAGAGGAATCTTGCCAATTCTCTCAACCAGACTGAAAACATCAATATCAGGATTTAAAAAGCGGATCGTTCTCCCGCGTGAGGTGGTGTTATCAACAACTTCAGCAACAACATCCTCTTCAAAATAGATCTTGTTCCCAACCCTTACTTTTCGGGCCGGGTCAACCAGCACATCCCATAATCCAGCCTCTTTGTTGAGCACCCTGAGCAGAAAGACCTCAATTTTGGCATCCGTCTTCTCCTTTTGGCCAAATATTTTAGCCGGAAAAACCCTGCTGTTGTTCAGTACCAGCAGATCACCTTTTTTGAAATAGGAGACTATCTCTTCGAAGATTTTGTGTTCAATATCTTTTTTGCGCCGGTTCAGTACAATCATCTTGCACTTCTCGCGAGGCGTGGTTGGTACATCAGCAATTTTTGTTTTTGGCAGAGTATATCGAAAGTTGGAAAGACGCATAGTATGTACAATAAGTCAAAAAAACGTAACAATATGTTACTATAAATAAAAAAATAAGAAAAGGGGCGGAAATCACTTCCGCCCCGCAAGTCATGTTCAGACTGATGCTGAATGATAGGGAACACCTTTTGCCAATGTAAGATGGCATCCTGCAATGCAGGCCAGCGCCTCAACTCCATCAGAGTCAACAAGAGTCACCGTTATATCACTCTTTTCAACGGTTATTTCATAACGGTTTCTTCTGAAGCAGACACCCAGCGAAAGCTTTTTCCACTGTGAGGGCAGATTTGGATGCACATTGAGTTTTTCATTATAAAAAGAAATTCCAGCAAAATAACGGGTCACCGTATCAAGGGTGCCAGCCATTACCCCACAGTGAATACCCTCCTGTGTTGTACCGCCCTGCGTATCCTTGATATCACTTTTCAACGCTTCGGAGAACCATTTCCAGGCCATTTCATGTCCGTCATGAAGATAGCTCGATATAATGCTATGCACAACCTTGCTCAAGGTTGAACCGTGACTGGTACGCGGCTCATAGTAAGCATAATTGTTCCTTACCAGCGTCATATCGTCGGGAATCTTGTAGCCAACTCTGGTGAGCAGTTCTGCAACCTCTCCAGGAGAGAGGGTATAAAAAGTCATCAGCACATCAGGCTGTTTGGCAACCTTGTATTCATCAGGTGAATCACCCTCTGCTTTAAGGATTCTGTCCATCCTGTGGATATTTCCATAAAGCGAATGGTAGTGGGCCCAATCAAGTTCCTTAAGATTTTTATAACCGTCAAACTGCTCCAGAATACCATTCTCATCGATGAGAATGTTGAGATTACTGCTGATTTCACGCCACAGCGTGAACTCTTTGATGTCAAGATCAATCTTTGAAACAATGCGCTGCAGGGTCAAAGGATCCATCTTTTCACCAATCGCTGCCGCCTTGTCGAAGAGCCAGACTGACATGATATTGGTGTATGAATTATCTTTCAGCCCCTCTTTACCACTCTCTGGAAGGGATTCATGAAACTCATCAGGACCCATGACCCCTTCAATATGGTACTTGCCGCTCTCTGGGGAGAAGGTGGCAATTGATGCCCAGAAGCGAGCAATCTCAAACATCAGTTCCGCACCATACTCATTGAGGAACTGTGTATCATCGGTATCATAAATGTAGCGCCAGGTGTTGTAAAAAACAGCAATGGAGACGTGACGCTGCAACCTGCTGAGGTCGGGACCCCAGCTTCCACTTTTTGGATTGAAATGGATGACCTGTGTATCCTCAACGCCATCATCTGCGGTCTGCCACGGGTACATTGCGCCTTTGTAACCATTATCACGGGCATATTCTCTTGCAGCACCAAGCCTGTTATAGCGGTACATAAGCAGTGCCTTGGCAATTTCGGGGAAATGACGGTTAAAGAAGGGGAGAATAAAGATCTCATCCCAGAAAATATGGCCTCGATACGCTTCGCCATTCAGACCGCGAGCTGGCATTCCGGCATCAATGGATGGATTGTGGGGGGAGGCGGTACACATCATATGATAGGTGTGGAACCTGAGCAGCTTTTGGCTGACACGATCACCCTCAATGACCATATCCGCCTTTTTCCAGATTACCTCCCAGGCATCCGCATTTTCCTTGAACAGTGAGTCGAAAGAGTCCTCACTCTCCAGCGACAGACGCGCAGCTTTTACCGGATTGGAACACTTTGCATCAAGCGAGGTGTGAAAAGAGGCAAGTTTTTCAATGGTAACACCCTTGCCAGGATTCAGTGGAAGCTTGAAGAGTTCGCTGACCATACGATCCTCCTGCATGACTGCCCGTTGTACTGAGACAGGCTTTCCATGACAAAGAATCCTGGTCCTGGTGCCAGTAACAATATCGTAGTGTGAGACATTGGTGCGAACATGCAGTATAAGAATTTTATCTTCGCTGAAACTCTCCACATGTTCCAGATGATCGCTTGCCAACTCACTGTAACGGGCAACATTCTTGTTCTGCACTCTTCCGTCGATGCTGCAGCGGAATTCAATGACTGCGCTGTAGTTGACCGGTTTGAGAGTAAACTTCACGGCACAGCGATGCGGATCATCCATGCTGGCAAAACGCCGGGAGCTGATACTCGTAATTCTTCCGAGATTATCCTGAATGACAATATCCCGCTCCATCAGTCCATTGCGAAAATTCAGATTCTGTCGGTAACTGAGAATTTTCTGCTCAAGGGGACTGATAAATTCTCCGCCTCCAATACGAAACTCAACAGGAAGCCAGTTTGGTGTATTGACAAAATCGTTATTGTACACCGTCTGACCATGAACCAGAGAAGGGACTCTATTAAAGATGCCGGCAAGGTAGGTTCCCGGGTAGTGATGGGCAGAATATGAGGAGCCTTCATAAGCACCCCTGACACCAAGATAACCATTGCCAACAGCCGTCAGCGTCTCCCGGAGTTTCTCCTCCTTGGCAGAGTAATCTGTATAAGTCTGGTTCCAGCCCTCAAATTCAAGACCATTGGTAAACCAGTTCTGAATATCAGCAAGTGTGATCTCACCAAGGTCACTGACAACAATATCCGCACCATGTTCTCTCAGTTTTGCACCCTCAATGTCACGTGCAATTCCAAGCACAAGCCCAAAGTTTCCTCTTGAACCAGCCTGCACACCAGAAATGGCATCCTCGACTACCACACATTCGTGAGGTTCAAGTCCCAGGTTTTTTGCAGCAACAACAAAAATATCTGGATTTGGTTTTCCTTTCAGTCCCAGTTGAATGGAGACCTCACCATCAACACGAGTCTCAAAAAGATGTTCCAGTTTGGAAAGTTTGAGAATAAGCTGGCAGTTCCTGCTGGAAGACGCGATACCAATCCTGATTCCCTTCTTGATCAGTTCATGGATAAGATCAACCGTTGTCGTGTAAACCTCAGGACCCTCTTTGATAAGAATATCAGTAAAAAGGCTGTTTTTCCGATTCCCCAGACCGCAGATTGTCTCTTTTTCAGGATCATCATCAAGATCCCCAAACGGCAGATCAATATCTCGTGATGCAAGAAAACTTTTGACACCCTCCATCCGTGGTTTCCCATCCACATATTTGTGATAATCATGCGCCGGATCAAACGGAAAGTATGACTCCTTGTTTGACTCCGCATAATTTTTCAGAAAGTAGTTAAACATGGATTCCCATGCCAGACTGTGAACCTTAGCCGTACCCGTGATGACTCCGTCAAGATCGAAGATTGCCCCTTTGAAAGTAATGCTCATGCCAGTAGTTAAATGGTTATCGTAATGCACATCATAATTACAGGGAAAGAAGACCGAGAATGGTCAGAAGAACATCGGGATAAGGCACCGTAAAGCTGTTTGGGCAGATCTCCTCAACCTGCTTTTTCAGCGCTTCATCTCTTGTTACAAAAACTGCCCAGACATCTTCAAACATCTCTACCGCCTTTTTCAGCATGGGAATATCAGAGGGTGTGTCACCACAGACCAGTGTTGGCCCCGTTGAAGAAGACATACCAAGTTCGCTCACCATAAAAGCAAGCCCATCCCCTTTGTCAAAATCCTTGATGGGGGATTGGTCGGAAGCGACATCAATCGTTAAAATAATTTCAATGTCAAGTCCGGTATCCTCTATTCTGAAGTTTCGGCCACTTGGATCTATTTCACGGACTACACTTTTCACCTTTTCAAGAAAAGCCGAAGATTCATCATCCCTTATGGAGTGGGTAATATCCTGACGGGCAACGGTTGTCTGACCAAATTTGATCTGGAGAGCAGAGCCAATAAAGTTGAATTTTTCAAAATCCTGCTCCTGAAGCAGTACCAGCATTCTTTCATTCAACAGATGAATCAGCTCCTCTTTTTTCTCCTCGATAGGGAAGCTATGGAACTCTTCATTAAGATCAATAAACTCACGTCCCTTTGATCCTGCATAGATAAAGGTGTTACCGGGATTAATGGAGACATTCAGAATACCAAAATCTTTCAGGGGAGCGGAAGTGATAATAAGAGGATAATTGCAGCGATGCTTGGCGACGCGAGTAAGAAATACAGAATTATAGATTGGCTGAACGGAAGAGCGATACCTGCCACAAT
>CAJEXW010000015.1 GCA_903994525.1 uncultured Chlorobiaceae bacterium
CGTCCGGAATACCTGGTACACTTTACTCCGGTACAGGTGGTACACTTTGCTCCGGAATCGCTGGTACACTTTGCTCCGGTAGAGGTGGTACACTATACTCCGGTGTGCTCAGTTAGTACAACATCAAGCGTTTTTTTGAGTTTTGGATAATCAAGTCTACCTGTTACATCCTCTACCCCCAAATTTTTAAGGTAATATAAGTAATATTTTAACTGCCATAGATGAGCCTCTTCCATCTTGTCTGATTTCTTCACCTCATGCACCACCTTGTGCCGCTTGTCATAAAAATCGAGCACCGCACCATCAGCCAACTGTATCTCATGGCGTTCATCGGGATAGGTGGTTTCACTGATGAACTTCCCCTCCTCTACGGTACTGAAATCACTTTCAAACTGCAATTGCCGGTCGAAAAGCCATAGTTTCCGGTGGCAGATAAAAAAATAGCTGATTTTTGTGCCGTTAACCTTTGGATTAAGCATGGCGTATCAGATAAAATTAGAGGCGGGCCGCTTTTCCATGCCGAGAATCTCTTTGTGCATATACTTTCCATTCAACTCAAAAAAGATTACTGAATCCGCATCATCATGGCAAAGCCGGGATGCCTCATACTTCAGCTTTTGATATGATGCAGGAGTCATCTCGCCCTCAAAAACGGAATTCTGGATGTGGTGCATGTACTTGCGGAATATTTTCAGCATTTTCCCAACACGCTTTTCCCCCACATCGTACACAGCAATATAGTACATGGCTTTTCAGTGTTTGAGTGTTTGATGCTACCACCAGCTTCGGAACGCATGGTATGCATCTTCGCCAATGAGATGTTTGATGAGTTTATAGCATTCGAGACGAATAAGGCGACGATATGAAACATCCCTGCCAAGCCCCCGATGCTTGATGGTTGTTCTCATGCGCTCTTCAAACTCCTTGACCACAATCTTTCTGCCTGCATCGTTCAGGTGGCAGAAGTTCAGGGCATTGGTAAAATGCTTGGCCTGAATTTCACGGGTGTTAACCAGTTTGAAAATCATCCGGTCAATAAACATCGGCTTGAAAATTTCTGCCATATCAAGCGCCAGGGAAAACCTCCGTTCCGACGGTTCATGCAGAAATGAGATTGTCGGGTTAAGCTGTGTCCGATAAATTTCGGTCAGGCAGGCTGAATACATCAGGCTGTTACCGAACGACACCAGAGCATTGACGGCATTATCCGGCGGACGTTTCACCCTTTCAGTAAAGGAAAAAGCCGGGTCAGCCGAGCGAAGCAAGTGCTGCCACGATTGATAATAGAGCTTGCGGATATTGCCTTCAATACCCATCAGGCAAGGAACATCCTTAGCCGTGGCTATGGTGCCCGAAAGCGACTCGATCTGCGCTATGGTATGGAACAGCATCTCAACACTCTCCTGCCCCAGTGCAGCCTGCCGCGAATCGGCGGTGTAGTATTTCAAGTTTCGGGCAATATTTGCCGCCCCGGCCTCAATAAACTCGCGAGCAAGTTCCATCCGTTTTTTCAGTGTACTGTAATGCTTCACCTGATGTACAACCAGAAACCCCGACAACAAGTATTCACGCGGGTAGTAGGAGCCTGAATAAAACCCGTAGTAGTTGAACAGGTGCATGGGAATGTGGTTTTTGGTGAGGAAGTTCAGGAACTTTGTGTTGAAGTTCACCTCCCCGAACACAAAAAACGAATCAATGTTATTGATCGGGATCACTCGCCTGCCACCGGTGTTCAGCTTGCCGTCCTTCACCGGATTGAGCGAAAAGCTCTCAAGCTCATCCGACTCGAAATAGAGCAAAGGATCTGTTTGGATTGTCACCTCATCCTGCGTGACATGCGGCACAAAACAAATGGTGTTTTCATGCCGCATGAGCACACCGTTTGAGAAGATGTAAAACGGCTGTTTGGTTGGGATGGTTTGTGACATAGTTCTATATAAAACAATTTTCTATCCCTGTAAGTACTATACCTTTTTCTATTGAATACGCGTTTTCTTGTGTTAGTTTTTTAATCCCGAAAACTTCTTCTGACGCTTGAGGCGCTAATAATTTTTGTGATTCCGATAAACGGACTGTAACAACTCTTTCAGACATTGAGCGCAATTGCATCTCAAGTCCTACCTGTAGTATTTTTGCTTCTTTAAAAGGTTTTCGACCATGAACTTGTTCTTGAAATTCCATCAATTTCTCAAATGAACTATCATTTTCATCTCTTGGTACATAATAACGATACTCTTCACCAAAAACCTTTTTATCTATCAGTTTGAACTGCCCAAGTGTTTCAAAACGGGCATTTTGAATACACTCTACCATTTCAATTTTATTATCTCCATTATTTAAACCTGTCTGAAAATGCCACCCGATATTCAGGCCACCGACTTTTTCCTTGAAAAAATTTGCCTGAATTCCAAAAAGGTCTTTTTCATAAATCTCGCCAACAATATTTTCCTTACAAAAAGAAAGAAATTCTTTTCCAACCCCATCTCTGTAAATCAAATCGGCGCGTAGTTTATTTTGGCCTTTATTCCGAAGTTCAAAAAAGTACACTTTTCCTTTTTCCGGGCTACCATTACGATTACAACGCCCTGCAGATTGAATTAAACTTGGCAATGGACAAAAATCTCGATAAAGTACAGGAAAATCAATATCAACACCCGCTTCAATAAGTTGCGTTGAAATTAGAACAACACGTTCACCAGCCTCTAACTTTTCTTTACAATATTTAATTTTTGCTTTTCGATCTTCAAGATGAAAATGTGTATTTAACAAAATGTAAATATCGGATTGATCCCGAAATTTTTCATACAGGTCTTTAGTATCTTGAATTGTATTGAGAATAATAAGGCAAGACTTATCTTGGGCTCGAATTTCATCGGCCAAATCATCAATGATAAAAGTATCATTATCAATGTGTGTTATTGTGTAGCGATTAAATATATCATTTGAGAAATGAGCTTCAGCATTCAGCAATTCACGTTTTTTTGCCTCTCCATAGTTAGGATAGTTCCTAAAAAGATTTCTTGCAGATATTCTGTCATCCGTTTTCGCGTCAATTTCCAAATACGGCATTGTGGCAGTTGAAAGAATAGCATAACTGTCGAATCTTATACAAAATTCATCAAGCAAAGCAGCAAAGAAAATATAGAGTCTTGGAGGGAGTGCCTGAACTTCATCTATCAAAAAAATACGTTTTGAAAAATTCGGGAGTTTCAAAAGCTCAGAGTTTCGATTACTGACAAGCGTTTCAAAGAAGCAAACAAAAGTTGTGATGATAAAAGGATGATCAAACGTTTCATTAGAGAAAATACGGCACAAAATTTCCTGAAGTTTTTCTGGTTCATTATCACTTTCCTCTAACAGCTTCTGAAGCTCTTTATTTTCCGTTTTCGAATCAACCCTTAAAACTAAATTCTCACCAAAAACTTTTTTTGCGATTGCTTCAACTTGTTCCGTTATGGAAAGAAATGGTAACGCATAAAGAAGATCATGTTCAGGGTTACGTCTTATAATCTCATTAGCAAGTGCAAGAAGCATCATTGTTTTGCCTGAACCCGTAGGTGAAGTCAGCGTAAAGACTCTTTCACCATTCTCAAGTTTTGATTTTATACTTTCCAGAGCTTCATTTCTCATCTCTGTTCGCAAACAGTTTAATGCGCTATCTTTTTTGTATTTGTTTAGCTCTTCGTTCAATCTTTGTGAATAAATTTTTCGAAGATGATTTCCGATGATTAATCTTTGATAGTCATTATTATCACCAGCATCTCGTTTATCACCTTCAATCAAACATGCAAAACCGAATTGTGTATTATGAAAAAAACCTAAAGGATTTGAAATTTGCTTCTTGACTTTTGCATAAAAAAGAGATTGCGTTTCGTCAATAAATCTCGTCGCTTCTAAACAAGAGAGATTTAGTGAAAATTCCTGGTGAGGAAATAAACCTTGAAGAAATTCAGAAATTGGAATATCAGGTTTTGAAAGTATAAATTTTTTCAAGTTTAAACGAGGCTCTTCTGAAAAAAAACCGTTATCCATATCTGTCAGATCCCCGTGATGTTTTGCAATAATTGTTGCTATTGCAAAAACATCTTCACGACTATCTCCAATCCACTCTTTGATTAAAGACGAATTTTTATTAAAGAATAATATCCAAGCTAATGCTGAAAGATACGAATGATTATCATACCCCGTTTTCTGCCCTTGTAACTTGTTCTGAAAATTTGGATTAATTTTTCCCAAGTCATGGAAGAACGATATAACTTCAGCAAATTTTGAATCCCAACGCATGCAAGCCTTTTCAGCCACACCTTTTAAGTGGTCAAATAAAAGTTTATCGGGGTGCGATTTAAATTTCTGCTTTAAATCAATATCCATTTTGATCCATCAGTAAATTGATAGTGCCTGTTTTCTTTGACTGGAATTTCATTCTGTTCTGAAGGATATATCACTTCGACATATTTCTCTGGCAAGTTCCAAAAGTCATCATTTTGAAATGTCGGAATACGTTCAAAACCCAAACGAAGGTTGTGATTGCCATCTTGCATTAAACTACTCATATCAACATTACAATTCTTTGTTACAAAAGCTTTAGTTACAAATTCTCCATATCCCTCAACAAATAACCCTTTTGCAACCAAGAAAATAGTTGCAGGACAATTATGAAGTCCTAAAATGGGTGTAAATTTTGCTTCACTATTCCCAATAGCTAAAATAAACTGATCAAATAATAACTGAGAACGAAAGTCTTTCAGTGCTACAGCAACTACAAAATCCGGATTTTTCAGAAACTCCATTTGCTTTGGTGCTTTTTCAAACAAATTTGAGGCTCGCCTTAATGTGAAACCCCAAGATTCTTTTCTGACAGCATTTTTAACTTGAACACCGTAAAGTAAATCATCTGAAAGTTCAGGAAAGCGGGCTTTCATAGTATCACGTTCAATTCCAAGAACAGCGCCTATCATTCCAATAAGCGCAGTTTTGGTAATAAAATCGTGAGTTAACGGATTGTTATTTGTTTCGGGTTTTTTGAAATGTGCCCAATTGCCAGAAATGTTAATTAATGCTCCATTCATAGTTTCATTGCTTTGAATTTTTCGCCTTGAAGTTTTTCGGCTATTGCCTCGACTTCTGTAAAAAAGCGAATTTCTTTCACGATTTCATTTTGAGCAGCATCGTGAAGTTTACCAAAGTCTAAGGTATAATCTTCACTTGAGCGAATTTGTTCTTCCGTTGCTTTTGAGGGATTCAGCTTAATAAGCCTATCTGCGCCATACAATTTCTTGTTTGGTTTGGAATATATAATCTGGAGTAAAAGAAGCGAGTTTTGATTTTACTTTGTGCGAGTATTGGCGTTATTGATGCTATTCCAAAGAGCTTGAAACATTTGCGTAACATCTGCTTCGGAAAGTCCTGTATGTTTTGCGCTATACGGATTTATCCACCCATGTATTTGATTGAGAGCATATGGCACAACGGTTGTCGTACCAATTGCACCTTGCTTATTACCTTCTTTACTCACAAATGTCGAAGTATTCTGGTGCATTCTTAAATCAACAGAATTCAGAGACGGGTTAAGAACTGAAAACTGTATTGCGCCTGTTATATTAAACGCATTTTCCTTTTCGCCAGCATCAATACTTTCCCCACCTTCATTCTTTTTCTTTCCTTTCTCTTTTTGAATTGGAATTACCGCTCCAAAAAATCTCACATCAATTAACGACAGAGCAAATTCTCTTGCAGATTGATTTTTATCTTTTCTTTCTCCAAATAGTTGCATAAATCTCTGGCCTGCATTGAGTTTGTTTTCAGGGTCAGGGTTTGAGACGTAAATATTATATCCCAATCTCTCCATCTCATCTCTTATAAATCTTTTAATGCGAACATCGCTCACCAAAATTTTCTTTGTTTCTTCGTCATAACGTTGTTCACCTGTAAATGGATCACCGTTTGGGGTCGAGTAAGATGTTTCATAAAAAAAGAGGATTTCCGATTTCTCCACTGGTAATAATTCGGTTAATGACAATTGCTCTGACATAATTTTGTAATTTAAATTAGTTAATCAATTTTGTAATAGTCTCTGCTTCCTTTTTTTGTTCATATTTGAAATAGCTTTCAAAAAAGCCAAAAGCACACTCGTTTTTCAGATAATCTTTCTCCTTAATTTGACTTATAAAAAAAGCAAATTCAACCGATGCATTTTGTAAATCGGGATATGCAACATCATGAATTGCCAATTTTTCGTTAATAAAGTTAGAAAAAACCATTAACCCTTTTTTGTCTGAAATTCGACGAGAAAGTAATCCTACATAGTTTTTTTCAAACGAATTAATTTTGTAACTAAGCGGTTTTGCCATTTTACCAAGCAAAAGACCAGCTTTATAACTAAGTGAATTTTCCATTTCCATAATTTTATCTTTGGATGAGTTTTGAATTATAGTTAAGAAATAATAATCATACTTAAGAAGATTATAATTTTCCTGATCGTTCCGAATATTAAACTCTGTTTTCTCAATAAATGCAGGAAGCAAAACATCATCATTATAATATGTTCCTGTATAAATCTGAGGAAGAACTTTGAAGAGATGGCTTTGATATTTTTTTTGCCCTTTTGTTGTGTCTCCTAAAATATTTCTAAATGCATTTCTAATTTCAAGATTTATAAAGTTTTTTGGTCGTTTTGGATAATATTTATTTCTCTCTTTAATAATTGGTCCACGAAGCTCTTTTATCCGTTCACTCAAATTTTTAAGTAAACTTCTTTCAATTCCAGAGATCTCAAGCATATCGACATCAGGCGTTGATGGACTGTCAGCTTTTTTACTGAAAACGAAATCAAATTGAATAATGCTTTTTGAAATACCTTCCGTAACGGGCATAAAAAGGCTGTCGTATAACTCTTCAAACATTATTGAATTAGCGCCTTTTATTTTTTCCTCCGCAGCGTTCACCATCACATCTTCTATTGTGCGTTTCTTTTCAAAAAAATCTTCAATATGTACTGCACTTATATTTTCACCCTTAGGCAATACGACGATTTTAATATTCTTTTCGGTAATAATGGCTTTTTTTGAATAGTCAATTGCATAAATTAAATCAAGAACGCTATCTGTAGATTCAAAATAACGATTTTTATATTTAGCTTCAGAATTAAACATTGGAGTATCACCACCAAGTGTTTTATAAAGAAAAGCATTCAACACATATCCATTTGCTTTTTTGCTGAATCCCAAGAAATCCTTAAAAATCTTTTCATTTATTAATTTCATTTCTTCCTCAAAATGGTACCAATGTTTACCTTGAAAATCAAAATGAAGAAATACCATTTCTCTACTATTTTTCTTCAACAAATCCTGAATTTTCTTAATATTTTTTTCATATTCTTTTCTAAATTTTTCAATAACATCACTTTCTTCAAAAAATTTCGCATCTTCTTCACAACGAAAAAATGAACTAACTTGAAAACCTTTAGCTTTTATTTTCGGATCTCCCATTCGATAATAGCCCAATTCCTTTCCATCTTTATTTAATCCGTAATAAATATCTCCAAAAAGATATTTTACTAGGCCATCAGCATCCGATGTTTTGAACGTGGGATAAAAAAGCAAACTTCTCTCGTTTTCAGGAATTTCTTTTATACCATCAAAATCAAAACAAAAATCTTCAGTTACTGGTAGAGAAAGAAAAGTAATATTTGTCTTTTTATCAGGAATAGGGGCTGGTTTAATATAACGGTGATGCTTCAATCCATCTTTTCCTGCTTCCCGAAAAGTTTTTCCAATTTGTAAAAGTGTATCAAGCATGTTTTATAAATTTTTGTTCGTTACATCTTGTTCATAGGAAAATTGCCTGTTCGTTATTTTTCGAACAAAATAAAATTCCGAATAAAATCATATTCCCCCTCTCTCATCAACCCTCACCATCCCAAGCCCCATCGAATTATTCACCCCAAATCCGCATTCATAGCCGACCTTTATCAGCTCTGGATGGCCGGTCACGGTAAACGGGCATTCGATGGCCTTGACCCTGCTCTCTCTCCCGGTAGCATCCTTGATGGTAATCAGCTTTTCCACACCCCTCCCCTTATCCTCCATCCGCTTTAGATATCCGACCTCAAACGTTATCGAAAATGGCACGTTGCCAACTGGCGGTTCAACGCCATAGATTCCCCGATACTTGGCTTGCAGATTGTGCAACAACATGTCGGGCAGACGGTTGTCGTTGTAGCGGAGATACTCCTTAGTGTTCATCCCTGACGATGGGTCGCGATAGAGCGACGCTGCAAGCGGGGAGAGCATCGAAAATGCCATCTGTTCCGACCACTCTGGATCGGGTAATGACTCGATAAGCTGCTTCTCGAATAAGGCATTTTCTATGCGCAACGCACCATCACCAAAAAGACCGGTAATAAGATGCTGCAAAAACTCCTCTTTCGGCGAAGAGAGATAAAGCGTTACCGCACGGGAGCGCGACACAATTCGTCCCTGCTCAACGGTGCGCAACGGAATCTGCAAGTTGGAAAAGGTGAAATATTTGAACTTCTGCCGGGCGCCTTCAGACCCATATCCATGCTCGTGCAACTTCGTTGCAAAAGAGCTTGATGAGTGTGCAAGCGTGGAGTAAATCGCCGAGGCAAGATGGTAGCCTGTATTGAGAGGAAGATACTCGACAGGTTTCTGCTGCCGAAGTGTCAGTTTGAGTCTCATAAGGGATGATCCTCAGAAAACGGTGTCACAAATTGCTCAGCCTTTTCCCGCAAATGAGCAACGGGTCGTAACGATTGATATACCATAAAGGTAAGTTTAAGCAGAGCAATGAAGAGTTCCATCAAACAGATCAAGCTACAATCACTTTACACAATATTTTCATCAATAAAAAGAAAATGTCGACGTAATTGCTTTTTCCAGTTACTACTGAACTTCTTTTTCCTTTTGAGTTTCCTTTGCTGTTTTGCCAGTTTCACCATGTTTTTTCGATAGGCATTGACAGGTTCAAATACCGTTCCGTCTGACAGGGTAGCAAATACCGTAATACCAACATCCAAACCAATGGCAGATGTTGATGGATGTACCCGGCTGTTCCACTTCCCGTTCAGTCTGAATACTGGCGTACCATTTACCAGCCACACAAAAAACTGTGATGTTTTTGATTACCCCATCAACCTCTCGGCTTTTTCGATATCGAATCCATCCAAGTTTTGGAAACTTGATGCGGCTGTTGACTGCATCAAGTTCAAATCCTTGCGGAAACCGGAAACTGTTATTGGATTTTTTCTTTTTAAACTTTGGAGATGCTGCTCGTTTCTCGAAAAAGTTCTTGTACGAACGGTCTAAATCTTTGAGTGCCGATTGCAAGAGTTGTGCAGGGCATTCTTTGAGCCATAACATCAAGACCATATTTATCCATGAGGCTCCCCTTCAACACTTGTGCCATCGCCGACAGGCTGTCACGACTAAATTCCGCACCTCCGGTAAAATCCAGGTCTTCACTCAAGCGATGAGACCCAAAACAGGCACGCAAACAGGTTCCACCAATAAAGGTCAACCTGGCTAACAGACCTGAGCTGCTGAGCACGCGCAAAATATCGTGGTGGAGCAACTCTTTTTCTACCACCATACGCAACGGCACCAGGTGTTGTTGATTTTTGATGGCCTCATCGACCAGTTGATCAAACAAACTCATGCGCCACGCTCCGGTCAACCAACGCTAAATTTCGATGAGTAGCCCGCATGTCACGCAAAGCCTGGGGAACACTGGCTCGCCATAGTCGGCAACGTGAGTCATAGCTCAACTGCGGTGCCAACTCTTCAGGCCGCTGCCTCGTATGCACAAATTCGATGGTGCCCCACCGACCACAAGCAAGCGCCGTGCTGCGGCCAGACGACATCACCGATATCCAATTGACAGGCACTTGTGAAATGACACCCGCATCGCTGAGAACCGTCTCCAGACTAAGGTAGTTAAAGCCATCGGCACGCAAGCGTGCTGCTGCATGAAAAAGCAATAATCCACTGGATGGCATCACCTGAACATACAAATACAGCCCACGACACACCCGAGCCAAATATCCAGCCTGTACTGCTCGACTCAAGAGAGTCTTGAACGCACCGTTAGAAATATCTGGCACAAGCGCCCGCAAATCATCGGGTGCGAACAAATAATGATCTGCACTCGCCAGACTTACCAGGTTGTGCATGAGACGGCGAACAGGTTGCATAAAAAAAGTCATCGTTAAGTTTCACTTAGTGTAACTTAACGATTAATTATGATCAGACAAATACTAACGTATTCCTGGCGCTTATTAACGAATAGCCATAACAATTGAAATGAGAATGCTTAATAGCGAAGAGTCTTACAGTTTCTCCCACTCAAACCTGCTGACGTTTCTTGCCTTCGGGTCAAAGACGATGCCAATCAGATACCACTCCCCTTCATATTTTTGTAATATTTCATCGTCTTGATCTGCTCAAGCGACTTGTGGTCGGTCACCTTGAAGCCATTACACCTGACTCGTGGCAGGCTCCTTCACAAACACCATAACCAGTCCGGAATTGCGTTCCCTGATAAACGGTGTTTTATCAAAACCGGCATATATGCCAGACAGAGCAAATCCGGCAGCGTTATGCCTCTGGAGAAAGCTGTCAGCAGAAAGAGGATAAAGAGTTGTCTGCTCATGGAATACCTTTTTGCCTTCTGAAATAAGCTCAACGTCAAAAATAACACGGTCGTGAGCAATAAGAGGATAGCGGCGATAAAAGGCTACCGAACCATCGCCAACGGTTTTGACAGGAAAACTGTATTCATCAAGGCCAAGCAGATAATCCCAGTTCACCACCTGAAAAATCCAGCAACCTCCAGGTTCAATAACCGAGTAAACGTCCCGAAGAAAAGCGGAAAAGCGGAGGGGCGGAAGATGAGCAACCACATTGCCGATGGAGTAGATCAAACCGAACGATTGATGTAAAGAGGCAAGAGAGGCAATATCCATGCAGTGAAATTCTGCATCAGGAGAGGCTGCCGCAGCCTCTTTAATCATATTCGGATCAAGATCAATACCTGTTGCGCGAAAACCATCCCTCTGAAACCTGCTGCAATAGTGACCCGGCCCGCATCCAGCATCAAGGATACGGGTTCCCTGAGTGCCGGCATGTTCACGAAGGAAGAGGTAGACCTCTTCACGAAACGGAAAAAGCTGCTCATACCATGGAGCAAATTCGGAATATAATGACATAGCAATTCATCCCTGCGTCGATTTCTGATACGGCCTTGCCTTCAGCAGCTTTTGCGTTCCATTCTTTCTTGCCTTCATCACCCAGCCAATAGTTCCGCCTAACTTGTACAGCCAGACCGGCATTATTGGCTTGGCCAGCAACTCACGACTCTTGTCAGAAACCGGTTGACCATCGGCCAGCTCCTCTGCGGCACTCTCCAGTGCTTGCCGGAGCGTTCTGCCCTGCCCACCAAGTTGCCGGAGCGACTGAGCGCGAACCATCCCCTCACCTGCTCCAAGTGGAAGCCCCCCCATCCACTCAAATCCGGCAGAGCGGGCAAACTCGGCACAGACAGCAATGGCATTGGTATTTTGAGACGCCTCGGGAAAACCGCAATTGACGATGGCAGTAAAACGTGTCCTCTTCGATTTTTGCCTGCAATGTGCCACAAAAGTTTCAAGCACCGAAATAACCGGAGCCGGAAGAGTGTCCACATAGAGCGGAAAGGCAAGAACAACCAGATCCGCACGATCAATGCCATCCCGAAGCGCATCCATGCGAGCAGCGGTATTGATTGCCTTGTAGAGAGAGATCGTTTCGGTTTCAACCCCCTGCTGCTGCAACTGCTCAAAAAGATAGGTGCCCAGTGAAGAAGAGCTGCTCTTCTCCAGGCGCGGACTGCCAACCAGCAGGAGTGCCCGCTGAATCGGGGTTGCCGGGGCTGATGAAGAGGCGATCATCGGCAGCGTTGCCTCTGTATCCGACTCTTGACGAACAACCTTTTCAAACAGATAATTGAGCTGCTCGTTCATCATACGCTCCGATTGAGTCCCATAGAGGATACCACAGAGATGCGCTTTTGCATAAAAGTTGATGGAGTTTCGCCAGGCCAGATTCCTGAAAATGGATTCAGCCCGTGCATCCGGCTCACTCAGCCAGCCAATGATGAGCAGATCAGGATAGTTGTCGTACCGTTTCTGATGATGAATCTCCCCCTCAATGGTGGTGAAAAATGGCAAGGTGTTTTGGATCTGATGATCAACCAGTTTCTTGAGCGTCGAGGAGTAACCACCAAAGGTGATCGGGGTCAGATAAATGACAAGATCACTTTCAAGGCATTTGCCCGTTATCTCCTGATGGTCATCAGCCACGTGGCATTTACCGGGGGTTTTCAGCCAGCAGAAAAAATCGCCCCTGCAGTTGCCAATCTTTTTGTCGCGCAGTACCACCACTTCGGCAGCCCAGCCTCGGGCAACAGCGGCTGATTGCAGGGTTGCCGCCGAAAAACTACCAACCTTGTCGCCTGCCAGCGACCCGTCAAGAATCAGGGTTTTCATCGTTACTCCTGTATAAATTGTTGGGCAATTGATTGTAATTCATAGTGATAAAGCCCGTCTCCGTCAACCCCGAATGGTGGAAGACGACCTCCGATTTCAAGCGACACCAGGCCGTGTACACGGCTCCAGACAATCAGGGCAACGCCATACGACAGTGCATGACAGGTGCTGGTGTTCATGGCTGAAAATTGCGTTTTATACTCAGGTGGCAGTAACGGGAAATTCTCGCTCTTCAGCTTGCCGGCAAGGCGAAAATCTTCAATCACACTGACCAGAGCGCTGATGGAGCGTGTTGCTGATGGTATAATCTCCTGCTGTTGCTGCTCGTAGCCGGGAATGGGAGTACCAAAAATGAGCTGGTAGCGCTGGGGATAACGCAGCGCCCAATCACGATAGGCGAAACCAATCGCCCGAAAACGTTCAAGAAGCTGCTCGGGCAGAAAGCTGTCGCGTGCCTGAAGCTGGACATCACCAAAGGATGTGAAAGCATCAATGGTGAGCGCCGTCACCAGTGCGTCACGATCAGGAAAATAGTTGTAGATCGCCGGGGCGGTAATGCTGAGTGCACGAGCAATAGCACGCAACGACAGGGCTGGCGCGCCAAACTCCGCAATCAGCCGCCACGCGCTCTCCTTGATCGCCTCCTGAAGATGTGGAATCTGCTCTTTTTTGACCGGTCTTGCCATGGTGATAATCTATTTAATTTTACAATGTAAATATATGGTGTAAAATTAAGAGATGCAAGATATAACTCCTTAGCAAAAAAATTTGGAGGATCAGGCAAGAATAAAACAAAATTGATCTATCGGGATTCGCTGATCAGGTGATACATTGGTATAATCAGGAAAAGCTCTAACGAACCACAGAGGAGTTCCGGGGATTTACCTCATACCATAGCCAATCCTGAAAAGCAAGGGATTCTCTACAGCACCGGATCATTGAAGATCGGAGATATCCAAAACAGTGACACCATGATACTTGCTTTTGAAATGGTAAAGTCCTCACAACTCTTTTTATAAAAATAAAATAGCTTAAAATGTAACGGAGGAGATGATGACCATTAGTGCACAAGGCTACGCGACACAATCCGCAACAAGCGAACTTATTCCGTTTAAGTTGGAACGCCGTGATCCACGTCCCGGCGATGTGGCAATCGAAATTCTTTATTGCGGTGTCTGCCATTCCGACATTCACTCTGCCCGTAACGAATGGGGCAGGACGCACTATCCCCTTGTTCCGGGGCATGAAATTGTAGGACGGGTAACCGCCGTCGGCAATAAGGTTAGTAAATTCAAGATTGGTGATCTGGTCGGTGTCGGCTGTCTGGTGGATAGCTGCCGTAGCTGTCACTCGTGCGACGAAGGTTTGGAGCAATATTGTGACAACGGCTTTACCGGAACCTACGGCAGCGAAGACAAAATCGGGGGCACACCGCACAAAATGACTTTGGGCGGTTATTCAGACAAGATTACGGTTGAGGAGCGTTTTGTCCTTCGTATTCCGGCCAATCTCGACCCTGCCGCAGCCGCTCCCCTGCTTTGTGCCGGCATTACAGCCTATTCGCCGCTCAAACATTGGAACGTCGGAGCCGGACAGAACGTGGGTATTATCGGGCTTGGCGGACTGGGACATATGGGCGTAAAATTAGCCCACGCCATGGGTGCCAAGGTGGTGATGATTACGACATCACCAGAAAAAGGAGAAGATGCAAAGAAGCTGGGTGCGGATGACGTGCTGCTGTCAACGAATGCCGATGCAATGAAGGAGGCAGAAAATAGTTTTGACTTCCTGCTCAACACAATTCCTGTTGGGCATGATGTTGATCCTTATATGGCCCTCCTGAAGCGTGACGCAACCATGGTGGTGGTTGGTGCCGTTGAGCCATTGACTGAAGTAAGTGGCATTCCATTCATCTTCCGTCGTCGTTCCATGGCGGGTTCGCTGATAGGGGGATTGCCTGAAACACAAGAGATGCTGGATTTCTGCGGGACACACAACATCACTTGCGATATTGAGATGGTCAATATGAAGGATATTAATAAAGCCTATGACCGCACCGTCAAAGGCGACGTGAAATATCGCTTTGTCATCGACATGGCTTCCTTGACAATGACATGACACACGCCGACACACGTTGTCGTCGTTATTGGAGGTGGATCAATCGGGTCAGGCAATTGCTCGGCGGAGCAGTGCGGGGAAACATAACCTACGTTATCCAAAAACAGCGATAAACTGACCGGAGATTTGCGTTATGTTTGCTCTGGTTGACTGCAACAACTTTTATGCTTCGTGTGACCACGATATTACACGTTAAGGATTCAGCACCTCATAAATCGTTGTGGCATCCTTGAAGTTGACGCCCAAGGCTTTGAAGTGGGCTTTGCCGCAATCGACTTTTTTGTTTTCGGTTGAGCGGCGTTTATCGCGGACGAGATAGAGTTTTTGAGTGTCATCAACAACGACTGCCCAGTCGGGGTTGTAGTCGCCGAGTGGTGTTGCAACCTTGAACCAGCGTGGCAGCTTGCAGAAGAATTTTACCCGGTCGTCAGCATCGAGAAGTTTTGCAACCTCTTCTTCTGTGCCGGAATCGCAGGCAATGTAGTTGAACGGGGTGCGATTGTCGGTACTTTGGATGGTATAGAGGCGGCTGAGGTACTCTTCAATCTCCTCGGCTTCGAAGAGGCGCATTTCGTAGTATTGCCCTTTGATCGGTTCGTATTTGATGCCGTCGATAATCAGTTCGTGCAGTGCGCGGTTGATCATTCTGGCGGTTTCGGTCATGAAGGATTGGGGGTTGAGGGTGAAATCTTTCAACCGTCCTGATTGCTTCAGGATTTCAACCAGGGTTCCTCGTGTCAGTTCGGTTTCGCGCTGCAAAAAGGCGAGAATATCCGGCAGCGGCTGCTCGTTATGGACAAGGTGTGTTCTGCTGCTGGTGATTTTTCCGCCTTCAAGACCTGACTCTTTTATTGCAAGATCTCTTTTGGTGATCTCAATCTGCACTGGCTTTATTTCCGCCATGATATTGATCTTCCCTGCCGCCAGAGTGACCAGTTCCGACGTTTTAAACTCGACGGAATACCGGGTTTTCTGGCTGATTTTATTCCAGAGTACCTGAAAATCGGTGTTGAGTTCGACTCGTTTGTTGTAGCTCACTTTCTGGCGATCACGCCCATTCTTCACAAAATCACGCGGAAGGAACCGCTCAATACGCCCGATAACCGCATCTTCAAGACCGGTATATTTTTCCGGCAGGGTAAAGGTGAAGTCGGCTTTGGCGGGGGTGAATGCCGTGGTAATGTCGCCATAGCTATCAATCAGTCCCTGTTCGGCAACACATTGCCAGATTTCACTTGACTCCTCCTGTGTCAGGTAGCCGGTTCCTGCGGTGTTGAGCACCGGCGTAAAGGCGAGTTGGGGAAGACGACCGAATTTGAAGTTGCCGCTTGGGTCGATGGCGGCTTCTATTTCGGACTGCAACCCTTTGGCAAAGTTTTCAAAGGTTTCGTTGGCAATAACGGTGAGGCGGTTGATCTGGTCGTCGTAGACACGGTCACCATCCTGATTCACCGGAAGGCGAAGGCCGCGCCCGATGGTCTGGCGGCGTTCACGGTCGGTGCCCATTTCACGCAGGGTGCAGATCTGGAAGACGTTGGGGTTATCCCACCCCTCTTTCAGGGCTGAGTGGCTGAAAATAAAACGGAGAGGCACCTCCGGTGAGAGCAGCCGCTCCTTGTCTTTCATTATGAGTTCGTAGGTCTCGTCATCCTTGGCGGTGCTGCCGCTGGTATCAAGGAGGTCTACAATTTTGCCCTTCTTTCTGTCGGCTGAAAAGTAACCGTCGTGAACCTCTTCTGCCCGGTAAGGAATGAGGCCGGTATAGTGCCGTTTGCTGCTGGTTGCCGTGTATGCCTCTTCAAACCATTGGGCAATTTTCCCTTTGGCAGGGTTGCCATCGTCGTCGTAGGAGCGGTAGCTTTTGACGTGGTCGATGAAGAAGAGGGAGAGCACCTTTATCCCCTTCCCCTTGAGTTTTTTTTCTTTGGCAAAGTGGGCTTCGACAGTCTGCTCAATCTGGCTTTTGATGCGTTCATCAGCCATGCCGCCGGATTCCTGAAATCGCTCGACAACAATACCGTTCTGAAACTCCACATATTCATTGTCGGGTTCAGCATTGATGTTGGTGACCAGATAGCCTTCATAATCGGTGCGGTTTGTCTGGCTTGCAAGGTTGGTGCCATGCTTGATTTTTAACTGCTTTTCATGGGTTCCGTTGGGCGTCTCTTCAAAAATGGTCACTTTCGCCTGGGGGGTTTTGGCTGTTTTTGGCCAGTAACCGACAGCATCAAGGCGAACGAAGGTCTGGTTGTAGTCTTGAGCGCCTGAAGCATCAATAACCTCTATCTGCTTGACAAGGCGCAGGTCGTAGGCGCGGACGGGATCAAGCTGATAGAGGAGGTTGTAAGGGTTGCTGTGGGTTGCCGAATAGCGCAGGCAGAAGAGCGGCTGGAGGTTGCGAATTGCTTTCTGTGACTTTTCGGTATTGTCCACGCTTTGGGGCTCGTCGATAATCAGGATCGGCCGGGTGGCCTGAACGTATTCAATGGGACGGCGGCCCGACATTCTGTCCTGCTCCTGATGAATGACATTGAGCCGTTTTTTCTGCTCGTCGGTGAGGGAGGCATAATCAACCTTCTCCCCGGCATCCTTCTGGAAGGCCTGAATGTTGATGACCATGATCTGGATTTCATTGTTCACGGCAAACTGTCGAACCCGGCTCAGATCCTTTGACTGGTAGACGAAGTGATCGAAGGCGACATTGTTGTAGAGCCCCCGGAAGTGGTCGCGCATCAGCTTGATGGAGCTGGTCACCCCTTCGCGGATAGCTACTGAAGGCACTACAATGATGAACTTTTTGAATCCGTAGAGCTTGTTCAGCTCAAAGATGGAGCGCAGATAGACATAGGTTTTGCCTGTTCCGGTCTCCATTTCGACGGAGAAGTTGAAAAAGTCGTAGGCGGCACCCTCTTCCTGAAGCTTCCGTGATTTCGGGACATTGTTGCGGGATTGGACGGTATGCAGGTTTTGCACTATCAGCTCCCCTGAAAGCGCCAGGTCGTTGCCGATGCCGAGGTCGTTGTACATGCTGCCCCCTTTACCAAAATCGATCTGAAAGCCGGAGCTGCGGGCTGGCTGACCGTCAAAGAGGTCGGTGACGCTTTTTATGGCTTCGAGCTGGTAGCTGAGGGTTGAATCGAATTTCAGTTTCATAACTCTTCCTGAATAGCATTCAAGAGCCTTAGTTTCAGCTCTTCGTTTTCATTATAGCTATCATTGATAACAGCCTCAATAAGGTCACGGAGAAACTCCTTATCTATTTTACCTGCGGCCAGGTGATAGCTGATGTTTTCCATCTCACGCATGAAATCAGAGACACAGTACATGTAGCCATTGAATAAAAGGAATTGCGCAGAGAGCGTAATGGCAATTCGTTTGTTGCCGTCCTGAAAACAATGGAACTTGTTCGCGCAAAAAAAGAGGTGTGTGATCTTGTCGAGAAAAGTCGGGTAGTAGCTGTCGTTCTGGATGTGTTCAAGGACGCTTTCAAGACGACCCTGGTCGAGCATACCATGCGAACCACCCCCCGACACCTCTACGGTTTTGGCATGGATTTTAACAGCCTGATCTATTGTGATATAAATAAATTGCATTATTCACGCTCCTTGAGGCGTTTCATGGCATCTTTGGCTTCGACAAGGCGTTGTTCCAGCTCCAGACTCTTTTCGCCGATAAATTTTTCAAATTCATCAACCTTGAGCGGGGACATGTATTCTGTCAACTGATGGTGAAATGCATCACGAAAGGCGAGATCGCGACTGGCCATTTTAACCCTTGCTTTTTCAATCAATGGTTTCCAGTGAGCCTGAGATTCAAACTGCTTAAAAAGAACATCAACCTCAAAAAAGCTGAGTTTTCTGCCCTTTTGCTGAAGCTTCTGCTGAAGCTGATCGGCAAAACCACATTCATAAGATGCAATCAGGTCAAGTATTTCACTGTAAAAAGTATCTCTAACCTTCTCTTTTTCATTCAGTTGAAGAATTTTTCGGTACTCCCTTGCATTCTCTTTAAAAATGCTCACATAAATTTTGTCGGTATACATGGGGTACTTGAAATTCCCCATATCGACGCAGTCCCGCAGTGCATCAGTGAATTGTTTGCGATAGTCCTCTTCCTTAAAGTAGGAGAGAAGAAAATCTTCATCTCGTTGGTTGATATACTTTGTTCCTCCACCAGTCCGGCTGTTGATGGTGTCAATGACAATATCAAGCATGACCTGACGAAGAACACGAGCCTTCTCGCTTTCTGCAATCAGCATTGCCAGATTGAGGAATGCGCGGAAGTCAAAAATTCCCAGCGCAGTTGTTTTGGTAATGAAATCTGTTTCGCTATCACCCCGTTCTTCAAAAGTTAACTTAAAGCTCTTCAAAGAGTTACCGCGCAAAACCTCGTAACCGTTTTCCTTGAGTTCCGGCTCGTATTTCGACAGATAATTGTCTATTGTCCTTGGGGTAACTTCAAAAAAAGCGGCAACTTGCTCTTTGAGCAGTACTACCTTGCCATTGAACTCGATTCCCTTTATGCCGATGCTTTTCTGGATTTCAGCAACGGCGTATGGGTTGTTGAGGATGTTCTGCCGGTCGATATTGGAACCCGTTAAATCTTTTGCCATATCCGTTCTTTGTTATACCGTTTTAAAGAGAATCTGGTTGTGCTTTTCCTTCTGCATGTTGTGGGCGTTGAAGGTTTGTACGGCGTTGGCTTTGAGCTGGTCGTTGCCATGGAAGGCGGAGTCGAGGCAGAGGAACTGCTGGGGGTTGAGGTCAATGACTGCGTCAATCAGCTCTTTGGTAACGCTCTCTTCCAGGCAGAGCAGGAGTGCGCCGTCGGAGACGGAAAAGAGTTCTTTGCCGGTGATGGTTTTGGTTTCGATGTTGCCGGTCAGAGTAAAACCGGCTTTGAGGAGGATTTCATAGAGCAGCTCTTCTGGTGTTGCCTTGGCGTCAATATGGTCGATGTGGAGCGTGAGCTGATCAAGAATTCGCTCCGTCGAAGCTGAAGGCTCAAGCTTCTGCCACTGGTGGAAGTTGGATTTGTCGAGCTTGAGCACCTTGAAGCCCCGATCCTGCTTGGCGGCATTATCGAGATCAAGCTTGCCCTCCTCTTCAGTGTTGAGCTTCTTGATGACCCGACGGATGCGCTCTTTGCCGATATCGGCTATGGTTTTATAGCCTGCCTTGAAGGCTTCGCTCTCAGGTGCGCAGGGTTCAGGGAGCTGGACAAGGATGAATTTGCGGTTGCCGTTGTCCTGTTTGTTCAGATCGAGAACGGCATGGGCGGTGGTGGCTGAACCGGCGAAGAAGTCGAGAACAATTGCCGACGTATCACTAATCATAGAAACAAAATACTTGATAAGCGACACTGGCTTTGGAAATGAAAACAATTTGCTACCAAACAGGTCAAGCATCTCCTTGTTCCCATTTTCATTCATGCCAATCTCTTTCGGGAGAAAGGTAGAGACTGCTTTCATGGCCTCATCAGTTCCGAACTTCTTGATAGCCTTGGCTTTATCTTCGCTCTCGAAAACACGAAATGCCGGAATAGAGAGATTAAAAAAATCGTAATCATCAGGAAAAACGATTTTCCCTTTACGATAGTATTCAGGAAAAGTGTCAATAGATACTCCCCATACTCTATGCGGGTTAAAAGGATAACTCTTACCTGTTTTTGGATCAACCATGATAAATGCCGAGTTAGGTCGCTCTTCGGCACTTCGCTGTGTCGTTAAATCTGATAGCCGCCATCTGTCGTTGGGAAAATCACTGGTTTGATAATATTTCCTTTCGTAAGAAACTCCAGCCTGCAACCCACCCTTGGTAAAAGCAATAACCCATTCGTAATCCTGCGAGACACCAAATGGGACATCGCTCTTGGTTGTCCTCTTTTTCCAGGGAAATACAGCCACAAAATTCTCCTCCCCAAAAATCTCATCGCACAGCTTCCGCAGATTGCTCACCTCATTATCATCAATACTGATAAAGATCACTCCGTCATCACGGAGCAGATTCCTTGCCAGATAGAGCCTTGGGTACATCATGTTCAGCCATCGGGTATGGTAGCGGGGATTTTCCTGTGCATTTGCGGACTGGCTATCCTTCCATCGCCCCTCATGCCCGGCATACTCCAGATAGGTCTCAAGGCTCTCGCTGAAGTTGTCGGGGTAGATGAACTCCTTGCCGGTGTTGTAGGGCGGGTCGATGTAGATCATCTTCACCTTGCCGTAGTAGCTGGTCTGGAGCAGCTTGAGCACTTCGAGGTTGTCGCCTTCGATAAAGAGGTTTTCGGTGGTGTCGAAATTCACTGACTCCTGACGGTAGGGTTTGAGCGTGGCGGAGCTGAGGGTCTGGATCAGGTGCAGCGCCTCTTTTTTACCCGGCCACTCCATACCGTAGCGCTCACGGCGTGACTCGAACGTGTCACTGAAGGTGCCGAGTTCTGCCTTGAGTTTTGCAAAGTCGATGGACTCTGTCAGTTCGCCTTTGTCGTTGCGGGTTTCGGTAAAGACGGTTGGAAAGAGCTGTTTCAGCCGGGCACGGTTTTCGGCGGCTATGTCGAGGGTAGTTCCTTTCATGTTTTCGGGCTGGATCTCTGCCATAGTCTTTAACAATGTGTGGTTTAGTTCATTGACCAGCGAATGGTGAAGAGGGTTTTCTCTTCAACGGTCTGCTTGAGCCGCTCTTCAACGGTATCGAGCAGTTCGTCTTTCTGGTGTTCAATATGCCTTGATGCTTCGTCGTACCCTTTCCAGGCTTCGTCACGCTTTTTGTCGATATCGCGCAGTTTTTTCTGGATGGCCAGTTTGTCTGGCAGGTTCGGGGCAAGACGCGCCTCTTTTTTCAAGATAGTAATCTGTTCGTCATACTCTTTGAGTTCGACCTTGAGCCCTTTGCGTTTGTCGTCGGCCCAGTAGTTGAGTTTTTCGATCTCTTCTTCAAACCAGTTGGCCTGTTGGGCGACAAGGGCGGAGAGGATTTCCATTTTGCGTTGTTCAGTGAGCTGTTGCAGCGCTGCGTGCGGCTCCATGCTGCTCTCTTCGACGATGGTTGCGGGAAGGTCGAAAAAGCGGCGGGATGACTCTTCAGGGAGGGTTTCGCCGGAGTCGGTTATGGCGCTGAAGATGAGGTGATCCTGCTCGTCGGCACCGTTAATGGAGAGCTGCAGGAGCTTGAGTGTGCCGGATTGGCCAACAAGGGGTTGCAGTGTTTCGGATTTCTGTGGCCATGCGGTGTAGTTGAAACTGATGTGTGCCCCTTGGGGTATGGTGGTTTTGCATGCCTCTATGAGCTGTTGAGCGAGGGGGTGGCCGATGCGGTAACGATGCGCGTCGCTGGTGGTTCGAGTGAGATCGTAGGTGCCGGCCGGAATGGTATGGTCGGCGCTTATTGCGCTGTGCAGGGTAAAGCTGAGTTTTTCATGGTCGAAGGCGGCTTTGCCTTCAAGCGCGTATCGGGTCAGCTTCCAGAGCATGGAGTCGTATTTGTTGAGGTACTGGCGGCTTTCGCTGAGGTTTACCCGCAAGCGGTCGTGAACGTCGGCATCAAAGTTTTCGAGCAGTTTTTTGCGGGTGTCGCCCATGGTGGCCGATATCTGCGATTCCATCTCTTCCTGCAGGCGGTTGAATTCTGATTCTATTTCGGCGGTTGTCCGGCAGTTCTGGTAGATGGCGGCTATCCGTTTTTCAAATTCTACGCCGGATTCTATGACGCCAAGCACTTCGTCGCTTGCGCCGAAAACTCCGGAAAAGAGTTTGAATTTCTGGTCGAGCAGTTCATAGACGCGCTGGTCGGCTGCGTTGTTGCGGTTGATGAAGTTGATGACCACCACGTCGTGCTTTTGGCCGTAGCGGTGGCAACGTCCAATACGCTGCTCAATACGCTGGGGGTTCCAAGGGAGGTCGTAATTGACAACCATGGAGCAGAATTGGAGGTTAATCCCCTCTGCGCCTGCTTCGGTGGCGATCATGATTTGTGCTTCGTCTCTGAACCAGTCAACGAGTGCGGCGCGCATGTCGGCTGTTCTGGAGCCGGTGACGCGGTCGCTGTTTTTATATTTTTCCGCCCAACTTTTGTACAGGGATTTGGACAATGGGTCACTGTTTGTTCCATTGAAGAGGACAATTTTGCCGTTGTAACCGTTAGCGGAAAGGAGCTTGATCAGGTAGTTCTGGGTTTTCCTTGATTCTGTAAAGACAATGGCTTTTTGTGCCGAGCCGAGTTCTGCGGCTTTTTTGAAGCCCTGGGCGAGAGCGCTGAGCAGGGCGCTGCCTTTGGCGTTTTCGGTGATATTGACCGCGAGATCGCGAAAGAGTTCAAGTTCGTTTATCTCTTGTTGAATGGAAGCTTTGTTGGCAAGCGTCAAGGTTTCTTTTGGTTCTTCGTCTCCCCACTCTTCAGCTTCTGTTTCAAATTCTTCAAAATCGGTTTCGAGTTCTGCCAAGCCATCATTGAGAGCGCTCTCCTTGAGCATTTTTTTCAGCCTGTTTGCCAGAGAGTCGAGTGCACCGGCTATGGCAAAGGTGGATGATGCGAGCAGTTTGCGAAGGATAAGGGTTATGAGTTGCCGTTGGGAGTTTGGAAGCGCATACAGGGACTCTTTCTGGAGGTATTCGGTAACCATGTCGTACAGTGCGACTTCATCGGCAGTGGGAAAGAAGTCTTCGGTGAGGGGGATGCGGTTGGTATAACGAATGTATTCAAGCACCTGACGGCGGAGCGTGCGGTGGCACAGCGGGGCAAGACGGGCTTTGAGTTCGTCGAATGCGCCCTCTGCGGAGATGCGGGCGTACTTTGTTTTAAAACTTTTGTCGTCGCCAAAGGCGTAGCTGTCGATCATGCTGACCAGACCGTAGAGCTCCATCAGGGAGTTTTGCAGTGGCGTGGCGGTCAGAAGAATTTTGGGGGTGTTGAGGAGCGCCGTTTTTATTGCCCTGGCAATTTTGTTGTCGGGTTTATAGACGTTGCGCAACCGGTGTGATTCGTCAATAACGGCAAGATCCCACGATTCTGCCATAATGGCTTCATAGTAGCGTGCGGCAAACTGGTAGGAACAGATGATGAGTGCGCTTTGATGTAACGGGTTGCTGTGCGCCTCTTTTTTGAGCTGTTTATAGTTTTTTGTTTCGAGAATACAGGAGGGCAGGTAAAATTTTTCGGCCATCTCCATTGCCCACTGCTTGCGCAGATTGGCGGGTGTAATGATGAGGATACGGCGTTTGCGTTCAGCCCATTTCTGGGCAATGACCAGCCCGGCTTCAATGGTTTTGCCGAGGCCTACTTCGTCGGCAAGAATGGAGCCTTTGGATAGTGGAGAACGGAAGGCAAAAAGGGCGGCATCGAGCTGGTGCGGGTTGAGGTCAACCTGGGCATCAGCCAGCGCTGAGGCAAGCTTTTCGGAATCGTTGAGCGAGTGGCGACGACTGAGTTCGTGTCCGTAGTATGAGGCATGGTACCGGGTCACTGGCATCACGTTGGGTTTGTGGTCAGAAAAGAGTTGATGCAGACGCACACACTTTCTGGATTTAGAGCTATATGAGCTTCCTCTCCGAATTTATACATTTTACTCACAGTATACCAATGGGGAGTTTACGTCATAGGGTGGCCGTGCAAACTCTTGTTGAAACTGGTTTGATGGGACTGACAGCTTCCATTTTTGCAACGCGAGACTGGCTTGAATGGATCATTTTTGCAAAATCTTTCTGAGTCAACCGGAGCGACTGACGGCATTCTTTCAGGGCGGAATACTCAGTTTGCGCCAGAAAAGGTGCGAACTTGCTTATAGAGGATATAATCGATGTATAGCCTGTGTCTATTTCTTGCAAAACGGTTAACGATTGCTAATATTGTGAATGTCAATGGTTGTTCACTATTAATCAACAACCCCGCAGTAGAGCCAGTGGTATGAATTCATTTCATGTTTAAGAATTACTTCACGCAGCAGATCTTCGAGGAATATATGCCTGTCGCTATTCAATTTTTAATTGGAGGGATGTCATGAAAATTATCGATGTGCACTGCCACGTCTTTAGTGGAGATGTATTAACGTTTGGCGGAAAGCTCTTAATCACTTTTGGCGACATCATTACCGATTTGATCAATTCTGGTGACTATGATCATGCCGACAACATGATTGAACGGATAAACGCATTCATCGAAATAAGCGAAAAAGATCCATCTGACATAGCGAAAGCATTATTTGATAACTATGGTAATGACTCAATCATCGCTCCCCTCATGTACGACATGTACTACCTCACTCATGACCAGCAACAGGATATCGGGGATAAGGTCGACAAATTATTGCAGGACTACGATGCGCATGATCATCCTGAAAAAGAGAGGGCTGATACGCTAAGAACAAATTTTGCCGGTATTGGTGATAAAGTCAAAGAAGGCTTGATCGATAAGGCACTCAAAGACAATTCATTTGAAATACAGTTCCAGGTACTAAAAAAACTGAAAAGTAACGTAAAATATAAGGACAGGATTTATCCATTTTTATCGTTCGACCCTCGGCGCTCTGGTAACCTGGACAGGATCAAGGCGAACGTCGGGCCAGGAAAAGACTTTTGTGGTGTAAAGCTTTATGCTCCTCTCGGTTTTTCCGCAGCCCATCCGGCAATGATGGACAAACGGAACGGCTTGTATGCATACTGTGTCGCGAACGATATTCCTGTAATCGCCCATTGCTCAACCCCCGGTATGCCTACGATGAACGACCACCTTTCTGTCCCCCATGATTCCTGGGTGTTTGACATCGGTCAAGGCGGGCTCGTTAAACTATCCATGGATGAGGTGGTGGACTTTTCCAAAATGGATAGAGATACAAAATCCCAGTATTTCAATCACCCTGAAATATGGCGTGTCGTGCTCGACAAGTTTCCAAGTCTCAGACTAAATTTAGCCCACTTCGGTGGAGATCGTAAAGACTGGCGGGACACCATCGTCAATATGATCAACTCGAACAAGTATCAGAATCTCTACACGGACATCTCTTGCCATACAGACCCTGATGTATTGAAAAAAATTCACGATGAGTATGTTGCTTCGGATGCTGTCAAAAGGCGACTGATGTATGGCTCTGACTTTACGATATTATTACTGTTTACTGATCTTCTTGACCATCGCCATGTAATACATACTGCTTTTCCGGTTGATCAGCATCAAGACGTTTATTGTGATAACGCCCGGAGATTTCTGAAGCTCACACCCGACCAGGGTGCTTAAAGGAGGATCTTCACAGAAACGCTCAACAAACCTGGTCAACCAGACGGCTGGTGGCCGCGTGACACTATCCACGTTGCAGGATTTCATGGACCAGCCAGATTTCCTCATGGATCTTTCGTAATGAGCGGTGCATTTTTATTCAGAACAGGAGGATAGAGCCGTATCCAGCCATTGCCCGGAAAAGAGGAGTTACTGTTGCTGCTGTACGGGCAAAGAGGCACACCGACAGAAACAGCATGAGCACCGCAAATTTCATGAAAAAATCTACTTTTTGCTATGAGTCAGAGATACGCTTATTTTGAGTGCACGATTATCAAAGTTGCTTAAAACTACTTTTTTTCAAAAATTATACTTCACCATTAAAGGATTACAAGTAGAAAATACCAGGCTATGCGTATAAAATTGTACTCATTGGTTGGAGGCTCCTATGCCATCAGCCCCGCCAGCAGCTCCAGTCCGGTCGGTTCATCCTTCAAGAATGGCACAACGGCGTAGCGCTTCGCATGCTGATGGGCTACAGCGTCAATCTCTTTAAGTTCATTCTTGGCCCGCTGGCGCAACAGTGTGGAGGTGGTTGAGGCTGCCGCAACGCTGTTATTGATAATCCATGCCCATGGTTCAATGCCTGCACGCCGCAGCTCCTGCTGGAGATTGGCTGCCTCAAGCACCGGCGTTGTTTCGGCAAGGGTCACCAGCAGCACCCTGGTCAGCGCGGGATTCTGCATCTGCATCATCGGCGTTACCTCGGTCAATCCATCGCTTCGCGTCTGGCGGGCAAATTCGCGGTGATAGGCTCCGGTGGCATCGAGCAGCAGAAGCGTGTGTCCGGTTGGCGCGGTATCCATCACCACAAATTTCTGGTCGGCCTCACTGATAATGCGGGAGAAGGCCTGAAACACGGCAATCTCCTCCGTGCAGGGTGAGCGCAAATCCTCTTCGAGCAGAGCTCGCCCTTCGGCATCAAGCGCTATCCCCTTGCTCTCCAGCACCTCCCTGCGGTAGCGTTCAGTCTCTGCATCGGGATCAATGCGGCTCACCGTAAGATGCTTCACAGCCTCCGTTAATGTCTCGGCAAGATGCGCCGCAGGGTCAGAGGTGCTGAGATGAACCGGCAAACCCCGACGCGCAAGTTCAACAGCAAACGCTGCGGCGAGCGTTGTTTTGCCGACTCCACCCTTTCCCATAAACATCACCAGACCGTGCCCTTCTGCTGCAAGAGCATCAACCAGCGATGACAGAGCTGGCGCATGACAAGAAACCGTCCCCGTTGTCTCTTCACCCAGTGAGAACATTGGAGCAGAAAACAGTTGGTGCAGGGCATCAAGCCCGACAAGATTAAACGGTTTAAGTGGAATCTCATCGGTTGGCAACCGCTTGAGCTGAAGAGGCAGCGCCGACAGGGCGGCCTCTTCACGGGCGACAAGAGCAGTGGCCAGCGGGTCGCCGTCAGACTCAGTAGAGGGAAAAACCCCGTTGATCACCAGATACTGCCGAGCAATGCCGATGGCCGCCAGCTCCTCACTGGTTCGGGCAACTTCGTGCAGGGCTGCCTGCTGGGCACGGGCGACAAGAATCAGGCGAGTACGCTCCGGGTCAGCCAGCGCATCAACAGCAGCTTTGTACTGGTCGCGCTGCTTTTGCAGGCCCGCCAATGGGCCAAGGCAGGAGCTGTCACCTTTTCCTGTTTCAAGAAAGCCGCTCCAGGCACCCGGGAGTTGCAGCATACGGATAGTGTGGCCGGTAGGCGCTGTGTCAAACACAATATGATCGAAATCCACCGTGAGCGTTGAGTCAGTCAGCAGTGCTGTAAACTCGTCAAAAGCAGCAATTTCGGTGGTGCAGGCTCCCGAAAGCTGCTCTTCAATGCTTCGAACAACCGCATCAGGCAGGAGGCCTCGCACCGGCCCGACAAGACGATCACGATATTTCTGTGCGGCATCGAGCGGATCAATCTCCAGTGCCGAAAGAGAGGGCACCGCTGGCACAGCCGTTATACTGTTGCCAATGGTCATACCAAAAACCTGCCCAACATTGGAGGCCGGATCCGTGCTGACGAGCAGCACCCGCCTCCCCGACTCAGCAAGGGAGATGGCGGTGGCACAGGCAATTGAGGTCTTTCCAACCCCGCCTTTTCCGGTGAAAAAGAGGAATCGCGGTGGCTCGGCAAGAAATTTCATGATTCTGTTTTGAAAAGATTAACAGCAACAACCGGTTGAACAGCAACTTTTTGCAGGTTTTGCACCTTCACTCCCGGCATCAATGGCTGACCAGCGAACCAGCTCATCGCGGGTTGGATAGCGGCCCGTCAAGATGACAGCACCATCAAGCAGGATCAATGGAAGTCCCTCCTGCCCGGCATGTTCAAGAAATGTTTTCACCTCAGTATTTTCAGCGAAAGCCATAGGCTGTTGAGCCAGATTAAAACGGTCAATCGCCACCCCATTCTGCCGGGCCCAGTCGACATCAGCCGCAAACGTGACCAGCGCCTGATCAACCTCAACACCACACACTCCTGTCGAGCAACAGAGCGCAGGATCAAAAACTTGAATCTGTTTCAATGGTATATCTCCTTTAATTGTAAAGAATGAAAAACTTAGACTGCAGCTTCCCCCGCAAAAAACTTCCCCCGGAACCAGAGTGAGACATTGACAAGGGCAATCAATGCCGGAACCTCAACCAGCGGTCCGATAACTGCCGCAAAGGCCTCCCCTGAATTGATGCCAAAGACCGCCACAGCCACAGCTATGGCAAGCTCAAAATTGTTGCTCGCTGCCGTAAAGGCAAGGGTAGCGGTTTTTGAGTAGCCAGCCCCAGCCCTCCTGCCCATGTAAAACGAGAGCAGAAACATCACCACAAAGTAGATCAAGAGAGGAATGGCAATGCGCACCACATCCATAGGAATTTTAACGATATACTCCCCTTTCAGCGAAAACATCACCACAATGGTAAAGAGCAGCGCCACCAGCGTCAAGGGGCTGATGCGCGGAATAAATTCCCCCTCGTACCACTCCTTCCCTTTCAGCCGGAGCAAGGTGACGCGGGTGAGGAAACCGGCAAGAAAAGGAATACCCAGATAGATAAAGACCGAACTGGCAATCTCAGCGATGGAGATATCAACTGCAAACGAGGTGAGGCCAAGCCACTTCGGCAGCACGGTGAGAAATATCCAGGCATAGAGAGAGAAAAAGAGCACCTGAAAGATGGAGTTAAAGGCCACCAGACCGGCAGCATACTCCGTATCGCCCTTGGCCAGATCATTCCAGACAATCACCATGGCAATGCAGCGGGCAAGACCGATCATGATGAGGCCAGCCATATAGTGCGGCATATCGGAAAGCAGCAGAACCGCCAGCGTAAACATCAGAATGGGGCCAACCACCCAGTTCTGCACCAGCGACAGTGCGAGCACTCTGGTGTTACGGAAAACATCACCAAGCTCCTCATACTTGACCTTCGCCAGTGGCGGATACATCATGACAATAAGGCCAACGGCAATGAGCATGTTGGTGGTGCCCACCTGAAAATGGTTCCAGAACCCCGCAATGCCCGGGGAGAGATAGCCGGAGAGCACCCCGATGCCCATGGCAAGAAAGATCCAGAGCGTCAGATAACGGTCAAGAAACGACAACTGTTTTGAGGAGATTCCCATAAGGCTATTTTCCTGACAAATTTTCGTTATAGAACTTCCTGAATTTCAGATTAATCTCATCACGAACCCGGCGGAAAACCGCAAGTATCTCCTCCTTGCTCCCGGTGGCCCTGGCTGGATCATCAAAGCCGATATGCAGCCGATGCTCCACCTTGCCGGTAAAAACCGGGCATGATTCGTTGGCCTCGTCGCACACCGTAATAACATAGTCAAAGTGCTGATCGAGAAACTCATCAACACTTTTAGGCTTGCTGAGACTGAGATCAACCCACTCCTCACGCATCACCTGAACCGCAAGGCGATGAACAGCCTCTGCAGGAATGGTTCCCGCAGAGAAAACCTCAAGCGACTTGTCGAATGAACGGAGAAACCCCTCGGCCATCTGGCTCCGGCAAGAGTTACCGGTACAGAGAATCAGCACTGAACCACTCATGAGCAGCACCCTCCGCTGTTTTTCTCCTTGCTGCCATGCGTGCCGCAACAACAGCCATGCGTTGAAGCGGTCAACAATTCAAGAATCTCATCATGCGACGGAATACGCCCTTTGCAGACCACCTTTTCATCCACCACCAGTGCTGGTGTGGTCATAACATTATAGGACATAATCTTCTGGAGATCTTCGACCTTTTCCACGACAGCATTAAGAGCCTCTTTTGAAATCACTGCCTTCACTGCATCATAAAGCTGAATACAGCTCGGGCATCCACTCCCAAGAATTTTTACCTTTTTCATTGTTCTGTTTTATTAGAGGTTTACATCAAAAAAATTCAACATGATAGAGGGGACTTGTCACCGGTCAACATCGGACAATCACACTCAAAAACCCTCTCAGGGGTAAAAAAATCCTGAAAAACCGCATAGGCTTTGAGCCAGTTCTCACGATCAATACAGTAGCGCACCTTCGGTGGATTGATCTCACCCTGAATCAACCCGGCCTCAAGCAAAGCCTTCAGATGTTGCGAAATGGTTGACTGTGCCATCGGAATAAACTCCGTAAGCTCACCGGTAAAACAGCACTGCCGACTGGCAAGCAGCTTCAATATCTTTATCCTCACCGGGTGACTCAGTGCCTTGGCAAATTGTGCCAGAGACTCCTCCTCTTCACTATATTCTACAGTCAACAAAGTTCTCTGCATAAATCTTTTATCCAATTTATTAGTTCATCGCAAATATACGATTAATAAAATATAAAACGAGAGAAAAAATAAAAGGAACCTATCCTCCGCACACTCGCTGTTTAACAAAAAAGTGCTACCTTTGATTAAATTTCACCATAAACACTCATGCCCTCCTCCGACTCTCCACAACCGCCGGTCATTGTCATTCTCGGCCCGACAGCATCCGGCAAATCAAGGCTGGCCGTTGCCCTTGCAAAAAAAATTGGGGGGGAAATCATCTCTGCTGATTCTCGCCAGATCTATCGAGAGCTTGATATCGGGTCCGCTAAACCCTCTTCGGAAGAGCTTGGAGAGGTTACGCACCACTTTATCAATGAGAAAAATATTGGCGAACCCTATAGCGCAGGCGATTTTGCCTCTGAGGCGGTGAGACGGATACAGAAGATTCATGAGCAAGGAAAGAGAGCTGTCATTGCCGGTGGCTCCACCCTCTACCTCGAAGGGCTCCTTGAGGGGTTTGCAGAGCTTCCGCCAGCACATCCCGAAACGCGCGCACGACTGCTTGCTGAGCTTGAGCACTTCGGGAGTGAGCATCTCTATGAACAGCTTCGCCAACAAGATCCTGAACAGGCGGCAACGCTTGACCCTACAAAGAGCCAGCGATTGATCAGGAGTCTTGAAATTATTGAAAGAAGCGGTAAAAGCGTCACCGAGTTACAGGCTTTGGGAAATATGCAACGAAGCGGCCTCCGCTTTCTGGTCTATGGACTGGAGATGCCCAGGGCTATACTCTACGACCGGATCAATCAGCGAACCGATGCGATGATGCAAGCTGGCCTTTTCCTCGAGTCTAAAGCTCTCTATCACAAGTATCGAGAACTCATTGCGGAGAGGAGAACAGGTGCCCTGCAATCGGTCGGGTATCAGGAGCTATTCCTCCATTTTCAGGGAGCAATTGAGCTGCCGGAAGCGGTCTGGCTGATAAAACAGCATACGCGCAACTATGCCAAACGCCAGTTAACCTTTTTCAGAAACCGCCTGACCGTCAACTGGGTAAGCGCTCCTGAAAACCACAGTGACACTGAAAAACTCACTGCGGCTTTTAAGCAACAAAATTAATCACAGAGAGTATACAAGAACATCAGCATCTTGTTATATTAGGCATCAAACAAGTAAAGCAACATACCTGAACCATCATGAAAATATTCCCGGCATTTTTTCTGGCAATTTTTTTAGCGGGAACCGTCTTACTGCATGCCGAGGAGGTACCTGTACCGTTACCCGCATCAACAGTACAAAGTGGCGACCTCCTTATCCACATCACTGGTCTGAGAAAAATTGTGGGTCAGCTTGGTGTCTCGCTTTACAACTCCAGCAAAGGATTCCCTGGAAATTATTCAACGGTTTACGCCAAAACACTGAAACAGGTGACAGCAACGACTGATGAGGTGCGCTTCACCAATCTTCCCTACGGTACGTATGCCGTCAGTGTCCTGCACGATGAAAACAGCAACGGAAAACTGGACACCACCTTTTTGATCGGCATCCCTAAAGAGGGGATTGGCGTTTCAAACAACCCCAAGGCAAGAAGAGGACCTCCAAAGTATGACGAATGCACCTTTTCACTGGATTCAAAACAGCTCGAAACAACTATTTCGATGAGATATTTTTAACTGACCGGACAGTGATTCAATCAACAACTGAACAACTCTTTATGAATAGACGAACCGTGATGAGCGCAGTGACGCTTCTTTCGCTTACAGCCGGAGCACTCATGGCGGGGTGCAGCCCGACGGTGAAAATTGAGGCTTCTGACAAACCTATTGTCATTAATATGAACATCAAGATTGATCACGAAATCAGGGTAAGGGTTGACCGTGAACTCGACAACCTTCTTGATAACAAAAAAGGGCTATTCTAATCTGGAGAAACATCTTATGAAAGCGCTACAACAAATTCTCTTCAAAGCGGCTCTCGTGGTGATCATGATTGCCGGAATGGGCTCGCACGCTTTTGCCCTTGACCTTGAAACGGCCCGTTCCAGTGGACTTGCCGGTGAGGTTGATAATGGACTTCTTGCTACACCACCCGGGGCATCGGCTGGCGCAAAGGATTTGATAAACAGCACCAATAATGCCCGACGTGCCGAGTATGCCAGGATCGCCGCACAAAATAATCTGTCGCTTGACGCTGTGGGTATCCTTGCTTCGCAGAAGATTTTTGCAAAAATTCCTGCTGGAACATGGATTCAGGTACAGGGGAAATGGAAAAAGAAAGCTGAGTAATTTCTGACACATACTCTGATGATGAAATGGCTGCTGCGCTTCCTGATGGCCGGGATTGTCTTCTTTGTCCTTTTTTGTGCAGCAGCCTGGCTCTCCTTCCCTTGGTATGCGCAGCCTCTGATTGATCGAGCGCTTGATGGAAAAACGCTGAAGATAAAACTCGCGGGCATAGGTGTACCGGGGTTGTCAGGGTGTTCCTTCCAGTCATTACAGACGGTCATAACAACACCACCTGATGATTGCAATGAGGCTGCAACATCCTACACCCTCGCTCTGAACAACGGAGAACTCGCCTGGAGGTTCACCAACCACTCGACCAACACACAAACCAATCTTGCACCCGGATTTTCCGAACTTATCCTCACCCTGAAGGCTGATGCGCTGACACTCATTCCAGAGCCCCGTCAGTTCACTTTTGGCGACCGTGATGCACGTATAAAAGCAACGCTCGCCATAGGAGTTACTGAGGGATTCAACATCTCGATCAAACCCCTTTCGGTAACGTACCTGGTGGATGGAGCTGTAGCCACCCGCGAGAAACTTCGCCTTGAGGGAATCCGCTATAATGTCAGACTCAGTAAGGCCACACAATGGCAGCAGCCACTTGACACCCTGCATATTGCAAGGCTTTCGAGTGACGGACAGCCTGCACCCGTGGGTAATTTCACAGCCCTCTTCGGCTCAAAGCGTGATCCTCTCGACCCCTGTACACTGACGCTTAGAGGCTGTTCCATAGAGCTGTTTCAATGGATGGCTTCAACCGAGCGTATCGACTATAACCTGAAAGCAAAGCGTACCAGCTTTACCCTCAACCTTGCCAAAATTCCTCTTAACGCTCTGCCAGGATTAAGCCAGGGAAAGAGCATCATTCCCTTTGCTACAGGTCGTATCAGCGGTTCAATTCCCATCGAGTTTCAGGATTCAACCATCACCGTCCGCAATGCCATGGTTGTTGCCGAAAGTGGCACCACGGTCACCTTTTGTGACAAGCAGCAAAAACCTCTTTTCTCTCTTGATATGGCAGCTATAAAGGGTGGCAACGAACTGCTGAAAAACCTCAATGCTACCGTCACCTTCAACAGCAATAACAGCAATGAGAAAAAACTCTCCGCTCTTGCTCTGCGAGATCTTTCAGCAACGCTTTTTGGCGGCAAGATCAGCTCTACACCAATCACCTATGATCCTAAAACAAAAAGCGCTTTTTTTACTATCCGACTGAACGACATCAAGCTGCTCGACCGTCTGAAACTGCTTGGTGAGTATAAAGGTTCGCTCAGAGGTGAAATAGGCGGTACCATTCCTCTCGCTTTGACGGGAAATCGTTTTGCAATCCAGAACGGCACCCTGCAATCAGAGGGCAGCGGGAACATAACCATTACCCCTCCCGCTCAGCAGCAATCTTCCGATGAACGAATCCTCCGTCAGGAGCAGCCCCAAAACAGCTACTCCTTCAGCGGACCACAACTGCAGTTCAGCCGCTCAAGTGATGGAAAAACAGAGTTGAACTTTCAACTGAAACGTCTGGAACAAAAAAATGCGGGTGGTGAACTGGCGCTCAACTCTCTCAAAGGCAAATTGTTGCTCTGGAACAACAACCTCCACCCCAACCTGATCTCACTCTCTGATTTCTCATCCGGACTGCTTGACGGTACGATTGCTCTTGAGCATATCGACTATGATATGGTGAAAAAAGAGGGTGAGACAACCCTGCATATCAACCATATTCCTCTACAAAAACTCCTTGATATGCAGGGTTCAAAAAAGATGTATGCTACCGGCACTATCAAGGGAGACATTCCGATAAAAATACAAAACAATGCGTTTGCAATTCATGATGGAACAATAACATCCGAACAGAACGGACAGATCATTTACGCAACCTCTCTGGAGGAGCGGACCGCTGCCAATCCGGCGATGCGAATCACCTACGAGGTACTCTCCAACCTGCTTTACGCCCAGCTCCTCTCCTCGATTAACATGACACCCGATGGAAAATCATTGATGACTATCCAGCTCAAGGGCACCAATCCTGACTTTCAGCGTGGACGCCCGGTTGAACTCAACCTCAGCGTTCAGCAAAATCTGAGCGATCTCCTTCGCAGCCTCTCTGTCTCCTCAAACGTCGAACAGATTATTTCTGACAAGACATCGAAAAAGAAGCCCTGACGCTGGATACCAAAACGTAGTCACGCCGTTTATTCTGACAAAAATGTATAAATATCGAAGAGAAAGTTCCAGATGAGAAATCAATAATTAACAATAGCACCAATTGTTAGCATAAATATTAATACTTGGCATGATTTTTGCATAATATTCTGTAAGAAAGTGAATGAGTTCCCTTAACTTTTTAACACAGATGATCATGACCAACACAAGCACGCTCTACGGAGAACTCTCGGGTGTGGAGTTCCGCTCCCTTTTTTCAAACGGCAAAATGGATGGCTGTCTTGTTACGCAGCCCAATACGCTGACCACCCCTTATGGCACCCTTGTGCCTCAATACGAAGCGGAGGATATGGGAAGACGCAGCGTCAAGCCCATCTATTTCTACAAGGATGGCTCCCTGAAATCTATTGCGCTGCAGTCGCAAACCAACCTTGAAACACCTGTCGGATCAATCCCGGCCGAACTTGTAACGTTCCATAAAAGCGGCTCTATCAAACGAATATTTCCCCTTGACGGCAAACTAAGTGGTTTCTGGGGCTGGAAAAATGAGTTTGCCCTGGCCAGCGAAATCACCATCAACTCACCGCTCGGCCCACTCTCTGCAAAAATGATTGGTGTGCAATTTTATGAAAGCGGCGCGTTGAAAAGCATCACTCTCTGGCCCGGACAGAACATTACCATCCAGACCCCCATCGGAGAGATAACCGTACGCAAAGGGTTGGCTTTTTACGAGTCTGGCGCCATCAGATCATTTGAGCCACTGAAAAAGATTGAGATTGCCACTCCTGTCGGCATGATAACATCGTACGACAATGAGCCGAATGGTATCCATGGCGACATCAACTCTGTTCAGCTTACGGAAGATGGATCCATTGAAGCGCTCAGCACGGTTGACCATGCCGTAGAGGTCTTTTTATCTGAGGAGATCAGCGAGCTGTTTCACCCCGGGGTAAAGAACAATGTCTGCGGTGATGAGCGTAAGGTGAGTGTGCCCATGAAAGTTCGTTTTGAAAAGAGCAAGATCATGTTCCATGACAACCCGAAGCTCTCCTTTGATCTGGCACAATGCCGGTTTGAAGTGAGGCAAATGGATATGATCACCAAAGAGCCGATCTACTCTTGCGCAGGGTAAAGCGCATTGTTTCCCGCCATCCAGCCGGTGGAAAATGCAGCTTGCAGGTTGAAGCCGCCAATTTCACCGGCATAGTCGAGAAGTTCGCCACAGAGAAAGAGATTTGGCACAATCCTTGATTCCATTCTTTTGGGGTTAATTTCGTTCAGCGCAACCCCTCCGGCAGAGACCTCACCCTGCTCCAGTGGCACTTCACGAACAATTCCAAGCGGAAAAGCTTTAAGCACAGCAAGCAGTGAGAGCCTCTTCTCTCTACCCAGAGTGCTCCAGGTGACATCGACCTCAAGCGCTGACTGCTGCATGAGTAATGGAATAAGAGCCGTCGGGATGGTTCCATGAACCGCCAAAGCAAAATTGCCGCCTTGAGGAGCAAGAGGGCAGCTCTGTAAAAACTTGCGAACCATTTGTGAACCTCTCTTCCGACCCTGTTGAAACAGGTGCGCTTCGAGTTCCTCCACTCGCTGCCCCGGAAAGAGGTCAGCAAAGAGGTGAACCACCTGGCCCGACTGGCTCGAAAGATCAGCAATATCTCGGGAAAGTGAGAGCACTGCCGGTCCACTGAAACCGCGATGGGTAAAGAGAAGGTCGCCTTGACGTTCAAGACGCATGCCACCGCCTGTGGCAATAAATCCAATAGAGCGAAGAGAGAGACCACAAAGCGAGGATGGTGGTGACTTGATGGTGTAGAGCGGCGCCAACGCCGGTGACAAGCGATTGAGGGTGTGACCGAATGAACGTGCAATCCTCAGCCCGTCACCAGTGGTGCCTGTGTGGGAGTAGGAGACACCTCCGGTGGCAATGATAACAGCATCACCGCTAAAGGATGCCGCCTCGGTATTCACAATAAAAAGCTCTCCCTTTCGCTCAACACTCCGAACTCTGCCGGAAAAATGTTGCTTTACCGCTGCATCGCGCAATAGCCCCTCAAAAGCAGCAACAACCGACAGCGCATCTCCACTGACGGGAAAAATCTTGCCATCCGCCCGTTCCGAACACTCTACTCCTCGTGAGCGAAGCAGAGCAAGAAGATGGGCGTTTGAAAAAGCATACAAGGCGTGACGCAGAAACCTCCGCTCTTTGCTCCGTAAAAAACCCTTCTCAAGCAGCTCTGCCGGAGTACCCCGATGGGTAACATTGCATTTTCCACCTCCGGATATCCTGATTTTTGATCCTGAAGAACGTTGCCGTTCCAGCAACGTGATGGAGCAGTGAACGCCAGTACAAAGAGCGCTCTGCCGTGCTGCAAGAGCAGCCGCCATACCTGCAGCTCCAGCTCCAATTATTATGATATCTCTTCTCAACGGTCTTGAAGTTTACAACCAAATTATTATAATGCCCTATGGTAGTACCAGATACCTTTAATTTATCCCTGTACGACTGGCATGCAAACAGATTTATCGGAAAACCGCCGTATCATCGCAATTGGAGATATCCATGGATGCCTCTTTTCACTGAAAAAACTGATCGAAAAACTCAACATTGAACCCGGTGAACAGATCGTTTTTTTAGGTGATTTGATTGATCGCGGTCACCGCTCCAGAGAGGTTGTAGAGTACGTCATGGGGCTTGGAGCCCAATACTCGTGCCATTGCATTATGGGTAACCATGAGCTGATGTACCTCAATTACCTTGACAACCGTGATGTCAACAACTGGGTGCTCTGTGGCGGCCTTGCCACACTGAAATCGTACAACAGCACCGATGGCCGCAATATAGCGCAAGAGCACCTTGCCTTTTTCCGCAATGCCAGATTTTATATTGAAACGGAGCATTATCTATTTACTCACGGTGGACTCGATCCTGAACTTTCCATACAAGACAACCTTCGCTATTACAAACCTGAGGAGTTCTGCTGGCAACAGGTACACATGCGTCAATCTTTTCGTGACAGCAACAATTACAACTGGAAAAAGACTGTCGTTTGTGCACACACGGCTGTAACAGAACCGGTCTTGCTCGACAAACTTATTGCTGTTGACACCGGATGCGTTTACAGGGAGAACCCAAAGATGGGAAAACTGACAGCGGTGATCCTGCCTGAGCGGACGATTGTTCAAATTGAAAACTGTGACTGACTGCCCGGGAAGAGGGCACCGGCAATCCAGACAAAGAGTTCAGCCATTTCACTTGCGGCACCGAGCACATCTCCCGTTACCCCACCTATTTTCCGGTAACTGAGCAAGCCAACCATCATTGCAGCCACAAGCGCCGCAGGTATGACAACAAAAAGAGCCGGGGTATCCTGAAAAAAAAGAGGGTTGAGAATGCAGAGCGTCAAGGTGGATGCCACAACCGAATGAGAAACTCCTGCCCCGCTCACGAAAGCTTGAGCCGTACCACCTTCGCTGCGAGCGTAGGGCATTGAGGATGCGAGCAGCACCTGCACAAGACGAGCCAGCACTACTCCGGCAACGAGAACCGAAAATGCCCCCTGCTCGACCAGTTTGAGCATGGCGATCCATTTGAGCAGCAGGAGAGCGCCAAGCGCCAAAGCCCCGAAAGAGCCTACGTTGGGATCCTTCATAATCCTCAACGCACTCTCTTTGCTCTTGCCTCCCCAGAATCCATCAGCCATATCGGCAAAACCATCGACATGCATTCCCCGGGTCAACACCATACCTGCCAAAACCACAAGCGCTGCCGATAGCTCATTCCAGGCCAGCAGACGAGTCTGACTGGCCAAAAAGGCCTGAACCACCCCCAGCAACAAACCAACAACCGGAAACCAGAAAAGAGAGCTACTGAATTTCTCAGTCTCTCTGCCCGGTACCGTCAACACCGTGAGGGTTCTCAATGCTGTAACAAGCCCGTTCAGCATAGTAGTACCTTACTCTGCACTTTTTTCACTGACCTTTGCAGCACTGAAGGTGGCCATCTCGTTATAAATTTTCACCGCCCCCTCGATAAGTTGCATAGCCAGAGCTGCTCCGGTTCCCTCACCAAGACGGAGATCAAGATCAAGAATGGGACGGGCACCGAGTTTCTCGATAACCGCCCTGTGCCCCTGTTCACTGGAGATGTGGCTGAAAAAAAGATAGTCATCCACTGCCGGACAAAGCTCCAGCGCCGCAACAGCGCCAGCGGAAGAGATAAACCCGTCAACGACAACAGGAATTTTGCAGGAGGCAGCGCCAAGAATGAATCCCGTGATAGCGGCAATTTCGTAACCACCAAGAGCTGCAAGGGTGCCAAAGGGAGAGGTACAACGCTCGGCATTAACCTCAACAGCTCTTTTGATCACCGAAATTTTATGCAAGAGTCGCTCATCATCAATGCCTGTCCCCCTTCCGGTAATCTGCTCAACCGGTATTGTAAGCAGCACGGCATAAAGAGCGGTCGCAGGAGTTGTATTGGCAATCCCCATCTCACCAGTGCCAAGCAGATGATACCCTGCAGCAGCGGCACCAATGGCAAGCTCTGCTCCTGCAAGCAGTGCCTGCAGGGTATCATTCTCGCTCATTGCCGGCCCAACCGCCATATTACCGCTGCCCAAACGTACCTTTCGTTTGACCAGGCCCGGCAGCTCGCCAAACTCGTGGTTCACCCCCATATCGACGACATCAAGATCGACTCCCGCATGACGGGTCAGCACATTGATGGCCGCGCCGCCACTGAGCATGTTATAGACCATTTGGGGGGTCACCTCGGGAGGAAATGCCGAAACACCCTCAGCCGCTACTCCATGGTCAGCAGCAAAACAGCATATCTTCTTTTTTGAAAGCAAAGGAGTCAGCGAAGAGGTTGCAAGAACATATTTCAGAGCAATCTCCTCAAGCCGGCCAAGACTCCCCTGCGGTTTCGTAAGGTCATCAAGATGCGCCACTGCCGCTGCTGTTATGGAGCGATTTGCAGGTTGAATTCGACCTAAAAGCTCCTCAAATTTTGCTTGCATCAGTTCAACGTTCAAGAATAGTTATAAAAATTGGACACTCCGCCCTGCTTTTTTACTTCAGTCTGAGAGGCAAACCACTGCAAAGCAGATAGGCCTCCGCTGCTATCAAGGCTGCCTGCTGATTAATCAAGCCTGCTCTGTCGCGAAAAGTCCGGGCCATCGCATTTTCAGGAACAATCCCCATACCAACTTCATTGGAGACCAGAATAATATCACACGGCAGATGACGGAGCGCTTCAAAGAAAAGTTCAATCTGCTGCGCCATCTGCTCCTCCCCCCTGCTTACGGCATAATGCATCAGATTTCCGGTCCATACCGTCAAACAGTCGAGAAGAACAACGCCGGTATCAAGAGGAATTTGCGAGAGAGCGCGAGCCAAATAAAGTGGCTCCTCAACGGTTGTAAACTGTGAACCGCGCTCCTCGCGATGCCTCGAAATACGAAAAAGCATTTCTTCATCAAAAGGCTCGGCCGTCGCAAGAAAAACCCTTTGCGCATAAGAGGCTGCAAGCCGCAGGGCAAAGGCGCTTTTGCCACTTCGCGCACCGCCGGTCACATAAAAAACCTTACCCATCGTTGTTGGAAAAATGTTCAAGAGTAAACCCAGACCGAGGCTGGCGGAATATTTTTCACGACAAATTTTTTGCGTGACTTGCTCTGAAAATTCACCTCGCCAAGCGGGTCATTGATGCCATAGGTGTACATAACGCACCACTGCAGCAGCCCTCTGTTATAGAGCGACTCAATAATCGGAATAAACGAGGCTTTGAATGGATTGTTGATCAGAGGAATGGAGAGCACCAGCCCAAACCGCTGTTCCACTTTCTGCAACTGCTCAAGAGCACAGCCATTAATGGTCTTCAAATGGGGATAATTCTGTCGAAGCAGAGTGCAAAACTCTTCGTCAATTTCCACAAGTAATGGATTCAGGCTCGAAATATGCTTGGTGATAGCACCGGTTCCTGCGCCAATCTCAATAATGTTGACTTGATCAAGCTCCTTGATTGTTGCAAAAATGGCCTTTGCCAAAAACTCTGAAGAGGGTATGACAGAACCGATGCTTTGAGGATCTTGTAAATATTTTTTAAGAAAGAGTATCTTTTTACGCATTGAGTTCTCTGCTGTTATATTTTTCAGTTCAAAGAGGGCACAACCCTGGTAACTGTCTGCCGCTGAACTGCCTTGAGTTCCACCAAATCAGAAACAACTGCTGCCGACTGGTTGAGAAGAAGATCCTTATGGAGAGTTTTGGTTGAATCCTGGTCTTGACCCCACTGTCCTTCAATCTTTTTAATGGTCTCAATTTCAGCTTTAAAAGATGAGTCCTGAAGCATCACATTTTTTCGCTTGCGAATCTGATGAAGTGTATTGAGATCTGAAAGATAGGCTTGATACTGACGGTTCTTTGAACTCCGTTCCTGCTGTTTCTGTCGGAGCACAGAGATATCTTCGGTGGTAACCTCTGCTGTCGGACGATAAAAAGAGCGCGAAATGGTGCTCCATGGAAGGCTGCTGCTATAGGTATCTTCTCCAACAGCAGAGGTATCAATCATCGACGGCATGATAATATCCGGCATCACACCCTTATGCTGGGTACTCCCGCCGGAGATCCGATAAAACTTTGCAATCGTGAGTTTGATCTGACCAAGCTCCGGTTTTTTAACAAAAAAGGAGAAGGGTCGCTCAAGTTTGATGATACTTTGAACCGTTCCTTTCCCGAAGGTTCTCTCTCCAATAATCAGCCCGCGTCCGTAATCCTGAATGGCTGCCGCAAAAATTTCAGATGCCGAGGCGCTGTAACGGTTGACAAGCACAGCCAGAGGGCCGCTGTAAAGCACCTGTCGATCTTCATCTCTCAGCACCATTTTGCCACCCGTTGAGTTGCTGATCTGTACCACAGGACCGGCTGCAATAAAGAGTCCAGTGACATTGACAGCCTCTTCAAGCGAACCACCGCCATTATCACGCAGATCAATAACGACACCCTCCACATGTTCGGCATTGAGTTCGTTCAAAATCCGGGTAACATCACGAGTTGTGCTGGTATAATTGCCCGTGTTCTGCTGCTGCCCCTCAAAATCGAGATAAAAGGAGGGGATCGTGATAACCCCTATTTTCTGGCCATTCTGTTGAAGAATACTTTTCTTTGCCGCCTGCTCTTCAAGATCAATTTTTTCGCGCTGCAGTTGCACAATCTTGGCCGGGCCCCTGCCACTCTGACTTGCCGGATAGACTTTCAACCGAACAATGGTCCCTTTTTTACCTCGAATCAGCTTCACCACATCATTAATTCTCAAGCCTGAAACATCCGCCATTTCAGCGGTGCGCCCCTGACCGACAGCTATAATTTTATCTCCCTTTTTGAGCACATTGCCCTTGTAAGCCGGGCCACCGGGAATAATCTCATTGACGACGGTATACTCACCTTCAGTCTGAAGCTTGGCCCCGATTCCCTCAAGTGAACGGCTCATGTCGATCTGAAAGTTCTCATACTCGGCAGGTGAGAAGTAGCTGGTATGGGGATCAAATGATGTGGTCAGTGCATAAGTATAGGCCTGAAAAGCATCATCCGGCTTCTGACGATTGAGAAGATTGAGACGATTGATAAAGCTTTTTTCGAGCGACTCCCTGATGGTTTTGCTCTGTTCTCCAGAATACTTCAGGTTGAGCCACTGGTATTTCAGCTCTTTTCTCCATACATCAGCAAGCTGTCGACGGTCAGCGGGCCAAGGATCAGACTTGCGTTCAATATCAAGAACGTCATGTACTGAAAAGTTAAAATGGATAGTATCCGCAGTAGCCTTCATAAAGCGCATCTTCTCCTTTGCCCTCTTCAGAAAAAAGTTATAAATCGCAAAGCCGGAGGTTGATTTCCCTGAGAGAAATTCGTCGTCCAGACGGTTGCCATAAATTTTGCGAAGACTTTCAACTTCACTTGCCACAAAATAACTTTTGGCACCATCAAGATTATCGATATATCGATTGAAAATCTGCTGAGAGAGAGAGTCGTTCACCGCAATCTTTCTGTAGTGGTTTTGACGCAACGACTGACTGATATATTTTGCAGCCTCCTCCTGCGCAGCAGTTGGCACAAGCGTAACAACAGCCACAGACTGAGAGGACTGTGCAGTATTTTTTGCAAATACCGAAACCGCGCTTCCCATCAATACGACAATAAGAAGCAGACTTTTTCTACACATAGAGGGCGACGATGGCTGTATTGATGGCTATTGTTGAATGAGAAAACAAATATATTATATTGTGTGGCATTTATGAATACGATGAGAGGCTCGTATTCCGGGAAAAAATCAGGGCATATAATAACAATAAAAGGAGAGCTTTTCAATGCAAAAGACAAAAATCAGTTATAAAGAACTCGGCCTGGTCAACAGCCGTGATCTTTTCAGTAAAGCCGTCACAGGAGGCTATGCGATTCCTGCATACAATTTCAATAATCTTGAGCAGATGCAGGCCATCATACAGGCTTGCGCGGAGACCAAATCACCTGTTATTCTCCAGGTATCAAAAGGCGCCAGAAGCTATGCCAACGAAACTCTTCTTCGCTTCCTTGCCCAGGGCGCTGTCGCCTATGCGGCTGAACTCGGTTCACCGGTGCCGATTGTACTTCATCTGGATCACGGCGACAGTTTTGAACTCTGCAAGGATTGTATTGAATCAGGTTTCTCATCCGTCATGATTGATGGCTCTCACCTCTCTTTTGAAGAGAATGTTGCCTTGACCAAAAAAGTTGTTGAGTATGCCCACCAGTATGATGTGACGGTTGAGGGTGAGCTCGGCGTACTGGCAGGTATTGAGGACGAGGTTTCTGCAGCCCACCACACCTATACCCAGCCGGAAGAGGTTGAGGATTTTGTTGCTAAAACCGGTGTCGACAGTCTTGCTATATCCATTGGCACCTCACACGGCGCATTCAAGTTCAAACCAGGCGAAGACCCAAAAATCCGTCTTGATATTCTTACCGAGATTGAAAAGCGTATTCCAGGATTTCCGATTGTGCTGCATGGCTCCTCTTCGGTTCCCCAGGAGCTTGTCAAGACCATCAATGAGCATGGTGGAAAACTGAAGGACGCTATCGGTATCAGCGAAGATCAGCTTCGTCTTGCCGCCAAGTCTGCGGTCTGCAAAATCAATATTGACTCCGACGGCCGTCTTGCCATGACCGCCGCCATCCGCAAAGTGTTTGACGAAAAGCCTGAAGAGTTCGATCCAAGAAAATATCTTGGCCCGGCTCGCGACTCCCTGAAAAAACTCTACGTCCACAAGATCATCAATGTTCTTGGTTCAGACGGAAAGGCATGATTTCTCTCTCCTGAAATTCAATGAAGAAAGGCACCCTGTGGTGCCTTTCTTCATTTGCTAAAAAGAGAAGATCACCACTTCACTCAGATTCAAGAAAACGGATTGCCGAATAGGCAAGCAACCCGCAACCAGTTTCAAGCGACCGTTCATCGGGGTTAAAGGTTGGTGAGTGGAGCGTGTTACTTTTGTCGTTATTTGCCATACCTGTTCCAATCTGCCAGAAGGTCCCCGGGCAAACTTGCAGATAATGGGAAAAATCTTCTGCCGTCATGATTGGCTCACAACTGAGCACATGATCTTCTCCAAGGTATTCAACACAGATCCTTGCTGCCTGTTCGGTAAAATCGGGGTCATTATAGAGCACTGGATACCCCTCTCTAATCTCCAGATCCGCTTCAACACCGAAGGCTGTGGCTATACCCGTAATGGTCTGGCGCAAACGCCCGTGAAGCAGCGAACGAACCTCTTCATTCATGGTTCTCATCGTGCCCGACATGGTGACCTGACGAGGAATAACATTGGTTGCATGACCACCATGGATGGAGGATATGGAGACCACCGCCGCCTCATGAGGAGGGGCAACCCGGCTGACGAGATGCTGCACCCCAGTGATGATATGCGCAGAGGCAAGCACCGGATCGGCTGCTTTATGGGGGGCGGAGGCGTGCCCCCCCTGCCCTGTTACCGTAAGATAAAGCTCATCCGCAGCCGCCATAAAACTCCCTTTGCAGAGGGCCACTTTTCCACTCTCCACCGTTGAAAAACAGTGCTGACCGATAATTGCTGAAGGGTTAAACCTTTTGAAAAGACCAGCATCAAGAAGCGGTTTGGCCCCCCCCCGGTGCCTTCTCTTCGGCTGGCTGAAACACAAAAAGCAGATCACCGGCAAGCAGCTCCCGCATTCCTGAAAGGATTTTTGCCGCTCCAAGAAGCATTGCGGTATGCATATCATGACCACATGCGTGCATTTTCCCCCCCTCCACCGAACAGAAGCCATGCTGGTTCTCCTCGTTCAGCGGCAAGGCATCGATATCCGCCCGAAGGGCAACAACCCTGCTTTTCCTTGAAGGGTGTGTTCCTTTCAGGAGGGCAACAACCCCGGTCTTCATCAACGGCTTTTCAGGTATTATACCAAGCGCAGTCAGATAGTCTGCTATCAGTGCCGTCGTCCTCACCTCTTCATAGGAGAGTTCAGGATGAAGATGTATATCGCGACGCAAAACGACAATTTCCGGAAAAATCCCGGCTGCTGCCTGCCGGATCTGTTCAGCAACATTTTGTGTCAAATCGGTAGTCATAAGAGGCTCATCGTTTTCGTTCTCACTATTTACATTTCCATAAAGCGCATCACTTCGAGGGCCTTCTCCCGCATAACATCTTCTTTTTCGCCGAAAAAGGGAGAAGTGTAACGAAGGAGATAACCGTACTTCTCAAGATTTGTCACCAGACGAAAAAGGTCATGCGTCTGAAGCCTTAACCCGACCACCATTCCACTTCCCTCCGGAGCAGCAGGATAGATGCCGCAGCTCAAGACCGTCGCGTCATTTTTTTCCATGGTCGCAATAACCTCAGAGAGCTTCAGCTCAGAGGAAGGAACTTCAAGCTCGATGGTGACTCCATCGTCACCAAGATGAAAAATATCAGTAATATTTTCAAGCAGGGCCGCCTTTTCAAGAACTCCGAGATAGTGCCCATCCACCTCAGAAACCGGGATAAGGAGGTAAGGATAGGCATCGATACGCGCAATAATATCAAAGAGATGATCGTGCAGACCAACGCTCTCGGCATGTTCAAGCTTCAGCTCCTTCAGCCGTTTTTTTGACTGCTGTTCAGGCAGCAGATCAAGCAGTGTCACCATAGCCACGAGGTTCCCCTCATGCAGAACAGGAGCACAATCAAACCCCTCTTCCATCATGAGTGCCAGCACTTCAGCTACCAGGTCATCAGTCGCAAATACCGGTGAGGTGGTGTCAAGACTACGAATTGCGTACTCATTTAACAGCATGGCTCAATCTTGTTAACCCTTTTTTCATGCCGTCCGCCTTCAAAAGAAGAAGAAAACCAGTTGTGCAGAGTCTGTTCGATAGTGGCAGGATCGGTAAAGCGCGCTGGAAGGCAGAGAATATTGGCATTATTGTGCTGACGGGCAAGTGATGCAAATTCTGGATTACAGGCAAGAGCCGCACGAATTCCCTTCACTTTATTGGCTGCAATGGAGACACCAATGCCTGTGCCACAAAGCAAAATCCCCGAGTCGCAGAGCCCGTCAGCAACAGCAAAAGCAACTTCGCGAGCATAATCGGGATAGTCCACCGACTCTTCATTATAGGGGCCAAGATCGTTGATTGCATAGCCATTGCGCTCAAGCCAGGCGATGACCGTCTGTTTCGATGCAAAACCTGCATGATCGCTTCCAACTGCAATTTTCATAATTCGTTGACATTAAATGTTGACAAAGTTTTTTTCAGGAAAGAGCGGGCAAGAAAATATATTTGGCTGTTGAAAGGCTCCGCATCATGGCATATCAGGGAATAGGTGCCATCGGCATTCATCTGCCAGGCTTTAACGTTATCTCCAAGAATCAACTCCAGATCAGAGGTAACGGCCTTGATCAGTGTTTTATCAAAAACAGGATAGAGCGTTTCAACCCGGTCATCCAGATTTCTCGGCATGATATCAGCACTGCCAAGATAGAGTTCCTCCTTTCCTCCGTTATAAAAGTAGTATGCCCTGCTGTGCTCCAGAAAACGTCCAATCACGCTGATCACCCTGATATGCTCACTCACCCCGGGGATTCCCGGTTTCAGACAGCAAATGCCCCGAATAATCAGATCAATCCTCACCCCTCCGCAGGAGGCACGGTAAAGTGCCTGAATGGTCTGGGCATCCACCAGCGCATTCATCTTCATAATAATACGCCCCCTCTTCTCACGGCCACTACACTCAATCTCCCGTTCAATCATCTCAATGATCCGCTTCCGTGTGTTGATGGGTGATACCAGCAACTTTCTGTAGGCAGTGTGTTTGGAATAACCGGTCAGGGCATTGAAGAGCTCCGCAACATCATTGGCAAGCTGCTCGTTTGCCGTAAAGAGGCTATAGTCGGTATATATTTTGCCGGTAGCCGGATTGTAGTTACCGGTTCCAAGATGGAGGTAGCGCTTCAGCTTCTGCTGTTCCCGCCGCACAACAAGCGTGAGTTTGGCATGGGTCTTAAGCCCCGGCAAGCCATAAGCAACGTGTACCCCGACATCCTCAAGCGCACGGGCCCAGACTATATTATTCTCCTCATCGAACCTTGCCTTCAGCTCAACAAGCACAGCCACCTGCTTGCCCTCCTCTGCCGCCTTCATCAAGGCCTCAACAATGGGAGAGTTGCTTCCAACACGGTAGAGTGTCTGCTTGATTGAAAGCACATCAGGATCAAGCGCAGCCTGGTTAATAAAGTCAACAACTGGCTGAAAAGAGTCATAAGGATGATAAAGCAGACGATCTTTAAGACGTATCGCCCTGAAAATATCCTGCCCAAACTCCTCCTCAATCCGGTTTCGCGGTACCAATGGGTCATCTTTCAGCTCCGGCCGCTCAATTTTCAGAAGCTCAATCAGACAACCAAGACCAAGCGCCCCATCAATTTCATAGACATTTCGCTGGGCAACTTCAAGATTTTTTATCAGCAGCTTTCTGACTGACGAGGGCATGGCTGGCGTGATATCAAGACGGACAACCTTGCCGTACCGGCTCGAACGAAGCCCTTGCTCAATGGTCTTGAGCAGATCTCCAGCCTCATCCTCCTCAATTTCGATATCGGCATCACGAATCAATCTAAAAAGATGCGACTGTATGATCTTCATCATCGGAAAAAGGTGCGACAGATTGTTCTGAATAAGATCTTCAATCCAAACGAACCTGATGATGCCGTCATCTTTCTGAAAACCCTTGATATCGTTAAGTCGAAGAAGCCGTGGAAGAATACTGGGCACCTTGACCCTGGCAAACTTCAATGCTTTGCTCTCCTCATCTTCCAGCTCAATGGCAAGATTCAGGGAGAGGTTCGACATAAAGGGAAAAGGATGGCCCGTATCAAATGCAAGTGGAGTAAGGACTGGAAATATCTCCCTGCGAAAATAGTGAGCAAGGGAGCGCTGCTGTGGAGAGGAGAGTTCAGAAACCCGATGAATCTCTATACCCTCCCGCTGCATTGCTGGCACCAGTATCTTGTAAAAGCACTCATTTCGCTGACTGAGCTGCTGCAAGACCATTGACCGTATCTTTTCAAGCTGAGCGACAGGCGTGTAACCATCTATCGTCTTATCCTGGATCCCTGCCTCATACTGGTCTTCAATGCCTGCTACACGAATCATGAAATATTCATCAAGATTTGAACTGAAAATCGAGATGAATTTAACCCGTTCGAGCAGTGGATGTGCCACAGGATGGAGAGCCTCTTCAAGGACTCTTTGATTGAAATAAATCCAGCTCAGCTCCCGGTTAATATAAAGCGAAGTATCCAAAAAATCTGGGCGGTGGCCTCCAGGAGCGTTATGTTCAGAGTCAATCTTCATATCGGGCAACACAAATCAGGTGTATCGAATAATTCCGGCTTGATGAACAACTGCATCAAGGGGCTCATCCCACGGGTCAACAGGCAGCTTTTCACACTGCTGCTGAAGGTATGACACTCCCAGCCGAACGGGAGTGAGACCGGAACATGAGAGTCTACAGAAAAAACGGTCATACATCCCCTTGCCATACCCAAGTCTGTACCCTCTTGCATCAAAAGAGAGAAGAGGGACAACAACAAGATCAAGATCCGACTCGTCGGCTTCAGTGTAGACCGCCGGTTCTGGATAGCCCGCCAGCGTCGCCTTCACCTCGTCCCCGGGATGGTATTGTGCCGAGCTGATATCCCCGACTCGAACCAAAGGAACCGAAAGCCTTTTCTTCATAACGGCAAGAGCCTCAATAATCTGCACCGTATCAACTTCTGCAAGAGCTTGATGAGAAAGGTAAATATGGATATGTCGGACAGTGAGCAACTCGGGCAACGCAAGAAGTCGAGCAGCAATCTCCCGGTTCATCTCCACGCGCAATGGTTCAGGAATTGAACGCCTCCGGTCCACCATCGCAACTCTCAGCGCTGCCTTTTTCAGAGCAATATTTCCATCCCGATCCATAGCCCCCCCTCTCCACATTATCCTCCCGCTTTATCAAACGTAAAATAAGAAAAGAGAACTTCTTCTCTCTATTCATACCATCATATTTACGGGCAAAAGCCACATTCTGAGCCTCATATCTGAACACCTTCTTTTTTGCGTAACAAAACATTATGAGATGGCAGAACTCTTGGAGCAAGCACAACCTTCTTCATTATTTGTTGTATCTTTCCAGGATAATCGTCTGGAGACCATGTCGAACTGCTGGTTAGCACTGCTCCAACCATCCAAATTACAACAAGGCCATGAGTTATATTTTTCAACAAGCACGCCTTCTTAATCCGCTGCAAAAGCTTGATCTTACTGGTTCTCTTAAAGTAAGCTGTCACGGCAGTATTGAGGCGGTCATTTTCGGTAACGAGACTTTTACAGCATCTCCTGACGACACGGTGATTAATCTTCAGGGACAGATCCTCGTTCCGGGATTGTTCGATATGCACTGCCATTTCAGGGAGCCTGGGCAGGAGTACAAGGAGACCCTTGAAAGTGGTGCAAAGGCGGCTGCGGCCGGGGGGTTTACCGCTGTTGCATTGATGCCCAATACAAAGCCAGTAATTGACAGTCCTCTTGGTGTCGCTTACATCCGCTATCATGCGGCCACACTGCCGGTCGATCTTGAAGTTATTGGTGCGATGACCGTTGAGAGCAAAGGAGAGCATCTTGCACCTTTCGGCAAGTTCAGCTCCTGTGGAGTCACAGCGGTTTCGGACGATGGCTCGGCCGTCCAGAACAGCCAGGTCATGCGGCTGGCTTTTGAGTATGCCTCAAACTTTGACCTGCTTATTATTCAGCACTGCGAAGAGAGACCGCTCACTATAGGCGGGGTGATGAATGAAGGACTCTTTTCAACCAAACTGGGACTGAAAGGTATTCCTGATGTCTCTGAAGCGATAACTCTCAGCCGTGACCTGTTACTGATGCGCTATCTTGAAGAGCACAAATTGCACGATCCACTTACCAGGCCCCGCTACCATGTTGCCCACATCAGCACAAAAGCGTCGCTTGATCTTATCCGTCAGGCAAAACGGGATGGTCTGCAGGTCACTTGCGAAGTAACACCTCACCACTTTACCCTTTGTGATGAAGAGCTTTTTGCGACTGAAAAGCGAGGGAACTATATCATGAAACCTCCTCTCTCTTCAAAGAAAAATCGTGAGGCACTTCTTGAAGCCCTTGCAGATGGCACTATTGATGCCATCGCAACTGACCATGCTCCTCATGCCCTCCACGAAAAAGAGTGTCCTCCCGATCAGGTGGCTTTTGGCATTATCGGCCTTGAAACTTCCGTTGGCCTTACCATCACCGAATTGGTCGACAAAGGGGTCATCTCTATGAAAAGGGCCATTGAGCTCCTGTCGACCAATCCAAGAAAAATCATGAAACTGAAGCCTATTCATTTTGCGGAAGGAGAGGAGGCAAACTTTTCAATGATTGACCCCGATTTTCAGTGGAGTATTTCACCTGATTCTCTGAAATCAAAATCAGCAAACAGCCCGTTTCTTCATCGCTCACTGAAAGGAAAAGCTCGGGGGATCTTTCACAAAGGCAAACTTATTGACCCGGAAAAGCTTTAGTCGCATAACGATAGCTTCAGATAAGGAGAGTTCTTGATAATCGGTTTTATTTTGATTACATTGACTTTTCTTTTTTGAAATGGAAGTAACAAAAAAGCAGGGCGGCTTTAACCTAAAGAATTTACCTCAAGAGTCATGGCAAAGAAACAAACGTTTGCAGATAAAGGCAAAAAATCCGGCACCAGTGATTTCAAGTGCGCCAAACTGATTTTTTCTGTGAAATCAGAAAAAACAAACGCATGGAAATTCATTGAAAAAAATGTGCGGATTCCCAACGGAGAGAACGAGCAAAACATTCTTTCGAAAGCGATCACTGATTACACAAAATAAGCAGAAGGGATACTGCCTCGGGGCATCAAGTGATGCCCTGAATTTCTCTCCGCATTGATCACCTCTTTTAGCTTTTCGCTCGCAAATGGCAGATCATCATGATTCTTTAAAAGGAGAGCCACCCTCGAACTGCTCAAACTGGTTTGTTGAGTGGTTCAACCACCCTCTTTACCTTGAGGTGTATAGTCACAGAAATCATGAAGAGGCAACACACTGTATTCACACAATTCTTTCACAATCGGGACTGAAATATAAAAATCCGGCATCGCTCACCGCGCTTGATATTGCCTGTGGAGCAGGGCGCCACGCCCTTGAACTTGCAAGACTCGGCTTCAGAGTAACAGGAAACGACCTCTCACCATTTTTACTGGAAAAGGCCAGAAAAGCAGCAATGCAAAACCATCTGTCGCTCAAACTCACCTGTTGTGATATGCGAAAGATTGAAGTTGATCTTGCTTACGATCTTATCGTCCAGCTTTTTACCAGTTTCGGCTATTTTGACAGTCAGGAGGATGATCAACTGGTACTGCAAAAGGTACACCTTGCTTTGCGACATGAGGGGTACTACATCCTGGATCTTATAAATCCATCGTACCTTATCCGAAATCTGGTTCCCCACTCTGCCCGAACAGCAGGAGCGCTTAAAATCGTCGAAGATCGGGCGATAAAGAACGACAGAATTACCAAGAATATCAGCATTGTTCCACCGCAAGGAGAAACTCTGAATTTCACAGAATCCGTACGACTGTACAGCAAAGATGAGATAAGCGGCATGCTCCAGCGCGTGGGATTGGCCATAACAAGCATCATCGGCAACTATCGGGGAGATACCTTTGAGGAGAAAAAGTCGCCCCGAATGATGCTCTTCTGCAAAAAAATATGAAACGCCAATCTGCCAGCCTTCCGCTCAATACTCCACTCAACGAAGCATATTCTTGTCACGATACCACTCGTAAGCCCGACGGATACTGTGTTCATGAGTTTCGTATCTCAAGTTGAGTTCGCGAGTTGCCTTGGCCGAATCAAAATAGAGAAAATGCGAGGCCACCCGGAACATTGACATGTTGAACAGCTTGGAAATCCGGTTTTTATTCTTGTACAGATCAAGTCCGGATTTCAGTATTTTTGCGCCCCAGAAGGGAAGGGGAAAAAGAACCTTGGGCGCACCGGTAATACGTGAAATGGTATCAGCAAGCTGTTTGTAAGAGACGTTTTCACCACCAAGGATATAGCGCTCACCAGTCTTCCCTTTCTCCATGGCGGTCATGATTGCCTCAGCAACAATTTCAACATCGACCACACAAATCCCTCCCAGCGGGTAAAAAGGAAGTCTTTTATTATAAATATCCTTAATAATACGACCAGCATTAAAATTGATATCCCCGGCACCAAAGACAAAAGCTGGATTAACAATGACGCAATCAAGCCCTCGTTTTATTGCGGATGCCACCTCTTTCTCCGAAAGGTGTTTCGTCCTGGCATATTCAAGACTGACAGTCTCAAAATTCCATATTACCGATTCATCAACCGGTTTTTTGTCGAAAGCAATACCTACAGCCGTTATTGAACTGACATGAATAAAACGCTTCACACCGGCCGCTATCGATGCATCAAGAATATTTCGGGTCCCATCCACATTGATCTTGTACAACAACGCGCTCTTCTTGTCGCCCATGTAGGTAAGACCAGCCGAATGATAGACCAGATCTATACCCTGAAGCGCCGTGTCAAGAGTGTCCCGATTGGTAATGTCCCCATAGACAAGATGAAGCTTGGGCAGAATATCGGAAAGCGAGGTTAAATCTGAATTTTTTCGGACAAGAATAAAAATCTCATCTTCACCAGAAGCAAGTTTTTTTACAAGACTCGAACCAATAAAACCGGTCGCACCAGTCACAAGAATTTTTTTATTCACCAGTATTCTACCTCAATCAATTAACAAGCGCCTACATTTTTTCCGCTCAGCAACAAAAATGCCGATCATTACCAGCATCTCCTGCTTCTGTTTATTGTCCAACGGCGGTCTCATTGACAACAATTTCCCCTGCAACTATTTTGAGGCGGATAGCCTCGAGTCGCTCATGATTTTTGGTTCCGATAAGAGATGCATTTTTTTCATTATAAACGTAATCGGTGTAACGATCAGCCAAACCAAAGCGTGCCAGTCGTCCCCCTTTGAAACTTCCATCAAGGACATCTTCAACAGTTTTCAGCACGGCCTTGTCAATCGCCTTGATCATGCTTGATAAAACAAAACCGGGAGCATCGGATTCCTGATCACGATCCGTACAAATTACGAGCGTTTTCCGCTCACGTGCGGCCTCTATAACACCAAGACCACTTGCGCCCGCTGCTTCATAAATTATGTCCACGCCCCGGCCATACTGTCCAAGTGCAAGCTCCTTGCCCTTTATTGGATTGGCAAATGCACTGCCTGTCATACCGATGTAACCTGAAATAACTTTTATATCCGGATTAACAGAGTGTACTCCCTCGATGAAACCAGCCTCAAACTTTTTGATCACACTTGACTCCATCCCACCTATGAAACCCACTCTCCTTGTCCTGGTTACCATACCCGCAAGAGCGCCAGCAACATATGACCCACCCTTCTCGTCAAATACTATACCCTGAAGATTTGACGGAACAGGAGTATTGGGCTGAGCGATATAATCAACACAAGCAAATTTTTTATCAGGAAATTCAAGAGCTATACGGGTAATATCGTCACTGAAAAGAAGACCGACACCAATGACAAGATCAACATCAGGATCGGCAGCCATCTGACGCAAAGCCGACTCACGATCAGCCCCCTCTCCCTGTGGCTCTACATATGTGTACTGTATGCCATGCTTTTTTTGGGCAAGCTCAAGACCATTATATGCTGAATCATTAAAGGATTTATCCCCACGGCCTCCCACATCAAAGACAAGACCCACATTAAGATTGCGCCTTACCGATTGTTCTCCCTCTTTTTTTTCATTTTTTCCCGAACAACCAAGAAGAAAGAAAAAACAGCACAAAACAACAGAGAGCAGATATTTCATTAAAAAGACACCAAGAAGATTCAACCCCGTTAAAGATCGGTATATTTTGAGCAGCTAATTTATGAAAAACTCTTCCTAATTAAAAATACAAACAGAAGGTTCTGCTTGCATTATGTCTTTAATGGTTAAAAATGATAACCCTCAAAGCAGGAGAGTCAGAGGCTTGTTCATATGTAAAATTGGGATATTTCCTTATATCTTCTTATACTGCTCCTGCAGACTCTGGGAGAAAGCAAGATTCTGTGCCCAGTAGATAAATAAATTGGAATGACATGCTTTTTCAGACACCCTCATCATCGCATCTTCAGCTTCTTCGACCGTTGATAAAAATCATGCGGGTTCCCGCTCTTGTTTTTATCTGCATCACCATATTTTGCCTGCAGCTGGTTCAGCCGTCACCAGCACTCTGTAATATCCCCTTATCCACACCAGAAAGCCTTCCGGCTGTTTCTGAGTCAGCGCCTCCAAAGCAGACTTCGTTCATGCACATGCAGGGGTTTTTCAAAAATGTTACCCAATATTTTGGGACTCGATACCGATCGGGAGGCCAGACTCCTGCAGGTTTTGACTGTTCCGGATTTGTACGCTTTATGTACGAGAAGGTCTTTAATATTGACCTTCCCCGCTCCTCCAGGGAAATGTCAGCTTTAGGCAGTAAAGTACTCAAAGATGAACTACAACCAGGTGATCTTGTTTTTTTTCACTCAAAGAACCGTAGGATTAACCACGTAGGCATCTTTATCGGTAATGACACATTTATTCACTCCTCTCTTACAAAGGGAATAACTGAAGATCAACTCAAATACAACTATTACGAGAAACGGTTTGCAGGTGCCGTGAGGTTGCTTGAGCTACCTCGATCACAGCTCCCTGCCCCAACAGCTCCCCAAGAGGTATCACGGGAACAGACCAAACCTTCATGACGACCTCTTTCCGCTTCACGAGAGATTGACTTTTCTCTATGAAAGCGTTTGAAAACGCAGGGTTACGACGCAGGAGTGAACATTTTCAGCACAGCACCAAGAAGTGTATTGATCGAGAAGGGTTTTCGGATAAAACCAACGACTCTGTCACTTTCAGGATCTACCGGTATAATGTCGGGTGTGTAGCCTGACATGAAGAGCGTTTTAAGGGTTGGTCTTGTTGTGTTGAGCTTTTTCGAGAGGTCGCAGCCATTCATCTCGGGCAAAACCACATCGGTCAAGAGTAGATGAATGATGCCCTTGTGGTTACTGGCAACATGGAGCGCATCACCAGGAGTCGTCGCCGAAAGCACATTATAACCATTATTTTCAAGCATCAGCTTACAGATTGTGAGGATATCTGGTTCGTCCTCAACAAGCAAGATCGTCTCTTTACCCTGATGAACTGATGCTACAGGCTCCGCTTCTTCATGCACCTCTGAATCTGCATACCCTGGATGCCTTGGCAGCCAGATTTTAAAGATTGTACCATTCCCTTTTTCACTTTGGCATTCAACAAAAGCGTTGTTTTGTTTCACAATACCATAAATCGTTGAAAGCCCCAGGCCAGTTCCTTTGCCTGCCTGCTTCGTGGTAAAAAAGGGTTCAAAAATATGGGGGAAATCCTTTTTTTCGATCCCGCAGCCATCATCGGTTACAACAAGCATCACATAGTCGCCGGGTTCCTTGCACGGGTGACCCGTAGTACATTCTGCTTGATCAATATGAATAAGACGAGTTTCAATAGTTATTCTGCCCGAACCGGTTATGGCATCTCGGGAATTAACACAGATGTTACCAAGAATCAACTCAATTTGAGTCGGATCAACCTTTACAAAAGTACTGTGGCTCTCTGGAATCCAAACAAGCGAGATATTTTCCCCAATCAAGCGTCTGAGAATCGAGAGCATCTTTTCAACAATCAGATTCAATTCAAGAACAACAGGCATAACTGTCTGCTTGCGTGAAAAAGCAAGAAGCTGGGTGGTTAATCCTGAAGAGTGTTCGGTCGCTTTAAGAATAGCAAGCAAATTTTTTCTCAAAGGCTCATCAGCAACCGTTCTCTTCAGAGCCATCTCGACATTACCCAGAATGACTCCCAACATGTTGTTGAAATCATGAGCAATACCTCCGGCAAGTTGCCCAACCAACTCCATCTTTTGTGCCTGCAGCAACTCTTCCTGCATCTGCTGCTCAGAAAGTTCAGCAAACTTGCGGGCAACAATATCCCCCGCAATATTACTGAGGGCAGCAACCATCTTTGAGTCGTCATCATCATAATCGTAGGGCTTCTCTGCGACACAAAAGATCCCTACAACCCTGCTTCCCCGCATGAATGGAAGAGCATGAGTTCGCTTTATTCCCTGAAAAGCCAGGGAACCATGAGCCGCTTTTTCACTGTTCATTGTTGACTCGCCTTCTTTTACCACACCGGCACAGAGCTCGGTTTCATAGAGCAGAAGTTCACTGACCATCTCATCCGATTGTTGCCTCTTGCTCTGCATTCTGGTTGAAAAAAAACGAAATGAATGCTTTGCGTGATCATCAGCAAAAAAATGGCAAAACCCCATCAAACTTCCAGTCTGGCGCTCTGCTTCGTCAAGCGCTGCCTGCAATAACGTTTCAATAGAATGGGTTTCGACCATACTGAGAAGACGTTGTCGAAATTCGGCAATTACTTCAAATCGCTTTCTTTCAGTAATGTCGATGCCAATAGCAACAAGAAACTGATTCCCGTCCATCAAGACTCGCCGCGCAGTAATCATCCTCCACTGAAATTTCGGTCCCCCCATGAGAAAAACTCTTGCCTCTATGGTTTTCTCAATCCCTAACTCAAGAATGTTCCGCATCGATTGTACCGCAAAGGCTTTATCATCGGGATGAAACACCTCCATCCCATCGGTGTAAAGCATCTTGTTTTCTGGTTTCCCAATAATATGATCACGAAAAAAATCGTTCCAACATACCATTCGCCCATTGGCATCACTGATTGAAAAAGAGCCGGGAATACTCTCAATAATGGCCTTGCCAAAAACCCGTTCATATTCCACTTTTCTTTTCATATGAGGCTATGAAAATTCTACGTTGAAGATGGCTTTCCTAAACTGGTGATGGAAAAAGCGTATCAATAAATGCGAAAAACTAATTCACGCAAACAACGGGATTAAAAACCCATCGAAAGAAATATAAAGAGAAAATAAGTCAAAACAACAGTATTCTCTCTAAATCACAAGAGTATAAAGGCAAAAATGATCAATCTGAACAATTGGACACACAAAATATGAGACATTTTCAGAGACGATTTGTACATTCTGCTCCTCTATATGGAAACGCATTACAAGTTAAGTCAGGAACCGGAAGCAACACCCAGTGCTTGAGAGCATTCAATCTCCAATTGTCTGTATGAAATTTTTGTTTACAAGGGCCCTGGTTTTTCTTTTTTGGGTAAGTGTCACAGTTTCTCTCTGTTTTGTAAGTCTCGGCTTATTCGTTTCTCAACACGCCGAGACTCCAAAAAAATCTGATGTCATTATTGTTCTGGGAGGTGATAATGGTCTTCGAGTCCAGAAAGGAGCTGAGCTGTACAAGGCAGGTTATGCGAATCACATCATTCTGACAGGAATCGATGAGCGATTTTACCGCCCGGATCACCCAAACTGGCGCGAACGCCGCATGACAAAACTTGGAGTTCCAAGAGAGGCCATAAAGGTTGATACAAAGTCCAGAACAACTTGGGAAGAGGCGGTTAATACATCAAACACAATGGAGACAAAGGGATGGAAAAGTGCTATTATCGTCAGCGATCCCCCGCACCTGCTCCGTCTTCACCAGACGTGGAGCAGGGCGTTTGAAGGATCGTCAAAGAAGTTTATTCTGGTGCCAACCAAACCTGTGTGGTGGCGGCAGATTCTCTGGTGGAAAAATGAGAAAAGTTATCTGTTCGTCATGAACGAAATCAAAAAAAACCTCTTTTACGTCGTCGTACATTACTGACTTTACACGCCAGCCATCATAGCGTCAATATCAGCATTCACCGCACCAATTGGCTTGATACCAAACGCATCAACCAGCACAGCCGCAACATTGGGTGTCAGGAACTCAGGAAGTGTTGGGCCGAGGCGAATGCCTTTGACTCCAAGAGAGAGCAAGGCAAGTAGCACCGTCACCGCCTTCTGCTCATACCAGGCAATGTCGTAAGAGATTGGTAGATCATTGATATCCTCAAGGGCAAAAACCTCTTTGAGTTTCAGCGCAATGACGGCAAGCGAGTAGGAGTCGTTGCACTGACCGGCATCAAGCACACGGGGAATACCGCCGATATCACCCAATGCAAGTTTGTTATAGCGGTACTTTGCACAACCTGCTGTCAGAATAATGGTATCCTTCGGTAAAGCCGCTGCAACGTCGGTATAGTAACGGCGTGACGCATGTCGGCCATCACAGCCTGCCATGACGATAAAGCGCTTTACCGCTCCTGATTTGACCGCTTCGACCACCTTGTCGGCAAGCGCAAGCACCTGGTTGTGGGCAAACCCGCCAACAATCTGGCCATTTTCAAGCTCTTTGGGGGGCTGACATGCTTTGGCAAGCTCAATAAGCGACGAAAAGTCTTTCTGACCACCCTCCGATCTGGCTGAAATATGTTTGAGCCCCGGATATCCAGCCATTCCCGTGGTAAACATCCGGTGACGGTATGCCTCACGAACTGGCACAATGCAGTTCGTTGTCATAAGAATCGGACCATTGAATGAGTCAAACTCCTTGTCCTGTGACCACCAGGAACCACCATAATTACCCACAAAGTGAGCATATTTTTTGAAGGCGGGATAGTAATGCGCGGGCAGCATTTCGCAGTGGGTATAGACATCAACACCACTCCCCTCTGTCTGTTTCAACAGATCCTCCAGGTCTCGGAGGTCATGTCCCGAAATCAGGATACCAGGGTTTGTTCCGACTCCTGTTTTCACAATGGTAATCTCGGGATGTCCGTAGGTTTCAGTATTTGCCTTGTCGAGCAGCGCCATTGCCTTTACAGCAACAGAACCTGTCTCAAGCGTAAGGGCTGTCAGTTCATCACCCGAAAGATCTTTGGTCAAGGCGGCAAGTCCCTTGATATAAAACGCATAGATAGCATCATCGTGGTAGCCAAGCACTGCCGCATGATCGGTATAGGCGGCAAGTCCCTTAAGACCATACAGTATAAGGCTTTTTAATGAACGAAGATCTTCGTTTTCAGCAAGGCTTTCAAGGCCGACTGAAAGTGCTTTGAAGAGAAAATCCTCTTTTTTGCTGCCACTCCACTCCGCCGCATCATGAGCTGGCTTGACAACAAGCTTGCTCTTCAACTCATCGCGAAGTGCCAATGTTTTCAATATTTGCACTACAATCGCATCTTCATCAAAGTTAGTATTGGTAACCGTGACAAAAAGTGACTCGCTGATAAGCTGTCCAACTCTCCTTGCAACGGTTTCCGAAAGTTGCTCAGCCACAAGCGCAACCCCCTCTGTTGCATAAACAAGCACATCCTGCAGTTTGGCCGTCAATTCATCTTTTCCACACACACCCCTCGCTCTGCATCCAGTAGCATAAATGCTTTCCTGACATTGGTTACAAGACATTCCCATCGGTTCTATCCTCCATTATTTTTTATTGTTTTTGCTAGTCGGCGACAGCAGAAGCGCCATACGTCTATCGTCCAATGCGCCACCACTGTCACCTTGTTTTTCTCTCTGTAAAGCCCTGTTCAGGTATGCCGAGCGTAACATCCACAGGTTCTTCGGCTTGCGTGCAATAATCTCACTGAAATCCTCAAGAGCACCTTCCAAATCACCTGTTTCGACTCTGGCCATACCACGATTACCATAGGCATTGACCGCTTCACGAAAACGAAGACCCAGCCTCAACGCCATATCGTAATCACTGACGGCCCCTTCATAATCGCCACAACTTGCCCGGTCGTTCCCCCTGTTGTACCAGGCATCTGCATTATCGGGATGATCCACCAGAATCCGGCTTATCTCCCTGGCCGTCCCCCGGTATCCCCCCATAGCATCCTTCAACATATCCTCTCCCCTCCATTGTCCATTTATCAATTGTCCATTGTCCATTGTCCATTGTCCATTGTCCATTACCTACACCCACTCTTCGGATACAATCGTCCCCTGCAGGCTGACAATAACTTTTTTTACCGGGACTTTGCGGCCAGCTTTACGAAGCGCATCCGCAACAATTGAGAGCAACCCGCCACAACAGGGCACCTCCATAATCGCCACCGTGATGGTATTGAGGTGTCCCGTATCAATCATTGCTGCAAGCTTCTCCACATAAATCTCCATATTTGCATCAAGCTTGGGGCAGGCAATAGCCAGGCTTTTGCCCTGCATGAAGGAGTCGTGAAAGTCACCGACAGCAAAGGCGGTGCAATCTGCGGCGAATAAAAGATCTGAACCCTTGTAATAAGGAGCCTGAGGCGAAACGAGATGAAGCTGAATTGGCCACTGCCGAAGGGCGCTTGGGGCACCTGCGGATGATGCGGCTGGCTCACTGTTCTTGGCACTGAAATCCATCATCCTGCTTCCGGGACACCCTCCTTCATGATGATGATGCCCTGCATGAGCATGGTCAGCAACCGTTTTTGGCACAGCAACATGTTGACGCGGACTGGCAAGACCATGCTCCTCAAGGTACTCTTGTGCCTGCTGTAAAAAATCATCCTGCCCATGATCAGCAAGATGGCGCAAATGGGCGGCAATAACATTGGCACCCCCAGGCACAATACTTTCGTGCATCACCCTCTTTTCATCGTAGGGCTCAGCCTCTCGGCTCTCGATCTTCATGGCTCCGGTCGGACAATGGCCAAGACAGGCACCAAGACCATCACAAAAGAGATCGCTGATCAAGCGGGCCTTTCCGTCAATAACCTGCAGCGCTCCCTCAGGACAACCTGGAATACAATTCCCACAGCCCGTACATCTGCTCTCATCTATCGTAATAATCTCTCGTTCCATCGCTCAATTACCCCTTTTTAGTATAGTAGATTAAGGATTTGCTCCATTCCAACTCATGCAGGCCTCAGGTTCTCGCCAGCATGAAGCTTCCGAAGAAGTTTGCCTATTGTTATCTGTTCAAATTCATGATGAACCACCTGTTCGATTCTCATGATTTCGTGACGCAGGACACAGCGTGAGCGATTGGCACAAATCTGCTTGCGAAACATGCACTCAGAGATCTGTACCGTTCCCTGAAATATCTCAATCAACTGCCTGACACCGATCTCATCAGGATCTTTTGCCAGCATAAAGCCCCCCTGAACTCCCTCCTTCGACACAATCAAATCGTGCCGAATCATCTCCTGCAACACTCCACGAAGAAACGGGTAAGGCATATCCTGCTCACTGGCAATCGCCTTGGCTGAAACATAGCTCCCCTTTTGAGCTCCAAGCATCACCAAAGCCCGTATTGCGTAATCCGTTTTTTTTGTCAGTACTTTCATAGCTTTTCTTAATTGATATCAATATAGTATCAGTTATAATCAAAACAAAAATATTTCTCTGTGCAAACAGAGAAATATAATGCCATCTGCGCATCAATACGAGTTTTGCGCTACTCGGCGACCGGGTGATCATCTCCAGCAACCCCGGCGGCGGCAATCTCCGGGGGTATTTGGCGACTTACCTTGGCACCAAGGCGGCGAATCTCCTCTACCCTGCCAACAAGGTTGCCTCTTCCCGCCGTGATGTGCTTCAGTGCACGATCAAAGGAATCGGTCACACCAGAGAGTTTTTTTTGAGCCTCCATCATGTCTTCAACAACACGGGCAACCTGATCGCAAATTTTTCCGGCTTTTTCGGCAATCAGCTCGGCATTGCGGTTTTCGTTTTCGCGCCTCCAAATTTGGGCAATAAGCTTGAGGGTAATCATCAGGGTTGTCGGACCACACAAAACAACATTCTTCCCCGCAAGATTATACATAATATCGGGATCTGCTTGCATCACCGCCTGCCATGCAGGCTCAAGAGGAATGCAGAGAATGACAAAATCAAGAGTACCGTTACCTCCAATACTGCTGTACTCCTTCGACTGCAACCCTGCAATGTGGCGACGAACTGACTGCACATGTTCCCTGAGTGCACTCTGACGTTCAGCATCATCCTCAAGAGTGCAGAAGCGTTCATAAGCGGTCAGAGAGACCTTGGAATCGACAATCACAGCCTTCTTGCCCGGTAAGAGCACCATAAAATCAGGTCGCTTCAGAAAACCGTCATCCTCCCGAAAACTCTCCTGGGCCGTATATTCTCGCCCCTTTTCCAGCCCAGAAGCCTCAAAAATCCTCTCAATAATCATCTCGCCCCAATCCCCCTGCTTTTTTGCCTCTCCCTTGATTGCCCGAGCAAGGGTGTTTGCCTCGTCGCTCACTCGACCGCTCAGCCTCTGCAGTTGCCGTACCTCTTCAATGAGCTGCCCCGATAGCGCCGTATCGGTATCGTGCACCTCCTCGATTCTTTTGCGATACGCTTCAAGCTGCTCGCGCAAAGGCTGCAGAAGAGAGTCGATTCGTTCCCGGTTTTCCTGACCCAGCGCCCTCCCCCGCTCCTCAAAAATTCTGTTGGAAAGGTTCTCAAATTCACGTTTCAATCGCGATTCCGATTCCTGCATCAAGGCCGTTTTTTCGAGGGCATTTCTCTGCTCGTTACTGAGATCAGCCTCAAGGCGGACAGAACTAATTTTCAGTTCTTCAAGCTCCCGCGTTTTTGATTCCAGTCGATTGACAACTGAACGCGCCTCCTCTTCCACATTTCGCAATCGCTGGAGCTCTTCCTTCAGCGGAGCATCACGCAGCAAGCGATAGGCTACAAAAAGAAGGAGTGCAAAAAGAGCAAGAAGCATCGAAAAAGAGAGCATATCAAGCATGATTGATAATAATCGGTTTGAATCACAAGTGACAAATGAATAAAAGGGTAACTGAAAATATACGACAGAAAGGCTGGCTCGGTAACAATTCAGGAAGTTCCTTTTTTTCTGTAAGATACAAACTTATAAGTCTCTACAGTCATCAGGAGGAAGAGAGCGAATGGTGTGGCGCGTAACGGTTTTTTCTCAGTAAAATTGATGAGAATAAAAAGATTTATGCAACTGCACACTGGCTGCTGATCAGGAGACGACTTAGGCACACTTTGAACTTAAAGTAAAAAGACAGTGCTGGAGCGGTTACCGTCTGCGATTACAAAAAGGGATTATCATAAAACGGCAATCCAAGAGAGTGGGCAACCTCTTTGTGAGTCACCTGGCCATTCAGAGTATTGAGACCTTTCGCAAGTCCGGGCACCATCACCATGGCACCTTCAAGACCAAGATCAGCAATCCGTCGAATGTAAGGCAGTGTGGCACAGGTAAGGGCTTCAGTGGAAGTTCGGGGATAGGCCCCCGGCATATTGGCAACACAATAATGGACAATGCCCTCCTCACTATAGACAGGATTGTCGTGCGTTGTGGGACGCGATGTCTCGAAACAGCCACCCTGATCAATGGCAATATCGACAACAACAGCACCTCTTTTCATTTTCCGTAACATTGAGCGAGTCAACAGTTTTGGAGCTACTGCGCCAGTCACCAGGACAGCACCAACAATCAGATCAACATCAGCAAGCGCATCCTCAAGATTCTGTTCACTGGCATAGAGGGTTCGTACCTGGGAGGGCAGCAAAGCTTCAAGTTCACGCAATCTGTCCTGATTGATCTCCATGATGGTTACCTCTGCGCCAAGCCCTGCCGCCGCTTTGGCCGCGTTTGTTCCTGCAGAGCCACCGCCAAGAATCAGCACCTTGCCAGGCAATACTCCCGGAAGAGCACCAAGTAGCCGCCCCTCACCGCCCTGATGAGCTGCGAGATAAAAACCACCCATGATAATGCTCATTTTGCCTGCAATTTCACTCATCGGTGCCAGCAGTGGCAAACGACCGCCATGCTCAATGGTTTCGTATGCAATGGAGGTTGTTCTGGCATCAAGCAAGGCCCGGGTCAACTCAGCCGCACCAGCCAGATGGAGAAAAGTAAAGAGAATCTGATCCTGCCGTAAAAATGGAAACTCCGGTGCAATCGGCTCTTTTACCTTCACCACAAGTTCATTTGACCATGCTTCTTCTGGTTCAGAGGCCATGAGAGCCCCTGCCAATTGATACTTTTCATCACTGAACCCGCTCCCCTCGCCAGCTCCACACTCAACAACGACCCTGTGACCGCCACTGACAAGATGACGCACGCCTGCAGGAGTACAGGAGACCCGGTTCTCTTTTACCTTTATTTCCCTGGGAATACCGATATTCATGAAAAGATGATTGATGCTGTTCAAAACAAACCAACAGAGTGTCTTTGATTATCGTCAATAAATGTGACTTTTGGAATACCACAATTGAGGTATCCATCACCTTGAAGAGAAAACAGAGAACCGCCTCCCATACGCTTACCTCACCACAATCTGCTGACTCTTGCTGCGCACTTCAACCCCAGGATGCAATGCCGCAAATTTTTGCAGATCAAGAAGTTGTGAATGCGAAAGAAATGAACCTGGCACAAGAATGCAGCGTTTCGGCTGGGCAAAGCTGATCCATGAGGTAAGCTGCGACTGCTGCTTGTCGGCAAAACGATAGATCCACAAAATGGCGATATCGGCTTTATAGCACTCCTCCTCCCTCAGGCGACCAGTTCCTGACACCATGATCATTGACCGCTTGCGGCTCCAGATTTTAATCACCTTCTCTTCAGGCCGCACCATGACCATTGATGGCATAATAAGCAGACTCTCTGCCTGAAGAAGGTGTTTGCTGGCAGGCATCTGTGCGATGAGGCTGTCGGGAGTATAAAACTGCACCACTGCAGTCGGGGCATCGAGGCCATACTTGGTGATTTGCCTCGCGAGACGCTTTTGGTCGCGAATCGCCTTGCCAGCATCAATCAGAACGGTTTCGGTGCCCGAAGAAAAAAATATGGCAAGGTTTTTGCCGAGATTTACCGTTACCAGAGCTGGTGCATATGACTGAGGTTGCGGGGAAAAAGAGTACCAGAAAAGCATGTTTGCTCCAAGAAGCAGCGTCACAGCAACCTTTCCCAAAGCTTTTTGAGAGAAAAAAAAGAGAGCACAGGCAAGCATGGCGTAGTAAAGCCAGATCTCAGTCGCATCAGGTTTGATCGTGATGGAGGCAAAGGGAACACGACTGAACCAGAGGGCCGACTGAAGAGTGAGTTCTGCAAGAAAATAGGAGCTTGCTGCAAAAATGGATGCAAGGGCACTTGAAAATAGATTAACAAGCAGCATCGGCACAAGCGCATACATCAGCAACGTGGAAAAAAGGACAACAGGAATATTTGCAAGAATACTGATGACCGAAAAAGTGCCAAAATAGTAGGCGATCACCGGCGACACCCCGATAATAGCGGCAAGGGTGATCATAACGCTGCTGAGCAAGAGAGTCATAATCCCACGCAAAAAACCTCCTCCCTGTTTCCCTGATGGTATAAAAACAGGATAGATCAGAAAGATTGCAAGAACCGCGCCATTGGTCATCAAAAATCCAGGATTCAGCAGATCGAGGGGGTCAAAAAAAAGAATCAGAATATCGGCAAGGGCGAGTGAGTTGACTGGCCAGGTCTTTCTGCCGAGAGTCTCGCCTCCCATCAGCACCATAGCCATAAAAGCGGCACGCTTGACAGAGGCAGAGTTGCCTGTTACGTAACAATACACAATGAGAATAAAGAGAAAAAGCAGAAAGGAAAGCCATCGGCCAAATGTTGTAATTTTCATTCGTTGAAGAAAAATTTGGATAACCAGCGCCAGTAAACCGACGTTCATCCCTGATACTGCAAGGATATGGGCTGTGCCTGTCATCTTGAAGGCCTCAAACACCTCATCCGACATCGTCTCACGTTCTCCTGTCAGCACACCGGACGAAAGCTTGCGCTCCTGACCTTCCGGCAAAAGCTCGTCAAGGCTCCTCATGATATAATCGTAAGCTGGCTGTACAATAAAGCGCTCAAAAGCATTGAGCCTTGACGTACCATCAGGCAACATTTGCCAGGGACCCGAGCAGTAAAGCTGGACTGAAATTTGTTTCATGCGCGCAGCCTGGCGCGGATCAAACTCTCCACGGTTTGAAGCTTCGGGAACAAGATCAAGCTTTCCCTTTACCCGCACCATATCCCCATTTTGAACCCTGGTACCCGTCACTTTACCATTGCGCATGAACACCTTGGCCCTGTCATGCAGCTTCACCGTTTTGCCGTTATCAAAAACCTCCTCAACCTCCATCACCCAGCTTGTGCCGGATTCGGAAAAATTTGGTCTACCATCAATACCCCCGTAGAGAAGAACGTTTTTGCCGCAGAAAGCTGTCAGTCCATCACGGGGCGTATAGTCCTGCCGATAGCTGCTGAAAGCTGCAAAACTAAAAAACACAAAAAGTGTATAGCTGACCACACTGAAAAAGCATGGAAATGGAGCGACACTTCCTCTCTTTTCATAGAGGAGACTGGCAAGAAGTATCACTGCCGAGAGAGCAGAGAAAAAGAGCCACCCTTCAAGGGAGAACGTCATGTTTACCCCGGCAAGAATTCCAGAAACAATCACAACAAGCAACCGTACCGCAGGATAGGCTGCCATCGAAAAGTGGCTGACCAGTTGCAGCTCCTTTATATTTTTTACGTTAGGCACATTATTGTTTTTGTATATTGCGCTTTAATCTCTACGAACTGCTAACCTTCACCCGCTGCATGCTTGTTAAAGAAATATTGAGTTCTGCCATCAAACCGGTCTTCAGCTTTGAGTTTTTCCCCCCAAAAAAAGATGAAGAGTGGGAGACTCTCTTTAAAACCATCGCTGCACTCTCACCGCTCAACCCCTCGTATGTGAGCGTCACTTACGGTGCAGGGGGCTCAACTCGTTCAAGAACTCATGATCTGGTAACAAGGATTCAGCAGGAGACCGGCCTGACCGTTGTATCACATCTCACCTGCATCTGTTCCGATACCGGGGAGACTGGAACTATTCTGGAGAATTATCGTCAGAATGGCATCAATAACGTTCTTGCATTAAGAGGCGACAAACCCGCAGGAATAGAATCAATCGAGGAGGCCACCAGGGATTTTCCTCATGCCATTGATCTTGTCCGCTTCATTAAAACCAATTTTCCCGATATTGGGGTAGGGGTCGCCGGATTTCCGGAGGGACACCCTGAAACACCAAACCGCATGAAAGAGATTGAGTATCTGAAAGAGAAAGTAGAAGCCGGAGCCGACTATATCGTCACTCAGCTCTTTTTCGACAACCGTGACTATTTCGACTTTGTGGAGCGATGTCAAATCGCCGGGATCATGGTGCCCGTTATTCCGGGGATCATGCCTGTCAGTACCAGAAAGGGTATGATTCGAATGTCTGAACTGGCGCTTGGAGCCCGAATTCCTGCGCCATTGCTGAAAAAAGTCCTTGAGGCTGAAAATGATACCGATGTTGCCTCAATCGGTATCGAATGGGCAACGGCTCAGGTCCAGGAGCTGATCGACCATCATATCAAGGGAATTCACTTTTACACCCTGAATATGGCCGATGCAACTCTCAGAATCTTTAGAAACCTGCACCCCTAAGTTCCGCGCCTGTCAGAACAGCTCATTCTGAACGAGCTGTTCAAGAGTTTCGCGTTTGCGGACAAGTGTAACCTCAGATCCATTAACCATCACCTCAGCAGGCCGAAGCCTTCCGTTGTAATTACTGCTCATGACGCTGGCATAGGCTCCGCACGACATCACCGCAAGCAGCTCTCCCTCATCAACAGCATCAATCTCACGTTGACGGGCAAAAAAGTCACTCGACTCACATATCGGACCAACCACATCGGCAACAATGGTTTCACCATTTCGGGTCACAGCCTGAACTTCATGGTGCGACTGGTAGAGCGCTGGCCGAATCAACTCAGTCATACCTGCATCAACAACAAAAAACTCCTTTCCGGCATGGTTGCGTTTTTTATAAAGCACCTTGGTCAGCAGCACCGAAGCGCTGGCAACGAGATACCGGCCCGGTTCAAAAATCACCGTTACACCCGAAGGCAAAAGCATGGGCACAAGCTTGTCAGCAAAGCGCTCAATCGGTGTCGCTGGTTTAGCTGGATCGTAGGTCACCGGAAAACCACCGCCGATATCGAGAAATTGAATGGCAAAACCCATTGTTTTCGACACCTTCAACAGAGCGAGAAGCTTTACTGTGGCCGCCACATAATATTCCGGATCAAAAATCTGCGACCCAATGTGCATATCCAGACCAACAAGACGCAGGTTCGGCAACTGCCCAAGAAGAGTAAATACCTCCTGAAGCTCAGCCTCGTCAATACCAAATTTTTCTTTGCTGTCGCCTGTTGTAATGTATGGATGGGTTTCAGCCGTCACATTTGGATTGATGCGCAAGGCAACATCAGCAATTTTGCCAAGTTCTCCGGCAACCCGGTCGATCGTCTGAAGCTCCGGGATTGACTCTGCTTTCAGCATAAGCACACCGGCTCCAAGAGAATACGCAATTTCTTCTTTCTTTTTACCAACTCCGGCAAAAATAATTTTATCCGGTGCAACCCCGGCTTGTAATGCCCGGTACAGCTCACCCCCGGAATTTACATCACAACCACATCCCAGATCGGCAAAAGTACGAATAACACTGAGATTAAAGTTAGCCTTGACCGAATAGCAGGTAAAATGGGGTAATTTCGAAAACGCTGTTTCGAAAGCATGGTAGCTTTCAACAAGGCTTTTCGTGGAAGTTACATACAGAGGGGTACCGAAGCGGCTCCCAAGCTCTTGCAGACTGACGTTATCGCAGTTGAGGCTCTTGTCGGAATAATGAAAATAATGACTGTCAAGCACGGTGGTGTTACCTTTTTAAGCGTTATCATAGAAAGAGCGAAAAATAGCTTTTCTCCTGTTATGAGAGAAAGAAAAAACCATAACTTGCAAAAGTACAATATTGAACTTATATTAAAGACTGTTTACAATTTTACACACCTGATCGAGGTTATCATGGCAAAAGGAAAAGAGAATAGAATAGTTATCACACTTGAGTGCACAGAGGCTAAAAAAGAGGGAAAACCGGTATCAAGATACACAACAACGAAAAACAAAAAGAACACCACTGAGCGCCTGATCCTGAAAAAGTACAATCCAAACTTGCAGCGGCATACCCTGCACAAAGAGATCAAGTAACTCATCTGAATCTGGTACAGGCATAACGCATGCCCGAATGGCGGAATTGGTAGACGCACGCGTTTCAGGGACGCGCGCCGCAAGGTGTAGGAGTTCGAGTCTCCTTTCGGGCACAAACATAATTGAAAGGCGGATATGCAGTTGGAGATGCTTGACAATAGAAAGGCAGTCGAATCAGCTCAGGACCATGATTTTAACATACAACACACCGGTATGCACCTTTTCTTGAGAAGGTGCTTTTTTTATGCTTTAATAATCCAAAACATCAGTAGTAGTGGATCATACAAAGATTAACCTGCTTGTCAAGCTTCAGCACCTTGATAATCAAATAGAAAGCATCGTCAGCCTTCAGAAGGGGCTGCCAGAAGAGATTGAGGCGCTTGAAGAAGATCTTCTCTTTACAACCCGCCAGATTGAAACCCGCAGGAAAATAGCTGACGACCAGTTGAAACAGCGTTCGCACCTGCACGAAACAATCAATGAGTGTAAAAACAAGATCCTGAACTTCAAGGAAAAACAGACTCTCGCCCGCAACAACAAAGAGTACGACGCTCTCTCCAAACAGATTGAATACGAAGAAAAAGAGATCGCCCAGGCTGAGCTCCAGCTTCAGGATATTGTTCACGCCATTCAGCGGGCACAGGAGATCCAGAAAAAGGGACAACAGTTGATTATTGAAAACCGTTATGATGAAATTACAGAAGAGATGATGCCGGACGATGTTCTGCATCAGCAGCTCGAAGATCTGAGTAAACAGGTGGCCCAGAAAAAAGAGGAGTTGGAAGGCATTGTTATTGAAACTGCCGAAGATGTTGACTCCCTGAAAATCAAGGTGACCGAACAGCGAAAACACATTAAGGTCGAAGCGGTAAGGCTGCTTGACAAGTATGACCATCTCAGAAGTGGCACACTGCGCAATGCAGTCGTCAGGCTCAACCGCAATGCCTGCTCCGGCTGCAATACAAGAGTTCCAACCAATCGTCACACCATGATTGTGCAGGGTGGTTTTTACCTTTGCGAATCATGCGGGCGAATTGTTGTTCATGAACGGCTTTTTGAAGAGGCTGAAAGTTAATTGTATTTATAAACGTTCTTTGTAAAGCTGAAATCGCAAGTGTGCAGTCGCCGTGCAGCCGTCAGGTTGCGCAGAGGAAAGTCCGAACTTCACAGGGCAGGGTGCCGGTCGAGAGCCGAAAAGCTCAAGCCCGGGGATAGCGGTGCAAGCCGGTTATCACAGAGAGTGCAGCAGAAAACAGACCGCTTCGGGCAACCGAAGTAAGGGTGAAACGGCGGTGTAAGAGACCACCAGACAGTACAGCAATGTATTGTGCTTGGCAAACCTCCCCGAAGCAAGGCTAAATAGGAAAACTTTCCCACATAAGGGAAGAGAGCGGCCCGTTCAATTCCGAAAGGAGAGTTTTCGGGTAAGCCGCATAAGATAAATGGCTGCAGCTTTACCCGGTTTTGCCGGGTAATTCACAGAATTCGGCTTATAGCTTCCGGTTTCAGCTTTTTTTATGCCCCTCCCTGACTTACTTCCCTCATCAGCGACAACTCTACCCGGTTATTCTGTGAGAAGCTGCAATCGCAGGCAGGCCTCATCGAGAACAGCATCATCCTTCGCAAAACAGAAACGAACAAAAGATTCGCCTCTTTTATCGTGATAAAATGCTCTGCCCGGAACACTTGCTACCCCTGTTGTGTGCAGAATGTGCATTGCCCTCTCTTTGGCAGTGATACCGGGAATTGTGGAAACATCAGCCAGGACATAATAAGCTCCATCAGGGATAAACGGCGCTAACCCGGCTCGAACAAGAGCATTACAGAATCGGTCACGCTTTGCCTGATAGTTCACTGCAAGGCTGCGATAATAATGACTGTCGAGTTCCCGCATTCCACTGGCAACTCCAGCCTGAAGCGGAGCAGGAGCACAGACGTAGACAAGATCATTGAAATACCCAATTGCCCTCGCCCAGCGGGCATCACAGAGAGCATAACCAATCCGCCATCCGGTTACACTGAAGGTTTTGGATACTCCTGAAATGGTAATCGTTCGCTCCTTCATCCCCGGTAACGCAGCAAAAGAGCGATGCGCATGGTCGCCATAGACAAAATGCTCATAAATTTCATCGGTAAAAACAAAAAGATCGTGACGTTCCGCAATAGAGGCAATAAGCTCAAGTTCAGCAGATGAAAAAATTTTTCCGGAGGGGTTGGCTGGAGTATTGACAATAATCCCCTTTGTACGAGGAGTCACGAGATGCTCAAGGTCATGCTCGCTGAACGACCATCCAGGGAGCGTCAATGCAAGATAGACCGGGACAGCTTCAGCCGCCTGCAAGGTGCTGATATGGTATCCATAAAAAGGCTCAAAAACAATCACTTCGTCGCCAGGATTCAACAATGCCTGAAAAGCACAATAGAGCGCACCGGTTGCCCCGGCGCTAACAATAATGTCACTCTCCGGATCAAAAAGTATACCTGAAAAGCTTTTTTGCTTGTCTGCAATCGCCTGACGCAGTTGAAGCAGACCTGCATAGTGAGTATAGGTGTTCATTCCCTGTTCAACAGCCTGCGCAGCTCCCTGAAGCACTTGCTCCGGGACTGGAGTGTCACAGACTCCCTGAGCAAGATTAAGCCCGTTGACCCTGGCACACTCAATCGACATATTGCGAATTTCTGACTGCAAGACACAAGCGTGCCGTTCACTTAACGTTAGTCCCATATCCTTTTCTTGTTTTAGTCATCAAAAGTTCACCACCGATACATCGTTCTTCCGCATTTGCTCCACCTCCCTTACTTTTGACCGAGATAGTTTCACCACCACTACAGACACAATATGCGACTGAACAAAAAAATAACAATATCTTCCATCAAATTGAAAGCATTGGTTTTGCGGGTAGTTGCACAACTCTTCCACATTTGCACAATCTGCAGCAGATTATTCATTTCTTCATTATTCCGAATACCAAAACCAAAACTTTCTGCATGGCCTCTCTCTATGGTATCTCAAACAATAAACGGTTTTTTGGGGATACGATGCGGCAGGTATCAGACCTCATGACAACTCTTCTTCAGAAGGTCAATTCGTGGTGCCAGTAAGGCACAAGATGAAGCGAAAATGAGAAATTCTTCTCTTTTTTTGTACTTTGCAAAGCTCTGAAATGACTATTGTGCCTGATCAAAAAAACTTGTTTGGATGGTTTCGAGAGGAGCTCTTCGCCTTTTCACTTCCCAGGCAAAGTCCCTGAGTGCTCCTGTCAAATTGATTGAAAATTGCCCATGCCATTTACCGGCCATTATCGTTATTGAAAGTAAGACATCCTGTGAATTTTTGGTCAGTTTGCTTACCCGATTCTACTATTCCTTCGAACAGGGTTGAGTGACGGTCTTTCAGGTTTGCAGAGAAGGCACGTTCAAAGCCCAGGTCACACACTCCTGGCATTGAGTGATTAACATCAAACGGAGGCACCTCTTCGATATGAAAACAGACCCGATCTACATCTTCCGCAAAACATGGGCCACCTACCAGAAGGTCATCAGCAACAATCTCATGTTTCACAGGGAAATCCTTACTGCAGTCAAAAAACTGCTCGAAAGCCGCCAAGAAACGCTCAATATTCTTGACTTGGGGTGTGGTGATGCCACTCATATCGGTAAGATACTGAGCCCCGGTCAGGTGGCGGAGTACTGCGGATGCGATCTCTCCCCGTACGCACTTGATGTTGCCAAAAACAACCTGGAGCCATTCGGAATCAGTGTCAATCTGCTCTGCAGGGACATGGTCGCGGTACTGCGGGAGGCTCCCGACAATCATTTTGACGTGGTCTACTCCGGCTATGCCTTGCACCACTTGTCGACCGATGAAAAACAGATTTTTTTCACCGAATGCCAACGCACCCTTCGCGAAAACGGTTGCGTCATCCTGGTCGATGTGATGCTCGAAGAGGAGCAGGCCCGCAACGCATATCTCGATTGTTACAACGGCGCGGTGGCGACACAGTGGGAGGCACTGACCGCTCACGAACGCAAACAGGTGCAAGAGCACATAAGGAATTGTGATTTCCCCGAAACACCTGCTGACATGCAGATGCTGGCCAGTAACGCTGGACTAACGAACTGCCAAAGGCTCGAAAAACAGACGTGGCATGAAGCCTGGTGCTATTTCGCATAATAGATACATTGATGCTCGAAGAAAACAGATCATGACATCAACACAAATTTGTTTCCGGGTATCAGAATACGTTTCCTTTCTTGTTTCATCTTTTCTCCAGCAGTTTTCGACCTTTTTCGGTCAGGCGATATTTTTGCAGTCGGCTTTTTGGCTTACATTGGAGGAGAGATAATTTTACCAAGTTCGCCACTGATATGAAATGATTTATTGCTTCTGAGAAAACCCGACACAATGAAGCGATGCGTTTTTGAAAAAACCTCATGAATGATACAAGTACAGGAGAAAGCTTGCAATGAGAAATTTTACGGCAATTGTTGAACGCTGTACGGAGACTGGCCTTTTTACAGGATTCACCCCTGGATTCCCGGGCGCACACACACAGGGGGAAACCATGGATGAACTGCATCAAAACCTTCAAGAAGTCATCGAAATGCTGCTTGAGGATGGAGAGCCCGTACTGGAAGCAGAATTTATTGACACACAAAACCTATACACCGACTGACACCGGGAACCGTAAACAGGTATCGTTCCGATTAATCCTGGAGGATCAGGACACCCACAGTTTTGACAGTACTTCAATGATAAGGATGCGTCGTCGAACGGTTTACTTTCGTTCATCTTCTCAATACCTACCTAACATCTGACTGATGCCTTTTCCTCGGTCGCTCACCACCGCGCCTTTTGAACGCAGCAGCACCGGGTGGTTTGAAATCTGCTCCTGCAAGCCGATTTCGGGAGGCCTTCTCCCATCTCAAGTATAGCATCGCAAGCTCTCACTTGCGTTCGTGACACACTCCTTACTTCATACATAAAACCCTGTAAGTATAAGCAAAATAAGGGGTGGCCTAGAAAGTGTGCTGTAGATAAGCAGGTGCGACGTGAAGTCGTGTAAGTGAATTGTTCTTTGCAGAACCAACTGTGCCGTCAGTTGGCCCCACCGACACATGCAGGATGAGTAATCAACCTGTGTGAAGCTGTCGGG
>CAJEXW010000016.1 GCA_903994525.1 uncultured Chlorobiaceae bacterium
AATTGCCAGAAAATTAGCGACACTCTTTTATAACGCACTCAGGTATGGAATGGCCTATGTGGATCAGGGAGCGGATTACTATGAAGAGCAATTCAGGAAAAAAGTTGTCAGCAACTTGAAGCGAAGGGCTGATTCATTGGGATATACCCTGCTGAAGAAGGATGAAGCTGTTTCGGCAGCATGAGTTTCTTAGGAATCTGGAATGATGGAACCCACTTTACTGCTCGAACAATTTACGATCTCACCTGTGCGACATTTGACACGTCAGGTCATCCAACATCTTTTACTTTAGACAGTTGTGGGGATCCCGTTACAATTACTTGGCTTGCGGCAAAGGCAACGGATAACAGTGTGGCAACATTTACTGATACAGTAACAAGCACTGGCAAATTTTACGATACCAACAGTGATGGTATTCCCGATAAAGTCTCTTTCATAGATACTTATCCGGATGGTCCAGGCGGAACCATTACAGATACTGCAACAGCAAACATAACCGGATGGTCAGCACTCAGCGCAACTAACCCCTCACAAATTGAAGTACAAGCCTCAACCTGGCAAGGTGAAATATTCACTGGCAGCATCACAGGAACCCAAAGCAACCCAACATCGGTTTCGATTCCTTCGTATTACATGGCAGGCAGTGGTACCCAAAGTGTAGGCGCAGACCCCTACGCGGCAGCAGCAGAAACTGGTGGTGGCACCAGCACGGGAACGATATTAGTGGGAGTTAGTGGAGTTGGTCTTCTCGCCTGGCTGCTCTTGTAGGTGAACAGAATACAGGTGTTATTTTATAGCAGAGAGCTTTTGTGCACGTTGGTATGCAGAAGCTCTTGCTCATCTTGGACAGATGGATGGTTGCCACGTCGGTGGTTCCTGATAGCTCAGTGGCATGGCAGTGAACTCGTGGTCTTTACTGTGGGGAGTGGGCCATAAGTAGCCGCTGCATGGTTGGCTCAACCTTTACCCTTGATAGACTGCACGGTATTCGATTACTGGTCGGTCATGAATCTGAAGGAGGCGATTTAGAGCTTATCTAATCGGCACAACCACTTATCCGGATGCTGTGAAGTATGAAAAACACCATAAACCACAATGGTATGATGCTGATTGTTATACAACACCGCGTAAGGAAACTTCTTTACCACTGCACGATGATACTGTTTATATACAACAGGATACATATTCGGTGAAAAGCTAATCCGCCGAACGCAATAATTCAATATCCAAAAGAAATTTATTTCCCAATCCTTCCCCCTGTAATTCATACCAATCAAACGCATTCATCATATCATCCTGAGCATCGGGAATAACAATAATTTTATTGCTCCTTGCGGGATACTATGTTGCGTTTTACCTCTTCCCATGGAATCGCTGAAGAGGGGTTTTTGGCATATTCAGCACTTCTGCGATCAAGTTCGTCAAGTTGCCATTGAGGAACTGGAATTTCTTCTGGCGTTGCTGATAACTCTTCCCAAAGTTCTTCAATTAATTGAAGCTTTTCAGCAGGGGTTAACGCTTCAAGAGCTGGAATGGCTGTTTTCATGGCATGAGTAGTTATGGCTCCAGGAGAATTGATCCTGATGTGTCAGCAAAGTTGTTATGACGGGAATCTCTGAATTTCGTTACATTATTACAACTATTTGTGACAAAAATGTTTAATTTTTTATGAAGCTGAAAATCGCCTCGTTCGACTTCACATGCTGCGAAGGGTGCCAGTTGCAGCTTACCAACAGCGAGTCAACACTGACCGATTTTCTTGAGCTGCTTGACATCAGAAACTTCAGGGAAATATCGTCAGAGCGGCTTGATGATTACGATATTGCGCTGGTGGAGGGAAGCATCAGCCGCGAGGATGAGGTGGAGCGGCTGCTGAAGATACGCAAACAAGCTAAAGTGCTGGTGGCTTTCGGCACCTGCGCCTGTTTTGGTGGTGTCAACAGCCTGAAAAACAGCTTCCCGCTCGACGAGACAGTCCGGGAAGTTTATGGCGATATGGTAATCGAAACCCTGCCTGTGAGAAGGATCCGCGATATTGTGAAGGTTGACCTCTCAATACCCGGCTGTCCGGTTGCCAAAGAGGAGGTTGAACGGATTATGGTAAGCCTCGCCACAGATTCAATACCAACACTCCCGAAATATCCGGTCTGCGTGGAGTGCAAGCAGCAGCTCAATACCTGCCTGATTGAGCTTGGCGAAATCTGCCTGGGGCCAATCACTCGCGCCGGGTGCAATGCGGTCTGCCCAACGGGAAAAACGGCCTGCCTTGGATGCCGTGGCCCGGCTGAGGAGCTGAACATGCCCGCTTTTCTTGAACTTGTCAAAGAGCGCGGATTAAGCCTCAGCGATCTCCAGGAAAAACTTGCCTTTTATAATGCCTTTGAACCACTTGCCACCGATGAAACGTGACTACTCGCTTGATATCCGTCACCTGACCAGAGTGGAAGGGCACGCCAATATCCAGATCACGGTCAGAGATGGCGAGTTGCTTGATGCACGCTGGGCCGTCGTTGAAACACCCCGTTTTTTTGAGGTGATGCTCAAGGGAATGAGTGCCGAGCGGGTTCCGTTCCAGACCTCACGTATCTGCGGCATCTGCTCCATCAGCCATTCGCTGGCAAGCATCCGAGCGGTTGAAAAAGCCATGGCCATTGTGCCTCCGGTTGTGGCAGAGAAAACGAGACTTCTGGCAATGCACGGCGAAACCCTGCAGAGCCATGCCCTGCATCTCTTTTTTCTTGTCGCTCCCGACTTTGCCGGCACCTCCAGCGTTCTGCCACTGATACAGTCTCACCCTGACCTGGTAAGGGCAGGACTTCAGCTCAAGGAACTTGGCAACGAAATCAGTGCCGTGACAACGGGGCGTTGCACCCATCCGGTCAGCCTTGTTGTTGGCGGACTCAGTAAGGCTCCTGACAAACAAAGGCTTTTGCAGCTTCAGGCTATGATTCAGGAGAGAAAACCAGCGCTTGAGAGTGCCTGCGCATTTTTACTCTCTCTCACCATTCCGGATTTCAGCCGCGAAACCGAGTTTATCTCTCTCTCCAACGGGTCAAGCTATCCAGCAATAGGTGGAAGCCTTGTCTCGACAGACGGGGTGGTCCATGACGAGAGTGACTATCTCCTGATGACCAACGAGTACATGCAAGAGGGTTCGACCTCAAAATTCACCCGCCTCAGCCGCGAATCGTCCGTTGCCGGAGCACTGGCACGCTTTAACAACAACAGCCACCTGCTGCATCAGAAAGCAAAAGAGGTTGCCGAAAGCTTCAAGCTCAAGCCGGTCTGCCACAACCCGTTTATGAACAACATTGCCCAGCTTGTCGAATGCGTTCACATCCTTGAGGATGCTGAGGAGCTGATCAAGACACTGCTTGACGGGGAGCTGTCGGAGATAAAAACCTCCTTTGCTTCAAAAGCCGGTGCGGCAACCGGTGCGGTCGAGGCACCACGAGGCATACTCTATCACCATCTTGAAATTGACGAAAAGGGAAAAGTGGTGAAAGCTGACTGCATCATCCCGACAACGCAGAATAATGCCAATATTCACTTTGATCTGCATGCACTCGTGCAACAGGCTCTGCGAGAGGGAAAAAATGACGGGGAGATAACGAAGCTGTGTGAGATGCTGGTGCGCTCCTACGACCCCTGTATCTCCTGCTCCGTGCATTGAGAAAAGTGGAGAGGAGTGCACAACATAAGGCAAGGAGGCGCGACCGCCTCCCTGCACCCGGTGAAACTTAGAGAATATCCACCAGCTCAAGCTCAAAGGTGAGCTGCTGGCCTGCCAGTGGATGGTTGGCATCAAGCGTTACCGAGGCATCGCTCAAATCAACCACCATCACAACAGCCTGATTCCCATCCTGAAGTCCAACCTGAAGCTGCTGGCCAAGCTCCAGCTCCATGTCAGCAGGAAACCTTGCACGGTCAACCTCCGTAACAAGATCCTTACTGTGCTCTCCATAAGCCTCCTCTGCGGGAATAACCGTGACCTTTTTTTCCCCCGGTGCCATAGCAAGAACAGCAAGATCAAAGCCCGCGATCACCTCACCACCACCTACCGTAAACTTCAACGGTTCACGCTCTGCCGATGTATCGAACATCGTGCCATCATCAAGGGTTCCGGTATAATGAACTTTTACGGTATCACCCTTTTTCGCCTGCGCCATGCAACTCCTCCTTTTTAATGCTGATCAAAACACATTACCATAAAAAAACAAATACTTACTGCTCGACTGCTCCGGCCGACTGATCCACATCCATCGTCACTTTCGGCAGTAATTCCGGATATTTGCGTCTCAAAAACGCAATCAACTCTTCACGCACCAGGCAGCGCAGATCCCACAGCGCCACTGAGTTTTCTGCACTGACCAGCGCCCTCAACTCGACGGACTTGTCGGTGGAGTTGGTCACCTGCATCTTTGCAACCCTTTTGTCCCAAAGCGGGGTTGAGGCAACAATCCTCTCCAGCTCATGACGAAGCATTTCAGGCGGAATGGCATAATCGATGTAAAGAAAAACCGTTCCCAGAAGCTCTGGTGATGTCCGGCTCCAGTTCTGGAAAGGACGTTCAATAAACCATGAGATAGGAACAATCATGCGCCGCTGATCCCAAAGCTGGACAACCACGTAGGTGAGGGTGATCTCCTCAATTTTTCCCTTTTCGTTTTCAACCACAACCTCATCACCAATACTGATCGGCTGGGTGATGGCAATCTGAATACCAGAGACAAGCGTTGTCAGGCTTTTCTGGGCTGCAAGACCGATCATGACGCTCACAATACCAGCCGACGCGAGAATACTCAATCCAACCTGGCGTACCGTATCAAAGGTCATCAACACACCTGCCATGGCAAGAAGCACCAAGAGTGCATTCAGAATCTTGCGGGCAAGACTGACATGGGTGGCTATTTTTCTTGACGCTTCATTATCATGCGCTTTGGCTGCATAGTACTGGAGAATAAACTGCTCCAGCACAACAAGCGATCGAAGAAGAAGCCATGCTGTGCCGATAATTGCAATCACAAGAAGAGCGTGATTAAGCAGCTCCAGTGTATTTGGGGAGAAGGAGAGGTAATGAACAAGAATAGCCAGCCCAATCAGAGAGACAAGCAGGCGAAATGGCAAAGCCATAATCTCCAGCGGAATAGTGAATCCCCTGATCGCTGAACGAAGACGCGCAATAATTTTAACGAAGAGAGAATTTGCCCCAAAATAAAACAGCAGGGCAAAGAGTACAATGAGTGAGGGTATCAGATAAACCCCCTGAAGCGCATTCCATAACGTCATCGTCTCTCCGGTTGCTTGATCAGCCTACCTTTTCAGCCTCTCGAATTCACTCTTCGACCGACTCACACAATCCTCAATGGCCATACCGCCAAAGTAGTTACCGGTTATGAGCAAATTCTTTTTCCCTTTCATCAGTGTATTGCTCTTTTCAAGCCACTGATGATGACCCATCTGAAGTGAAGGTACCGTATTGATTTTTGAGACCGTATGCTCTATCTTTGAAAAGGTCACACCGAGCACTTCGGTAATTCTGGCTCGTTTGCTCTTGTCATCCAGGCCGGGTTTGAAATGGAAAGAAAAACCACGATAGTTATCATCGGGCACGGTATCGCGGGAGACTATTGAATAAAAGATATCATTGGGAGAGATAATAGCCGCAACTGGCTGGAGTTTCACATGCTCTTTGCGGACAATCACTCCAATAGAATCAACCGTCGCCGCCTTGAGCTGACCAAGATGGTTCGCAATATCAGCATGTGTTGCCTGAAGGAGACTGGATGCGACCGAGGAGGGAGTTGCTATGACAAGCGTTTTGGCAGAATACTCCCCGCCATTTGCACTTTTAATCACATACAAACCATCAGAAAAGGAAATTGAGTTGATATCCTGACTGGTGAAAAGGTTTAATCCTCTCCTGGCAGAGATAGCCTTGGCAACACTCTGTAATCCATTTTTAAAGGTATAGTTTTTCAGTACATCCTTTCTCTTCTCACGACTCTTGAACATCATGTCCGCCGGAAAATCATCAGTTTTCTGTGAAGGAACGGCATTAAAAAAGTGGCTAATGACATCATTGTAGTTTTTCGTTCCAACAAGTTTAGAGTAGTAGGATTTAACGCTCTGGCCATCCTTTTTGAGTGTAAAAATATTGGGTGCCGAGAGAAGCAGTTCAACAATATTAAGCTGGGAGACTATCGATTTGATCTTGTCATTGACAAGAAGGGTGAAAGGCACCTTGGCACGAGGAATGATGGTGTTGGATACGCCACACTCCTCAACAATATCAAGCAAATTTTGATAAGAGCTGTAACAGGTGTGAGCCCCGAGTTCAAGCCAGAATTTTTTTCCGTTTGCACTGTATTGAGGAGAGGCAAAGGAGCCGCCGAGAGTATCACTCTTTTCAAGCAGCGATGTTTTCATGCCAGCCTTTGCACAATAATAGGCAAGGGTGAGACCACTGATACCACCACCAACAACAACAACATCGTTTTGCATCATATCAAAAAAGGAGTTACATGATAACTGGAAAAAAAGACCGGAAAAACCAGGCCACGAAACAGTCTGGCCAGTCGGAAACAGGGCGCAATTTAGCGAAATCAGGGAAGAAGACCGCTTTTTCGTAGCTCTTTTTCATCTTCCTTATAGTTTTGTGAATAACGCACATAATTTTCAGGGGATTCCTCAATATTCCGTCGTTCTGCATCAGTTATCGGACGCATCACTTTTGCAGGCACACCGGCGACCAGCATACCCGAAGGCACGGTAAAACCCTGCCGCACTAATGAACCCGCAGCAACGATCGACCAGGGCTCAATAACACAGTCATCCAGCAAAACTGCTCCCATACCAATCAGAACATAATCTTTTACCGTGCATGCATGCAGTACCGCACCATGGCCGATAGTCACGCAATTGCCAATGTTCAGCGGACCGGTGTCGTGCGTAACATGCAAAGTCGAATTATCCTGCACGCTGGTTTTTTCGCCGATGCGAATTGGGCAAACATCCCCTCTTATCACCGTATTGAACCAGACACTTGAATGAGCTCCGATATGAACATCTCCAATCACAAAAACGCCATCCGTCATAAAAACCGTCTCATGCAACTGCGGCCAAATCCCCTTGTAAGGCATCACCTTTCCCATACCATCGTCACCAGATAAGTTTACTACGCCAATTTTGAAAGAATAACATGAACCACAATAAACAACAGAAACAGCAATAAATGCAAATGATTCGCCAGAGTTTAAGGTGCCATTTTCACCCTTTATCATTATCTTTCACTAAGCTCAATATTCTATCCACTCTCTGATCGCTGATTATGCGCACGTACTTCGATTTTGACAAGCACCACACCAGTTATCGGCAGGAGACGCTTGCAGGAGTAACCACCTTCTTTACCCTCGCTTACATTATTATTGTCAATCCAGCCATCCTTGCTGCTGCGGGAATTCCGAAAGGGGCATCGATGACAGCAACAATTCTCACATCCATCTTTGGAACACTTCTGATGGGCATCTACGCCAAACGACCATTTGCTGTGGCCCCCTATATGGGTGAGAATGCCTTTGTTGCCTACACTGTGGTACAAACGCTCGGCTACTCATGGCAAACAGCCATGGCTGCCATTTTTATGAGTGGCATTCTCTTCGCACTCATAACCGTCGGTGGATTGCGTCAATGGCTGGCCGATGCAATTCCTTCGTCGCTCAAACATAGTTTTTCGGTGGGAATTGGCCTTTTCCTCGCATTTCTGGGACTGAGTAATATGGGGGTTGTTGCTCTCGGTGTGCCCGGCGCTCCGGTTCAACTGGCAAACATTGCCAAACTGCCAGTACTGCTGAGCCTTGTCGGCTTGCTCCTTACTGCTGTGCTGCAGATCAGGAAAGTAACTGGCGCCCTGCTTGTCGGGATGGCAATCACGACAACCGCATTTCTTGTGACTGGCCTTGTGCCCCTGCCAACAGCACTGTTCAGTCTACCACCCTCGATTGAGCCGATCTTTATGAAAATCGACATGCATGGGGCTTTGACCTGGGGATTTTTGGGGGTGATTATCAGTGTGCTCGTGATGGATTTTGTAGACACCATGGGCACTCTTTTCGGATTGTCATCAAGAGCCAACCTTCTCGATGGAGATGATAACCTGCCAGAAATTCAAAAGCCGATGCTGGTCGATGCACTTTCAACCATCATCGCATCAATTTGTGGAACAACCACAGCAGGCGTCTTTATAGAATCAGCCGCAGGAATCGAACAGGGTGGCAAAACAGGATTTACCGCACTTGTTGTAGCAGCACTCTTCTCGTTTTCCCTCTTTTTTTCACCAATCCTCACCATTGTGCCGTCTTATGCTTACGGGCCTGTTTTGCTGATTGTGGGAATGTTCATGATGCAGTCGGTCACAAAATTTAACTTCATCGATTACAGCGAACTGTTGCCTGCATTTCTCACCATCGTGCTTATGATCTTCACGTTCAATATAGGTGTCGGCATCACGTCAGGATTTATCGCCTACGTTCTCCTGAAACTTTTCACCGGAAAAGTAAGCGAGGTACGTAGCGGAATGTGGATTCTTTCCCTGCTTTCGCTCACTTTCTATCTTTTCTACCCCTACCACTAAACTCGACAGAACAATGCTCAACGCGAAACTGCGAATAGCCCAGATTGACTGCACGCTGGCAAATTTTGATGAAAATCTTGCCCGCCACAGCACCCTTGCGGAAGAGGCTATCCGCGATGGCCTGGATGCCATAGCATTCCCCGAACTCTCACTTACAGGCTACAATGTACAGGATGCCGCACAGGATATTGCCATGCACATTGAGGATTCCCGATTTAATCCCCTTCGCAAACTCAGTCAAAAAATCACCATTATCTGCGGCGGTATTGAGTTGAGCGACGATTACGGCGTCTATAACTCGGCCTTCATGTTTGAGGAGGGTGTTGGACGCAGCATCCACCGCAAAATTTATCTGCCAACCTACGGCATGTTTGAAGAGCTGCGCTACTTCTCTGCTGGAGAGCAGATCAAGGCAGTTACATCAAAAAGGCTTGGAAAAATCGGGGTGGCCATCTGCGAAGATTTCTGGCATGTATCGGTACCCTTCCTGCTTGCCCACCAAGGCGCAAAACTGCTCTTTGTGCTGATGTCGAGCCCTCTGCGCATGTCGCCCGGCACCGGGAACCCGGCAATTGTCACTCAGTGGCAGACCATAGCCTCAACCTACTCGTTCCTCTTCAGCAGCTATGTGGCCTGCATCAACCGGGTAGGGAACGAGGACAGCTTCACTTACTGGGGCAACTCCTCAGTAACCGGGCCTGAGGGAAATGCGATCTGCACCGCTCCCCTGTTCAAGCCGCATGTTATGGATACCGTTCTCGATGTTACTGAGGTGAAACGTGCAAGACTGCATTCATCTCATTTTCTTGATGAGGATCTCCGTTTGATCGGTGCCGAGCTGAATGAAATTATTGCACTGGGCAGAAAAAAATAAACGGCTCAACCTGCTCCTCGGTCAAGGAGTAAAGAAGAAACTCTTTCACTCCTGATCGGCCCAAACTGATAAGGAGTGAAATGTGAAAGATTGGTTCATACTGTTGACAGAGTTCCACTGAATCATGATCGACTGACAACCGGCAATGTCAACGCCCCGGTCGGGCAACTTTCCGTCAACGCCGTAATTTCAAGCTCTCCATCCAGCTTCTCAAGTATGCGAACACATATCCCGCAATCAACACACTTCTCACGCTCCATACTGATTGCTGCATGATCAGCTTTATAAAATCCGGGATGCTCCTGCTGTTGTCGGGGCTGCAATGGAGCATAACGGAAGGCCAGTTGCCGCAAGCGACAATCCTTAACGGCATTACAGGTACAATTGAGGCATCGTGCCGCTTCGGCACGGGCAAGTGACTCCGTATATCCTGTGACCACCTCACTGAAGCTCTCCCTCCTGCCCGAAGCTGTCAACTCTGGCACAGCAACCCTTTCCGCTGGCATTATTCTTTCATAAAATGCTCGTGGTGCATCATCCCTTGGGCCGTAAGAAGAATTGAATGGAGCTGCTGGAGCAACAACAGGCTCTCCATAAATAAAGAGATTAATAGCGTAAGCAGCGCGTTTTCCCTGCTCAACAGCACGAATTGCGGTATCAGGACCAGTAACACAGTCACCGCCAGCGAAAAGCCAGGGCGTGTCGGATTGCAATGTCTCGGAAGTGACCTGCAACGTACCGTACTCTCCAACAGAGATACCTGCACTGCAAGCTACAGCAGGATCAATCTTCTGCCCAATAGCCGAAATGATGGTATCAGCAAAAATGGTAAACTCCGACCCCTCAACCGGTACCGGCCTTCGTCTTCCTGATTGATCAACCTCACCAGGTCGCATGGTAATAGCAGTGATTTCGAGCGCACCGTCAATTTGCCTGACAGCCGTTGGTGCTGCCCACTCAACCAGCGTCACCCCTTCTGCAAGAGCTTCATGAACTTCAGAGGCAAGCACAGGCATCTCCTCTCGGGAGCGGCGATAAAGAACCGTAACGGTTGAAGCACCAAGTCGAATGGCGGTTCGTGCCGCATCAATCGCGGTGTTACCACCACCAGTTACCACGACCTGTTTTCCTGGGGCGGACTGTACACCTAATGCAGCATTGCGCAAAAACGCTATCCCACTCACGACTCCCGGTGCATCTTCTCCTGGAATATTCATGGTAGCAGCCTGTTGAGCGCCAATGGCAAGCAGCACGGCATCGTAATTTTCATGCAGCATGTCGAGAGAGAGATCTTTGCCAAATAGCGTATTAAAACGGAACTCAAGCCCCATCTCAAGCAGGGTTGCAATATCACTCTCAATAGCGGATTCAGGAAGCCTGAAACGGGGAATGCCATAGCGCATCATACCACCAGCCTGGGCTGCGGATTCAAAAATGATCACTCCATGCCCCTGCATAAGGAGAAAGTAGGCCGCAGTCAAGCCTGTGGGCCCCGATCCAACAACAGCCACCGTTTTTCCTGTTTTTTGAGGGACTATCGGTAAAAAGCGATCCGATCTCTCCGCATCCTTATCGGCAGCATAGCGCTTGAGTGCACAGATAGAGAGCGGATTATCAACACCATGCCTTCTGCACTCCGTTTCGCAGGGTGCCGGACAGACTCTGCCAAGAATACCCGGAAGAGGAATACTCTGTTTGATAATTTCTATGGCCATCTCATCGTTACCACTGGCGATTGCCCCAAGAAAGCCGGGAATATCACATCCAGCGGGGCATGTGCTCTCACAAGGTCCAATGCAATCCCCGCTATGATCCTGGATGATTCGTTCAAGACTCTGGCGCCTCATAGAATAAAGAGTGTCATTCTCGGTTTCAATCACCATCCCCTCGGATACCGGTGTGTCACAGGCGGGAACAAAGCGATTTTTCCCCTTAATTTCCACAATGCACATCCAGCATGAGCCCGTCTCTTCGAGTGACTCATGAAAACAGAGGGTAGGAATAATAATACCCGCAGCAGTAGCAGCTTCAAGGATCGAGGTTCCTGATGCCACGGTAATTACCTGCTGATCGATGGTGAGTGAAAGAGGATTCATGGAAATATAAAAACGTTACAGTTCGCTGTGTTGTGAAAAATCCTTGTTCGCAAAATTGTTCTCAAGATGAAGAGCCACTTTTTCAAGATGCCACATAGGAGTAGATGTGGCACCACAAACACCAACACTCTCAACAGGCTTTCCATCACTGCCATTCAACCAGCTATCATCTATTTCATCTATATCTTCAATAAAATAAGTGCGTTGATTTGCAGCTTTGCAAATATGGTAAAGCACCTGGCCATTTGAACTCTTTTTTCCGGCCACAAAAATAATAAGATCATTGGCGATTGAAAAATCATGCAGCTTCTGGTTTCGGCTCGACACCTGCCGGCAAATCGTATCCTTGAATACATAAGAGGGCATAGGACGAACACCGGTCATCTCCGCTGTGATGTCAATATCACGAATCGGCATCCATGAGGTTTTTTTTCTGAAAAGCGTCCGGGCAAACTGGGTTTCAAGATTTTCCTTCAGCTCATAAAATCCAGGTACATCCATGGTGGTCTGAGAGATAAGCGCTGTCTTTTTTGCAGGATAAAGATCCTGCAACTCCTCCATGTCACAAAGGTCAGGATGTTTGATAATGATAGCCTTATTGTCGCACTGGCCATTGATACCGATAACCTCTGGGTGAACACGTTTACCATAAATGATAATCTGGTAACCAAGTTCAAACAGAAATCTTGTTGTACGCTGTAACCTTGAGACCACGGGACAGGTGGTGTCCGTAACGACAAGATTGTTCTCTTTGGCAATCTTGTAGGTTGAAGGAGGTTCTCCATGTGCCCTGATCAGCACCTGGGCATTAGTGAGCTTCCTGAAAGCGGCATCATCCACTGTAACAAGGCCAAGTTTTTCGAGCCTCTTCACCTCAACCTCATTATGGACGATATCGCCAAATGAGTATAACCCTCCAAGATCCTGGAGTTTTTCTTCAGCAACATTGATGGTTCCCTGTACTCCAATACAAAAACCTGATGAAGTTCTGTCAAGATTTACTTTCATGCTCTAAATGTTAACTGTTATACCTCAACCAGATCAACATCGGGCAATTCGCTGCCCATAAAAAGCTGGTAAAGCATACTGAATTTTTGAGGCAAATCGCTGACCAAAAGATGCGGAATTGCTGTCTTCGTGGAGTGATTAAGCAAACCGGACTCCGAAAGCAGCTCCCGGGTTCGGTAAGCAACCGCCTCTGCCGAATCAATAATACGAATTTCTTTGCCAATAGTCTCTTCTATCACCTGACGCAGAATTGGATAGTGCGTGCAGCCAAGGACCAAAGTATCTATATCTTGTTTCCGAATTTCCGAAAGATAATGCTCTGCAACAAGTTTCGTGGCCGGATGGTTGATAAATCCCTCCTCGGCCAGCGGCACAAAAAGAGGGCACGCCTGCGAAATCACCTCAATCCCGGAATCTTGCTGGTTGATGGCAAAGGCATAAGCATTCGAACAGACTGTCGCCTGTGTACCGATAACGCCAATACGCTTGTTTTGTGTCACCTGAACAGCAAGGCTTGCGCCAGCCTTGAGAACGCCGATAACCGGAATATTACCACATGCCTTTTCAACAACATCAAGAGCAAGGGCTGATACAGTATTACAGGCAACTATGATTAATTTTGGCTGGTATCGCATCAGAATGGCTGTATCGTCAGCAGCGTACTTACGGATGGTAACCTGCGACTTGGGTCCATAAGGAACCCTTGCTGTATCGCCAAAGTAAATAAGACGCTCAGCGGGCAAAGCAGCCTGTATCGCCTTGACAACAGTGAGTCCGCCAATTCCGGAGTCAAAAATACCAATTGGGTTCTGAATCACTTGACAAGTTGATAATTGCCAACTGACAGATGACAACTCTTTCATTGTCCACTGTCAATTGTCCATTGCAAAAACTACACATTAAAACGAAAAACAATCACGTCACCATCCTTGACAATGTACTCCTTCCCTTCGGAACGCAACTTTCCGGCCACCTTGACCTTTTGCTCAGAACCCAACTCAATCAGATCACGATAGCACATCACCTCTGCCCGAATAAAGCCTTTTTCAAAATCAGAATGAATGGCTCCCGCTGCTTCCGGTGCTGCTGCTCCTTTGCGAATAGTCCAGGCATGAACCTCTTTTTCGCCAGCCGTAAAATAGGTCTGGAGTCCAAGGAGGTCATAAGCTGTTTTGATCAATCGATCAAGACCCGAGGTGTGAAGCCCGAGACTTTCAAGAAATTCAGGACGTTCCTCTTCTGGCAGTTCGGCTATTTCAGACTCACTCTTTGCACTGATAACCAGCATTTTAGCGCCGGATGTTGCGGCAATGGCTGCAACTTTTTCGGTATAACTGTTACCGTCGGGCAGGTCGTTCTCAGAAACATTGGCCGCAAAAAGAATTGGTTTGGATGAGAGCAGGAAAAACTGTTTGGCCACAAGCTGCTCTTCAGGAGTCTCAATAATTTTACGGACCGGAATCCCTTCACTCAACCCTTTGATAATTTTTTCAGCAACATCAAGTTGCAGCAGTAACTCCTTCTCTTTTCTGGCATTTTTTCTGAGCCGTTCAATTCGTCGCTCCATACTGTCAAGATCGGCAAGCATCAGCTCCGTCTCAATCGTGACAATATCGTCCGCCGGATCAATTCTTCCTTCAACATGAATGATATTGTCGTCATCAAAACATCGGACAACATGGACGATGGCATCAACCTCCCGGATATGCGAAAGAAACTGGTTACCAAGCCCTTCGCCCTTGCTTGCACCTTTGACAAGCCCTGCAATATCAACAATTTCAAGGGTTGCGGGAACCAGTGTGGGTGTCTTGACAACATCGGCAATCTGCTGCATACGTTCGTCAGGCACAAGCACAGTACCAACGTTTGGCTCTATAGTGCAGAAAGGATAGTTGGCTGCTTCAGCCTGTTTTGCCGTAATGGCGTTAAAGAGAGTCGATTTTCCGACATTCGGAAGACCAACAATGCCGCAACGAAGTGACATAAAATAAAATGTTTGGTGCACAAGTGGCTTCTAATAAAACCGGTTTTTAACATGTAACCAATAAGTTTGGAAAAAGCAAATATTTTTTATAAAATGGCAGGCTCATTGAATCAATGCTCCAAGTAACACAGAAAATCGGAATAAAGCGTATCATTATTGCAATTGACGGGCCTGCAGCATCAGGAAAAAGCACCACTGCGAGGAGAGTAGCTCAGCGGCTCGGATACACCTACATTGATACGGGTGCAATGTACCGATCAGTAACGCTCAAAGCCCTCCGGACAGGGATCCTTGATGAGCTGCGCCGCTCACCCGATCGTGTGTTCGCTCTTCTTCGGGAGATCACAATTTACTTTGATGGCGACCATGTTTTTCTTGACGGAAGTGATGTAACCACTGACATCAGGGAGAACCGGATTAGTCGGGAAGTAAGTTTTATCAGCTCCCTCAAACCAGTTCGTGACAAGCTCGTGGAGATGCAGCAGCAGCTTGGTCGAACAGGTTCAGTTGTGATGGATGGGAGAGATATTGGGACTGTCGTTTTTCCGGATGCTGAACTGAAAATATTTCTTGTGGCAGATGCCCGTGAAAGGGCAAAACGCCGATATGCCGAATTGGTTGCAAAGTCTCAGGACAACAGTACCCTGCCAGACCTCGACCTGATTGAAGAGGAGATAAGGCAACGAGATAAGGATGATGAAGAGCGGGAATATGCCCCCTTGAAAAAACATCCTGACGCTCAGCAAATTGATACATCGAGCTTGACAATAGATCATCAGGTAGAGATTGTTCACAATCTTGCTCTGGAGGTTCAACGGAGTGGCCGGTAAGTGATTCCGGTACGTTCTTTCCAATATTGTTTTTTATTAACCATAAAACCGCTGGCCGATATCTCTCGCGGCATGCAGGCTAACTACAAGAGAGGAAGGAAAAAATTTAATGGCAGAAGCATTTACACAAGCAACCGAAAAAAAGGTCAAAGAGAGACCGGCAAGAAAAAAACTCAAATTTTTTGCACACTACGAGCCCGCAGAACTGGCGTTGATGGAGCAGCTCTATTCGAGCACCCTCAACGAAATTACAGAAGATGAGATTATCAAGGGCAGAATTGTCTCGATATCCAACAAGGATGTCACCATCGATGTTGGATTCAAATCGGAGGGTATCGTCTCCCTGCTTGAGTTCAGGGCAGAAGATGAAGTCAAAGTAGGCGATGATGTTGAGGTCTATCTGGAGAACATCGAAGACAAGATGGGCCAGCTCATTCTTTCGAAGAAAAAAGCTGATGTGTTGAGAATCTGGGATCGGATCTATGATTCAATCGAGAACGATACCATCATCAACGGTAAAATCATCAATCGTGTCAAGGGTGGCATGACGGTCTCCCTCTCCGGCGTTGAGGCATTTCTTCCCGGCTCGCAGATTGATGTCAAGCCGGTTCGTGATTTCGACGCTCTTGTTGGCCAAACCATGGACTTCAGGGTTGTCAAGATCAATCCCGTCACACAGAATATTGTTGTCAGTCATAAAGTTATCCTTGAAGAGGCTTATGCTGCCCGTCGGGAAGAGATGCTTGCCAATATCAAGGTGGGCATGGTGCTTGAAGGCACAGTCAAGAACATTACCGACTTCGGTATCTTCGTCGATCTTGGTGGTCTTGATGGTCTGGTGCATATCACCGACATCACCTGGGGCAGAATCAACCATCCCTCAGAGGTTGTTGATCTGGACCAGCCGATCAAGGTTGTTGTTGTCGGCTTCGACGAGAACACCAAGAGGGTTTCGCTCGGTATGAAGCAGCTTGAGTCTCACCCTTGGGAAAATATTGAAATCAAGTATCCTGTCAGTTCAAAAGCACAAGGTCGCGTGGTCTCCATTACTGATTACGGTGCTTTTGTCGAAATAGAGAAGGGTATTGAAGGTCTGGTACACATCTCCGAGATGAGCTGGACCCAGCATATCAAGCATCCGGGCCAGTTTGTAACCCTTGGCCAGGAAGTCGAATGCGTGATCCTCAATATCGACAAGGATCATACGAAGCTCTCACTCTCCATGAAGCGGGTGAACGAAGACCCATGGATTGCCCTCTCTGAAAAGTATATCGAGAACTCTACGCACAATGGTACCGTCAGCAATATCACCGATTTCGGTGTTTTTGTTGAGCTTGAGGCTGGTGTTGATGGTTTGGTCCACATTTCGGACCTTTCATGGACCAAAAAGATTCGCCATCCCAGTGAGCTGGTCAAGAAAAATCAGGAGCTTGAGGTCAAGGTGTTGAAATTTGACGTTCATGCCCGCCGCATTGCTCTTGGACATAAACAGATCAATCAGGATCCATGGGACGAATTTGAGCAGAAATATGCCGTAGGCGCAGAGACTCCCGGTCAGATTTCACAAATCATTGAGAAGGGTGTTATTGTTATTCTTCCTGGTGATGTGGATGGTTTTGTGCCAGTATCGCACCTGCTGCAGGGTGGTGTGAAGGATATACACTCGTCATTCAAGATTGGCGATGAACTTCCTCTTCGTGTGATTGAATTTGACAAGGAGAATAAACGCATTATTCTCTCGGCACTTGAGTATTTCAAGGACAAGAACAAGGAAGAGATTGAAGCATACCTGCTTGCTCATCCAAACGAAAAAAAGGAGATTGAGGCTGCTACGGCTGAACTCGAACCACCGGTCAAGTCTGCTGATAAAAAAAGTGGTGAACAGAGAAGCTGATTTTTTTGAATCTTCTTCGGTCACTCTCTGAATAAAAAAAGCCTTCTCTGTCATCAGGGAGGGCTTTTTTGTTATCGTCAGTAACCATAACTTTTCAACAGATTGTTTTTCTTGCGCCAGTCAGGTCTTACCTTTATAAAAAGTTCCAGAAAAACCGGTCGCCCAAGCATCTCCTCAATATCTTTCCGTGCGGTCTGCCCCAATTTTTTGAGCGCGGCTCCCTTCTGTCCAATCATGATCTGCTTCTGAGTATCACGCTCAACAATAACCGAGCAGCGAATAAGATCTTTCCGGGTCGGGTCATTATCATACTGCTCTTTGAACTCATCAACAACCACCTCCGTTGAGTATGGCACTTCGCGTCCGTAAAGCAGGAATATCTTTTCTCGAATAATTTCACTGACAAAAAATCGCTCAGGGGCAGTACTGAGTGTATCTTCGGGGTAAAGAGCATCATGAAGCGGAAGAAATGGCTGAATGGTGCCGACAAGCTGTTGCAAATTTGTATTTTTTAAAGCCGAGACCGACAGAACAGCAGCGGGATTCCAGGTATTCCTTACAAATTCCTCAGCCTGTTGTTGGCGTTCTTGACTCACAAGATCACATTTATTGAGCACAGCAATAATCGGTTTGCCTGTTGGCTTCAGCCAGTGATTAAAAAGTTCTTCAACAAACTCCCTGTCAACAAAATCTTTTTTTCCTGAATACGGCAGCAGGGCAAGAACAACATCAGCATCTTTCAGGGTGTCACGAATAACGCCAAGCATAGATTCATGAAGCTTTTGCTGAGGCTTCATGATGCCCGGCGTATCAAGAAAGATAATCTGACACACTTCATTGTGATAGATCCCTGTAATTTTTTTTCTCGTTGTCTGGGGTTTTGGTGTCACAATAGAGAGCTTGAAATCAAGAAGCTCATTGAGCAGGGTTGATTTGCCTGCATTGGGCGGACCGACAATAATTGCGAAACCGCAGGAAAAAGAGGAGGATGCCATGAAAAAAATATAAAAGGTTCAACCTGTTTACAGAATACAATACTAAATTGCACTCTGTCATGATACGGAAAAAAGGGTTACCCAAACACTGAAATGGAAAAACAACACAAACTTGATCGGTGGCTTTTAGCTTCGGTAACCGGCCTCATTATAATAGGGCTCATGGCCATTTACAGTGCGACCAATGGGACGGGCGACACCTCTCTCTTTTATCGGCAATTGGCATGGTCTCTGTTCGGTGTTATTGCTTTGGCCGTTGTTTACTACAATGATATTCGCATAGTGCGGGACAATGCCTATATTTTTTATGCTATAGGGCTTCTTCTCCTTATAGCCGTCCTTATTTTCGGAAGAAAGATTGCTGGTCAGACAAGCTGGATGAAAATTGGATTTTTCAGTTTTCAGCCTTCTGAAATAGTTAAAATGGCGACCATTCTTGCTTTGGCAAGATATCTCTCCGATGAAAATACCGATATTCACTCTATTCCACATCTTTTTATTGCGCTTGCAACAGCGTTTATTCCAATGATGCTCATTATGCTGCAACCCGATATGGGAACTATGCTTACTATTCTTCCCTATGTTGCCACAATGCTTATCATGGCTGGCTTCGATATCTATATAATGATGTTAATGACCTTTCCTTTCATCCTTATGATTGCCGGTTTCTTCAATATATATATAGTTTTGGCTCTTACATTTCTTTTGATTTTGATCCTCTTTTTCAAACGAAAGAAATTTCAGCTTCATCAGTTCTTTGTTATTGGGCCAGGACTTGCTGCAGGTTTTTTTATGAATCGTTTTGCTAACGAAATACTCAAACCACATCAAATTAAGAGGATTCAGACTTTTATTGATCCTATGTCGGACCCTCAAGGAGCAGGATATAACGCACTGCAAGCAAAGATTGCAATAAGTTCAGGTGGTTTGTGGGGCAAAGGGTTTCTTGCCGGAACACAGACACAATTGCGTTTTATACCAGCTCAGTGGACAGATTTCATATTCTGTGTCATCGCAGAAGAACTTGGGTTTATTGGAGCATCTCTCCTGATAACGCTCTATCTTATCCTGATTCTCCGATTGATTGCAACAATTTTTGCCATTACCAACAAGTTTGTGCAACTGACACTCGGCGGATTCGTCTCTTTGATGTTTGTGCATGTCGTCATCAATGTCGGTATGACAATCGGACTTATTCCGGTCATTGGAGTGCCTCTTCCCCTTGTATCTTATGGGGGTTCTTCACTTGTTGGAAATATGATTATGGTTGGACTTGCACTGAATTTTTTCAGAAATAAACGAAATCTGGGCTATCATAGTAGCGTGCTTACCAGAAAAAAAAGCGCACCGTAATGCGCTTTTAACTCGATTCCAAAAAAAATGCAGAGGTACCTTATTTTATTTTATACACAAAGCGTTTCCCCTCTTTACCAGAAGGAATACGCTCGATTTCAGCATCATTGATACCATATTTGTTAAACCAGAGGCTCACAGTAGATCCCTTTATATTGAGAGCCTCTGCAATATCCCGAGGCTTGAAACTTGTTTCAGGATTGGAGAGAAGCAACTCCTTGATTGATGAACCAAGCTGACCGCGACTAAACTTCTGCGTACTGGACACAACAGCAGTGGAGACAGGAGTCCCTTCAAGCTTTGCAAGGTTTGACTCAAGCTTCCTGAGCACTACACTAAGTTCATCTTCCAATGGCCTGATTTTTTCAGAGTACTCACTCTCAATCCGCTCTATTTCAGACTGGAGCCTCCGTTTATCCTCGACAAGCGATTGAAAAAAATCAATCCTCTGAATGAAAATATCATATTTATCCGGCGAACCGCCTTCTCTTTTTTTCATTGTTCTATGTATTTGTGATTGAATAGAATTTAGTAGTATTTTTGCACACCGTAAATATATAACAATATATCTCACTCTGCAAGACGATAGTATTACTTGCTGGCATCCGTTTTTCTATACTCTTTACAAGTGCTTTCAACGTATGGCAATACATGAAAATAAGAAGAATATGAAAGATCATCAGAATAAAAGCGTTACAGCAATAACCCTTGGATGTAAACTGAACTATGCAGAATCGTCCGCCATACTTGACAAGTTAAGCCAACAGGGGTGGAAACTTTCCGCAAAAGGTACAAAAGCGGACCTTATTATTATTCACACCTGTGCTGTAACACAACAGGCTGAACAAAAGTGTCGACAAAAAATACGATCTTTGATCAGAAATAATCCTGAGAGCAGGATAGCTGTTATTGGCTGTTATTCCCAATTGCATCCTGAAATACTTTCCGAAATAAATGGAATAAATGCAATTCTTGGCAGCAATGATAAATTTGATTCGATCTGGTATGACCAGATCTTTCAAAAAAAAACATCCACTCCCCTTGTCAAAGTAACACATCCTGATTCAGATGCTGCAATAGGTCACGGATACTCATTACCTGCTCAATCAAGTCAGGAAAGAACTCGCGCTTTTTTGAAAATTCAGGATGGTTGTGATTATGGATGTTCCTACTGTACCATCCCCCTTATAAGAGGGAAATCGCGATCAATACCTGCTACTGAAATAGTTGAGCGTGCATCACTTCTTGCATCATCAGGATATCGTGAAATTATACTGACAGGGGTCAATACCGGCGACTATCACCACGACAATGTGAGGCTTTGCGATCTCTTGCGTCAACTTGAAAAGATCGATATCTGCAGGATTCGCATCAGCTCAATTGAGCCCGACATTGTTAATCATGAACTGATTTCGCTGGTTGCTGGTTCAAGAAAAATTGTACCCCATTTTCACATCCCTCTTCAGAGTGGTTCAGATACAATTCTCAACGCCATGCGACGGCGTTACAACACGACGCTCTATCGCAATAAAGTTTTCCATGCCGTTGAAAGCATTACGGGTTGTGCCATTGGCGCGGATGTTATGGTTGGCTATCCTGGAGAAACAGAGGAGGATTTTTTAAACATGTACCGTTTTATTGAAGAGCTTCCATTGGCATATCTTCATGTCTTCAGTTGTTCAGTTCGTGCCGGTACTCATCTGGCCCGGCAAATAGAGATGCGCGAATGCAAACCAGTCACCCCTGAAGTGATTAGTCACCGCTACAGGATGCTCGTAGAGCTTGGCTACAAGAAAGAGAGAAAATTTAAACTGCCTTCGGTCGGAAATATCTGTATGGTTCTGTTTGAAAACCCGAAGTTACAAAAAAAGGGGATACATCAATGCAGCGGGTATACCCCTAACTACCAAAAAGTTATCATTGAAAGTGAGGATCATAACATGATCCATTCCCTGAAAGGGAATGAACTGCCTGTTTTGATCAACTCCGTTGACGAAGATTTGAATTTAAAAGGGAGAGTACTATCTTGATTCTCAATAATCTTTTTCATCCTAAATTCGCAACAGTAAACTAATGCAATCCATGCCAATTAAATCTCGCATTCGCTCTATTCCCGACTATCCCAAAAAAGGGATTCTCTTTCGTGATATTACCACACTCATCAAAGACCCTGTCGGGTTCAGGCTTGTCATTGACAATCTGACGCAACATTATCTGCAGAATGGCATGGATTTCGATGTCGTTGTGGGTATTGAGGCTCGAGGCTTTATCATTGGTGGAGCGTTGGCATATACCCTTGGCAAAGGATTCGTACCGGTGAGAAAACCGGGCAAACTGCCTGCTGATGTAGTTTCACAGGAGTATCAGCTCGAATATGGTACCGACAAGATAGAGATTCACGTTGATGCACTCTCTGCCTGTCAGAAGGTTCTTCTCGTCGATGATCTGCTTGCCACGGGAGGCACAGCTCTTGCCGCAGCCGCATTGATTGAAAAGGTAGGAGGCATTGTCTCTGAAATGGCTTTTATCGTCAACCTTCCCGATATTGGTGGTGAGAAAAAAATTCTTGAAAAGGGTTACAGCGTTTACTCTCTGACGGATTTCGAAGGTGAGTGATACAGTTAATCGCACCGAGTCAACCTGACAGAGCAAAAGAATATGGAGGAAACGGCAGCAGATACTGCCGTTTCGTTGTACCACCGCACCCATACAGAGATTTGCCTGGAGCACTTTTCTTCTTCCAGAAGCTCCTTACTGACAAAAATCCTGACACCTTGTTGTTCCTGCAATGCTCCCGTCAAATCTTTAAATCTACTCCCCCGCAACTTTCAGGCTTTCACTTACCGCTGATTTGAACTCCTTTGAGATTTTAAAGGTTGGAACATTCTTTGGCTCTACCGTCACTTTCTCCCCTGTTCTTGGATTTCTTGCCTGACGGAAATTTTTATGCCTGATATTGAAAGATCCAAATCCCCTTATTTCAATTCGCTTTCCCGCCTTGAGCGAATCAATGATACTTTCGAAAAGACCGTCAACCACTGATTCTGTTTCATTTTTTGTGAGGCCTGTCTTGTGGGCAATAACATTGACCAGATCCGCTTTTGTTGTTGTGTTTCCCATGGTGATATTTGGCTTAGGTTATGATGATCTCTCTTATCTCCATTGCATTAAGTGACTCTTTCTCAATAAGGGCTCTCGCCAGCTTGTGCAAACTCTCGCTCCTTTCACTGAGAATCTTTCGGGCATTTTGCATACATCCCATAATAATGTCGCGCACTTCATTATCTATCTGAAGAGCCGTCTCCTCACTGTATTCCCGAATATGCGAATAGTCCTTTCCAAGAAAAACCTCTTTGTGACTGTCGCCATAGTTGATTGGACCCAGCTTTTCACTCATTCCCCACTGACGCACCATTCTGCGGGCAATATCGGAAGCCTTCTCAATATCATTGGCTGCACCGGTGCTCACTTCATGAAAAGTAAGCTCTTCAGCGACCCTCCCTCCAAGCGCATAGGTAATCATTGCCAATAGGTACTCCCTGTTATGGGTATAGCGATCCTCAAGTGGCAAATATGCTGTTAACCCGAGGCTTCTCCCCCGTGGAATAATCGTTACTTTATGAATCGGATCCGAACCACTGGTAAACATCGAAACCAGAACATGGCCAGCTTCATGATAAGCGGTCAACTTTTTCTGTTCTTCAGAGATAAACATACTTTTTCTTTCTGTTCCCATCAATATTTTATCACGTGCCTGCTCAAAATTCTCTGCGGTAATAAAATCCTGACCATTTCTGGAAGCTAAAAGTGCCGCTTCATTGACCAAATTTGACAGATCTGCACCAGAAAAACCTGGAGAACTTTTTGCAATAACAGTAACATCAACACTCGCATCAAGCGGGGTATTTCGTGTATGAATATTCAAAATCGCCTCACGTCCCCGAATATCAGGCTTGTCGATGGTAATCTGGCGATCAAATCTTCCTGGGCGGAGCAGAGCTGTATCAAGAACATCCGGCCTGTTTGTCGCAGCAATAAGAATAACATTCTCATTTGTAGTAAAACCGTCCATCTCAACAAGAAGCTGGTTCAGTGTCTGCTCCCGTTCATCATGCCCGCCTCCAAGACCCGCCCCCCTGCTTCGCCCTACAGCATCAATTTCATCAATAAAAACAATACATGGCGAATTTTTCTTGGCCTGCTCAAACAGATCTCTCACTCGCGCCGCACCAACTCCAACAAACATCTCGACAAAGTCCGCTCCGGAGATCGAAAAAAACGGCACTTTAGCTTCACCGGCAATTGCTTTGGCCAAAAGAGTCTTTCCGGTACCTGGAGGGCCTAATAAAAGTACCCCTTTCGGTATTTTACCTCCGATTTTCTGAAATTTATCAGGATTTGTAAGAAACTCGACAGTCTCCTGTAGCTCTTCAATTGCCTCATCAACACCAGCTACATCCTTGAAGGAGATCTTTACATCAAATTCACTGACAAGCTTTGCACGACTTTTGCTGAAACTGAAAATATTTTTTGCCTGCGCTCCATTTTGTCCGTTCATCCTTTTCATAACGAAAAAATAGATCAGGCCAAAAATGACCCACGGACCAAACAGAACAAAAAATGTGTTGAGGGGGCTGGTACCCTCCTCAACCTTGAGGCGAACTCCCTTTTCAGCAAGCAGGTCAGCCTGCTCAAGAGAGAATGAGGGAATCCGAACAGCAAACCGATTCGTCTGAAGAGTTGTGCCATTGAGAAGCTGCAATTGCGCAGGCGCACCAAGCTCTCCATTAAGAGTGACTGATCGATCCTCAAAGGTCTTCACCCTCACCTCTTTGACAAGAGAGTGAGAGAGAATAGACTTATACTCGTTGTAGGTTATTTCAGGCCCATCGTTGCCAGCAAAGAAACGTTGAAAAACAAACAACATCAACAAACCAGCCATCATAATGAGGATAAAGCGGGGAAACTTCCCCTGTGGAGTCTCTCCCTTGCCCTGAAACCATCCAGAGCTCCCATCATCGTCACGAACAGGCTTAAATTTATTGCGGGAAGCCTCTTTTCCCGATCTTTTCACCGGATTTTCAGACATAATAAACACCAAGAAATAATATTAAATGTAACTTACTACTTTAAAAGTAATTAAAAGAAAACAAAAGTGAGAACTACAATTAAAAACTAAAAGTTTATGTATTTTTTTTCTTGCAAAGTAAAGTTTACTCCAGTACCACAGAATCCAGAAGTTTTGGGCTAAATCTTTAATCTTATGAAGAATGCGATGAGTTTTTCTTAAATTCACTGCTCTTGCAATAGATTCACTGTCAACAATTAACAGCATAGCGCTTATTATGGTTGGTCAAAGGGTTAGAACCAGGTTTGCACCTTCTCCCACAGGATACCTGCACGTTGGCGGACTGAGAACCGCCCTTTATAACTATCTTTTTGCAAAAAAAATGGGCGGTGACTTCATTATCAGAATTGAAGATACCGATCAAAGCAGAAAAGTGGAGGATGCGCAAAAAAATCTTATAAAGACCCTTGAATGGGCTGGCATCGTTGCTGATGAAAGTCCTGAACACGGCGGTAATTACGGTCCCTATGTCCAATCAGAAAGACTGGACATCTACGATAAATATTGCAAACAACTGCTGATAGACAACCATGCTTATTACTGTTTTGCAACACATGAAGAGTTGGAAGAAAATCGTCAACTCCAGATAAAGCAGGGGCTCCAGCCAAAATACAATCGCAAATGGCTCCCCGAAGAGATGGGTGGAAGTATGCCAGCAAGTGTAATCAAGAAAAAATTTGATGAAGGCGGCCCCTTTGTTATCCGCATGAAAGTTCCTGATTATGTCTCGGTCTGGTTTGAAGATATTATTCGAGGACCTGTTGAATTTGACTCTGCCACCATTGATGACCAGGTTTTGATGAAATCTGACGGGTTTCCCACCTACCATTTTGCCAGTGTCATTGACGACCACTTTATGGAGTTTACCCATATCATAAGAGGCGAAGAGTGGCTCTCCTCCATGCCAAAACATTTGCTTCTCTATGAATTTTTTGGTTGGGAACCACCAAAAGTTGCCCATCTTCCTCTTTTGCTCAACCCTGACCGTTCAAAACTCAGCAAAAGGCAGGGAGATGTTGCGGTTGAAGATTATATCAGAAAAGGATATAGTAATGATGCCATTATCAATTTTGTTGCCATGCTTGGCTGGAATGAAGGTGAGGGAAGTGAGCAGGAAGTCTATAGCATGGAACAGTTGATAGAAAAATTTTCACTTGAACGAGTAGGCAAGGCCGGAGCAGTTTTCAATATTGAAAAGCTGAACTGGCTCGAAAAGCAGTATATTAAAAATCGTCCATCAGAGAAACTGGTTTCGGTCATAAAACCGATTCTTCTTGCTGAACTTGAGCAGAAAAACTCACTGATGCCTTTAGAGGTCATTACCAGTGACTGCTATCTTGAAAAAGTAGTAGAGCTTATGCGAGAACGTGTCGGTTTTGAACATGAGTTTGTAACATTCTCATCCTACTTCTATTTTGAACCTGAGAGTTATGATCAGGAGGCTATAAAGAAACGGTGGACCCCTGATACTCAAAAACTGTTGCAAGAATTTTTGATCATACTGCAATCACTTGATGTTTTCAGCGCAGAGAGGATAGAGGCTGAACTTAAGGAATTTGTTGCGCCAAAAGGGCTGAAAGCGGCGGTGCTCATTCACCCGCTGAGAATACTGACATCAGGAGTAAGTTTTGGGCCCAGCCTTTACCACATGCTCGAAGTGCTCGGCAAAGAGACGGTGATCAGACGCATTAAGGGTGGAAATGAAAAAGTCAGTTTTCCTGTATAATTTTCAGGACTGATAACGGAGTGATCAGAGTATCACTCCGTCTTGTTGTTTTTTCTTTTGAGGTAAAAGATTTATTTCTATATTTTGCTCAAGTTTAAAGGACAGATAGCTCAGTTGGTAGAGCAAAGGACTGAAAATCCTTGTGTCGTGGGTTCGATTCCCTCTCTGTCCACACCGATAAAAAGTAGTATACACCTCTTTTGTACTCCACTCCAAACTCTACGGGTTTTACATTCGTCCGTCTTTGGACATCACCAACCGCCGGAATGAATATTACCACAGATTCTGATCAGGAGGTCTGGCATGATATGCGAGAACCGGGCGCTTATGAGTGGTGGTATTTCGATGCGGAAGATACAACGACCGGGGTTTCTGTTGTCCTTATCTGGTTTGCCGGCTTTCCTTTCTCCCCCTACTATACCAACCACTACGAGAAGTGGAAGAAAAAGATTATTTCAGCTCCCCCACTTCCATCCAATTACTCCGCTTTCAGCTTCCAGTTGTACGAAAACGGAGATGAAGTAGTCAACTTCATCCGTGAGGGGGAGCATGAACTGTTCGAAAGTACACGCTCCGAGATAGGCATTCGATTTGAAAAAAACAGTTTTACATTCAATGCAGAGTGCGATGAGTACACTCTTGATATCGATTTTTCTTATCCGGCACGTCACAAAAAAGTCAAAGCCAACCTTTCGTTCAAATCAACCCGAAGAATCAGATACGAAAAAAAAGATACTAATAATGATGGTAATGTACCGCTTCACCAGTGGCTTCTGAGTGTACCAAAAGCAGATGTTGAAGGTTTGATTGAGGTTACCGAACTGCAAAAAGGAGGCGTTCGCAAAATTCCATTCAGGGCCAAGGGGTATCACGACCATAACCTCGGTGCAGTACCTATGCAAGAGTATATTTCACGCTGGTATTGGGGGAGAGCTTTTTCCAAAAAATTTGATATAGTCTATTACGTTGTTTTCTTTAAAAATAACGAGTATAAGCCGTTGACGTTGCTCTTGCTTCAGAATAACGAAAGCGACCAAGTAACAGTGCATGATTCGATGCGTTTCCATGAAAATCATTTCAGATACGGTCTTTTTGCGCCTCTTCACAGCCAAACTCTCACATTGCTCGATAAAAAAATCGGTATAGAGGTCCGTCATCACAAAGTGCTTGATACTGGCCCGTTTTACCTCCGTTTTGCGTCGGACATTGTCTTGACAAGAGATGGACAGAATATTGAAACGATCAAGGGCATTTCAGAATTTCTTGACCCTTCTCGTCTTCAGTCAAGGATGATGCGTTTATTTACCTGTTGCCGGGTCTGTCGGGATGGAGTCCCTTCGATCATGTATAAGAGCTATAACCGTCTTAAGGGCTCTTTTGATTGGAAAAATTAATGAAAAAAGTATAAATTCTCTCAATATTTAAGGAATGTATACGCTTGATTCGTAAAGATCGTAGCCTGATTGGAATAAAGGGAAGTCATTATTAGCAGGGAGTGCTGCGGTGTGTGTGTGTTTGATTTCATAATAAAATTTTTAAAAAGGAGATAGCTTGTAATGGCACAACAAGGTAATTTCAAGAGCCCTTCGAGAATGGGCGCACTTGGGGGCAGTGCTTCTCTCTCTTCACCAGGCGCTGTTATCAGCGGAAAACCCCGTGAAGAGGGGCTTGGCGGGATTGATTTTGAACGTCGGAGTTTTCTCGGCAAGGTGGTCGGCGGGATAAGCGCAGCCGTGGCAGTATCGACCCTTTATCCCGTTGTCAAGTACATTATCCCCCCCGTAAGCACCTCGAAAAGTGTCAGTGAACTTGTTGTCGGCAAGGCATCTGAAGTGCCAGAGAAGAGTGGAAAAATATACCAGTTCAACAAAGACAAGGTTATTGTCGTCAACGATAACGGTCGGCTGACTGCATGCAGCGCGGTGTGTACCCATCTTGGTTGCCTTGTCCACTGGGATAACGCAGAGAATCTTCTTTCATGCCCCTGCCATGGCGCAAAATACAAACAGACAGGAGAGATTATCTCAGGACCGCAACCTTTACCTTTGGCAGTTTTCAAAGCCAAGGTTGTAGGAGAAGATCTCATTATCACGAAAGCTTAACCTTTAATTCTTGAAAAACAGGGGAGTGTGGAAAAATGGCTGAAAACAATCAGACCGCTGTGGCAGGTAACGTTGCTGCCAAGCCAAAACCGGCGGCACCAGGTGGAGCAAAACCAGCAGTTTCAGGCGCTGCCAAACCAGCAGTATCGGCAGGCGGGGTCTATAAACCACCGGTAGATCGACAACAGAGTAACCCTTACAAGGACTCCAGGGTCAGTGCTGTTAACGAATGGTTTAGTGAACGCTTCTCTATGCTGATCCCGATTGTTGATTATCTGAAAAAAAAGGAAGTTCCACTGCATCGCCACTCTATCTGGTATTACTTTGGCGGTCTTACTCTTTTCTTCTTCATTGTACAGGTTCTCACCGGGCTACTTCTTCTCCAATATTACAAACCAACTGAGTCGGAAGCATTTGCCTCGTTTGTCTTCATTCAGCAGAAAGTTCCTTTTGGCTGGCTTGTACGTCAGTTACATGCATGGTCTGCCAATGCCATGATTTTGATGGCCTTTGTCCACATGTTCAGCACCTTCTTCATGAAAGCCTACCGCAAGCCCCGTGAACTCATGTGGGTCAGTGGTTTTGTGCTTTTTGTGCTCAGCCTCGGTTTTGGTTTTACCGGCTACCTTCTTCCCTGGAATGAGCTGGCATTTTTTGCCACCCAGGTGGGTACCGAAGTGCCGAAAGTTGTTCCGGGAGGCGCATTTTTTGTAAATATTCTTCGTGGGGGCGAAGAGGTTTCAGCCGAGACGTTGACTCGCATGTTCTCCATGCACGTTGTCTTGCTGCCTGGTATCCTCATGATTATCCTTGCTGCTCACCTTATGCTGGTTCAGGTTCTGGGCACCTCCGCCCCTATCGGCTACAAAGAGTCGGGCCGTATTACTGGCTATGAGAAGTTTTTCCCGAATTTTCTTGCAAAGGATGTGGTGGGCTGGCTGATTGGTTTTGCACTTCTGATTTATCTCTCAGTAATCCTTCCGTGGGAAATAGGTGTCAAAGCAAATCCACTTGCTCCAGCTCCTGTTGGAATAAAACCGGAATGGTACTTTTGGGGCCAGTTCCTTCTCTTGAAAGATTTCAGCTTCCAGGGTGGGGAGCTTCTTGCTATTCTTCTCTTTACCACTGCGGCAATTGTATGGGCACTTGTTCCATTCATTGACAAGAAAGCATCACGAGAGCAAAAAAGCCCTTACTTTACCGTGTTAGGTCTTTTTCTCTGTCTTGCCTTTGTCATCTATACATTCCGCGTTTTTCTGCTCTACAATGTGTAAGGAGATCTAATCCCCAGAAAACGATAAAAGCCCGGTTCGCCCGGGCTTTTATACTTACTGATTTATAATAAAAAAGTTACTGCTCCATTGAAAAGCCAGGTGGGGTCAAGGTTGATCTGTAGGCTTCCGGCAATAGTGCCATCGCAGCCAGAGCTTTATCGTGACTCTCAAAAAAGCCAAAAACAGCAGAACCACTGCCCGAAAGAGAGGAAAAAATGCCCCCTGCCTCAAGAAGAAGCCTCTTAACACGACGAACAGCAGGGAAGTGATCAAACACGGCAGGTTCAAAATCATTTTCAAATGCTGAAAAACCATCCTTTTTTCCAAAAAGAGAGAGGTCAGAAACCAGATGCTTCAAATCCGGAAGCCTGCGATCAAAACGGGGGTAAAAATTCTTGTAGGCCCAGACTGTTGCAATATGCTCTTCAGGAAAAACCGTTACAATATAATAAGGAAGAGTAAGTCCCAGATCTTCAAGCTCATCACCAATACCCCTCGCATAAGCCACCCCCTTGATTGAGAGAAAATAGGGAACATCAGCTCCAAGTTTCACCGCCAATGAGTGCAAATCGGCAGATGGAAGGTTGAGCCTCCAGAGTTCGTTAAGTACTCTGAGAACTGTCGCTGCATCGCTGCTCCCCCCTCCTAGTCCGGCACCAAAAGGCACCTCTTTGTGTAATTTCATGGTTACACCGTTGCGAATACCGGCAAACTGCTGAAGAGATTTTGCCGCCTTCATACAGAGGTTACTTTCATCAACCGGCAGATCAACACGAGAGCAACTCATCGTAATCTGCTCTGCTTCACTGAATTCAAGGGTATCATACCAGTTAATTGGCGCAAAGAGGGTCTCAAGCGTATGATACCCGTCATTGCGCTTGCCGGTAATTAAAAGAGCAAGATTAATTTTTGCAAAAGCCTTGACTATAAAAGGGCACATGGCATAGAATTGATATTTATATAAAAATATTTGGCATATTCAGTAATTGACTACCCTTGGGGGAACCGTGAACAAGAATAAATCGCAGATCGATGCTCTCTGACAAAACCAAATCTATTTTACGCAAAAGCCCTGTGACACTATGCGTTGCGCTCTCTGTTGCACTTTTCCTTCCTCCGGTCGTACACTCAGCCGGAGAGCCATCTTACGCTGAGGAGATACGCCGATACGTCGCAGAAGATAAGGTTTATTTGCTAGAAAATATCAGGCAAAAAGTGATCCTGCCTGCGGAGAAACTGGTGATTGATGCACTCCTTTCTGAAGATGGCCCTCAGGCTGTTGCGCTGTATCAGAAGCAGTTGACACAATATCCCGATCCTGTGCTGGATCAAATTAGCACCTCTCGCATAGCTGCCTACAGCCTTGCAAAAGAGAGCGTAGCTCCACTACCAAAAGTTACGATTCCAGAAAATCCGACAAAGAGCCATCAAAAAAACCTGTCCGAACTTCCAAAAAAAGCTGTTACCGTACGAAAAGAGAAGCCGAAACAGGAGTTGCCTGCCCCAACAGCTCCATCTGCAACAACAGCCGCGCCTGCGCCAGTAACAGTGACACAAGCGAGCGCAAAAAGACCATTTTCATTGCAGTGCGGCAGCTTTAAAAACAGGGATAATGCAGAAGCTCTTGCAAAAAAGATCTCCGTGCACGCTCCGGCAACAATTATCCAGCAGGGTGAATTCTACAGGGTGATGGTGAAAAACCATTACACCTCAAAAGAAGAGGCGGTGGCGGCAGCAAAGAAACTTCCTTTTGAAACGGTTGTTGTTCATGGCTTGTAACATAACCGTTCAGTGAATCGAAGTCAGAAACCACTGATGAGAAGAGAGATCGCAATTATCGGACAGTCAGCCCTGATCACGCAGCTCAAGCAACTTGCGCTCCAGGTTGCCGGGACAGATATTACAGTCATGATCATCGGGGAGACTGGATCGGGAAAAGAGGTGTTGGCTCGGTTTATCCATGCCAACAGCCTTCGTGCTGATAAAAGCTTTATCCCGGTTAATTGCGGAGCAATTCCTGCTGGTATTCTGGAATCAGAGCTTTTCGGCCACGAAAAAGGAGCCTTTACCGGAGCGGTACAAAACAGGAAAGGATACTTTGAAAGCGCTGACCGAGGAACCATCTTTCTTGACGAAATAGGCGAAATGCCGCTTGAAACCCAGATAAAATTCCTCAGGGTTCTTGAAACCGGAGAGTTTCAGCGTGTTGGCTCCTCCGAGACCATCTACTCCGACGCTCGCATTATCGCAGCCACAAACAAAAACATGTACCAGGCTGTTGCTGAAAAAAATTTTCGGGAAGACCTCTTCTATCGCCTTCGCAGTGTTGAACTTCAGATTCCCCCTCTTCGTGAGCGGGGTGGCGACACTCTCCTTCTTGCAGAAAATTTTGTGCATGAGTTTGAACTTAAACATAAAATTGTCTTTGAAGGGTTCAGCCCTGACGCGGCCGAAATGCTGATGCGCTACCCTTGGCCTGGCAATGTCAGGGAGCTCAGAAATCTTATAGAATCGTTGCTTGTGCTTGAAAAAGGAAGATATATCACCCCCGAAATTCTTGAGAAGCATCTTGTTCAACGCAACAGATATAAAAGTCTGGTCCATGACCCTGCCAAATCTGAAAAAAATGAACTCCAGGTGATCTTCAGTAATATCATACAACTCCGCCAGGAGGTGACTGAAATCCGTCAACTGCTTCAGCATCTCGTACATACCAGACCGATGACACCGCTGCTGCTGCCAGATTTTCCGGCAACCCGACACCAGGACCCTCCTGCGCTGATACCGCCTGCGACAAATGGAGCGGCACCGTTGCAATCGCTTGATGAGATTGAAAAAAAAACCATTGCTGAAGCGCTCAAAATTTGCAAAGGCAACAAACGCAAAACTGCTCTGGCCCTCGGTATCACCGAACGAACGCTTCACAGAAAAATCAAGGCATACGCACTGTAGTCTCAGAACTGGTTTTATCGGTGCCCCCCACACACTCCATCACAAAACTTTCATCGTTCTCCTGAAAAAAGCAATGGACAACAAAAGAGCTGAAATTACTGAACTCACTTTCGGCAAAAGATCAGGATGAGTGGTATAAAAGGTCAAAGCGCTCTCAAGTGGCACGTCAACTGTCAAGGTCTGCTCCTGCCACCAGGGAATTTCAGCCATGGTACGGCCGAACTTGTCAAGCACAACCGTGAGCCCTGTATTGGCACAACGCGCCATAGCCCTACGATTTTCAATACAGCGGAGTCGACCAATAGCCAGATGCTGATAAGGTCCATAAGAGGTCGCATACCAGCCATCATTGGTGACAAGCGTGAGCATTCGCGCACCTTTACGAACAAACTCTGTCACAAATCCAGGAAAAACAGATTCATAACAGATAATATTGGCCAAAATAATCTCTCCTTGTGATGATGAAAGCCTCAGTACCGCCGAATCGTGCCCTTTCCCCCAGCCCCTGATGCCGGAAAGTGAAAACGATGCGTTCGCAAGCCACGGCAAATAATCCACATAAGGCACTCGTTCAGCAAACGGAACCAGTTTTATTTTACGATAAATCTGCGGTGCATTCTGACCTGGTTCAAGCAGCATGGAAGCATTATAGCTCTCATAAGGGTGATTATTGTCGGACTTCATATCAACAAAACCAGTCAGGAGGGCTGCATTCCATTGTCGCAATGATCCCTGTAAAAACCTCATATCATAGAGATAGTCTCTGCTTAGAACAGGGAATGGAATGGCTGTTTCAGGCCATACAATCAGCTCTGGCCTGTTCTCGCGCACAGCCCTTGCCGTCATACGATAATATTGCTCAAGAATATCTTCACTGTTTCGCTGAACCCATTTGTTATGGGGATCAATATCAGGCTGCACCAGCGTTACCCGAAGCTTGCTCAACGCTCCAGAAACAAAACTCTCCCGGTGAAAAAGCCAGGAAGAGTAAAGCAAGGGAGACAACACCATCGCACTCAGCAAGAGTGCCGAAAGCAACAGCTTTTTCCTGCTCTCAGTCAGAGCCAGAACTGCAAGCACATTAAACCATACCAGCCAGAAACTTATCCCCCAAACCCCCGTGATATCAGCATACTGAATCATGAGATTCAAATTAGCCTGGGAATTTCCGAAAGTAAGCCATCCAAAAGAGAGATCCTGCTGCATGTAGCTCCACTCCCACGCCACCCAGAGAAAAGGAAGAGAAAAGAGGGCAAAACGATACCCTGCCCATTTTTTTATAAGAAAAAAAGCAAGGAGAGGCACAGTCATGAAACAGGCCTGTGCCAGCATGGTAAGAATGCCGCCTGGTAAGGTTGCAAGACTCACCCACCAAAGGCTGATCAAACAAAAAAGAAGCATGGCAACATAGAGCCGTCGAAACAGCTCCCCAACCTTTTCTACTGTTCGAAGGGAGAGAAGCAGGGGCACAAGCGCGACCCATGCCAGCAACTCAAGACGAATAAAGGGATACGACGGAAATGATACGCCAAGAAGTACTCCGCTCAAGATGGATGCCGCATAACGGGAATGGATCAGTCTGTTCATGGTTTGCGTCTAAAAGTTAGCGGCAGCAGGGATGGAAAATAAAAAAATTCAGGGTGAAGATAGAATTCGCTGAAAGTAAACGATATTTCGGGCAGCCGCATAAGGGCTCAAAACATATTTTACTTTAATTATTGATTTTTATTCTTTAAATTTGTTTCAATCTGTTACTTAACAGGAACTATATATTTGATAATAATTTTTCCTGACAATATCCAATTTCAACGCCATCAGAAAAAGGAGAACTCATTATGGCTCTTTTCGGCACTAAAGACACCACAACCGCGCACTCCGACTACGAAATCGTACTCGAAGGCGGTTCAAGCTCGTGGGGCAAGGTAAAATGCAGGGCCAAGGTAAACGTGCCACCCGCACTCCCTTTGCTACCGGCAGACTGTAACATCAAGATCAATGTAAAACCACTTGATCCGGCAAAAGGTTTTGTCAGATTGTCGGCTGTTATTGAGTCAATTGTAGACAGTACAAAAAGCAAGTTGGTTATCGAGGCTGATATTGCCAATGAAACCAAAGAGAGAAGAATCAGCGTCGGCGAAGGCTCCATTACAGTGGGCGACTTCTCTCACTCATTCTCTTTTGAAGGATCCGTTGTTAACCTCTTCTACTTCCGCAATGATGCGGTAAAAAGAAATGTCCCGAATCCCATCTACATGCAGGGGCGCCAGTTCCATGACATTATCATGAAAGTCCCACTTGACAATAATGATGTTATTGATACTTGGGAAGGAACCATGCGTTCATTGCAGTCAAATGGCGCATTCAACGACTGGATTCGCGAGTTCTGGTTTATCGGCCCCGCGTTCACCGCACTCAACGAAGGCGGCCAGAGAATTTCAAAAATTGAGGTGAACAGCATTGGCACACAAAGCGGCGAAAAAGGGCCGGTTGGTGTTACAAGATGGCGCTTCTCACATGGTGGTTCCGGTATTGTTGACTCAATCGCACGCTGGGCAGAGCTTTTCCCTGCCGACAAGCTGAACAAGCCTGCCTCAGTTGAAGCTGCATTCCGTTCCGATTCGCAGGGTATTGAGGTAAAGGTTGACGGTGAGTTCCCTGGCGTCTCTGTTGACGCTGGCGGTGGACTCCGCAGAATTTTGAACCATCCTCTGATTCCGCTTGTGCATCACGGTATGGTTGGAAAACTGAATGACTTTACGGTCGATTCGCAGTTGAAAATTGTTGTGCCAAAGGGCTACAAGGTTCGTTATGCAGCTCCACAGTTCCGTTCACAGAACCTCGAAGAATATCGCTGGAGCGGTGGCTCTTACGGCCGCTGGGTAGAGCATGTCTGCAAGGGTGGCACCGGACAGTTTGAAGTGCTGTATGCACAGTAAGTAACAGATTTATTATCCAGCAAAAAACCGGCCAGGAGCCGGTTTTTTGCTTTTGCCCATTGAGGGGCCAGCTCTATGGCTTATCCCAGTAACTGGAGAATATCCTCAATCTCCACCTTTATCTCCTTCAGCAACAGGGTACGCCGTTCATCCACAGCGCTGTGACGATTCTTCTCACTGCCAATCTGTTTCTGCAATTTGAGAATCTCCGTGGTCTTGTGATCATCATCACTATTGCGTGGCTTGCCCTTCACCATCTCACTCGCTTTGCCCAGCTTGTAACCTTTCTCATACACAAGATCCTTGATATTGAGCACCATGGCAATATCGCGGTTGGTATACCGCCTGTTCCCTCGTGTGTCCCTTGCCGGCTTCAGTTCAGTAAAGAAGCCCTCCCAGTACCGAAGCAGATAAGCAGGAACCCCTGCGATTTTAGTCACCTCACTGATAGAGTAATAGCTCTTCGTTGAATCAAATGCCATAGGTAAGTAACCAGATATGAAATTTTGTTTTCCCTCTTCTTGGCTTACATTACTACCGTCACTTTAAAACTCCTGGACGGATGAAAAATCTTCTCAGCCTCAAACCTTATCTGTTAAGGTATAAAAAAAATCTTTGGTCTGGATTTCTCTTCATCATCCTGACCAACCTTTTTGCGGTCATTGCGCCAAAATTCATTGGGCTGGCGATTGACACCATGAACAAAAAGTTTGAACTTCGGGAGGTACTCCGCGACATCGGACTCTACTTTCTCCTGAGCGCACTGAGCGGCTACTTTCTCTTTCTTGTCCGGCAACATATCATTGTTGCCTCAAGGCACATAGAGTTTGATCTGAAAAACGACTATTACCAGCACCTCCAGACCCTGCCAAGACGATTTTACAACACAACCAGCACCGGAGAGCTTATCTCAAGAGGTACCAACGACCTGAACGCTATCAGAGAGTTCCTTGGCCCCGGCATCATGTACTCTCTCAACACCTTGTTTCGACTTATTTTTGCCCTGGTGGCAATGGTGGCCATCTCCCCGAAGCTCACCCTCTTTGCGCTGCTGCCCGCCCCTCTGCTGAGTTACTCCGTCTATAAAATAGGCAGCTCCATGCAAAAACGGTCAAAAAGCATTCAGGAGAGCTATGCCGCCATCACCAATCTGGTACAGGAGAACCTTTCCGGCATCAGGGTGGTTAAAAGCTACACCCGTGAAGCCTTTGAAATCCAGCGCTTTGCCTCGCTCAACAAGGATTACTATCGCAAAAACCTCTCTCTCGGCAAACTGCAGGCGCTCTTTTTCGCCTTTCTCACCTCCATGACCGCCTTCTCTCTGCTCCCCGTTGTCTGGGTCGGCGGCATCAATGTTATCGAAGGCACCATGACGGTTGGCGGCATCGCCGAATTTATCGTCTATGTCTCGATGCTGAGCTGGCCGATCATCTCCATCGGCTGGGTCACCAGTATTATCCAGAGAGCGGCATCTGCCCAGATACGGTTGAACGAAGTATTCAGCATCAAGCCGGATATCAGCGAAAAGGAGAGTGAGGAGACAGAACGTAAAAACTTTACCGGCAAACTCTCTTTTTGCAATGTTCGTTTCCACTACCCCGGTCAGGAGAACCATCCTGTGCTCGACAACATCACGCTTGACATTGCCGCTGGCTCCAGGGTGGCCATTGTCGGCGCTACCGGCTCAGGCAAAACAACGCTGGTCAATCTTATACCCCGACTTTACGAACCGGCAGAGGGGGCAATACTGCTTGATGGTCGCGATATCCGCTCTCTTCCCCTGACGGCACTGAGAGAGCTTGTCGGGTTTGTTCCCCAGGTCAACTTTCTTTTTTCGGACACCATTGCCCATAACATCAACTGGGGCAGCCACGAAGAGGATGCTGAAGCGGTGGTTGAGGCGAGCAAAATAGCGATGCTCGAGGAGGATGTCGAAGATTTTCCCCAGGGCTTTGAGACCATGCTTGGAGAGAAAGGGATCAACCTCTCCGGCGGACAGAAGCAGAGAGCATGCATTGCCAGGGCCATTGCATGGAAACCTCAGCTCCTCATTCTTGATGATGCCCTTTCAGCGGTTGATACCGACACCGAAGCCCGCATCTTTGAGGCCCTTTTGCAGAAGCTCCCCGACACCACTATTCTGCTGATCAGCCACCGCATCTCAACCGTGAAGCACTGCGACCGCATTGTGGTACTGAAAGAGGGAGCCATTGTTGAGAGCGGCACCCATGAGGAGCTGCTGGAGCAGAAGCATCTGTATGCTGAACTCTATAACCAGCAGTTACTGGAGGAGGAGATTCTGTCTCTCTCCTGAGGCCATCGTTGTCGATGTTAAAAGGCCCTTATGGCACGAACACGACTGTAGTAATATTTGCTGTAGTACATCTGCTGGCCATTGGCAAAGTACTGGAACCAGCCATTCTCGTCATCAAAGGCCGAGGAACTCCAGTAGTAGTGGTTGCTCTCGGAAAAACTGCCAACCACATTTTTGTTGAGATAGAGCAGATTCAGTTGCTCCCTGTTTGGGAGGAACCAGTCATGAAAACCCTCAAATTCCAGCTCTTTACATTGGTCGAGAGCAGTCTGCCAGTCCATTTCGGTTGAGTAATCGATCGGGGCTGCAATCAGGCCGTGCTCTCCGGTGCCATCAACAGAAAAAACAACTCCGCCACCATATTTCTCGCCAACCGTGACGGCGTAAGAGGGCGCAGAGAGCATCACCAGACTCAGGGCTGCCAGCAGCGACACCATCCATAAGCGGGTGAAGCATTTTTTTCTATGAACGTTCATGAAGATTCTCTCTTGAGGTTATCGGGGTTATGGCACCCGGCACTCTCCTGCTATGAGAGTACGGGCAAAAACTTGTCGGCAAAAATACAAAAAAAGTTGTCAGCTTGTCAAGCAAATCTCGGACTCCTCCACATTTCAGCCACCAATGCAGAGCCCTTCGTTGCGTTCAGGCTTCTGAAGGGAGGCACAAGCTACTCCGTGACCACTGTCACCTTCCTGGCATTGGCGATGGCCCTCTCTTTCACAACATCGACGTCACTGCCCAACTGATCGTAAGCCAGCGCCACGCCCATTCGCCGATAAGGGCGGGTCACGGGTTTACCGAAGATACGAATGTCGGTGCCAGCCTCCCTGAGAGCCTCATCCACCCCGATGTATTGAGGATTTGTGCCCGCTTTATCGGCCAGAATAACCGCACTGGCACCAACCTGAATCAAGGTGATTTCGGGGATCGGCAGACCCAGCACCGCCCGTGCATGAAGCTCAAACTCCGAGAGATTTTGCGTCCCGGCCAGCGTCACCATGCCGGTATCGTGCGGGCGGGGAGAGAGTTCCGAAAAATAGACGCCGTCATCAGCAAGGAAAAATTCTACACCCCAGGTACCTGCGCCGGTCAGCGACCGGGTCACCCTATCGGCAATCTCCCGAGCCTCCTGCAACTGCGCTTCACTGATAAGGCAGGGCTGCCAGCTCTCCTGATAATCGCCCCGCTCCTGACGGTGGCCAATGGGAGGGCAAAAGAGCGTCGTGCCGTTTTTTTGTGTCACGGTGAGCAAGGTAATCTCGGTATGGAAGTTGACAAACGACTCCACAATCACCTCTGCACTGTCGCCACGCTTGCCACTCTGCGAATAGCTCCAGGCCTTCTCGATATCCGCCTCGCTTTTCACTGTTGACTGCCCTTTGCCAGAGGAACTCATCAGCGGCTTGACCACGCAGGGAGTCCCCACCTCCGCCACCGCCCTTTGTAACTCTTCGAGAGAAGCGGCATAACGATAGTTTGCCGTGCGAAGGCCAAGATCTCGTGAAGCGAGATCGCGAATAGCTCTACGATTCATGGTAAAGTTGGCCGCCCGCGCCGAAGGCACCACCTGTATCCCCTGCTCTTCGTACTCGTAAAAACGCTCCGTGCGAATGGCTTCGATTTCAGGCACAATCAGATCGGGCTGATGTTTGGCCACAATGGCATCAAGCGCATTGCCATTGAGCATGTCAATCACTTCACGCTCATCGGCCACCTGCTGCGCCGGGGCATCGTTGTAGCTGTCAACAGCTATGACGTAGTGGCCAAGTCGTTTGACGGCAATGACGAACTCCTTGCCCAGTTCTCCGCTGCCGAGCAGCATGATTTTTTTTGGTCTCACGAGTATAAATTTTCTTGCGATAAGATAAAATATCAGAACAATGCGTTCTACTTTTGAAAACCTCTTCGATGGGAAAACCCGCAATCCTGCGATGTTTGACCTACAATCGATCCTCCTCATCTGGCTCAACCTCTTTCACCCTGGAAAGTGCCTTCAAAAACTTTTCACGGCTACCCCGTGCAGCTCTTTGATGCAGGTACTCTTCAGCCGTCAGCGCAGAGATCTTTTCGGCCAGTGCAGAGCTGATCAAATGATTGACCGATATATGTTCCAGAACCGCAAGCTCTTTTGCCTTTTTATGCAATGATTCCGGAAATCTGACACTTAATGTGCTCATCAATCCTCCCCTATAACGTTTAGAAAATTATAGGCAATACCGTTTTCTTCTGCAAATTTTTTCCATGACACCGACACTGAGCATTGATGAGAATTGCTTCTTGGAGCAACAGCAATCATTACTCTTGCAATTCTGTGTCTTCCCCGGCTCAATTCAAAAACTGCACGTTTAATACAAATCGTTGTTTATCTTTATCGCCCATCATCCTCTGCTATGCAACCAATGGACAGGGGTGGCGGGCTGATTTTGGAAAAACTATTTGTTTTGACATCAGGAGGACTGAACACTATGCCGCTTTTGCACTGGCTTACCCGCGACACCGATATTCATGCAGCATCAGAGACACCATACAGGCTGCTGGAGGAGGTGCGGGAGCTTTCCTGCGGGGAGCGCGATACGGCCAATATGCTGATTCAGGGCGACAATCTTGATGCGCTGAAGGCTTTGCTGCCCTATTATGCCGGAAAGGTGAAGTGCATTTTTATTGATCCGCCCTACAACACCCGCAGCGCTTTTGAGCATTACGACGACAATCTGGAGCATACCAAGTGGCTGGCGATGATCTATCCGCGCCTTGAACTTCTGCGCGAGTTGCTTTCAGAGGATGGGAGTATTTGGGTGACGATTGACGATAATGAGGCGCATTATCTGAAGGTGATCATGGATGAGATTTTCGGGAGGAAGAATTTTGTCAGTAATGTTGTTTGGGAAAAAAAGTTTTCCCCCCAAAATGACACGAAATGGCTATCAGACAGTCACGATCATATTCTGGTTTATGCAAAGAATAAAGATGTTTGGCGACCATTATTGTTGCCAAGAACAGAAGAGATGGATAACAGATATACAAACCCTGATAATGACCAAAGAGGAGTTTGGACTTCTTCAGATTTAACGGTTAAAACCTATTCCGCCACCACAGACTATCCCATTGCATTGCCTTCCGGTCGTGTTGTCAATCCAACGCAGTCAAGATGTTGGTCAATATCAAAAGAGAGTCTCGAAAAATTAATAATGGATAACAGGATATGGTTTGGTGAGTCAGGTAATAATATGCCGCGCTTAAAACGCTTTTTATCAGAAGTGCAGGCTGGAAGTGTTTCAAAAACTATCTGGCTGCGCACCGAAGCTGGCGATAATCAGGAAGGAAAAAAGGAAATCAAGGCATTTGATACTGAAAATGTGTTTACAACACCGAAGCCAGAGCGTCTGTTAAAAAGAATTTTGCTGCTTGCAACCGATCTGAACGACCTCGTTCTCGACTCCTTCCTCGGCTCCGGTACCACTGCTGCTGTTGCGCATAAAATGGGACGGCGATATATCGGCATTGAGATGGGCGACCACGCCATGACACATTGTGCCCCGCGCCTGCAGAAAGTCATCGAAGGCGAGCAGGGCGGCATCTCTGAAGCTGTTGGCTGGAAAGGCGGCGGAGGCTTTCGCTTCTATCGTCTGGGGGTTCCGGTGTTTGATGAAAGCGGCCATGTTGCTCCAGAAATCCGTTTTGCCCCTCTCGCTGCGCATCTCTGGTTTCTCGAAACCGGCATTCCCTACTCCGGCAGCGCCGACTCCCCTCTTTTGGGAAGCCATGAGGGCATCGGCTACTATCTGCTCTATAACGGCATTTTGGGCGACAACCGGCCAGAGGGCGGCAATGTGCTGAGCACAAAGGTGGTTGCCTGCCTGCCGCCTCACGACGGGCCAAAAGTGATCTTTGGTGAAGGGTGCCTCTTGAGCGACGAGCGACTGAAACGCAATGAGATAATTTTCCGCCAGATTCCCTACGATATTAAAGCGCGATAAGAGCAACAATTTATGGAACTCAAAGACTTTCAAAAGAGTGCCCTCGATACTCTTGCTGCCTGTCTCAACCGCACCCGCATCACCGGCAACCCGGAGCAGGCATTTCGAGAGAGCTTGCGGACAGAAAATCCGCGCCCCTATCGCACCATTCCAAACCTTGCAGGCGTGCCGAACCTCTGCCTGCGTCTGCCAACCGGTGCTGGCAAAACGCTGCTGGCCGCACACACCATCGCCGTTGCCGGACGCAACTATCTTGAGCGCGATTATCCCGTTGTGCTCTGGCTGGTACCGACCAGCACCATCCGCAAACAGACCGCTGAAGCGCTGAAAAAGCCGTCACACCCTTACCGCGCCGCCATTGACAACGCTTTTGATGGACGAGTCTCTGTTTTCGACATCAGCGACATTGAGCAGATCAGGCCACAGGATTTGACCGAGCGCGTCTGCATCATCGTCGTCACCATCCAGAGCCTGCGAACCAGCAACCCCGATGGTCGCCGCGCCTATTCTCATTCGGAACACTTCGAGCCGCACTTCACCCATATTCCAGCCAACGCGCCGGAGCTTGAACGAAACGAAGAGGGAACGCTGAAATTCTCCTTTGTCAATCTGATGGCCTTTCACCGTCCGCTGGTTCTGGTGGACGAAGCGCACAAGGCTGGCACCAATCTTTCATTCGAGATGCTGGCCTCCCTGCGCCCCTCCTGCATTGTCGAGTTTACCGCCACGCCCAACACCGATCCGAAAAACGGCAGCAATATCCTCTTTCGAGCCTCTGCCGCCGAGGTAAAAGCGGCGGAGATGATCAAGCTCCCCATCATCCTCACGGAGCACCCCGACTGGCGGGCTGCCGTGCATGACGCACTCGAAACACGCGGCAAACTGGCGGAAACAGCCAAAAGCGACCCAAGCTATATCCGCCCGCTGGTGCTTTTTCAGGCGCAGGACAAAGGGCAGGAGGTGACGGTTGAAGTGCTGAAACAGTACCTGATTGAGAATGAAAATATCCTGCCGGAAAAAATTGCGGTGGCCACCGGTGAGCAGCGCGAGCTTGACACCATCAACCTCTTCGATCCACTCTGCCCGGTTGAGTGCATCATCACCATCGAAGCGCTCAAGGAGGGGTGGGATTGCTCCTTCGCCTACGTGCTCTGCTCCGTGGCAAACATCGGCAGTGCAACCGATATTGAGCAACTGCTGGGCCGAATCCTGCGGATGCCCTACGCAAAAAGCCGCCCCAACGAGGCGCTGAACCGCGCCTATACGCACGTCTCCAGCCCCCGATTTGGCGAAGGAGCCCGCGCCCTGACCGGCACGCTGGTGCAGAAAATGGGCTTTGAGCCGGATGAAGCTTCCACAATGGTGATATCACGACAACTGCCATTGCCGGGTCTGGAGAGCACAACCATCAGCTACAGCAGCGAACCGGTGTTGCTGATGACGATGGAGAGTTCGCCCGACTTGACCGGCCTGCCACTCCTTGTGGCCGAGCGCATTCAGGTTGCAACACAACCGGATGGCAGCATTACCGTCAGCCTGCAAGGCGATATTTCACAAGAGGTTGAAGAGCGTCTGCTTGCCGCTGCGCATCCTGAACAGCGTGAGGCTTATCGGGTATCGGTGAATCGCCACCGCATCACGCACCGCAACAGTCTGGCACCCGTTGAACGGGGAGAAAAATTTGCCGTGCCGCGCCTGCTGCTCAACATTCAGGGCGAGCTGGAGTTCCCCGAAGAGAAGCTGATTCTTGAGCTTGGCGGCTGGCGACTGACCGATTATCCGGCAGAGCTGACACCTGCGGAGTTTTCAGTCAAGGAGACGGCTGAACGCTGGGAGGTTGACGTGCAGGGCGAGCAGGTGGTGTACAAGCATCTCGACCAAAGCCGACAACTTGAAATCGGCACCCTCAAGCTCGACTGGACAGAGCTGACCCTCTCGCGCTGGCTCGAAAAAGAGTGCCGCAACATCGACATTACCCAGCCCGTGCTGCTGGAGTTTTGCCGGAAAGTGGTTGCCTCGCTGGTTGAACGACGCAACATACCCTTGCACGATTTGCTGCGCTTCAAATTCCAGCTTGCCAAAGTGACCGCACAAAAAATCACAGCCTGCCGCCAGCAAGCATACACCCGTGGCTATCAGAGCCTGCTCTTCGCCCCTGACACTGCTGATATCTCCGTTGAAACCAGTTTTGCTGACGGCATCTCCTTCGACGCTCTCCCCTATCCTGCCGCATGGGCCTACACTGGCCGCTACCAGTTCAAAAAACACTTTTTCGGCACCGTCGGCGAGCTGAAAAGCGAGGGCGAAGAGTTCGACTGCGCCCAACTGCTCGACCATCTGCCGCAGGTACACTTCTGGATTCGCAACCTCTCGGGCCGTCCGAAATCATCCTTCTGGCTGCCAACCTCAACCGACCGCTTTTATCCCGACTTTGTCGCCCTGCTCCACGACGGGCGGATTCTGGTGGTCGAATACAAAGGAGCCGATCGCGTCACCACCGACGACACCAAAGAGAAACGCAACATCGGCGAGTTCTGGGCCTCAAAGAGCGGCGGCAAAGGGCTGTTTGTTATGGGTGAAAAGAGGAATGCCCAAGGGTTGAGCCTTGCGGAGCAGATTGCTCGGGTGGTTGGGTGAGCGGGGTGAAGTCATCAAGGGTTTTTCACTTCACAGTCGGTCAGGTTGCCCGGCTGCCCAGAGCAGAATATGAGTATCAAGCAGCAGATTCACGACACACTCGGGTTACGTCCAACTGATAGACATGCTGCCACAGCTTCAGTTACATTCGCCAGGAGTTCCTCAACTGTATCGCCTTGAGTGGCGCAGCCTGAAATTGCAGGAACTTCTGCCCAAAAACCACCCTCTTCGGCTTCGTGAATAATAACTTTAAGTTTCATATTATCTTCTCCGTTATTACTCTTGGATCTATAATCTATACTTTTATCGCTTGTAATGCTTATCTACAGAGTACATAACTGCCCCTTGTTCTGCCTGACGTGCAGCTCAAGAACAGGCTTTCCTGAATTAAATCATAATGAAAAACTCTTCAGCAACTCCGAATAAGCAGTAGAGAGATGCCTTGCAATAATACCTGTTTCAAGGTTCTCTATCAAACCTTGCCCCTGATGCTATTCGGAGAGAAAATAGCCTGGGCATGAATCGGTGTCATTCAAGGATCTCTTGATTATTCATAAAACATCTCCTCATCACTTCCACGGATAATTCAGCAATGACACTACCCGAATTCCTGACCTTATCCCTGTGATGAAGCCTCATTTTCCTTTTTTTGCTGCTCCTGGGGCTTGAAAGGCGGTGCCACCTGAGAATTCGGGGGTGGGGGACGTTTAGTTATAACACGTGGAGGATTCATATTTCTTGTCACCGTACCTATCTCTATGGTAACAGGCTGCCCTTTGAAAGGATCATAAACTTCAGTCATTGCCGTTGCGTTTAAGATTAATAAGAACTATGGAACACGTCTGAATTCCAAAACAGCATTTTTTCGATCAAGGCCAAGATACAAAACAGGGATTGTATCAACCTGCACCAGCCCCTCATTACCCGCTGATGTGCCAAATACCATGACTTGTGTCATCAATAATTCTCGTTCATCACCCCCATCCGAGTAACCCAACACATATCCCTGATAAACCTTGCCATCACTATGGTGACGAACTGACACCCAGTGATCTATTGTGGGTGAATTGAGAGTCAAATTCCAAATATCAATCTCACCGGTTCTCTTCAGGCCAAGCCTCATCAAATAACGATGGGGTAAACTATATTGCCGCAGAACGGCAACAACAAACCCAATAACCACTGCAACAGCAGATGCAAAGACAATCTGTATTGCATCCAGCCCCCTTGCAGGGTTTAATATCGCTAATCCAAGACTGTTTTCGCCAACAATTTGCCAAAAGTTCTTTCCTTCCGGCAGGAACCACCACCGATACAAGCCTTCAAGAAAGCCGGTAATCAAATAGCAAATAATACCATAGACGAATATCAGCAATCCACTTTCAAAATCTGATCGGGGACGTTTTGGGCCAAGTGACTTGACAAGCCCATAAGCAATAATTCCCAGAATTAACAGGAAGAGGATCTTGAGACCAAACTCATCAACTTTTGGAAACATGATTATTTTATCCTGTAACTCATGAAAGAAAACTGGATATTGGCATTGAAGAAAAGGTGGTTTGCGCAACCTGTTGGCTCATAAACCAGCCTAAATATACGCTAAAACTTCACAATGGTTGGTATTATTAAAAATAATTATGTGGTGCTCTGCCGGGAAATTCATAGTATCACGGATACTCGAATTTAACCGAAAGAGGTTGACTATGCCGCTTTTGCACTGGCTTACCCGCGACACGGAATACTCATGCAGCACCAAAGACACCATACCGGTGCCATCTCAGCCCCATATTATCAGCAAGCAATCGGAGGAGTTCCAATGGGATGAAACAATAGTTTGGCTGGAAAAGATCAACAAAAACATGCAACGGATGTCGACGGACGAGAAATATCGGCTGGAAATTGCGAAAGATCTCTCATAAGGTGCCAGAGAGAGCGCAATGCAGAGGGAATCAATGACAACAGCAGAGAAAATATACCGAACGATGCAAAAACTTCCAGAACCGATGCTTCATGAAGTGCTGGATTTTGCTGAATTCTTAAAGCAGAAAAAATCAACCGGCACGTCAAAATCAGGGAATCTTGCCAAACATATTCAAGAGCACTTTAAAGGCTTGAATCCTGAAGATGTTATCATTCCATCACGTCAATTCTCCCGCACTCTTCCGCAAGTTGAGGATTGATGATGACTTGCCGGTGCCATTAGTGCCGATAATCACATTGAGATCGCCGGGCATCCATGATACGTTTCGGAGCGAACGAAAGCCCTCAATATCCAGTTGTTTGATTTTCACTTTTTATCCCCATGTATGGCAAAATTGTACACTCTCGGGCGATCTTGCTTGAGAGCCTAGTCAAGAATGGATTTGTACTTTCGCGGGAAATCTTTGGTGTACTCAACGATTTTCAGGTTCAGACAACAGATGACGTTGAAATCATAGTAGAGCACCATAATCCAAAATATTTTTCGACTGGGGGCTTTGCCCCCGGTACCCCCTTAATTGTTGAATAGATAAATGGTTAAAAAGCCCGCACCGCCCGAACACACCACCCCACACTCTTAACGTCGACGAGCTGGCCGCCACCGCCGAAGTTCTGTATCCACGCGAGACCCTTGCACTGACCTCCGTAGAACTCCAGTAGCCGCCGTCGGAAAAACCGCCAACAGCACTTTTAGCGTGATAAAGGTCATTGAGTTCACTTTTACTCGGCAAACGCCACCCACCACCGAGGGCTGCGCATTTTGCTTTCGCATCTTCCCATGTAAACCGCCCTTCAGATTTACCCTCAGAGTGACCTGATAAATCCGCTTTCGCCGCAATCAGTCCGTGCTGGCCTGTAGGATCGAGCGAGAAAATTTTTCCACCTCCATATTCGTCACCGATTTTAAGCGTTTTTTTCGCTTCGGCTTCTTGTCGAGACTTTACCACTGCCGCTTCGCGGCGAGCATCTGCGTCCAACTTTTCCTTTGCTTTCGCCTCGCGACGAGCCAAATCTTTCTCTGCCTTCAACCGAGCTTCTGCTTCCTGCTTTGCCTTTGCGGCTTCTGCTGCACGACGAGATACAGCATCTTTCGCCGCAGCCAAACGCGCATCCTCCGCTTTTCGACGAGCTTCTGCATCTTGCCTTGCCTTTGCGGCTTCAGCTTCACGACGAGTGGCCGCATCTTGCTCTGCCTTCAACCGGGCGGCATCCGCTTTTCGACGGGTATCGGCCTCCATATTTCCTTTTACGACCTCTGCGCTGGACGCAGATATTTTTTCAACTTTTGACAGTGGCTGTTTCATACTCCAGACAACGCCAAGTATAACCAGCATCACTACAGCAACAACTATTACAAGCTGGTTTTTTTGAACCCAGCTTACGTTTCCAATCGGTTGCCGCTCCGGCTTGCGTTGTGGTGATGTGTGCCCGGCACCCTCTAATGAAACCGTGTCCGGCATTGACACCGGTCGGGAGTCTGTAACAGGCTGTGTTGCAGGAGAAATTTTGGATTCAATCGCGCCAATGAGTAACTGAAATCCCTGATGAGCGTTGTTGTTTTTCCAGTCAGAGAGATCCGCTGCATGAATCCTCCGAAATCCCATTGGCGGTTCAACCTTGTCAAGAAAAAGAGGCACAAAAGTATCCCTTTTCTTGGCCACGTCCGCCTCCTCTTTAACCCAATCTGACTTTACAGAAGAGTGCGACCAGACAACAAGAACACAGGGCGACTCTTCCAACGCTTTGCCAATGGAGTCCTCCCATGTTTTCCCTGGCGGAATCTTTTTGTCCCAAAAAACACTCCAACGTTTTTCAAGCTCTTGAACTATTGGCCTGACACGCTCCTGATCCTCGTGGGCGTAGCTGATAAAAATATCGGGCATGAATCGGTATCAATTTTTTATCGGGCAGGAACCCTGTGAACAGTTGCAGGGAATATAGTCATTTACCTTATTTTTATGCCATCATGCTGCTCTTGTAGCGAAGAATAGAATGTATTGCTTCTCTCTTGATCTGCATCCCCTCCTCAAGGTCATAGTCATCTTGCAGACCTAACCAGAACTTTGCGGAATTACCAAAATATTGTGAAAGGCGCAATGCCGTGTCAGCGGTAACACGTCTCTTCCCTTTCACTATCCCGGATATCCGGGTCTGAGGAATCCCGATATCTTTGGAAAGCCTGTAAGCCGAGATCTCAAGCGGAATCAAAAACTCTTCCATCAAAACCTCTCCGGGGTGAATATTTTTGAGTTCGTTCATTTCAATGATAGTCAATAATTTCTGCTTCGGAGGCATTTCCATCGGCCCATTTGAAGATGATTCTCCATTGATCGTTAATCCCTATGCTGTAAAAATCTTTGTTTTTACCCGAGAGCTTTTCAAGACGATTTGCCGGAGGAATCCTTAATATAGCATTCCAAAAAGCCAAGGAGCATGGAGTTTGCTCCCTTTTCATCTCATTATGGATTCGAAAACCTTCTTCTCATACACGCTTGAGCCGTTGCTTTTTCGAGAATCTGCCTCTCTTTGACCGGCGCGGCCTTATTTTGAGCGTGAATTTTTCAAGCCGGGCATTTGCTTTGGCCAGCCTCAGCCACCAGGGCGAAAGGTGTTTGCGCAACATGGAACGGCGGAGGGAGTAGGTATGGTAATGCTTCATCAAGCCGAGGTAAGAGTTGATACTGCTCTGGAAGGCGGTACGCTCGGCATGCCAGGGTTTATGCGTTTGCGCTATCTGGTTATATTTCAAGAGAGCGCGATACATATTGCCTTTTGTGCGGTTGGCAACGTAAATCCTGCGAGGCTTGAGAACAACTCCAAGATACTTGACTCCCTCAGTGTAATGCTCAAGAAAGATTTTTTTGGGGTGCAGTATCAGCCCAAGCTCCTGATGCAGATAAGAGCGAATGACCGGCAGCAATGAGTTCAGAAAAGCAGGATCCTGATGCACCACCACCACATCATCAACGTAACGGCCATAGTATCGGAGTGCGAGGGTGTGTTTCATAAAATGGTCGAACGAGTTGAGATAGAAGTTGGCAAACACCTGGCTGGTCAGGTTGCCAATGGGTAAGCCGCAGCCAGGGCGGGAGTGAAAGAGGCTTTTGTCGTCCGGCAACCCCTTCCAGTTTGAGCGTTTCCCTTTAATCACGCAATGGGCTGCCGGATCGTAGAAAACCACTTTTCGACAAAGATCGAGCAGGAGTGGACGATCAGGAGCATGATAGCGAGCGATGATAAAGAGTTCCAGACGATGGTAGAGGCGCTGACGATCGATGCTCATGAAAAAGCCTTTGATATCAAGCTTTAAAATCCAGCAGTCGCGGCTATAGTTTTGTGAGCACTGGCGGATAAAACCATCGAGACGCATTATCCCTTTATGCGTGCCTTTTCCCTTTCGGCAGGAGTAACTGTCGCCAATAAACTCTTTTTCAAAAAGGTCGTTCAGCTTATTGATGATGAGGTGATGAACAACACGGTCACGAAAGTCAGCGGCAAATATTTCACGCTTGACGGGGCGGTCAACAATAAAGGCGATTGACTTCCCCGGCTGGTAACTGCCATTATTGATCTCCTCACAGAGTTCAACCAGATTTTGTTCGTAGTCGAGTTCAAAGGCTATGGCATTGGCCGTATTGCGCTTGTGTCGTCGGCAGCCTTCATAAGCCTCAAACAGATCAACAAGCGGAATTGGCGCTGAAGAGGGAAACAATTCGAGTTGCAACGATGAGTCGTCCGTCATAATGTATACCGCCCGGCGAAAATTTCGGCCGGGCGATACACTTGCTTGTTCAAAACCCCGCACCGCCCGAACACACCACCCCACACTCTTATTGTTGTTGTTCTGGTTGCCATTGTTGAAGTTCTGTTTCCATGCGTTATTTGCACTGTTCTCCGTAGAACTCCAGTAGTTGTTGTCGGAAAAACCGCCAACAGCACTTTCGCAAAGATGTTGACATGCACCCAAAGCGCTTTCGATGCATTTTCCTTTACTGCTCCCCGATCTTCAAGTTTCACGGATCGGCTCACAGTCTCTTTGCCGCTTTTGAACGAAGCTTTGCTCGCTTCCGACAGCCTTGACCGACGGAATTCAGGCACCTTTCACCGTCCCGGCATTTCGCCATCCGGTGATTTGTTTACCAATTCCATCCATGAGGCCAGTGATCTCGGCCTGCTTTTTCATGGGCAGAATTTTCAGGTCAACACATAGACGCACCTCCAGTTTAAGGATTTCAAAATCGTCAAGGAATACTTCAAGATACTCGGTCTTGCTTTTGGCTTTGTTGGCCCTATAGATGCTGCGCACCAGTACAATGCTGTCGTGCTTGAGATCCTGACCAAGCGAGTATTTGTACTCTCGAGGAAAATCTTTGGTGTATTCAAAAATTTTCAGGATCAGACGATAGACATCACGATACACCGGTAAATCATAGTAAAGCGCCATAATCCAAAATATTTTTTGACTGGGGGCGTTGCCCCCGGTACCCCCTTAATTGTTGAATAGATAAATAGTTAAAAAGCCCGCACCGCCCGAACACACCACCACACACTCTTACCGTTGCTGCTCTGGAAGCCAGTGAGGAAGTACTGCCCCCATGCGTAACTTGCACTGGCTCCGCAGAACTCCAGTAGAAGTAGTCGGAAAAACCGCCAACAGCACTTTTTGCGTAATAAAGCTTATTCAATTCATCCTTTGTCGGTAAATGCCAGTCACTGTAACCGTTTTCATCCAGATCGTCACATGCTTTCTTCGCAGCCTCCCAGGTATATTTGTCACCTCCAGGCAGATCAGCTTCAGCAGCAATCAGGCCATGCCGTTCCCCTTCAACATAACCTTTATCACCTGGCTGGAAAATACAGACGATTTTCCCCCCCGCATATTTATCACCAATTCTTACGATTTTGATAGCTTTTTCAAGTTCTTCATTGTGGGTTGGAGAAAGTTTAAAGATCACAAGAAACTCACTGCTGTAAAAAGCTTGCTGCCAATGCTCAGCCGCTTTGATCAGATAGGGATCCATCACTTTTACCTCCCTGAAATTAGCAGAAAAAAGATCCGCTTTTGTAAAATCGGCGCCACCAAGATTAGCATCCTGAAAATTGGCTTCATTGAGATGTGAATTCCTGAGGATTGCTCCTCTAAGATTTGCTCCCTTCAGATTGGCGTTACTCATGTCGGCGCCGGTCAAATCCACCCCTTGCAGCCATGCGTCATGCAGATCTTCCCGCTGAAGGTTCAATGGTCTGCGGAATGAGTCGGAAACAGAAGGAAAATAACCCATGTACCCGACAACCAGAACGAGGAGTATCCAGCGGGGAGTATTCCGCCACCGCCGATGCTCTTTGGGACAACGGTGGATCTGCAAAAAAAGAAGGGAGAACGTCACAAAAGAGGCGACATAAAACATCGGACGAATCAACTCTTTGAGGGCAAACGCTTTATATGCCAAGAAGCACAATACCAGCGGTACAAACCAGTAAAAGATAAAGTTGGTGACAAAGCGGGGCAGAAGGTCACTAAAACTGAAAATGGCTGGAACACTCTCAATGGTTGGCTCACCGTTTTTAAGCGACTGCTCGTTCATATCCTTGCGTTTTTTTTCGAGCTGCAGCCAGTAGCCGAACAAAATGTGAAGATAGACGGTCAGGATGACAAGAAGAAAGGGCGAGACAATCAGAAAACCCTGAAAAGAGATTGAGGTGCCGACCAGCGGTGTCTGAATAGAGCTGTTGGTGGCAATCAGCGACTTGTCAGATGAGCTCGCCACCGCCAGCAGACTGTACAACCCGACACCAAGCAGCGAGAGCATCGTTTTATTGATCGCTTTTGAATAGCTCTCGTGCATCGTCTTGACCACCTCGGGATGAGTGCAATCCTCTATCCAGGGAGAACGCTGCGCATTGCGACTGTCAGCGATTCTTGTCCAGTGTTTTTTGAGCATCAGGGTATAAATCAATAATTACGGTTATTATCTCAAACAAACAATGCGGCGATCTCGCTACTGCCCATACGGTCAAAATCTTCAGGAACAGAGATCTCGCCTGCCATAAAACCAAACTGTCGGGCGTTGCCAATGGTGGTATCGAATGGTATCACCTTAACCATTGGTCGCCCTGACTTGCTGATAATAAAAGCTTCACCACAAGCTGCCTGTTCAACCAGTTGGGCAAGTCGGGTTTCGGCATCATCAAGCGTGACGATGCGCATCTTCGGTGTCATTATTGTCACTCCTGTTCAATTGCAATGTGGCTGATCAAAGAAATGACGACGCAGGTCATTGCAGTGACAACTGAAGCTTTTTGCCAGGTGCTTCAGCATAATGAAACAGCGTCGAAAACTTAATATCCTCCGAATGATTTTCCATACGCGAAATCGCCGAATTTTTGGTCTTCAGTTTTCGCAACCTCCACCGCATTTTGAAAAGCTGAAGAACGTTTGAGTTTCCAGAAAACGATATACCTGATACTGGCAAAGGAGATTTACATGTCCCTCTACTCTCGCAGGAAACTGACCTCACGACCTTTAGAACCGGCGAAACAACTGCTTCCTATAAGAGAATATCCTATTGATTAGTAATAAGTTATCCAAATATCTCCTATAGAATCTCTTCTAAATCTCTTCTAATCTCTTCTAATCTCTTCTGTTTAAGTATTTCCCTCCTGCTCCTTTAAAACCCATTTTGGAGCAGCATCCGAACCCACATTCTTTATCGTTTCGTTCCGACTCATTTCAGAAATAAGATTGGTGATTTTCTTTTTTTTCTGCTTTTCATCGTATAAATCAGACAGTTTAGACCAAACCAACTCTTCGATGTCTTTGCGGGAAAGTGAACCATGATCTTGAATACCCTGCATAATCCAATCAAAATACTGCTGCTTGGAAAAGGCTTTGTTTCGGGTGTAAACTGCTTTTTGTCCTGTGGGTTGTGCTAGTTTTGCCGAAATAATAATATTGGGTTTTTTACCTTCAATAAGACCTTTTGCCCTCAGCAGCTTTATTTCTGCCTCCAAAAGAGGCTTCCGTTTCTGTACTTTATCGAGAAGGATAATCTGGTTTAAACTTAACTTGGGGTTTCGGGCAAGAACCCTCGCATAGTCCATATCCAGCACTTTTCCAGTAAGTGTTACTTTTACCTTGTTCCCTGAAAAATCGTAATCGGGCATTGGAAAAAACCTCTCTCGCTGCACCCTGAACATGCGCTTGATACCGCTGCCAATGGAATCAATCATATTGAAGGACTCCATAGTGGTAACCAGCAGGGTGTTTCTGTAAAATGAAGGCGGTTCTTCGCTATCGATAACCTCCTGAATGCTCCCGGGAAGAAAGGAGCCTGGATTTGTAAACGAGATGTATCCATCTTCATTTTCAGCAACAGAAACTCTTGAACCCAGGTTATAATCCTTATGGGCGATGCAATTACTCAACGCTTCTTTGATATTCTGCTGGTCGTACTGATCCACTTCATCAGGGAACAAAGTGCCCTCTTTGAGATAGCGATATTTGAGATTACGAATTTTTGCAAAGACCTCATCGACAGCAATGATGTATGGCGGATAAAAATGTTGGTAATCCTTTTCAATTTTTTCTTTGCTGTACAGTACCCAGCTAATCTGCGGCTGTACCGGATGCAATTGTACCGTTGCCTCGGGCTTGCCAAGCAGCAAAACAGCGGCTCGGGTGATTTTTCCATTCACTATCAATCGGCTCTTTGCAAGAAAAGTCATAGTATCCCACCCATCTACCTCTTCGGTAATACGGGGATTTTTTATTTTGTAATTGAATTTGGCTTTGGCAATGGCCATCTCATCTAACTGACTGATCGTGACCGTTGGGCAGATACCGGCACTCCAGTCATCCGCCGTATGGAGCGGTTCCATTAAAATCGCATCCCTTCTGCTCTGAGTCAATTCAATTAAACTATCACCACTACGCTGCCATGCTTTTCTATGAGCAATTACAGGCTGACGTGGCAGATGTTTGGGGATATGCAATACCCAAACAGTTTTGTTGGTATCTGAAGTGATCAATGGCTCTACCCTTAAACCTTCACTCGGAAGATGGGTACAATTACCAATGATGCGGAAAGGGAAATTTACTGGTGTATAATCATGAAGGTTTTGAATACCGATAATGCGCAGGGTTTTATCCTCAACACCTATAACCAAATCCCCGCCTTCCATGTTGGCAAGAGCAGACACATAAGAAATCACATCATCACCGGCAGAACCCGAAACGGCATTGCGCAAATTGCCAAAGGCTTTCCATTCGCAATGCTCATTTTCTTCAGGAAAATGCAGTGTCAAATATTCATAGAGTTCGCGCTCTAACATATTATATGTGCCTTTATTTAAATTAGACGCACAACAATCACCATCTGCTGCTTTTTCAAGTCCGGTTTGCAATTCCTGTGATAGCGTTAGTCCTCAAAACCACACGCTTTTATCCACTTGTTCTATGCCTCACTTGCTCGATTATTTTCAGATGTTCAGAATTCGCCACCGTTGACATCACGATACACCGGTAAATCATAGTAAAGCGCCATAATCCAAAATATTTTTCCACTGGGGGCGTTGCCCCCGGTACCCCCTTAATTGTTGAATAGATAAATAGTTAAAAAGCCCGCACCGCCCGAACACACCACCCCACACTCTTACCGCTGTCGCCCTGGCCGCCATCGTCGAAGTACTGCCCCCACGCGCCCCTACGCACTGCCCTCCGTAGAACTCCAGTAGCTGTCGTCGGAAAAACCGCCAACAGCACTTTTGGCGTGATAAAGTTTATTGAGTTCACTTTTACTCGGCAAAAACCAGTCATCAAAACCTCCTCCACGATATGCTCTCGCAACTGCCGCCGCAGTATAGGGATACTTTTCTGCTGGATACTTCTCCAATATTTTTGTGGTATTGGCCTTGCCTTCGCCCAACCTTGTGCTGGTGTTGAGAATTTCCTGCCAGGCATAATCAGCATTATCCTCTTTTTCCCTTTCTCCCGTACTCCATCGAAAAGAGTCATTTTGATCCCCATCACTCCACGCATCGGTATAATTAATTCTGATATCTGATTTGGCAGCAATCAACCCGTGTTGTTCATTTTCAACGTAACCCACGTCACCTGGCTGGTAGATGTAGGCAACTATCCCGCCACCATACTCATCGCCAACATCCACGACAGGAACCGTACCCTTATCATCGATATTCAACCAACGCTTAACCATTTGAAAACTCTTTTTGACGTGATGCTCAACCACTCGATACCCTGCCTTGATAAGGTTTTGAAAACTATTCTCCGATTGATAGTGCTCCACTTCAGCATACGTTTTGTCCCAATCTTTGTTCAGGTCATCATTGTGGCTTTTTGGCAGCTTGAGAGCTGCAAGCAACTCACTGCTGTAAAACGCCTTTTCCCAATTTTGGGCATATTTGAGCCGATGGGAATCAAACTCTCCTTCTTTTACGAAATCCCTGAAATTGGCATACCTGATATCAGCACTCTGAAAATTGGTATTCTGGAGAGTCGCACCAGTAAAAGTCGCTAACGTGAGGTCGGCTTCTTCAAAATTAGCGAAGGTCAGCTTTGCTTTCTGAAGATTGGCTTTGTTAAGGGAGGCTCCCTGGAGTATTGCCGTTCTGAGATCAGCATCAAGCAGATTGGCTTCATCAAGATGTGCTTTTTGAAGAATAGCGCCGCTGAGGTTTGCCCCTTTGAGATTGGCGTTACTCATGTCGGCACCGGTCAAATCCAGCCCTTGCAGCCAAGCTTCATGAAGATCTTCTCGCTGAAGATTCAATGGCCTGCGGAATGAGTCGGAAACAGAGGGAAAATAACCCATAAACGCAACAAGCAGAGCGAGAAGTATCCAGCGTGGGGCATTTCGCCAGAACCGTTTCGTTTCGCGACAACGATTAATCCGCAAAAAAAGAAGAGCAAGCGTCACGACAGAGGCGACATAAAACATCTGACGAATCAACTCTTTGAGAGCAAGCGCTTTATATGCGATAGCGCACAACACCAGCGGTACAAACCAGTAAAAGATAAAGGTGGTGACAAACCGGGGCAAACGGTCGCTGAAACTGAAAATAGTTGGAACACTCTCAATGGTTGGCTCACCGGCGTTGGCTGGCTCATTGTTCAGAGCCTCGCGCCTTTTTTCAAGCCGCAGCCATTTGCCATACAGGATGTGAAGATAGACGGTCAGGATGACAAGAAGAAAGGGCGAGACAATCAGAAAACCCTGAAAAGAGATTGAGGTGCCAACCAGTGGTGTTTGAATGGAGCTGTTGGTGGCAATCAGCGACTTGTCGGGTGAGCCAACCACCGCCAGCAGACTGTACAATCCAACCGCAAGAATCGAGAGCATCGTTTTATTGATCGCTTTGGAATGGCTCTCATGCAGCCCTTTGACCACATCAGCATGGCGGTTATCCTGCTGTGCTTCAGGATACCACCAGTTGCGGGGCCACCGGTTACGATCAGTGATTCTTGTCCGAATTTTGTTAGGCATCAGGGTCAGTGGTTATTCCAAAACAGTATTTTTACTCAAAGACAAAGTAAAATTTTATTGGAGATAACACAATTTCAGAATACGTTACAATAAAGGCGGAAAACAGAACCATCATGCGAGAACTATTCGAAGGAGTCGATAACCACAACGCAAAGTTGCGCAGAGGAAGTGCCCAACCGGCACAAATCCTGATGCAGGATACATTGCCCGAAGGTTTTGCAGAGGAGTGTCTGCGACAGTCGGCGCTGTTAAAAAACGATCAGCATGAAAACGACATCATGCAATTTCTGAATGATGCCGCAGACCGGCAAGGATGGACGGCATAACATCCTCCCCTACCCTTGCCTCACCCTCCGGCGTTCCTGCCCCAGGGCATCCGCAGCAAGCATGGCATGAAGCACCTTGTCTGGAGTAATGGCAACCGCTTCGTGATGGATGGACTGGTCGGCTTCACAGGCCTTTTCAGCAGCCATTCTCAGATATTGCCGGTCGGCAGTGCCAAGGCCGATATCGGCAAGCGTGGTCGGCAACCCGACATCTTCACAGAAGGAAAAGACCGTTGCTGATTCGTCAGGCGGGGCATCAGCAAGCTGAAGGCCAGCCAGAACACCAAAGGCAACCTTCTCTCCATGATAGAAGGCATGGGTCTCTACCAACGCGGTAAGACCGTTATGGATGGCGTGGGCTGCCGCCAGCCCGGCGCTCTCGAACCCGATGCCGCTCAACAGGATGTTCGCTTCAATAATGCGCTCCAGTGCCGGAGTGACAAGATGCCGCTCGCTGGCAACTTTAGCAGCAACGCCATAGCTGAGCAGCGTGTCATAGCAGAGTCGGGCAATCCCGAATCCCGCCACAGTGCCATACCCGCCACACACATTGGGCGAATGGGTACGCTCGCACGAGCGGGCTTCAAACCAGGTGGAGAGCGCATCGCCCATCCCCGCCACGAGAAAACGGGACGGTGCTGCGGCAATAATGCCAACATCCACCAGCACCACCGCCGGATTTGTTTTTTGATAGCTCACGGAATCGAACATCCCCTCCTTTGTATAGACCACGGCACACCCGCTGCACGGCGCATCGCTCGACGCAATAGTTGGAACAATGATCACCGGGATCCCGGCTCGGTCTGCAACAATTTTTGCCGTATCAATGGTTTTGCCTCCACCCATCCCGACAAGCACATCCACCTTCTGCTGCCTGACAACTTCGGACACACGAGTCAACTCTTCTTCACAACACTCTCCCCGAAAAAGGTCAACCGGGAGAGAGTGGGCACGCAAGTCAACACCACATCCAGGAAGCACCTTGTCATGAACTGAGGGGGATGCCAGAATCAAACCCTGCCGGCCAAGCAATGAGATCAAGGCTGGCAGTTCGCTGAAAGCTCCCACACCCTGAATGTATTTGCCGGGAAAAACTGCTTTTTTGAACATAGTCGCTTCGTTGTTTAAGATGTATGATTCCATCAGCAGAATGTTGTTGCAAGTAGCCGCTTTTCTGCCTATGATTTAAGTTAATGATATAATAATGAACTATGGAACAAAAGGGAATACCTCCGGGCAAGGTTGAAGAGAATTTCTGGTCACTCACACCGGAACAGGCTCTCTCAAGCCTGAATGCTGACCGTCAAGGCCTGTCAGCTCAAACTGCTCAGGAGCGATTAAAGCAGTACGGCCCAAACTCGCTGAAGGGAGGCTCCAGAACCTCCGGCCTGATGCTCTTTCTGCAGCAATTCAAAAGCCCGGTGACGCTGCTTTTGATCTTTGCCGCCGCGCTGTCGTTTGCCCTGCACGACAAAACGGATGCCTTGATCATTCTGCTCATTGTGCTGGTGAGCGGCCTGCTGGGCTGGTGGCAGGAGAGAGGGGCTGCCAGCGCCATTGACCAACTGATGAAAATGGTGCAGATCAAGTGCCGGGTTGTTCGCGACGGCAAGGAGAGAGAGATTCATATTGAGGAGGTGGTGCCAGGCGACGTTGTGCTGCTCTCCGCCGGAGATGTGATTCCGGGCGACAGCCTCATTCTCGAATCAAAAGAGCTGTTTGTGGATGAAGCGGCCTTCACGGGCGAAACCTACCCTGTCGAAAAAAACAGCGGGGTTCTCCCGGCAGACACCCCGCTGGCCAGAAGGAGCAACACCCTCTTTATGGGTGCTCACGTCATCAGCGGCAAAGCGAAGGCACTGGTGGTGCAAACCGCCATGCAGACTGAGTTCGGAAAGATTTCAGGCTCCCTTCGGCTGAAAGCTCCCGAAACCGATTTTGAAAGGGGCGTGCGCAGGTTTGGCTATATGCTGATGGAGATCACCATGGTGCTGGTGGTGATCATTTTTGCCGTCAATGTCTTCCTGCAGAAGCCGATTCTCGACTCCTTCCTCTTCTCCCTGGCGCTGGCGGTCGGCCTCACTCCCCAGTTGCTGCCAGCCATCATCAGCGTGAACCTGGCCTCCGGAGCCCGCAACATGGCCAAGCAGCAGGTGATTGTGAAGCGACTCTCGTCCATCGAGAACTTCGGGAGCATGAACATCCTCTGCTCCGATAAAACGGGCACCATCACCGAGGGCAAGGTGAAGGTGCACAAGGCATTATCGCTCTCAGGCAACCCCTCCGAAAAGGTGCTGGAGTACGCCTGGCTGAACGCCTCCCTGCAACAGGGATTTCAGAACCCCATTGATGCGGCCATTATCAGCAACCCGCCCGTGAACAAACGGCTGTTTGAGGTGCAAAGCGAAGTGCCTTATGACTTTATACGGAAACGGCTGAGTGTGCAGCTTCGAAGTGACTCCGAAACAATTGTGATCACGAAGGGGGCGCTGAACCAGATTCTTGAGGTCTGTTCCCATGCCGAAAATGAGGATGGCTCATTGGTTGCTCTGGATGAAAAGCGGGCGGAGATTATGGCGCGGTACGAGCAACTCAGCGCTGATGGCTACCGGACGCTTGGAGTGGCCTGGAAAGCCGGCAATCAGCAGCAGGACTTTACCCGCAACGACGAAGCGGAGATGATCTTCCTTGGCTTTATCACCCTTTTTGATCCACCCAAGGAGAGGGTACTGGAGACCATTCAGAATCTCGAACGGCTCGGTGTGAAGCTGAAAATTATTACCGGCGACAACGCTCTCGTTGCCGGAAGTCTTGGCAGGCAGGTGGGAATCAAGAACCCGGTTGTGCTCTCCGGCCCGGAAATTCGCAAGATGAGTGATGTGGCACTGATGCAGCAGGCGGTGCGCACCGATATTTTTGCCGAGGTGGAGCCAAACCAGAAGGAGCGCATTATTCTCTCGCTCAAAAAGGGCGGGAACGTTGTGGGCTTTATGGGCGACGGTATCAACGATGCCTCGGCACTTCATGCGGCTGACGTTGGTATTTCGGTTGACTCAGCGGTGGATGTGGCCAAGGAGGCTGCCGAAATTGTGCTGCTCAACCATGACCTGAAGGTTCTGGAGCAGGGCATTATTGAGGGGCGCAAAACCTTCACCAACACCATGAAGTATGTCTTTATGGCAACCAGTGCCAATTTTGGCAACATGTTCAGCATGGCGGGGGCTTCGCTCTTTCTCCCCTTTCTGCCGCTGCTGCCAAAGCAGATACTGCTCACCAACCTGCTAACCGACTTCCCGGAGATCACCATCTCCAGCGACCGCGTTGATGCCGTCAACATTGCCCGGCCGCACCGCTGGGATATCCGCTTTATCCAGCGATACATGATCACCTTCGGTATTCTCAGCTCGCTCTTCGACTTCTTCACCTTCGGGGTTTTACATTATGTGCTTCACGCCGGAGAGGCGGAGTTTCAGACTGGCTGGTTTGTTGAATCGGTCATCTCCGCCTCGCTCATTGTGCTGGTGATTCGCACGCGCCTCCCGTTTTTCAAAAGCCCTCCCGGCAAGTATCTGCTGACAGCGACGCTGCTGGTGGTTGCCGCAGTGCTGGCGCTGCCCTTTACTCCGCTGGCGGTCACCTTCGGCTTTGCGCAGTTGCCGCTGCTCTTTTACGTCTGGATGCTGATGATTGTGGGACTCTATATTGTGTCAGCGGAGGTGACAAAGCACTTTTTCTACAAGCGGCTGGAGAATATGGGGTGAGGAGTCGCCCTCCTCAATACTCAACCGGCCCCCTCAAGGCCTTGACCGAGCTTCGCCTCACCTTGCTCTCAATCCGCCGCTCCTTCGAGCTTTTCGTCGGAGCAGTGGCCTTGCGTTTTATGACCGGCAAAGCGGCATATTGGAGCAGCGCTTGCAGGCGCAGCATGGCATCGGTGCGGTTCTTCTCCTGTGAACGGTAGCGTTGCGCCTTGATGATAATCACCCCATCCTTCGTCATGCGATGATCCTTCAGCAGCAGCAGCTTTTCACGAAATTCATCGGGCAACGACGAAGCCCTAATGTCGAAGCGAAGATGAACGGCAGTCTCCACCTTGTTGACATTCTGGCCGCCAGCCCCCTGCGCCCGCATGGTCTGAAGCTCGATCTCGTCATCAGGGACGGCAATGGTTCTGGTAATCTGCAGCATGGTCGCTCCTTATTTTCTCAAAGTAATGCAAGGGTCTCCGGCCAGCTCTGGAACTGTATGCTTCTGATTCCAGCTTGTGAGGCGGAGGCACAGTTGACCGCCTTGTCGTCGATTAAAAGAAATTCGTCAGCAGTGCGGCCTGAACTTTCGAGCATATACGTAAACGCGTCAACCGTGGTTTTCATCTTTCCGTGCTCAAAGGAGAGATAATAGCGGTCAGCGTTTCGCAGTAACGGGTAATGGTTGAGCAGAAAGGTGAAATGGAGAGGATCCGTATCGCTCATAATCCAGAGTAAATGACTCTGCCTGAGCAAGGTCACGGCCTCAACGGCACCATCCAGCAGCTCAAAAATATCCTGCCAACGATGCCTGATATCAGGGAGCGGCATCGCTCTGACAAGCGGGTCGCTTGCAATAACGGCAAGATATTCCAGCGGAGCTACCCAGCCGGTTTCGAGTTTGTCTTTGAATTCACCGCTACAGTATTTCAGGAAAACCTCATCAGCGCCTGCAACCGGGTCTCGTGCAACGGCGCGGCAGAAACGCATAAAATCGACCGTTACCAGCACGTTGCCTATATCAAGAAGAATAATGCTCATGAGTGATGCCCCTTTGCTGCACATACTATTTCTATACCTGTGGGCGAAATATAATGCCTTGCAATCAATTTCCCTGCACCATCACTTCAGGATAGTGCCACTTCATCAGTGGAGAGTTTCTGGTTGATCAACAATATATTGCCAGTGATTCCTTGATTTATAAACACAGATTCCATATTTTACGGGCGCAGATTCCTTAATTTACGACATCAGATTCCATATTTTACGAAGCAAATCCTTGATGCATAAAGCCTCTCTTTACCATCGCCTGATAGAAAGACGCATTGCTGAAGCACTTGCTGATACGCCCGTCGTTTTGGTTGCAGGGCCGCGCCAGGCGGGCAAAACGACCCTGGTGCGGCAGATGGCGAACGACGGAAGGCGTTATTTCACCCTTGATGACGAGGTGACGTTGTTGTCGGCACGGAATGATCCGACAGGGATGATTCGCAGCCTTGATTGTGCCGTTATTGATGAAATTCAGCGTGCGCCTCAACTGCTGCTGGCGATCAAGAAAAGTGTTGATGAGGATCGGCGCCCGGGGCGGTTCTTGCTGACCGGATCGGCAAACGTGATGGTACTTCCTGCTGTTGCAGATTCCCTGGCCGGTCGTATGGAGATACTTGCCTTGCTGCCGCTGTCGCAAAGCGAGTTGTGTGGAAGTACCTCGAATTGGCTCGATGCGGCTTTTGCAGGCAGGCTACTCAAGGTCACTATGCCAATAACAGGAGAGAAGTTGGTCGAAGCTGTTTTACGGGGCGGCTATCCTGAAGCAATTTCACGCCATCAGGCACGCAGACGGACAGTATGGGCGCGTCAGTACATGAATGCCATCATTCAACGCGATGTTCGTGATGTGGCCAATATTGACAAGCTCGATCAATTGCCCAGATTTTTACGTATGCTGGCTGAAGTATCAGGGCAGATGTGTAATTACACCAAACTGGGTGGTCAGGCCGGTTTGGATAACAAGACAGCTTCACGATACACCGGAGTGCTCGAACAGATGTATTTGCTGAAACGCATTGATGCCTGGGCAAAAAACCGTCTCAAGCGTGTGGTCAAAACGCCCAAATTGCAGTTTATTGATTCCGGTTTGCTGGCCACTTTGCTTGATGTTGGTGCCGCCGAAGTGCAGCACGATCGCAACAGGTTTGGCAAAATTCTGGAAACCTTCGTCTATGGCGAGCTACTCAAGCACAGCTCTGCGGCGGAGGGCGACTATAGCCTGCTCTACTACCGCGACCTTGACATGCTTGAAGTGGATATGGTGATCGAAAATGCCGCCGGCCACCTGATTGGTGTTGAGGTTAAAGCCTCTGCCACTGTGCATACTGCTGATTTGCGTGGTCTGAAAAAACTGGCAAGCGTTGCTGGTGACCTGTTCAAAATGGGCATTTTGCTGTATGATGGCACAGAAACCATGCCGCTCGGTGACCGCCTGTGGGCAGCTCCGTTGTCAACGTTATGGGGCCAATAATGGATGGGTGAGAAGACCGTGCGGGATTTTACCAACAGACTCAGCCAGAGAGATAATCCAACGGCGCAATCCTGCCCGGTTCAAGCTTGTCATTGCAGCTCACCGGTACAGTATTTCCGAAAAACCTTATCAGCTCCTGCCATTAATGTTGTTGATCTTGCAAAAGGCAGTTGATTTGCTCTCTCAGAAACTCAGGAGCAAAATCAGCCCCATTGTTCCACGACAATGTATGACCTTCCAAGCTGAAAGAGCTGAAAAACTCTTTGTCTTAAAGTGGTTCGAAGGGTTCTCCGTAAAAACGTCAATCTGCTGCACTATCAAGAAGAATAATGCTCATGAGTTATGCCCCACACTATTTCTACGCCTGTCGGGGAAATATAATACCCTGCCATCAATTTCCCTGCACCGTCACTTCAGGATAGTGCCACTTCATCAGGGGAGAACGACATATTTTTAACCAGCGGCAGCCCGCCGCGTTCCAAACCACTTCAGCCCTTCAAACCAGAGCACGCTCCCAATCCCGGCAGAAAATGCAAGCAACAGGTCAAGGGAATGGAGAGATGAAAACCTGAAGAGAGTCACAAAAAAGGGCACATAAAGCACAACGCCCAAAAACAGAAGCGCCCCGGCAACAACCGGCAGCAGCGCCATATTGGGATACCGCATGGTGGCAGCGAAAGTGCGGCTCCACGAGCGATTGGTGAGAATCAAGCCGAGATTTGAAATCATCAGTGTGGTAAAGGTTAAGGCGCGCACCTCCTGCTCGCTCTCTCCCCAAGAGCGGGCCAAAAGGAACACCCCCAGCACAACCACAAGAACCACAATGCCCTGCGTCAGACTGAGCAGAACGGTCGTGCGGCTGAATAAGGGCTCCCGGGAGTTCCTGGGTAGACGGTTCATAACATCCCGTTCCTCCCCCTCGGCTTCAAAGACGATGGAGCAGGCAGGATCAATAATAAGTTGCAAAAAAGCGATATGGGCAGGCAGCAACAGAAGCGGCCACTGAAACAGCACCGGAAAGAGGGAGAGCCCGGCGATGGGAACATGAATAGCAAGGATATAGGCAATGGCTTTGCGGATATTATCAAAGATCCGGCGACCAAGTTTGATCGCCTGCACAATCGAGGAAAAATCATCGTCCAGCAAAATCAGCGCGGCTGACTCACGGGCTACATCCGTGCCGCGTCCGCCCATTGCGATACCGATGTTGGCGGCTTTTAACGCCGGGGCATCATTCACCCCGTCACCAGTCATGGCAACAATCTCCCCGTTGGCCTTGAGGGCCGTCACCAGACGCAATTTCTGTTCCGGCACAACCCTGGCAAAAATATTCACCTCATTGATGCGCTCCTGCAGCTCCTTGTCCGTCATACCCTGCATTTCAGGGCCGGTGATACAGCCGTCATCTTTTTTCAGGCCAATCTGCCGGGCTATCGTGCGAGCCGTACCCGGATAATCGCCGGTGATCATCACCACACGAATCCCTGCACGGTAGCATTCGGCCATGGCTGAAGGCACCGTTGGACGAACCGGATCGGCAAGTCCAATCAAACCAAGAAATTCAAAATCAAAGTCATGCTGCTCACCCGGCAATAAGGGCTGCTGAAAAAATGCCCGCGCCACCCCCAATATCCGCAACCCCTGCTCGGCCATCTCCGTAATGTGGAGAGAAAGCCGGGCCCTTTCAGGCTCATCACAATGGCAAAGATCAAGGATTGCTTCAGGAGCACCCTTGGCGGCAATGATATACTCATCCCTTTCCGAAGCTTTCCAGACGCGGGAGATAGAGAGCAGCTCTTTGGAGAGGGGATATTCATGCACCAGATCCCAATCCTTGTGCAGGTGTTCAGTCTCCATCAAAAAGTGATCACCAGACTCTTTGATTGCTTTTTCCATCGGATCAAACGGGTCAAGCTGGGTGGAAAGCAGGGCAAATTCGAGCAGGTTATGAAAGTTTTCCGGCGTGGTGCTCCCTGAAGCCGCTGGAACATCAAAAAACTCCTCTCCGGCAAAGAGCTTGCTCACGGTCATGCGATTCATGGTCAGGGTGCCGGTCTTGTCCACGCAGAGAACCGTCGCAGAGCCAAGTGTCTCGATGGCAGGCATCCGGCGGGTCAGCACCTGTTTTTTTGAGATGCGCCTGGCACCCAGAGCAAGAAAGATGGTTAACACAACCGGTAACTCTTCGGGGAGTGTTGCCATGGCAAGGGTAACGCCGGCCAGCAATCCATTAAGCCAGTCGCCGTGAGTGATGCTGTAGAAAATGACCACAAGAAGACATAACGAAAGGCCGACAATCGCCAGATGATGCACCCATCGGTTTGTCTCCCTCTGCAGAAGGGTCACTTCCGGCTCAACACTCTGCAACACCTTGCCAATCTTTCCGATTTCGGTCTTGACTCCAGTTGCAAGAGCCCTCGCAATCCCCTGCCCCTGAACCACCAGAGTGCCTGAAAAGATAAAAGGGAGATCATCTCCACCCGGACGAAGCTCTTTTCCCGCCTGATCATCATCAGATTTTCGGACGGGCACCGACTCACCAGTCAAGAGAGATTCATCGACCAAAAGATTCAGGCACGAAAGAAGCAGGCCGTCCGCAGGGACACGGTCGCCCTCACTGATCACAAGAATATCTCCCGGCACCACCTCCCGCCCGGCAATTCGCCGCTCTCTGCCATCCCTGACAACCAGTGCACGGGGGCTCGAAAGGTCACGCAACGCATCCAGCGCATGCTCTGTTTTTCGCTCCTGATAGAGAGTCAACCCCATCACAAAAAAAACAAATCCGAGAAGCATCAACGCCTCATTGAGGTCGCCAAGCACCAGATAGAGCACCCCGCAGGCAACCAGCAACAGAAACATCGGCTCACGGACAACGCCGAACGCCAGAGAAAAAAGACCACGCTCCCCCGCAGAGGGCAGCTCATTATACCCTTCCGCTGCCAGACGCTCTGCCGCCTCCACCTCCGAAAGCCCTGTAAATTCTTTTGTATCAATAGCCCTTTTCATGACACCAGCCCTCTTTGCTCATTGAACCTCAAACCTCGAACCTTGAACTTTGAACTTTGAACCTCGAACCTTGAACCTCGAACCCTCCACCGCAACATAAAGCTAAACTGAACGATTTCCCTCTCTATCTCCCTGGAATAAAATTGATCGAGCAGGCAAATTTATTGATGGCAATGGCACGTTTGGTGTTATCATTGCAAAGGTATCGGGGTTAACCGGCAGAGTTTGGGGGAAGATATCCCAGAAAAAGTTCAAGGAGAATTTTCATTGCGACGGCACATCAACTTACTTCGGGAATTTTCGGTTCCACTTCTTCTGGGTGTTGCTATCGCCCTGTTCTGGGCCAACATGGATGCCAGCTCTTATGCTCTCTTCATCCATGAGCCGATGCTGTTCAGGCTGGATCTGCACTTTTTGACCAATGACCTTTTTATGGTGCTCTTCTTCGGCATCGCTGCTGCGGAAATCACCCAGAGTCTTCTGCCCGGCGGTGATCTCAACCCGCCAAAAAAAGCAGCCAATGCTCTCATAGCTACTCTGGGTGGAGTTGTTGGCCCAGTGCTGGTTTACTTGATGCTGAACCGCTTTTTTGGGGATCCATCCCTTGCAAAAGGTGCAGGAATTCCTACGGCTACCGATATTGCCCTTGCCTGGCTTGTCGCCCGAATCGCCTTTGGAAAGGGGCACCCTGCCGTAGCATTTCTGCTGCTGCTGGCGATTGCCGATGATGCCATAGGGATTCTGATTATTGCACTCTTCTACCCCAACCCCGCTTTTCCCCCCGAGCCTCTCTGGCTTCTTCTGGTTTTGGCTGGCACAGGGGTGGCCTCGCTTTTTTCGCGGGCAACCATCAGATCGTATTGGCCATATCTGCTTGTTTCAGGATCGCTTGTCTGGACAGGGCTCTATCTTGGGCATTTTCACCCGGCACTGACACTGGTTTTTGTTGTTCCATTTCTTCCGCATGGCAAGTCTGAGGAGGAGCATCTGTTCGAGATCTCCCCATCGAAGAGCTCAACCCTGGAGAGATTTGTGCAGGAGTGGCGACTCTTCGTCGATGTCGGCATGTTCATGTTTGGCCTTGTCAATGCCGGCGTGCGCTTCTCCCAGGCCAGCGAGGCCACCTGGCTGGTGTTGGCAGGATTGGCGCTGGGGAAAACCGTGGGAATTTCACTCTTCAGCGCTTTGGGCCGACTGATGGGCTTTCCATTGCCCGAGGGGATGAACGCCAGGGATACCCTTTTGGCTGGCATGATTGGAGGAATCGGGTTTACCGTAGCGCTGTTTATCGCCGGAGAGGCCTTTCTTGACCCTGACACACAGGCCGCCGCAAAAATGGGGGCTCTTTTCAGCATCGGCATTGCTGTGCCTGCCGTGATGTGGGGGCGATACCGGCAGGCGGCAGCGCGGAAAACGTCAAGCCGACGGGATGAGCTGCCACAACACTCCTCCACGCTCTGATAGGCATTTGTGCTCCGCTTAGCTCAAAAGCAAAGCCGGAATGAGCAGCCAACTGACAGCTTGTTGCCAAGGCCCGATTCCCTGAACTGCTGTAACAGATTACGGACATTTGCAGCATGGGTATCAAACTGGCCGATCCCCTCCAAAGACTTGAGCAGGTATCGCTTCCGGTTCGGCGTGGTCGACGGGTCAAGCAATTTACTCTTCAGTGCATCAATCTTCTTCTGCGGTGCCTCTCTGATGAATGTATCCAGCAAATCCTGCTGCTTCTGCGTCATCTCGGCGCTGACCGTCGAGTCGAAAAGCCTCTGCATAAAAGAGTCAAAGGTTTCGGCATCAACCTGGCCAATAAAAAAGCGGAGTGGCTCTTCCCACCAGTCGTTACCGAAATACTCCACCAACGTTGTGAGACGGCCCTCATGCTTGAGATCGTTGTTAAGCTGATGGCCTGCCATATACTCACGGAATGATTTATGGCGGAACACATACTCCCGGTCGCCATACTCAACCAGCAGCCCGGCACGATCAACAAGATTTTTACAGAACGCCGATGCTGAAGGTGCATGATCGAGCGTATTGAGCTGCACTTGCATCTGCTGCTGCATGGCCTCCCGCTCAACCTCATCTTTTCCAAGGAGCTCCTGCATCCAGAGCGAAACCGGGGCCAGCACGCGCAAGGCATCTCTGGCTGGAAGCAGAGGCTCTATCATTTTTTGCCGGTCGCGATAATCGAGAATATAGTTCAATGCGGCATCGTACAACTCAACCCTGGTTCCCGGAAGAAACTCCCGCTCTTTCCAGAGAATCGCCATAATCTGCAACAGCATGGGCACCCTTGCCAGGGTCTGTAAACTTTTGTTTCCCTCACGCCCCAAAAACTCGATGATTGTTTTTGCTTTTTGCAGAGCCTTCTGCTTCTGGAGATCCTTCCACCTTTCCACTGTTATTTTTGCTGGTGGCAATTCAGCAAGAAGGGCAGCACTGAACCATTTCTCCAGAAATTCAGCCTGCTGCTCCGCTGTAAAATCCATAATATCGGCCCTTGTATGGAGGGAGGCAAGCTCAATCCCCTCCCCTTTCCGGTAGCCTGTAGCGCGGGAGGTTACCACTACACGCGCATGGGTAAAACGGGACGCTATCCGGTCAATCCAGCCACAGGCCCTGATGCGCTGTTCTGGATCGCTGATTTCATCAAGGCCGTCAAAAAGAATGAGTGTTTTGCGGTTTTTAAGCCACTCGGCAAAGCGGCTCTCCTCAATATCCAGAAAGTGAGTTTCAGACCAGGCAAAGAGTTGGCGGGAGAGCGGGGCAAAGGTTGAGCCTTGCTCTATCAGTTCTCGCAGCGGGAGAAAAAAGAGGAGAACCGCTTCCGTAAAGCCAAGTTTTTTATACCCCTCTTTTTTGAGGCAGGTCAGTGCATAATGTTTGAGTAGCGTAGTTTTGCCGGAACCGGGGTCGCCAATAACCAGTAAGAGGCGTTTCTTCGCAAAAACCAGCCGCATCACCTCTTCGGGAGTGCGGATATGCTCCTCCTTGGGTGCCTCATGGGGGAGGTTGGCATCGTTAAACCGCCGGTCGCTCCGCCAGGTTTCGGAGATGTGCAGAGAGACAAAGGTTTCGGTTAACCCTACAGGAATATTCTCAAGAGCGTGGGTACCGAGCAGGCTGATTTTGCCCAGCTCCTCTCTGAGTGCGGTCTGATAGCTTTCAACTGCATCGTTATCATCCGCGATACTCTCCCTTGCATCCGCTGAACCCTGCGGCATGCGTCCCGGTATCGTGAAACTCCGGGTATATGAGGGCGAGGGAAAGATACCGGTATCAAGCGTCCACTTTTCGACCGGGGTATCTTCGTAGCGAATGGGGAAAATGGTTAGTAGCTGTTAATAAATAACTGTAACAGTATAAGCAAAATTAGTATATTGTTGTCATGGAAATTCATGATGACAACATTGAACGCATCCGCACCAGATTTAGGAAGATTGC
>CAJEXW010000017.1 GCA_903994525.1 uncultured Chlorobiaceae bacterium
ATATGCGTGACAGGAACATTCCTGCAGTATTCATAAAGCACGGTCAAAAATCGGACACCGTAATTTCAGACATTCGTTTTAATTCTGGCAGCCGCATTTTTAGGTTCGGCACTGAAGATCTTGAGAGAGTATGAGAGGGGAGTGATCTTTCGTCTTGGAAGAATTATTGCGGCAAAGGGGCCCGGTTTGATCATTCTTATTCCGGGAATCGATAAAATGGTCAAGGTTGATCTGCGGACAGTGACGCTGGATGTGCCTCCCCAGGATGTTATTACCCGCGACAACGTCTCGGTGAAGGTGAGCGCTGTGGTCTATTTTCGGGTAGTTGATCCCATCAAGGCGATTGTGGAGGTTGCTGATTTTCATTTTGCGACTTCGCAGTTGGCACAGACCACCCTTCGCAGTGTCTGCGGTCAGGGGGAGCTTGACAATCTGCTTGCCGAGCGCGATGAGATTAATGAGCGTATCCAGTCGATTCTCGACAAGGATACAGAGCCCTGGGGTGTGAAGGTGGCCAAGGTTGAGGTGAAGGAGATTGACCTGCCGGAAGAGATGCGTCGGGCCATGGCCAAACAGGCAGAGGCTGAGCGTGAACGTCGTTCAACCATCATCAATGCAGAGGGGGAGTTTCAGGCTGCCCAGCGCCTTGCTGACGCTGCCACCATTATTTCCGCCAGTCCGTCGGCGTTGCAGCTTCGTTACATGCAGACGCTGAAGGATATCTCGGCGGAGCATAATTCCACCATTATATTCCCGTTACCGATTGAACTTTTCAAGGCGTTTCTTGATGGCAACAAATCATCGGATTCATCCAAGACAACTTAAATCACTCCGACCATGTTCAAGATTCATGCAATTCTTTGTCCTGTCGATTTTTCGGACGCTTCCCGCAAGGCGGTGCAGTATGCAAAGGAGTTTGCTTCAAGTATGGGTTCCAGAGTTCATCTGCTCAATGTTGTGGAGCCTCGCCCCATGGCGGTTGATATTACCATGAACTATATCCCGCTTGAAGAGGATCTCGAAAAAGCTGCAAAAGAGGATCTTCAGCTTGTGCTCCAGGAGTTCCAGCAGGCCGGATTGAAGGTCGAGTCGTCGATTGAGATTGGCAACCCGTCGGATGTGATTCTCGACAAGTCACGTGAGCTTGATGTCAACCTGGTGATTATGGGTTCTCACGGCAAAAAGGGGTTGAGCCGCCTGATCATGGGCAGCGTTGCCGAGACGGTTGTCCGCAAAGCCAACTGCCCGGTGCTGATTGTGAAGGCGGAGGAGAAGGAGTTCATCGGCGACGAGTGAAGGCCTCCATTAACAGGCTTGCGCCGCTGAAAGGGCTCAGCTCGCCGGAGAGCACCTGTTGTTCGACAATCTCTCTCGTTTTCACCACTTCGGGGTAGGCGAAAAACTCTTTTTTCAGCATCTCCTCAAGCACGGTAGAGAGCAGGCGTTTGAGCTGCTGGCTCCGCTGCTCTTGCAGCAGATTTTTTTCACGCATTTGCGCGAAATAATCTGAGATGTTCTGCCAGACATCGGCAACTCCCTTGCCGGTAATGGCTGAAGTGAGGAAAACCTGTGGCTGCCAGAAGGGGCGTTTTGCAGGAAGCATCCTGAGCGCCGCCTCAAACTCCGCCTGTGCGATGGCGGCAATACCCGATTGGTCGCCATCGGTTTTGGTGATGGCAATGGCATCAGCAATCTCCATGATGCCGCGTTTGATCCCCTGCAACTCGTCGCCTGAGCCGGGGAGCATCAAGAGCAGGATAAAGTCAACCATAGTATCAACCATCACCTCCGACTGTCCGACACCAACGGTCTCAACCAGAATCACATCATAACCGGCAGCTTCGCACAACACCATAGCTTCATGGGTTTTTGGCGAGGTTCCTCCGAGATAGCCGGATGAGGCTGTCGGGCGGATGAAGGCCTCTTTGTGTCCGGCAAGTCTCTCCATACGAGCTTTGTCGCCGAGGATGCTGCCTCGCGATTGCTGGCTGCTGGGGTCAATTGCCAGCACGGCGAGCGTCAAGCTGTGCCGGATAATCTCCTCGCCCAGCGCCTCGATAAAGGTGCTCTTGCCAGCACCGGGCGAGCCGGTGATGCCGATGCGGATGGCATGACTCTTTTTTGCAAGGCAGCGGTCAAGAATTTCATGCGCCTTTTTTTGATGCTCCGGTCGCTGAGACTCAACCAGCGTGATGGCACGGCTCAGCGTTTGACGGTTGCCCGCCATAATGCCGCTGACGATGCTATCCACATCAGGCTCATAGCGTCTGGTCATAGTAGCAAATTATTGCTTTGCTAAGTATATTATGCAGAGTATTTTCTTCGCTGTTCAAACAACATCCAGTTTCCATTTTGGTCGATTATATATTCGGGGTACTCCTGGACATTTAAAACAGTTTCCAAAATACATTTGCCAATGAACTCTCCCAGCTTCACAGGGACGGCATTTCCTATAATCTGTTCAATATTTGCTTTGGAGCCTGAAACATCCCATGATTCCGGGAATGTCTGTATCAAGCTACGTTCTTTTGTTGTAAGCGGGCGGATACCCTCAGAAACAGGGGTGGCATCGCCCGGATGTCCCGGATAACCCTGTGGCACAGGGCGGTTTACTCCGCGAATTGTTGGACTGGGTTCGTCTATGCTGAATACGGCTCTTCGCGCATAGCTGCGAGGATGGCGGTAATAGTAATTAATTCCTAATTTATTGCCAAAATAATCACGGATAGTCATAGGAGTGGAACATTGATTCCGACGTATTGCAGGAATAAGCAAATTGTTTGGACCATCAAGAATGCCAAACACTACGACACGTTTTCTTTTTTGTGGGACACCGCACAGAGAGGCATCCAACACGGTCACCGTAAGGCCATAGCCCGCTTGCTTAAAGATGTCGAGCGCTCTGGTAAATGTCTTTGTTTTTTGAGCACGTTCAACATTCTCCATAATAAAATATTTCGGTTGTATAACACCGATTATTTGTGCGTATGAAATGGTGAGGTTTGCATGTTCACCTGTTTCGTCTCGTTTGCCCGCAGAAGAAAAATCCTGGCACGGAGGGCCACCGACAATCATGTCGAAATCGTATTTGTAGAGATGTTCTGCTACAACATTGCTGTCGACCAGATCAAGGTTTTCAATCGGATGTCCATGGATGTTTCTTTTATAAAAAGAAATCGCAGCATCCCAATTATCAAACGCAGCCGAAATTTCTATTCCAGCATCCGATAGCCCTTTAGATAGCCCACCACCTCCGCAGAACAAGTCAATAGCTTTAAGTTTACAGTTCATTAAAAAGTTCGTTGGAGTAGTAAATGATTGCATCAAAACGGCGTTCGGGCGAAAGAAACTTTTGTCCGTCGCCAAGTATTATTTCTTTGATTTCCCCTTTTTTGATAATTGGCCTGGTGAGGCGGTCACAGCGCATGTGTAAATTGGTTTTTTTGCCGCTGATTGCAAACTCCTTGTCATTGAGATTGTCGAATGTCATTCCGTCGTAAATGGGCTTCTGATAGACTTTGCCTTTGGTTGAAAGTTCGTAGAGAAAGCGTGCCAATCGAAGCGATGCTCTTTGTGGACGAGATATCTTTTCGTCATCGCCATTGCCAGAGCCCAAAAGGAGGCGGCAAAGCGCAAAATCACTCCAGACAAAGATATCGAGGCAGTTGTCGGCAAGAACAGGTGCTTTCCCTTTCGTCTTCCAGACAGGTTGCATCAAGAGCGGTTTTTCGTATTTGGAATATGTGTCTAAAAAAATATCAAGTGCTTTGATGATGTTGTCTCGATGCTTTGAAACCTCAACAATGTTATCCCAATCTCGTATTTTTGCACATGCAGGTGAGAATAAATCCTTTACTTCTGTCATGAAAGATGCGCACGATTGACCCATACCCATTGCGGCATAACGCATGGTAGGTGAGCGGATAACAAGTTCTGAACCGTAATTTGCTTCTGTCTCATTAACCGTGGTGTTGTCAGGAATGGTTGTAAGTTTCACTTCGACGGGCGCAAGTATACGTTTGGAATCATTTTCCGACACAATCAAATCAATTGGTTGAATGTCGTCAAGAGTCATTGTGGCTTATGGTGTGAATCTGGATTCAAAGGAGAAGAAGAGCTTCTCATTTGGCAAGGTTGTATGCCAAAAGTCATTAAAACAAATGTCTGAAATTACGGTGTCCGATTTTTGACCGTGCTTTATGAATACTGCAGGAATGTTCCTGTCACGCATATAGCATGCCAGCGCAGCAGGAAAAGAGGAGTTAAATTGGTTCTTTCCCCAGGCATAAGGGCTTGAAAAATCACGGTTTGAGTTTATTAACCCGTAAAGCGCTGGCTTTTGTGGCATAATGCCGGTATCTAGTTTTCAAATCTTTTATCAATAAGGACAATCATGATGAAATCTTTTTCAGGAATTCATTTGTGTCAATATATTCGTTTGTTTGACCAGTTTTTATAGCATTTGCCATACCAATTTCCTCAATTTCATCCATAGATAAAATTTTTGATTTTATCCCAAGCTTTTTTGCCAGATCAAGTAATAATTTCAGATCTGATACAGATTCACTTTCTAATACAGCTTTCTGCATGGTTTTTGAATTTAATCGCATGGTTGTAGGCCTGCAGATCTTTTCCCGTAACGATCAATATTAACGTTTTACGTGCAATTTCCAACCAACCGGCCCTTATCCCTGCGCGATCAATTTCTTCAAAATCGTGATTGCCGCCTCGGCGATCACCGTGCCTGGCCCAAAAATACCGGCAACGCCCTTGTCGTAGAGAAAAGCGTGATCGCGTTCGGGAATAATGCCGCCTGCTATAACGAGGATATCCTCCCGTCCATGCGCTTTCAGCTCTTCAACAATCCTGGGTATCAGGGTCTTGTGACCAGCCGCAAGGCTTGAAATGCCAATAAGATGCACATCGTTGTCGAGCGCCTGCTGTACAACCTCTTCAGGAGTCTGGAAAAGCGGGCTGATATCGACATCAAAGCCCACATCGGCAAACCCGGCGGCAATAACTTTGGCCCCTCGGTCATGGCCATCCTGCCCCACTTTGGAGACCATGATTCTTGGACGGCGTCCTTCCTGGGATGCAAAGGTATCGGCGAGCTGCTGGGCCTCCTGAAAAAGTCTGTTATCCTGCATCTGTGTTCTGTAGATACTGCTGTTGAGTCTGGTGATGGCACGGTAGCGGCCGAATGTCTTTTCGCAGGCCGAAGAGATCTCGCCGAGGGTCGCCCGTTTTCGTGCGGCATCGACGGCCAGCGCCAGCAGATTGCCCTCTCCCGAAGCGGCGCTCTCCTCGATTGCCCGAATCGCCTCAGCACACGCTTTGTTATCGCGCTCAGCCTTGATTGTTTCGAGTTGACGGAGCTGCTGCTCCAGAACTTTGGTATTATCCACTTCCAGCAGCTCAATATCGGTTTTGCTGCTGGTTTTGTAGCCGTTCACGCCGACAATAATCTCTTTGCCGCTGTCAATACGCGCCTGTTTGCGGGTTGCGGCCTCCTCGATCTGTAATTTGGGGAGCCCCTTCTCAATTGCTTTCACCATGCCGCCAGCTTCTTCGATATCGCAGATGATCTTCCACGCTTTTGCGGCAAGCTCTCCCGTCAGGTACTCAACAAACGATGAGCCAGCCCATGGGTCAATGCTTTTGGTAATATCACTCTCTTTCTGCAAATAGAGCTGGGTGTCGCGAGCAATTTTCGCTGAAAAGGGTGTGGGGAGTGCAATAGCTTCGTCAAGGGCATTGGTATGCAACGACTGGGTATGGCCAAGTGTTGCCGCTAATGCCTCAAGGCAGGTGCGTGTGATATTGTTGAACGGATCCTGCTCGGTGAGGCTCCAGCCGGAGGTCTGGCAGTGAGAGCGGAGCATCAGCGATTTTGGATTCTTTGGGTTGAACTGTTTGACAATTTTCGCCCAGAGCATCCTTGCTGCACGCAGCTTGGCAATCTCCATGAAATAGTTCATCCCGATGCCCCAGAAGAAGGAGAGGCGAGGAGCAAAGGCATCAATATCGAGCCCTGCTTTCAGACCGGTACGGATGTACTCAAGGCCGTCGGCAAGGGTAAAGGCAAGTTCAAGATCAGCCGTTGCACCAGCCTCCTGGATATGGTAGCCAGAGATGCTGATGGAGTTGAACTTCGGCATCTTTTCGCTGGTGTAGCGGAAGATGTCGGCGATGATCTTCATGGAGGGTTCCGGCGGATAGATGTAGGTGTTGCGAACCATAAACTCTTTGAGAATATCGTTCTGGATGGTGCCGCTCAGCTTTTCCAGTGGTACACCCTGCTCTTCACCCGCCACAATGTAAAAAGCCATGATGGGCAGCACGGCCCCATTCATGGTCATGGAGACGGAGATATCGCCCAGAGGGATCTGGTCGAAAAGGATCTTCATATCCTCAACTGAATCGACAGCCACTCCGGCCTTGCCGACATCACCGATAACCCGTTCGTGGTCTGAATCGTACCCACGGTGGGTTGGAAGGTCGAAGGCGACTGAGAGCCCCTTCTGGCCCGCCGCCAGGTTCTTGCGATAAAAGTTGTTAGACTCTTCAGCGGTAGAGAAGCCGGCGTACTGCCTGATCGTCCACGGCTGGGTGGTGTACATCATGGTGTAGGGGCCGCCGATGTAAGGGGGGAAACCTGGTGCAAAGTTCAGATGGTCGAAGGGTGCGACATCAGAGTGGTAATAAGTCGATTTGATGTCGATCCCCTCGGCGGTTGTCCACTGCGACTCTTGAGCTTCAGCAGTGTTGAGAGGCGCTGCAGAAAAAATATCGATGGCTGAAAAGTCGGGCCTTCGGTCTGTTGTTCTGTTTGGATTTCCCGCTTCAATCTCCTTGAACCTGCTCCATGCAGACTCTGCAAGTTTTCTGGTCAGGGTTTCGATGTAGTTTGAGCCACGGGCAGGATCAACAACCTGGTCGAGTGACCCCTCTTCTCTGAGAACAAGGTGAATGTTGCCGGAGATACGCTCCGCAATGTCGGGATTCACCAAATCACCACTGTCGAAAGCGTTGATTTGCAGGGTCTCGTAACCGCCAAGAATGGCTGATACAGCCTCGGTGGTAAAACGGAGCAGATTGGTGTAGGGTTCAGTCGCTGAACAGTTGCGTTCTGAAGTTCGGGCAAAAAGGCGGGGCAGGGAGTTGCCCGGTGCTCCGTAAGCCTTCAGCAGATGAGCGAGGAGATAGCGCAGGGCACGTGGTTTGGCAAGCTCGGTAAAGTGGCTTGAGGTAACCGGCAGGATGATCTCCATCGCCGCAACAACACTCTCAGCAGGAACTCCTGCCTGAATAAAGCGGTTCAGGTAGTCGCTTGCTCCGGCCAGTGCCAGGGCAATCTCCTCTGCTGATGTGGATCCGTTTTTATGGGACGGGATGGTATCGACGGCCAGAAATCTGAAGTGGGGGAGGAAAATAGGCAGAGTATCGAAGTGGGAACGCAACTTGTCAGAATCGAAGAGCTCTGTATCTTTTGAATCAGCAAGTACTCCACCCCTGTTTTCAGTAAATCCGGGGAGCATCGCAAGAGTAGCGAGCAGTTCGGCAGTGGGTGGAAGATTGCCCGAAAAGTAGAGGGCAACCGCAGCGGTTTTAATCCCTGCCAGAAGCCGATTCAGATTCTCCGCAGAGCAGAGTGCAGGATCGGCTATGACAAACTCAAGAGCCGCAGCATCAAGCTCAAAGCATTTCAGTGCGGCCTTGTTCGCAGATTCAGGATTGTTAACCGTTATGCGGTGGCAATTTTTCCATGAGTTGACTGCCTTTGTAACTGGTATGTCAAGATGCTGCCCGGCCTCTTCACTGGAGTGCCAGGGTTCAAGATCAAAACCGTCGGGTGTATGCCAGACAATCGTGTCGTAAGGCTTATCCTTGAGTTCGGTCATTGCCTTTTTATTCCACTCCGCCCGGCTGACCGCCGGGAACTCATGAAAGAGCGAATCAGGCCGGGAGTTATTCATAACGATCTTTTTTGCTGGTTGTGTGATGGATGTTGCTGGATAATCTCCAGAATTTTTTCCTTCATTTTTGTTGGATGTGCTGTTCGTTCGACAAATCCCTTCTGTTGCAGCCACCAGGTTGTCTGGAAATCTTTGGATGTCGGCTTGCCGGTGTACTGCTCAATAACCCGTTTTCCCGAAAATCCGATGTTGCCCGCATTGTGCTCAAAAAGCTTGATGCCTCTCGATCCAATACCGATGGCGACACCGCCAAGTGTTGGATCCGTAATGATGGTAATAACCGGCAGTCCCGCTTTTTCAATACTTGATATGGCGACATGCAGTTTTGGCAGGCCAACCATCGACGAACACCCCTCATGCATTCTTGCTCCGCCTCCCGTAGCCTGAAAAATAAAGGGAACACCTCGTGTAATGGCGATTTTGCTGGCACGCCAGATTTTTTCAGCGGTTGTCATACAGAATGAACCACCAAGAAAGTTGAAATTGGTTCCGCAGAAGACCACAGGTTCACCATCGATAGTGCCATCACCGGTCACCACTGAAGCCGCAGCTCCAGTTTTCTGTTGCGCCTCACCGATTTTTTTCCGGTAATCGGGAAAGTCAAGAATATCCTTATCGACAATGTAACGGGTATCCTGGTGTTCATGGAATGACTCTGGATCAAGAATAAAATTGATGTAGTCCTGCACAGCAAGTCGTACATAGCGGTGTCCACACGTTTCACACGCAAAATTGTCTGCCAGCAATTTTTTATAGAGTACGGGATCCAGCAGCCTTTTTCCTGCATTATCAATGCAGCGTTTATGGCGGGCAACAAAGAGAATTTTTTCTGGTTGGGGGATAAAGTAGGAGACAGGCTTTTCGAATGTTTTTAGCTTCTCCTCGGTGATGGTATCCCATTGACCGATCTTTTCCCAGCGTGCCATTCGCCGCAGAAAGATCTCATCTGACGGTATAGCGCTGAGTTGCCTGGTCCATGTTACCAACGAACTTTTGAATGATTGAAGAGCCGATTGCTGATAGCGGTGTGCAGGTCCGTCATACTCAACGATGATGTCGTCGATAATGCCATTTTTCAAACCTTCCTGAGCCGTTATCTGGGAAATTTGGGCGGCAAGGCTTGCCTTGTCTCTGGTTCGGAAAAGAATGGATGAACAGGCTTCAGGAGAGATGACCATGTATGTGGAGTACTCCATGGCCAGAACCGCATCACATCCTGTAAGCGCAATGGCTCCTCCACTGCATCCCCGGTTGATGATCACCGAGAGAGTTGGAACCGTTGCTTCGGCAAGAGATTGCATACAGCGTCCGATTTTCCATGCGATGCCGCCCCCTTCTGACTGTTCAGTAGGGTCAGCGCCTGCTGTATCGATAACAGTAATGATAATTCTCTTCTCCTGTTCGGCAATCTGAATGGCCTTGATCGCCTTTTCAAATGCCGCAGGTGTCGGCATGCCCTGATTCCATTTTGCAATCTCGTCAGGATTCTTCATCAGCTCAAGCAGCTCGTCGAAATTTGATGTTGGCGAAGATTGCTGGCCAATGAGCATGACTGGCCACCAGGCGTTTTCACCATTTCGCAGTATAGCGCGATGGGTCTGGATGATGCAACTGCCGTGCAGATCGTTTTGCAGGCACTCTTCCGCCTCTTCAAAGACGGTAAGGTAATCGAGATGCCTGGGGCGTTCGGGGTGAAAGGAGAGTTGATACTTTTCATATTCGCTGAGCTTTTCGATACTCTCATGTGAGTAACTGAATCCCTCTTGTTTCTCAAACGGCAGATAAAAATGTTTCACTGGTTACAAGCGGCTTTGTCTCGTTTGGTTAATGCTTTTTTTGAGCAAATTCAAGAAGCACCCTGTTGGTCTGTTTCGGGTGCAAAAACATGATTTTTTTTCCTCCGGCTCCCTCTTTTGGAGGGCCAAGCGGCGTAATATTGAGCGATGCAAGTCGCTCGCTCTCCTCTTCAATATTATCGGTTGCAAGGGCAATATGGTGCATTCCTTCCCCATTTTTTACCAGAAATTTGGCGATCGGACTCTCGTCGCTCAGAGGCTCAAGCAGCTCAATCTTGCTCTCCCCAAGAGAGATAAACGCTACCCGCACCTTCTCGGATGCAACCTCTTCAATCCTGATTGCTTCATCCGCGCACCCGAGAACATTGCGAAATGTTTCGAGTGCGCTTTCGAGGTTCTTGACAGCAATCGCTATGTGGTCAATTTTTTTGATCATGCGTCCCTGGTAATGGATTTACTGTTGACTGCATAGCCGATGGTTTGGAGCGCCTCCCTTATTTCATCGAGAATCGCCGGATCATCAATGGTTGCAGGCATGGTGTACTCTTCACTGTTGGCAATTTTTCTCATGGTACTGCGGAGAATCTTGCCTGAACGGGTCTTTGGAAGCCTCTGGACAATAATAGCACTCTTGAAAGAGGCGACCGGTCCGATATTCTCCCGAACGTATTCGATAACATGCTTGATGATCTGGCTTTCCGGAGTGTCAACATTATTTTTAAGCACAAGAAAGCCGAGCGGCACCTGCCCTTTCAGGTCATCATGAACCCCAATAACAGCACTCTCGGCAACATCAGGATGCTCGCAAAGTGCCCCCTCAATCGCACCAGTAGAGAGACGGTGGCCAGCAACGTTGATCACATCATCCGTGCGCGACATGATGTAGATGTAGCCATCCTCATCAATATATCCTGCATCGCTGGTCTGATAGTAGCCGGGAAACTGTTTCATGTAGGTCTCCACAAAACGGTTGTCAGCCTTCCAGAGGGTCAGCATGGTGCCCGGCGGCATCGGCTGTTTGATCACAATGTCACCCATCTGGCCAGCAGGCAGTTGTTCCAGCTCGGAATTGATAACCTGGACGTTGTACCCTGGAACCGCTCTTGATGCAGAGCCATACTTGACTGGGCCAGGCTCTATGCCCTGGCAGTTCGCGGCAATAGCCCATCCGGTTTCAGTCTGCCACCAGTGGTCGATCACAGGCACCTTAAGCTGCTTCTCAGCCCACCTTACGGTATCAGGGTCGGCACGCTCTCCGGCAAGAAAAAGTGCCCTGAAATTTGAGAGATCATAATTCCGGATATAGTTTCCGTTGGGATCCTCTTTTTTGATAGCTCTGAAAGCGGTTGGTGCTGTAAAGAGTACAGCTACATTATGCTCGCTGATAATTCTCCAGAATGTGCCGGGATCGGGAGTGCCTACAGGTTTACCTTCAAAGATAAGGGTTGTGCAGCCCTGGAGCAGGGGAGCGTAAACAATATAGGAGTGGCCGACAACCCAGCCGACATCACTTGCCGCCCAGAAGACCTCGCCAGGCTCAACGTTGTAGACATGTTTCATTGACCACTGCAGCGCCACCATGTGGCCACCGTGGTCGCGTACGATCCCTTTCGGCTGGCCAGTGGTTCCTGAGGTGTAGAGGATATAGAGAGGATCGGAAGATTCGACAGGGACACATTGTGCAGGTTCAGCTCCAAGGAGAGACTGGTTCCAGGTGAGGTCACGCTCCTCATTCAGCTCAGCCTTCAACTGGTCGCGCTGCTTGATGATACAGATTTCTGGCTTGAAGTGGGCCAGCTCAATGGCGAAGTCGAGGAGCCGCTTGTAATCGATAATCTTGCTGTGTTCAATACCGCATGAGGCTGAGATGATCACCTTTGGCTTACAGTCGTCAATTCTTATGGCAAGTTCGTGAGAGGCAAAACCGCCAAATACCACAGAATGGATAGCTCCGATTCTTGCGCAGGCGAGCATGGCAACGACAGCCTCAGGAATCATCGGCATATAGATGATGACACGGTCGCCCTTGCGTACACCTCTCGATTGCAATGCTCCGGCAAAAAGAGCGACAATATCACGAAACTCCCTGAAGGTATAGCGCTGTTTTGTGCCTGTCACCGGACTGTCAAAAATGACTGCCAACTGATTTCCCCGTCCCTCATCCACATGCCTGTCAAGCGCATTATAACAGGTGTTGGTTATTCCACCGGCAAACCAGCGGTAAAACGGCGGGTTACTGGTGTCGAGCACCTTATTCCACTTTTTGTACCAGTGGAGTTTTTCTCCCGCTTCTCCCCAGAAGGCTTCGGGGTTGTCAATTGAATGTTGATAGAGAGTATTGAAAGAGTTCGGCATACGAGTAACCCCCTGAAAAATAAGTTAATAAAAGATGAGGGAGAACAGATTATTCAGCAAAAAGGATCCTGAGAGAAGATACCTGCGAAGCATGGGGTGGATTTGTTATGTGTTGAAAGTTAATGTTAACAAAAAATAGAGAGCAGAGCAACGATGATTTATTTACAGGAGAGGTTTCAGAGCTGCAAAAAGCTGAACAAGCTCATGAATCGAAAGAGCTTCAGCTCGACGTTGAAGCGTATTGCGCCCAACAGAATCAACGTTGTACAGCTCTTTGAGATTGTTCAACAGGGTTTTTCGTCGTTGGTGAAATGCTGCTCGTACAAATTTTCGAAATCCTTCCGAATCTTCCATCGGCTCCTCTTTTTTCGGTCGAATCTGTATGACGGCGCTGTCAACCTTCGGCTGGGGCCGAAATACTTTCCGACCAACCTTGAAAAGATAGTGTACATCACAGAATGCCTGCATCTGGACGGCAAGAATACCATACTCCTTTGTGCCTGGTTTGGCAACAAGCCTCATGGCAACCTCATGCTGCATCATCAGAGTTGCAGAGAGGAATAAATGGCGGTGTTCAAGCAATCGGAAAAGAATTGGAGAGGTGATGGAGTAGGGAATGTTTCCCAGTACCGTGAGTGGCCTCTCTTTTGTCAGTATTTCAAGATCAGTTTGAAGAAAGTCACCCTCAATCAGGGTGAGCTGAGGATATTCCGAACAAATAAAAGCCGCAAGCTTTGGATCTTTCTCCACAACCGTAAATCGCGGACAGCAGGCAATAAGATCCCTGGTGAGAGCGCCAAAGCCCGGACCTATCTCAAGAATGTTATCTTCAGCTTTTGCGCCCGAGAGTATCACTATTTTTTTTGTAATATTGCGGTCGGTCAAAAAGTTTTGACCTAATTTTTTTTTCACCGCGATTTCAGTATGCTTATATTCAATGTTTATCATGAGGGTCCGGGATTTAATCGCGAGCGCAGCCGGGCAGAACTGCTTTTTCTAATTTAAGTTATTCTGGAAGTAATGGAAGAAAATAAGATCGGGGATGTGGCTGCGCGATACGTTTCGCGAGGAAACAAGGCAACTCGTACCGGGTTTGGGGATGCTCTGCTTGAAATTGGCAGGGAGAACAGTGCTGTTGTGGCGCTTTGTGCTGATTTGACGGGTTCCCTGAACATGAATCCCTTCAGGGATGCGTTTCCGGAGAGGTTTATTCAGACAGGGATTGCCGAGGCCAACATGATATCCATGGCTGCCGGGCTTGCCACCACAGGCAAAATCCCGGTTGCTGCCAGTTTTGCTGTTTTTGCTACTGGCAGGGTGTATGACCAGATTCGTCAATCAGTGTGTTACTCCAATCTTAATGTCAAAATTTGTGCTTCACATGCCGGGCTGACGCTGGGCGAAGATGGCGCGACCCACCAGATTCTTGAGGATATTGGGTTGATGAGGGGACTACCAAGAATGACGGTTGTGGTGCCCTGTGATTACAGTGAAACTGTTCGGGCAACCAAAGCGGTCATCAAGCACGAAGGGCCGGTCTATCTCCGTTTTGGACGACCCAACGTTCCTGATTTTACCCTTGATGAGGACGGTTTTGAAATTGGAAAGTCAATTGAGATACATCCCGGTACTGATGTGACGGTTATTGCCTGTGGCATCATGGTCTGGAAGGCGATAGAAGCGGCCCGCATTCTTGAAAAAGAGGGGGTCAGCGTCCGGGTGATTAACATGCACACCATTAAACCGATCGACACTCTGGCTGTTGTCCGTGCGGCAAATGATACAGGAGCTATCGTGACCGCTGAAGAGCACCAGTTCTATAACGGCCTTGGTGATGCCGTGGCTCATGTCTGTGCGCTCAATATTCCGGTTCCCATCGAGATGGTTGGAGTTGAAGACCAATTTGGAGAGTCGGGGAAATCTGATGAGCTCCTGGAAAAATACAAGCTCACAACGGCTGACATTCTTGAAAAAATTTATCTTGCTCTTCGCCGCAAGTGTTAATGGTGAAAAAAAAAGGTGGCAATTTTATAACGCACAGGAGAAAATACGCGATGGCAATGCCGAACTTTGGTGACATGATGAAACAGATCCAGCAAGCTGGCGAAAAGATGCAGGATGTGCAGAAACAGCTTGAAAGGATTGTTGCGTACGGCGAAGCTGGAGGTGGAATGGTAAAAGTGAGTGTCAGCGGCAAACAGAAACTGCTCACACTTTCTATTGACCCGGACATTATGGACGATCGCGAAATGGTTCAGGATCTGGTGCTTGCTGCAGCCAACAATGCGCTCGACGAATCTGCACGACTTGCGCAGGAGGAGATATCCAAAGTGACCGGTGGGATGATGAATCCGGCGGATATCCTCAAAAATCTGAAGATCGGTTAACAGGAGTCAATGCGGTATACCTCAGTGGCGCTTGATGCCCTTATTGATGAATTTTCAAAACTTCCCGGTGTTGGGCGAAAAACAGCCCAACGCCTCTCCATGTACATCCTCCACGAACCGAGGAGTGAGGCTGAAAAGCTTGCCAGTGCATTGCTGGAGGTCAAGGACAAGGTGATTCGCTGTTCAGTCTGTCAGAATATTACCGACATCGGCATCGATCCCTGCACGGTTTGTACCAGCAAGGCCCGTGATCGTACGGTTATCTGCGTGGTTGAATCACCCGTCGATATGTTTGCCTTTGAGAAAACCGGTTACTACAGGGGGCTGTATCATGTCCTGCATGGTGTCATCTCACCACTCGATGGAGTTGGTCCCGATGATATCAAGGTTCGTGAACTGCTTGTCAGGCTCTCTGACCCTGCATCCGCTGAAGTGAAAGAGATTGTGCTTGCCCTCAACCCGACCATTGAAGGCGAAACAACGGCTCTTTACCTTACAAGACTCATCAAACCCCTTGGTATTCATGTCACTAAAATAGCGAGGGGTATTCCTGTTGGGGCAGAGCTTGAATTTATAGATGAAGCAACTCTCTCCAGAGCGCTGGAAGGGCGCACGACAGTTTAGAGTGTACTATACAAATTCCGTTTTAATTCCGCAGTTATGAACTCAGAAAAAAAGTCAGTCTTGATATTTGGTGGTGGCCTTGCAGGTCTTACTGCGGCGAAACGGTTGACAGACAGAGGGTTTCAAGTCAAGCTGCTTGAAAAGAGGGAGATTTTTGGCGGCAAGGTCTCCTCCTGGAAAGATGAAGAGGGCGACTGGATTGAATCGGGAACCCACTGTTTCTTTGGTGCCTACAGTGTGCTTTATGACCTTATGAAGGAGATCAAGAGCGATCATGCGGTGTTATGGAAAGATCACCAGTTGACCTATACCCTGGCTGGTGGTGGCAATTTTACCTTCAAGACCTGGGAACTTCCCAGTCCACTGCACCTGCTGCCAGCCATTATAAAGAATGGCTATTTTACCTTTGGGGAGATGGCGGCTTTTGCAAAATCTCTTATTCCCCTTGCTCTGAAAAGAGACAAATACCCTCCAACCCAGGACCATCTTACCTTTGCAGAGTGGGCGACTGAGAAAAAGTTTGGCAAACACCTCATGGACACCATGTTCCGTCCCATGGCACTTGCTCTCAAGTTTATTCCACCTGAAGAGATCTCAGCAAAGATTATTCTTGATGTCACCGAGACCTTCTATCGTATCCCTGATGCCTCCTGCATGGGCTTTCTGAAAGGCGCTCCACAGGAATATCTCCATCAGCCGCTGCTCGACTACTCATCTTCACGAGGAGCTTTGTTCAAGAATAATGTTGCCGTCGAAGAGCTGCTCTTTGATGGTACTGAGATAAAAGGGGTTCAGCTCCGCAATGGCGAAATTCTGACGGCAGACTATTACCTCTGTGCCCTGCCGATTCATAACCTGAACCGGGTATTGCCCGACAGTCTGAAGCAGCATGATCCCTTTTTCGGGAGACTCCAGAATCTGGAAGCAGTTCCGGTAATCTCTGTGCAGCTCTGGTACGACACAGAGATCACCTCTGCCGATAATGTCCTTTTCTCTCCGGATGGTGTTATACCGGTCTATGCCAATTTGGCCCGAACCACCCCGGAGTATCGGACACTCAGGGGTGAGATTTTCAGTGGCAAAACCCGTTTTGAGTTCTGTGTTGCTCCGGCCAAAAATCTTATGGCGCTTTCAAAAGAGGAGATTATCAGGCTTGTTGATATGAGCGTCCGAAACTGCTACCCTGAAAGCTCAAAAGGGGCTAAAATCCTGAAATCTACCCTGGTGAAAATTCCCCACTCTGTGTATGCGCCTTTACCCGGCATGGAGCAACACCGTCCCACCCAGAAAACACCGGTTCGCAACCTCTTTCTTGCGGGCGGCTTTTCACAGCAGTTGTATTACGACTCTATGGGAGGAGCTGTGATGAGCGCCAATCTTGCAGTTGATGCTCTTGTGACTCAAGCTGGAAATAATTGAGAGAAACGAGAAAATGATGCAGGAAAAAGCCGGAAATTATTATTTTGGGCTCCACACGCCCTTGTAGCTCAGTGGATAGAGTAGTAGTTTCCGAAACTAAAGGTCGGCAGTTCGAGTCTGCCCAAGGGCACAAAGAGAATAAGATTATCGGGGTGTGGCTCAGTTGGTAGAGTGCTGCGTTCGGGACGCAGAGGTCGTGGGTTCGAATCCCGCCACCCCGACACCGGGGCAAAAAAAACGGTATTTTGTGTTTGGCTCTTTGCTGCAAGTTCGATGTGCCAGCATCCATTGCATGCTTCTGAACGGAAGAGGGTGAACAGATTCTGAATCCGAATTGTTATGATAGATGCAAGGGTGTCGTCAGAATCGTGGAAGAAATAACTCTTATGTATATCAACCTTCCTCTTAAAATTATTGGCCTTGGTCGTTATCTTCCGTCGAAAATCATTTCAAGTAATGAACTTGAAATACGTTATGGACTCCCTTCAGGCTGGGTGGAGCGCCGCAATGGTGTGCGTGAACGTCGATGGGTCACTACTGAAACCGCCTCATTTATGGCGGCTGAAGCGGCTCGTGAAGCTCTCGAAGAAGCGGGACTCAGACCCGATCAGCTCAATCTTCTCATCAATGCGTCGGGCACCGCTGAACAGGCCATCCCTGATAACGGAGCACTGATACAGCGCCAGCTTGGTCTCGGCAGATCAGGTATTCCGGCAATGAGTGTGAATACCACCTGCCTCAGTTTTATCACTGCGATCGACATAGCTGCAACCTATCTTCAAGCAGGTCGTTTCAGCAATATTCTTATTGCCAGTTCCGATATCTCCTCGTGCGGTATCAACCCGAAAGAGCCGGAATCTGCAACACTGGTTGGTGATGCTGCTGCTGCCGTAGTGGTGACTCGTTCCGGTTTGGGTGACAACTCCAGCATTCATCATGCCCATTTTTCAACATGGGGAAACGGAGCCTCTTTCACCGCAATCAGAGGAGGAGGATCAGCTCGCCATCCAGCCAAACCTGGCCATAATCCCGATGATGATCTTTTCCACATGGACGGTCCAGCCATTCTCCGCATGGTTCGAACTCTTGATGAGGAGTTTCTCGAAACGCTCTATCCGGGTCTTTCAACAAGCCTGGTTGACATCGACTGTGTTGTACCTCATCAGTCGAGCAAGGTAGGTCTGCTCTTGCTTCAGCGCTATGGCTGGCCTCAGGCCAGGATTGTGCAAACCCTTCACTGGCTTGGCAACTGCGTGGCCGCATCAATTCCCTCTACACTGTACCAGGCAGTGCGAGACAACACACTCCAGCGCGGGGAGAAACTTCTTCTCGTAGGTACCGGGGCTGGCCTCTCCATAGGCGGAATGGTCATGACGTATTAAAAAAATGAAGGGGAAGATCTTTTTTGAGAAAAAGTAGGTACGTAAAACTAAAACAGCTCCCTCTTTCGGCTCTTTTTTCTTATAATGGGCAACGGTGTTTCGTTGCTTGTAGTTTATGATGGCAACGGCTCAAGCGGGAAAATCCAGAACAGGGATGCGTAGTAACTGATGGCTGACACTATTCTCAGACTTGAAAATATCCGTAAGGAACTTGGTCTCTCCAAGGCTATCCGTCAAACCATCATTCCCAACCTTTCACTGCTGATTAATGCAGGCGAGTTTGTTGCTATAACCGGTCCATCTGGTTCGGGTAAATCAACCTTGCTCTATCTTATGGGAGGTCTTGACAAGCCGACCGCCGGCAAGGTGTGGCTTGATGGCGATGATCTTACTGAAAAAAATGAGTCGGAGATGAACCGTATTCGAAACGAAAAAATCGGGTTTATCTATCAGTTTCACTTTTTGCTGCCAGAGTTTAATGCTGTTGAAAATGTCAGTATGCCGATGATGATCAATGGTCGGCGAACCCGAAAGGAGATCAAAGAGCGGGCGGTGAAGCTGCTCGATATGGTTGACATGCAGAACAAATACGACAACAAGCCCAGCCAGTTGTCGGGTGGTCAGCAACAGCGTGTTGCTATCGCTCGAGCCCTTGCCAATGAACCCAAAATTCTGCTTGGAGATGAGCCGACCGGCAATCTTGATTCGCGTTCCGGAAATATTGTCTACCAGCTTTTTGACCGCTTGAATCGGGAGATGAATCAGACAATTATTGTTGTTACCCACGATGAGCTGTTTGCCAATAGGGCCGGGCGGCGGATTCACATTGTGGATGGCCAGGTAGAAAGTGACCGTCTGTTGCGGGAAAGATTGGCAGAGCCCGTCCGAGAAGATTAATATTCTATGACCACTATTCTTTACCTCTATGTCGTTGTCACTCGAGAGCATCAGGGAGAGCAAACCCCGCCTTTTCCGGGCATTTTCAGCACTTGAGCATGGAGAGCAGCATCTTCAGCGCATTTGTGAGCTTGATCATTACTGGGAGCGTTTGAAACGGCCTGTTGAGCGTGTGATTTTTTCCGGTGGCGATCTTTCCGCAGATACGGTTATCAGCGGCGAATATGATCTGATTTATGCAGGAGGCACACTCAGTCTTCTCCATGCGGCGCTGATGGCAGGGAAGTATGGACGGAAGGTGATGATCTTTGACCGTCAGAGACCCGCAAAGTCGACAAGGGACTGGAATATTTCGCGTGATGAGCTGCTCAGGCTCTCAACACTTGGGCTCTTGACGGAAGCTGAAATTGACTCAGTGATTGTTCGCCGGTACAAAAACGGCTGGGTTGAATTCTACCAGCCTGACGGGCGGCAGAAGAGGCTTGTTATGGACAATGTGCTTGATTGTGCGGTTGATACCGACAAGCTTCTTGGTCTTGCAAAAGAGAAGATTGAGGCAGTCTCAGGATGTGATCTCCTGGCCGGTTACACCTTTCTCGCATGTTATCAGTTTGATGACCATATTGTGGTGAAGATGGTTGATCAGCATGGGCAACTGCTATACAGTAAAGCACGGGTGCTCGTTGATGTGATGGGGATACTCTCTCCAATTGCCATGCAGCTCAATCATGGCAGGCCACACACCCACCTTTGCCCGACAGTTGGAACGGTGGCGAGCGGCTTTGAGGATGTTGATTTTGATACTGGTGAAATTCTTGCGACAACAAGGTCTGCCGACCTTACACCCGGGAAGGGGAGGCAGCTTATCTGGGAGGGATTCCCGGCTGAAGGCACCAAGTATATCACCTATCTTTTCTTTTATGATGAAGCTGATTCCCTGAACGACAAATCATTGCTCTCGCTTTTTGAAACCTACTTTGAAACACTTCCCGAATATAAGAGGCAGGGAAAAAATTTTGTGCTGCACCGTCCCGTCTACGGCATTATTCCAGCATATTACCATGATGGCTTCGACCGTAAAAGGGAGGTTGCCGATGATCACATCATCATGTTTGGTGATGCGGCCTCACTTGGCTCTCCTCTCACCTTTTGTGGCTTCGGTTCCATGGTTCGGAATCTTCACCATCTGACCGCCGATCTGGAGCAGGCGCTCTGCGACAACCAGTTGACGAAAAAGCATCTTGAAAAGATTAACGCCTATGAGCCCAATGTTGCCTCGATGGCTAATCTCATGAAGTATATGTGTTTTAACAACTCCACGGATGAACCAAATTTTGTGAATGATCTGATGAATGAGGTGATGCATGTGCTTGATGATCTTCCACACCGTTATCGTCAGGCGATGTTCCGAGATGAGCTGAAGATTGAAGAATTAGCCCTGGTGATGTTGCGAGTTGCATGGCGCTATCCCAAAGTACTGACAGCAACATGGGAAAAACTTGGAGTACAGGGCTCTTTCGGGTTTCTTAAAAATCTTGCAGGCTGGGCACTTTCGCCCGTCAGATAACCTTATGCAGGCATGACCGATATTATTCAGGCTGCCGAACGGGTAGCGCAACTTCGTCGAGAGATAGAGCGACATAACCATCTCTACTATGTAGAGGCAAAGCCGGAACTCTCCGATGTTGAGTTCGACAGACTGCTCGGGCAACTCATGGCGCTGGAACGGCAGTTTCCCGATCTGGTGACCCCCGACAGTCCGTCGCAGCGGGTGGGAGGGACGATTACCAAAGAGTTTGAGTCGGTGCTTCATCGTGAGCCGATGCTCAGCCTCTCCAACACCTACTCACTTGCCGAGGTTGAAGAGTTTTACAACCGGGTGAAAAAGCTGCTGGCTCTTGAGGGTGTTGATGAGCAAAAGATGGTGGCGGAGCTGAAGTTTGATGGAGTAGCCATCAGTCTGCTTTACCGCGACGGTCTGCTGGTTCGAGGGGCTACGCGAGGTGATGGCGTTCAGGGTGATGATATCACCGTCAACATCAGAACCATCTCATCGGTTCCCCTCAGAATAGATGGTACTGGAGAGCTGGAGGTACGAGGCGAAGTGTTCATGCGCAAGGAGGATTTTGAGCAATTGAACGAGAGCCGTCCGGAGGAGGAGCGATTTGCCAATCCTCGCAACGCTACGGCTGGCTCCCTGAAGTTGCAGGACTCGGCAGAGGTCGCTCGTCGCAACATGAGTTTTGTCGCCTATTATCTCAAAGGGATCAGTGATGAATCGATGCCGCACTTTAGCCGGCTGAAGCTCCTCGAAACCCTCGGTTTTTCTACCGGAGAGCATTATCAGTCATGTGGTGATTTGAAAGAGATCGGTGATTTTATCGCCTATTGGTCAGAAGAACGCTGGAAGCTCCCTTATGAGACCGATGGCGTTGTGCTGAAGCTTGATGCAGTTACCCTTCGTGACAAACTGGGCGCAACGGCCAAGAGCCCGCGCTGGGCAATCGCCTACAAATATCCCGCTCAGCAGGCCATAACGGCATTGAACGCGGTTATTTTTCAGGTCGGACGGCTTGGTTCCATCACTCCTGTTGCCGAGCTTGAACCGGTGCTGCTGGCCGGTTCAACCGTTTCCCGTTCGACGCTCCATAACTTTGACGAGATTGAGCGACTGGGCATTATGATTCACGATCGGGTCGTCATTGAAAAGTCAGGTGAGGTGATTCCCAAGGTGATCAGCGTTGTGGTTGAGGAGAGGCCGTTGGATGTTCTGTCAATTGTGCTCCCTCTGAATTGCCCGGAATGCGCTATGCCTCTCGTCAAGCTGGAGGGTGAGGTGAGTTACTACTGCCCCAATGAGGAGGAGTGTCCTGCGCAGATCAGGGGACGGCTGCTCCATTTTGCCTCCCGCAATGCCATGGACATCAAGAGTCTTGGCAAAGCGCTGGTTGATCAGCTTGTTGCCATCAAGCTGGTGAAGGATGTTGGTGACCTTTATCTTCTGCAGGAGCCGCAGCTCGAAAACCTTGAACGGATGGGGCGCAAGTCGGCCCGGAACTTGCTACGGGCGCTTGACGAAAGTCGTTCCAGGAGTTGCGAACGGCTGCTCTACGCCCTTGGCATACGCCACGTCGGACGTGCCACCGCCCGCGAGCTGTCGCAGGCTTACCCTTCACTCGACTTGTTGCTGAAGGCCAGGGAGGAGGAGCTTGCAACGGTTCCCGATATCGGTTCAGTAGTTGCCCGGAGTATCTGCGACTATTTTGCCAGGCCATCAGTGCAGCATCTTCTTGAAAAGTTGCGGGATGCAGGTTTGCAACTCAGCTCGTCAGAAGTCACGCCACAGGTCAACCGAAATTTTGCGGGGCTTACTGTGATCTTTACAGGTTCACTCGACCGTTACACCCGCCAGCAGGCATCTGAACTGGTGGTTGAGCGGGGAGGCAGGGTGGTGGAGTCGATCAGTAAAAAGAGCGGCCTTGTCGTTGCTGGCCAAGAGGCTGGCAGCAAGCTTGACAAGGCGTTGAAGTTTGGGGTGCGGGTGGTTTCAGAAGCGGAATTTGAAGGAATGTTGTAGAAATCTCACTCGCCCGACGCTACTTTTTTGCGACGTACAGAATCGAAGTCTCAAAAGTCATTGGGAAATAGTCGGCGCTCTTAAATCCACTTCTCTTTAAAATGGAGGTAAATGCCTCGGTCTGCGGAAATTGTTCAACCGAATTTGGCAGATAATCGTAAGCAAAAGAGGATTTGCTGAAGAGGCCTGCAATTTTGGGGAGCACCTTTTTGAAGTAGATCAGGTACAGTTTTTTAATTATTTCATTGCGCGGAATCATTGGTTCTATGATCAGTGCATGGCCTCCCGGTTTCAAGACACGGTAAAACTCCCGCATTCCCTGATCAAGATTCTCAAAATTTCTCACCCCGAAGCCAGCGCTGACAATATCGAAACTGGCTGTGCCAAAAGGAAGTTTTTCGGCATAACCCTCATGAAAGGAGATGTGCGGGTATTTTTTTCGTGCAATAACAAGCATTTCGGGAGAGAGGTCAAGCGCGGTCACTTGAGCGCTTCCTATTTTTGACATAGAGGCAGCCAGATCCCCTGTGCCCGTGGCGACATCAAGGACTTTTGGTGAGCGATTTGCCCCGAGTAGCATTTTTGCCTTGCCGGTGGTCTTTGCCCGCCAGTAATTATCGATGCCCAGACTGAGCAGATGGTTGAGAAAATCGTACGTTGGGGCAACCTCATCAAACATCGACCGGATTGACCCTCTCGATTTTGTCTGCAGCAGCGACTTGGTTTCAGCTTTTTTTGCCATAGACCTCTTCAGGATTAAACATCAGTGTGTCACAAATTTCCAGAGAAAGATCATCCTTGGTCTTGCGATAGAAGCATGAATGGTAGCCGACGTGGCATGCGCCACCGGTCTGTGAGACCTTCAAAAGCAGCGTGTCGCCATCGCAGTCGATCAGGATGTCGTGTACAATCTGCATGTTGCCGGATGATTCTCCTTTTAGCCAGAGTTCCTTGCGGCTGCGACTCCAGTAACAGGCTCTTTTTTTTTCAAGCGTCATCTTAAGACTTTCGCGATTCATCCATGCCATCATCAGCACCTTTCCGCTCTCATGGTCCTGAACAATTGCAGGTACCAGCCCTTTGTCGTCAAACTTTACAGTCTCAAGAATGCTTTTATCAATATCTTGATTGTGGCTCATCGATGGTTTAGATTAGCAGTTGTTGATGCCGCATACTCATGTATCTGGTGCGCATCAATAGAAAAATGTCCACAAATATTGATAAAATTATTGAAAATCCAAGGTTGGAATGGATAAAAAGTTCAAAACATGTAACTTCCCCAAGCTGAACTTTATAATATGAACAACTCTCATGAACTCCCTTCAAAAATTTCTTCCAAAATATTCTCTTGCGCTTGCCCTCATTTTTATTGCCACCGTCTATTTTTTGATGACAAAGGCTAATACCGTAAATATTGAGGTGGCCGAAGTGACCACTGCCGAACTGGTTCAGGCGGTTTATGCGACAGGTTTTGTTGAGGCTGATGCTGTTGCTGCTCTTAACGCGGAGTCTTCAGGGAGGGTAACAACTGTTGGCGCCCTGGAAGGGCAGCCTGTTACGGCCGGTCAGCAAATTATTCAGTTTGATAGCCCTCAGACCCAGCTTGCCTTACGTGAGGCAAAGTCGGCACTCGCTGAACAGCAGGCCCTTGTGAGAGACAGCAAGCTTCGTACCGAGCGGAAGAGAAACCTTTTCAAAGAGGGAGCAATATCGCGCCAGGAGCTTGAAGATGCCGAGAAAAGCGCTCTTCAAGCTGATGAGCTGCTTCGGCAGCGACAATTTCAATTAAAGATACGCGAGGAAGATCTAAAAAAGTTGACAGTTACAGCTCCATTTTCGGGGATACTTACGTTTCAAGGTGTTAAAAAGGGAGATTATGTCACTCTTAATACTCTTGTTGCCAGGGTTGTTGATCCATCCCGATTTATGATCAGTGTCGAAGTGGATGAGCTTGATATTCCAAAGATGCGTGAAGGTCAGAAGGCTACGGTAGCTTTTGATGCCTATCCCCAGCAGCGTCTTTCGGCGGTTGTGACTCGTCTTGTTCCTCAGACTGACCGTATCACAAAGACCTCAAAGATTTATCTGACTATTGATCGTCTTCCAGGAAATATTCAGGCCGGAATGACGGCCACTGCAAATATTATTTACAATGTTCGGTCAAATGCGCTTCTTGTAAGGAAAAGTTCCCTTTTGGAGGAGAATCATCAGAGTTATGTCTGGAAAATAGATCATGGTCGTTTGAAAAAGCAGTTGATTCGGCAGGGCGACAGTGATCTGACTTTTGTTGAGGTGTTGCAGGGGCTTCAAAAGGGGGAGAAGATTGCGCTCTCTCCTGATAAAAGTTGGCATGAAGGGGTAGAAGTCAAAATCCTTCAATCCAAAATACGGTGAAATATTGCGTTAATGGGGGGTGGCCGGAGCTGATTCGTATATTTTTTTACTTCTGAAGACGCAGGGGAAGTTCAAGGTTGTTTGATTCAAGAAGAATGCTGTTGCTGAGGATCTCTTTTGCCGGACCATCTGCGACAATTTCTCCTTTATTCATGATGCAGACCCTCGCGCAGGTATCCCAGATGAAGTCGAGATCGTGCGATACCGTAATGGTTGTCAGCCGAAGGGTATTGATCAGATTGATAAGTTTTCTGCGGTTTTTCGGGTCAAGGTCGGAGGTCGGTTCATCCATAACGATCACTTCGGGTTTTGTCACCAGGACGGTTGCAATGGCGGCAAATCGTTTTTCGCCCTGTGAAAGGTGAGATGGTGGTTTATCCCGAAGCTCCCAGAGCTCCAGCTCTCTGAGTGTTTTTTCAACCAGTATTGCAGTATGCGTTGTCGATATACCGAGATTTTCAGGGCCGAAAGCAATATCGTCATAGAGTCTTGCTGTAAAGAGTTGGTCATCAGGATTTTGAAAAACAACTCCAACCAGTTGGTGGATACGGTCAAGATTTTTTTTACAAACTATGGTGTTTCCTATCGCTATCGTTCCCTTGCTTGGGATATGCCAGCCATTTAAATGGTTGAGCAGTGTTGATTTCCCTGCTCCATTTGCTCCGATAATCCCGAGGGTGCATCCCGTATTGATGCAAAGGCTCAGATTATTCATTGCTCTGGTGCCGTCTGGATATGAAAATGATACTTCGGTAATGGTGATCATCCGCTGGAGAAGTTTATTCGATCGCTCTTTCTCTGCATTCAGAGTGTCGCAGGGTTGAAAAAAGTGGTTGCAGTAATTGATCGGACAGAATAGTCAGATCTCATGACCTAACAGAATAAAAAAAATAATTTTTATGGTTGATGCTCATGTGATGCTTACCTTTTTTATAACTTCGGTGATTCTGGCTCTCTCCCCGGGACCGGACAATCTTTTTGTTTTGGCGCAGTCTGCTCAAAATGGCAGGAGGGCAGGTCTCTTTGTTACTCTTGGTCTTGCCACGGGACTGACAGGACATACGCTTGCTGTTGCGTCAGGTCTCGCTGCAGTTGTACGCTCTTCAATGCTTGTGTTCACTCTTCTTAAGTATACTGGCGCGGCCTATCTGCTCTATCTGGCATGGCAGGCATTCAGGGTTGCAGCCACAAGCAGTGCCCAGGAGCTTGCACCGGCGCTCTCACCGGTTCATCTCTATCGGCGCGGAATAGTGATGAACATCACGAATCCAAAGGTATCACTTTTTTTTATGGCCTTTCTTCCACAGTTTGCCGATTCGCATCTTGGCTCCATGACAGCACAGTTTTTTCAGCTTGGGACAATTTTTATTGTGGCGACTCTTCTTGTTTTTGGTCTTATCACACTTCTTGCCGGTGAAGTTGGCGAGAGGTTTCGTAACTCTACGTTTGTTCAGCAACTGGTAAACCGGATTGCAGCTCTGCTTTTTATCGGGATAGCCTGTAAACTGGCTTTTGCCAAACGGTAAATCTTTCTTCTTGAACCATTCGGTGCAAAGTTGCTGACTGAACAAAAAAATTGATGGAATAAACATTTTTTTTGAAAAAAGTGTCGGAGGAGTTGAGTTTGTTTCCTAATATTACGTTATTGCAATACATGAGTTTCCCCGCGCTTGAAAACTACAGAACTGTATACCTTGACAATGCTTATTAATACCCTGATATCCGCGATTTTAAACTCACGGGAACAGGCCTTCCGTCTCTGCGGGAAGCTTTCTGATTTGAAGTATTTTCATGTCTTCGCTCTTCTTGTTGTCGTTCAGGCAATGTTATCTCCTTTTGCATTGTATGCCAGAAACAGTGCGGCAACTCTGTTGACGCAGGCTCCGGTTAACTCCTATATTGTCAAGGAGATTGGAAACCCAATTCCGTTGATGTCAAAAGAGATTGATCGTCCGGTTTCACCAGCAAGTCTCACCAAAATTATGACTTGTATTCTTGCCCTTGAGAGTGGAAAGCTTGATCAGGATGTTCTGATTACGAAGGAATCGACAATGGTGGAACCATCGAAAGCGGGTTTTAGGGTCGGAGATAAAATAAAGCTTATTGATCTGGTCAAAGCAGCAATGGTGAGCTCTAGCAATGACGCTGCATTTGCTCTTGCAATTCACCTTTCAGGTACTGTCGATTCATTTGTTGCCAGTATGAACAACAAGGCAAAAATGATCGGCATGAAGAATACACTGTTTACCAATCCGGCAGGTTTTGATAAAGGAATCTATGCAGGCAATATCTCTACCGCTGGTGATCTGATGCGTCTTACTGAATATTCGGTTAAAAATCCTCTGTTTAATCAGGTTGCCCGTCTGGAAAAGGTGGTTGTGCCTGAACAGACAAGCCAGAAGGTTTTCTGGCTCAAAACGCATAACAAGCTTCTTGACCGATATCCCTATGCTGTTGGTATCAAGACTGGTTATACCTGCAAGGCAGGAGGTTGTCTGATTGCAAGAGCAATCAAGGATAACAAGGATATGCTTCTGGTTATGCTCAATGCACGGAACAGGTGGGATATTGCTTCCAATATGTTTGATTCTGCTTTTGCTGGCAATACATCTAATCCGCTTCTTGTCAGTGGAGTATCCAGGTCGCAGGCAGTTCCGTCAAGGGTTCAACGGTTCAATGAGACTGAGAAGAGTGAAAAGAGGAGTGACGCATCTGCGGACAGGAGTGCTCAAAAAAAGAAGCTGCTTCCAGCGGAGAAAAAGCAGCTCATTGCAGGGCTGAAAAGTTCCAGAAAATTGAATCGAGCGATGGCTGCCGATCTTAAGTCAGCACGTCATACAAAAAAAAATGCACTCGTCGGGGTGAAGGGCATCAAAACTCTGAAGAAGCAAGTGATTGCTGAATCGAAGAACCACAGACTGAAGAAACGTCAGCTTGTCTCTTCAAAACCAGTCAAGAAAAGCAAAAAGAGAGTGGCAGTGTCGTAGCCATGGAGAGTATCTATAACTTTAATTATTAATTATTGATCAATGGTCAAGCATATCGTGATATGGAAGCTGAAAGAGGTGGCGCATGGAAATGACCGGCAGACCAATGCAAATCTGATCAAAGAGAAACTTCTTGCCTTGCGTGAAAGAATTCCCGGGATAGTCTCACTCGAACTTGGATATGACTTGAGTCGGACGAAGAGTTCAGGGGATATTGTTTTATACAGTGAATTTGTTGATATGCCAGCCTTGGCCGCCTATCAGGTACATCCCGAACACGAAGAGCTGAAGCTCTTTATAGGAGAGGCGACGGAGGAACGCCATCTTGTTGATTACGAGGTGTTACTTAGTGATGGATGGTAGTTTGAATAGCAATATTAAAAAAGCGGCTGGCACAAACCATCCGCTTTTTTAACAAGATTGTCTTGCAATTTACCCCTGCACAATTGCGTCTGAAGGGCAGACATTCACGCAGTGTGATCCCTCAGCGTCGCCAGCACATTCGTTGCATGATGAGCCATTGATAACATAAACATCGTCACCGGCAGAAATTGCCTGGGTAGGACATTCAGGTTCACAAGCTCCGCAGTAGGTGCAAGCCTCGGTAATAAAGAGTGCCATAGTAACTTCCTCACTTAAAGATTTGAAAAAAAAGACAGGATAGAAAGAAAGAACGATTCGGGTCAAACTTGGTCAATATAAGATTTTTTTATTAGCTCAAAAAAATGTTATACCGGAGATCAAACAAAGTTTCAAATTATCGGTTCAGCGGCTGTTCCATGTTGTTCATGGAGTTCATAGGCATTGATGATATCCCTGACAAGCTTATGGCGAACCACGTCGCTCTTGTCGAGATAAACAAAGCTTATCCCCTTGATATTTTTGAGGATGGCTGGTGAATTGGTTAATCCTGAATCCACCTCTTTTGGAAGATCAATCTGTGTGACATCGCCGGTGATAATCGCTTTAGAGTTGATTCCAAGCCTTGTCAGGCACATTTTCATCTGTCTGTTGGATGCGTTCTGCGCCTCGTCGAGAATAATGAAGGAGTGACTCATCGTTCTGCCTCGCATATAGGCAAGAGGAACGATCTCGATAACTCGTTGTTCCGTTAGGAGTTTCAGTTTTTCAGCAGTTAGCATCTCCTGCAGGGCATCGTAGAGTGGACGCAGATAGGGATCAATTTTCTGGGCCAGATCCCCAGGCAAAAAACCGAGACTTTCACCAGCCTCAACTGCCGGACGGGCCAGAACAATCCGTTTGACTCTTTTGGCTTTCCATGCAGCAACAGCAATAGCGACTGCGGTATACGTTTTACCAGTACCTGCCGGTCCGATAGCAAAAACGATATCATTTTTTTTTGCTTCAGCAACTATTCGTCGCTGCCCATCAGTTTTTGCTTTGACAGTATTTTCGGGAGTTACCACAATAACGTCATCCTCTCCGTCATGAGGGGCTTGTGGTGATGAAATTTTGGAGAGACCAAGATTGATAAGCGTGTCAAGATCACTGTCGAGCACGTCGCCATGCTTGCCTGCAAGGAGTATCATTTCACTGAAAATCTTTTCAAGCAATGTCACTCCTTCGGGGTTTCCCCTGAGAACGATCTGGCTTCCTCGAGCCGTAATCTGTATTTCCGAAAACTCATTCCTGATTTTTTTCAGAAGAGAATCGTAAGGGCCAAACAGCCTCAGTGGTTCAATACCCTGAATCTCAATAATTTTTTCTTTGGTCAAGTGTCCTGATGGTTAAGCTTTTTCGGATTGTGAGCAGTTGAAATTGGGTTGATTTGAGGAGAGATAACGTTGTACATATTCTGTTATACCATCCTCAAGAGTCGTAAGCTTGTCGCTGAATCCTGCTGCCCTCAACCTGGAAATATCAGCACAGGTGTAATACTGGTACTTGTCACGAAGTGCCTCAGGCATCGGGATATAGTTGATGGCGGCAGGTATCGCAAGTGCTGAAAATGTTGCCGTTGTCAAATCCCTGAAACTTCTTGCGGTTCCGCTGCCAACATTAAAAAGGCCTGCAACCGAATTTTGTAGCAGCCATGCCATGATTTTTGTACAATCCCTGACGTAGACAAAATCTCTCAACTGTTCACCATCTTTATAGTCAGCTCTGTGTGATTGAAAAAGCTTGACAAAACCTTTGTCGCGTATCTGGTGAAACGCCTTGAAGACTACGCTGCTCATATCTCCCTTATGATACTCGTTAGGGCCGTAAACATTAAAGAATTTCAGTCCCGCTGCGTGGTCCAGAAGATTATTCCTGAGAGCCCATCGATCGAAGAGGTGTTTTGAGTAACCGTACATATTCAGGGGTCGAAGGGTTCCAAGTTCATCAATAGCATCACGATATCCATGAGAGCCATCTCCATAGGTTGCCGCGCTTGAGGCATAGATAAATCGTACATCATTTGCCATGCAGAAAGAGGCAATCTTTTTTGAGTAGACAAAATTATTGGTCAGAAGGTGATCCGCATCGGTTTCAGTTGTAGAGCTGTTAGCCCCCATGTGAATGATTGCGGAAATCTTCTTGAGAGCCCCTCTTTCGAGCAGGTCAGGAAAAAGATCTTTTGATATGAAATCAGCAAAATGGAGATGAGAGAGGTTTTGCCATTTTTCAGTTGTCGTGAATCCCAGATCATCGACGATAATGATCTCATCCTCACCCATGCAGTTAAGCTGCCAAAGCATGGCGCTGCCGATAAATCCCGCCCCTCCAGTGATAATGACCATGCCGATACAGGTATTGAATAATTTGATGATAGCAAAGGCCAATATAAAGAGGCTAAAGGAAAAACAAAAGGCCACGATAAGTCAAGCTCGTAGCCTTTGAAGGGTATAAGTTACTGCCTCAGGCAGTTGCTTTGAGGAGATAATTTGTTACAAAAAGTTTTCTTCCCCAGAAGAGCCAGAGATGTATCGTCTCAAGCGGTTTTTCCAAAATTTCAGAGATCTGTCGTTGAGTGAGCCCGGATATTTCACTGAGAAGCACCGAGAATTTAATATCTGCAGCCCACTGTTTCATTGAATTGAGAAGCTGAAGGTTCTTTTTGCCAGTTTTGCCAATTAACGTGAATTCAACATTCTGCCCGAACTGGTCCACATAACAATCCCTCAGAGTTCTCAAGAGCACATTTTCTTCAGTCTGTGGTGCTGCATAAAGGTATGTTTTCTTGACGAGTTCCTGTGATATCCCCTGGTCACCGGTCATCCAATAGGCAAGACTGTATATATCATCAAGTAGATCAAGCGGCGTTTTTATAATGCTTTTCATATCCCCCCCTAATATTGGATTTATTCTGTCCTGTTTTAATTTATGAAATAAATCAGGATTGTCCAGATTTTTTTTCATGAATTTGTGTGAAAAAGATGCTTTTTTATAGCAATCTTATTATCCGCTTAAAAGAAAATCGTTTTTCTACTTAAATTTCATAGCTAACAACGACTGACGCAGACATGAAAAAAGATATAATGCATCTTCTTAATCCCGCATTACGGAATATTGCATCATACAGGGTTGATGGAGGGCAGCAGGCTGAGATAAAACTGAACCAGAACGAGAGCCCTTTTGATTTGCCAATGTGGCTGAAAGAGGAGATAATGGGCGAGTTTATAAAAGAGCCATGGAATCGCTATCCCGATATTTTGCCTTACCGAGGGATGCGGGCCTATGCAGAATTTATTGGCATATCACCAGATTCGGTGATCATGAGTAATGGCTCCAATGAGATGCTGTATACTATTTTTCTTGCATGTCTTGGTCCTGGAAGAAAGGTGCTGATTCCGAACAGCTCTTTTTCACTTTATGAAAAAATTGCCTTGCTTTTGCAGTCAAAGATTATCGGAGTACCTATGCTTCCTGATCTTGACTTTGATACTGAGGCAATTCTTCGAACGGCTCGAGATGAAGCCGTCGATTTTATTGTTCTTTCGACCCCAAACAATCCTACCTCGAAATCACTCACTTTTGAGGAGGTGCGCCTGATTGCAGAATCTACTGAGGCTCTTGTGCTGGTTGATGAAGCCTACACGGAGTTTTCAAGAGAGCGATCAGTTCTTGAACTGATTGATGAGTTACCAAATCTGATTGTGCTGCGTACCATGTCTAAAGCACTTGCCCTTGCTGGAATAAGGATTGGTTTTGCTCTTGCTAATCCCGTGCTGATGAGTGAGCTTGCCAAGCCAAAAATACCTTTTGCCTCTACCAGGCTTGCCGAAATCACCATCACCAGGGTACTGTCGAACTACTCGCTTGTAACCGATGCCGTTTCATTTATTCTTCATGAAAGGGAAAAGCTCTCTGTCGCGCTCTCTTTGCTTGAAGGGGTGAAAACCTTTGAAAGTGATACCAATTTTTTAATTATAAGGGTTCATAATGCTGACTCTGTTTTTCAAAGCCTCCGCAGCGCAGGTATTCTTGTTCGCAATGTCTCTGGCTACCATCTTATGGAAAACTGTTTAAGGTTCAACGTCGGTCTTGTTGAAGAAAATCGGCGTCTTGTTGAAAAACTTGGCTCGTTGTAATATGCGGGAGTTTCGAAAGTTGCACGGCAGCGAAATGAACCGGTTGAGTGTGGAACAGTATGCATCTGTACCCAAGCATCCCCTTTACCTGCTGCTTCATAATATTCGCAGCATGTGGAATGTTGGCTCTATGTTCAGAACCGCTGATGCTGTGGCTGTTGAAAAGATGATTCTTTGTGGTTATACCGCCACTCCGCCAAGGAAAGAGATTGATAAAACCGCTTTGGGAGCACAGGATACTGTACTGTGGGAGTATTATGCTGATCCGATTGAGGCTGTTATGATCCTCAAAAAGGGTGGTGTGAGAATTTGTGCGCTTGAGATTACTTCAGGCAGTCTACCATACTCAGAGGTTGAGGAGAAAGCTTTTCCGCTTTGTCTTGTTGTCGGTAACGAGGTTGATGGAATTGAGCCAGCATTGCTAAAATGCTGTGATGAGGTTTTAGAGATTCCACAGTATGGCACAAAACATTCCCTGAATGTTTCCGTTGCTGCTGCTGTTGCCCTGTTTGAACTGGTGCGCATTGTTCGCAGGAAAATGTAACATTTTGGTTTTTGATTATGTTTTGCTTACTTGAGAGCTAATGTAAAACGATGTTCTTCAATGCTTCATTACAAGGTATACAAATTAGATGACTTTGAAGCTCCCTGGGTTGTGTTTGTGCATGGGGCTGGCGGAAGCTCTTCGATATGGTTTCTGCAGATAAAGGAGTTTATCAAGCATTTCAATGTGTTGCTCGTTGATCTCAGAGGCCATGGAAAGTCGAAAGGGATGGTTGTACCCAAGGGAGTCTATCGTTATGATTTTGAAGATATTACCCGTGATATTCTTGAGGTGCTCGACTCCCTCAAGATTCAAAAGGCCAATTTTATAGGTATATCACTTGGTACCATTCTTATTCGTAATCTCAGCGAAATTGCGCCAGAGAGGGTCTCCTCCATGATTATGGGTGGGGCTGTCATAAGGCTTAATATTCGAGCCAAGGTTCTTGTGACTCTTGGCAATATGTTCAAAAGTGTTGTGCCCTATATGTGGCTCTACAGGTTTTTTGCCTGGATTATTATGCCAAGTGAGCGACATAAAAAATCGCGTCTGCTTTTTGTCAACGAGGCAAAGAAGGTTGCGCAGAAGGAGTTTATGCGCTGGTTTAGTCTAACCTATCAAATTACTCCGTTATTGAAGTATTTTGAAGAGAAGGATACTGCGATTCCAACACTGTATCTTATGGGTGATGAGGATCACATGTTTCTGCCGGCGGTTCGGTTTATTGTGAAGAAACATACCAATTCATGGCTTGAGGTGATAGAGAATTCCGGGCATGTGTGTAACGTCGATCAACCGGGTGAATTCAATTCTCGAGCCATTCTCTTTTTGAAAACAATATCAGACCATACCTCACCAGAAAAAACAGCCATGCAGTTTGCCGCTGGCTAAAAAACCGGCTTGTTATAGTTGTTCATTGCGTGCTGAATGCCGTTCAAGGTGAAGTCAAGAGCTGCGTCGCCGCATACTGGCAGCACCTTCTCCACTATTTTTCTCTCCTCCTCGCTGAATTTTCCAAGCACAAATGATGAAAAGGAGTTCAGCGACTGCTCGTCTGCTCTAATACCTATCCTGAGTCGTGCAAAATCATCACTTCCCAGACACTCAATAATGTGTTTCAACCCATTCTGACCACCAGAGGAGCCTTTGGAGCGCAGGCGTATGGTGCCGAGAGGAAGGTTGAGGTCATCACAAAGCACAAGGATTTCGCTAAGATTAATTTTATAGAAATTCATCGCTGCTACGACCGCATTCCCTGAAAGGTTCATATAGGTCATAGGCTTTATAATGATGACCGGTTCTCTTCGATGTGAGATTTTTGTTGACAAGTATTTTCCTTTACCCTTGCTGAATCCAGCTCCAAAAGAGAGTGCAATCTGCTCTGCGGCACAAAAGCCAATATTGTGCCGTGTTCCAAAATGGACCACATCAGGATTTCCAAGACCCACAAGAAGTTTCATAATCGGAAAGAGTAAAACCAGGATAATTTCTTTGATCTCTTTTTGCAAAAGAGAGGTTAAAGCGGTCGAAATATAGCAGAGGAGAATGAATATCAGCAACAACGATATCATTTTACTGCTTACAAATTTACTTCCTTCCCTGAAAAAGAGAGAGGGAAAGATGCTCTATGAGTCCCAAAACATATTGTGATTCATGAAAAAAGTTGCAAATTGCATCTTACAGCTGTCAGCAGGATTCTTTTCTTCTCACAGTTCTGTTGACAACATTTTTTTTCTTGTCGTTGGAAAAACAGTGTAAAAAAAAGAAAAATGAAAAAACAGTTCAACGTCACATGGTTGTCCAGAGCTTTACCGGCTTTGGGAGGCCTTGGAGTGTTGCTGCAGGCGCCGAATGCCTGGGCAAGCGAGGCTGATTTGGTATTGCCGAATTTGCATTCGGTATCTTTTCTTGGCGGTATTCCCGGTGATACGCTTTTGCTGTGGGGACTTGCGATCTGTCTCTTTGGCATGATTTTCGGTATCGTACAGTACATGGGTATCCGTAACCTTCCTGTTCACAACGCCATGCGCGAGATCAGTGAGCTGATCTATGCCACCTGTAAAACCTACCTTATAACGCAGGGTAAATTTATTCTTGTTCTCTGGGTTCTGATCGGCGCAATCATTGTCGCCTATTTTGGATGGCTTCGACACCTCGAAACCATCAAGGTTCTTTCAATTCTTCTTGCCAGTCTTATCGGTATTCTTGGCAGTTACACTGTTGCCTGGTTTGGCATGAGAATTAACACTTTTGCCAACTCCAGGACAGCATTTGCCAGCCTTGGTGGCAAGCCTTTTCCAACGTATGCCATTCCACTCAGGGCAGGCATGAGCATTGGTATGCTGCTCATCAGTATTGAGCTGTTTGTCATGCTCTGCATTCTCCTTTTCGTTCCTAAAGATTTTGCCGGTCCATGCTTTATCGGATTTGCCATTGGCGAGTCGCTCGGCGCTTCAGTGCTTCGTATTGCCGGTGGTATCTTTACCAAGATTGCCGATATCGGTTCCGATCTCATGAAGATCGTCTTCAAGATCAAGGAGGATGATGCCCGCAATCCTGGCGTTATTGCAGACTGTGCCGGTGACAATGCCGGCGACTCGGTTGGCCCTACCGCTGACGGTTTTGAAACCTACGGTGTTACCGGTGTTGCCCTCATCTCCTTTATCCTTCTTGCCATCAAGGCGCCTGAAGTCCAAATCAAGCTGCTTGTCTGGATTTTCGCCATGCGTCTCGTCATGATCCTTGCCAGTGCAGTCTCCTACTGGGTCAATGCCGCACTTGCAAAGATACAGTATGCCAATGCAGATGAGATGAATTTCGAGAAACCACTCATTACTCTGGTATGGCTCACCTCAATTGTCTCAATCGTCTTGACCTACATCGCCTCATGGTACCTGATCAGTAACCTCGGTGACAACACCATGTGGTGGAAGCTTGCCTCGATCATCACCTGTGGCACCATTGCCGGGGCTCTTATCCCTGAACTGGTGAACCGCTTTACCTCGACCGAGTGTGCGCACGTCCGCAATGTTGTGCAGTGCTCAAAAGAGGGGGGCGCAGCTCTGAATATTCTTGCAGGTCTTGTCGCCGGCAATTTCAGCGCCTACTGGATGGGCCTTGCAATTGTTGGTTTGATGGGTGGAGCCTATGGCCTCAGCACCCTTGGTATCAGCACTTTGGGGCTCACTCCTGAATTGATTGCAGCACAAGGGCTTCTTACCGTTGGGCTTGACAAGGTGATCATGCTTGCTCCTTCAGTGTTTGCTTTCGGTCTTGTAGCTTTTGGTTTCTTGAGCATGGGGCCGGTTACCATCGCGGTTGACTCCTACGGTCCGGTTACCGACAACGCACAGTCGGTGTATGAGCTGTCGCTGATCGAAACGCTTCCGAATATCAAACAGAACATTCAGAGTGAGTTTGGTTTCCAGCCTGACTTTACCAATGCCAAAAGGTACCTTGAAGCTAACGATGGCGCAGGCAACACCTTCAAGGCAACAGCTAAACCGGTGCTTATCGGTACCGCTGTGGTGGGTTCCACGACGATGATCTTCTCGATTATCATGATTCTCACCAATGGGCTTGCAGACACTGCGGCCATTGCAAAACTCTCCATTCTGTCACCTCCATTCCTGCTTGGGCTGATGATGGGCGGCGCAATTATCTACTGGTTTACCGGAGCATCGATGAATGCGGTGACCACTGGTGCCTACTTTGCTGTTGAATTCATCAAGAAAAATATCAAGCTCGACAGTTCCGTTGAAAGAGCCTCGATTGAGGACAGCAAGAAGGTTGTGGAAATCTGTACGAAGTTCGCCCAGAAAGGTATGATCAATATCTTTCTGACTGTTTTCTTCACCACACTTGCGTTTGCCTGTCTTGATTCATTCTTTTTTATCGGCTACCTTATCTCCATTGCGCTTTTTGGTCTCTATCAGGCTATCTTTATGGCCAATGCCGGTGGTGCGTGGGACAATGCCAAGAAGATTATTGAAACTGAGCTGAACGCGAAAGGCACTCCGCTTCATGACGCATCAATCGTTGGCGATACGGTCGGCGATCCATTCAAGGATACCTCTTCGGTTGCCCTGAACCCGATCATAAAGTTCACCACTCTCTTCGGTCTGCTAGCTATTGAGCTTGCCATCGAGCTTGCTCCGCAGTTGGCTCTGACCCTGGCGGCGGTGTTCTTTGCTCTTTCGCTGGTGTTTGTACATCGCTCTTTCTTCTCCATGAGGATCAAGGCGGACGAACACTGAGGCAGCCTGCTGATCATCGGATGACGTTTGTTTATAAGGGAGTCGCATCAAAGCGGCTCCTTTTTTTAGGTGCGGTTCTTTATCAGAAAAGATGAATTGCTTGAGGATGCTTGTGCTCCGGGGTGTCCAGGTAAAACGATGCCGCTGCTCTTTCAAAGATTGAATAGCGAGCCCAGCAGCCAGGAAATTGCGCTGATGACTACAGAACCTGCAAGTGCCCACCAGAAGCCGTCGATGGTGAAACCACTGACCAGCATTGCCGCGAACTGTAACATCAGGGCGTTGACCACCAGGAGAAAAAGCCCAAGGGTGAGAATAATAAAGGGAATAGAGAAAAAAAGCATGACTGGTCGAACCAGCGTGTTGATCAGCCCAAGCACAAGGGCCACGGCAATCGCCGCCCCAAAGCTTTTGATATGAATTCCGTCAAGAATATGTGCCGTCGTATACACCGCAAGGGCATTGACCAGCCATTGAATCAAAATGTGCATCATCGTTGTCTCTCCTTTTTTTAATGGACAATGGATAGTTGATAATGGACAACGCACTGTTCTTATTATCCATTGTCAACTGTCAATTGATATTCAGCTCCACAAGAGCCTCACGGAGTGTTGCACACCCAGCGACAGCTACAGGAAGTTTTTTTAGTGATGGTTTGAGCTCACGGGTATTGGCTTCAGGCAACACAATCCGCTTGAAGCCGAGGTGCGCGGCCTCCCGGATGCGCCGTTCGCTGTCGCTGATAGCCCTCAGCTCTCCAGCCAGCCCGATCTCTCCGCAGCAGACTGTTGCAGGATCGACCGGTCGGTTCATAAGCCCTGAAGCAATGGCGGCTGCAATGGCGAGGTCTGCCGCTGGTTCAGCAAGCTTGAGTCCACCGGCTATTTTTACAAAGACATCCTGACCCCAGGTTTCAATGTGCAGCCTGTTTTCAAGCACTGCGAGGATAATCGACATCCGCTTCAGGTCGAAGCCGGTGCTTATGCGCTGCGGCATGGAGTAGTTTGTTTTCGAGACCAGCGCCTGAACCTCTACCAGCAGTGCCCTCGTTCCCTCAATTGCGGCAAGGATGGAGTTGCCGGGCACGTCAGTTCTTCGTCCCGAGATAAAAAATTCGGAAGGGTTGCTCACCTCTTCGAGGCCGGTTTCGTCCATCCGGAAGACACCAATTTCATTTGTGGAGCCAAAACGGTTTTTGACTGAGCGGATAATCCGGTAGCGCTGGTACCCCTCTCCCTCAAACTGCAGGACGGTATCGACCATGTGCTCCAGCGCTTTCGGGCCCGCAAGCGCTCCCTCCTTGGTGATATGGCCAATAATCATCATGATAAAGTTTTGCTGCTTGGCGGCCTGGATAAGCGAGGCTGCACACTCCCTGATCTGGGTTATGGTGCCGGCAGAACTTTGGTACTCCTCGGAGTGAACCGTCTGTATGGAGTCAATGATGACCAGCGCCGGTTTTTCACGTTCGATGAGAGCAAGGATATGCTCAAGGTTCACTTCGGGAACGAGCCAGAGGTTATCGGCCTTGATGGAGAGCCTTTGCGCCCGTTCGCGTATCTGGTTTGGTGACTCTTCACCGGAGATATAGAGCACTTTTGCCGGAGCAAGCCGGGGGGCAAGGTGCAGCATAAGCGTCGATTTGCCGATTCCCGGTTCGCCACCCACCAGTACGGCGGATGCCTGCATCAGGCCACCTCCGAGCACCCGGTCAAGTTCACCAATGCCGGTCATGATCCGCTTGAACTCAGAGGGGACGACATCATGCAGGTTCTGTACAGCAGCAACTCCTTCGGATGACGCTGATCGCTGTTTTTTTGTTTCGGGCTCGACGTGAGTCTCCTGAAGGGTTCCCCAGCTCTGGCATTCAAAACATTTTCCCTGATATTTCAGGGAGACGGCTCCGCAGTTTGAACAGATATATTTCGTGACAGCTTTGGCCATTCTCGCTTACAGCCCGTTGGTCCGCTGAAATGACTGTAGCGTATTTTTCAGGAGCATGACGATGGTCATGGGGCCGACGCCACCGGGAACCGGAGTCATGGCCGAGGCAACCGCTGAGACACCCTCATAATCCACATCCCCGACAAGACGGTATCCGTTCTTTGTTGATGCATCCTCAATGCGGTTAATGCCGACATCAATAACCACGGCACCCGACTTTACCATATCGGCCGTGATAAATTTCGCTTTACCGATTGCTGCGACAAGAATGTCAGCCTGTCTGGTATAATCCGCAATGTTTGGAGTTGCCGAGTGGCAGATGGTAACGGTACAGTTCGTCTCTTTCAGCTTCTGGAGCATGAGGTTTGCCATCGGTTTGCCGACAATATTGCTGCGGCCAACAACAACACAGTGTTTACCCTTCGTTTCAATATGGTAGCGACCAAGCAGTTCAAGAATACCGTAAGGAGTGCAGCTGACAAAACATTTGTCGAGGTGCCCCATGACAAGGCGGCCAAGATTTTCAGGATGGAACCCGTCAACATCTTTCGATGGATCAATAGCAAGCGTGACGGCAAATTCGTCAATCTGTTTTGGCAGTGGCTGTTGCACAAGGATACCGTGGACCGACAGGTCGTTGTTCAACTCATGGATTGTCTTGAGCAGATGCTCCTCGGTTGTGTCGGCCGGCATTTCGATGACGGTGGAAATCATGCCGATCTCTTTGCATGTTTTCGCTTTATTGCGTACATAAACCTGCGATGCGGGATCTTCGCCGACAATGATCACGGTCAGTCCGGGCACTTTTCCGGTTTGTGCTCTGTAGCTGTCAACGCTCACTTTGAGTTCATTTTTCAGGTCAAGCGAGACCTTTTTTCCGTCAATAATTAGCATAATGGTGTCTCTTTTTTTGTCATTCTCTATGATTCAATGGGTAATGTCATGACCGTAATATAACGATCAAACATTCATCGAAGCAGTAAATTTCAAAAGGAGTGTTCGGGTGAGTGTATGGAAATAATTATCATTTTTCTCAATTGGTACCCCATCTTTATTTTTTTTGCGTTACAATGAGTTGGGCTCAGATAATAAAGGAGATGTACCCTTATGTCACTTGTCTCTATAGGAAGTGTTCTGATAGAAAAAGATGTGTTAAAGGCTTTTTTTTCATGCGATCTGTATCAATGCAGGGGTGCGTGCTGTGTGGAGGGGGAGCTGGGAGCCCCTTTGTCTACTGCTGAGGGGTTGCAACTTCAGAATTTGCCGGAGGAGCTGCTCAAGATGCTTCCCGAAAAAGGGTTGCGCTATCTCAGGCGTTATGGCTCTGTTGAAGTCTATCAAGGTGTTCAGTACACAAGAACAGTTGAGCATGAGGAGTGTGTCTTTACCTGTGTTCGTGACGGTATCACTTTTTGCGCCATTGAGATCGCATATCACGAGGGCATTCTGGAGTTTGACAAGCCGATATCCTGTCGATTGTTTCCAATAAGGGTGAGAAAAAAGTTTGGTTTGGATTATCTTGTCTACGAGCAGCACTCAATGTGTCGCACCGCCAGAAAAGCGGGCCGGGAGCGCAAGGTACAACTTATTGATTATCTCTTTCCTGCCCTTGAGTCTCGTTTTGGGCGCGACTGGGTGGCAGATCTGAAAGCTTATGTCGATGTTTCTTTTTCTCACTAATGGCTGAAATCAGGCTTCAACAAAGGCAGCAGCAACAGCTTTCTGTACAGCAGATACTCAGTAGTCAGCTTCTTCAGCTTCCGATGCATAATCTTGAACAGCGGATTTATGAGGAGGTGCAGGAGAATCCCCTTCTTGAACTGGTTGAGGAGCAGAGGGAGAGCTCACTTGATGGTGATTTGACGAGTGATCGATCGTCGGATGATGATATGTTTGACCCGATTGAACGTTTCAGTAAAAGCTCACTGAAAGAGCGATCAGAGGTATCAGCTTCACATGAATCCTCAGAGGGACGGCTCAGTTTTACCCATGAAAATCCGTCTAAAGAGCGTTTTTTTCAGGCGGTACAGTACGACAGCTTTCATGAGTTGCTGCTAAGGCAACTGACGTTGCATGAAGATGTCAAAGAGCCGGAGATGATGATTGCTCATGAGATTCTGGGTAATCTTGATGGTGATGACTATTTTACTGAAGAGCCTCGGATTATTCTTGACGCACTTCACTTTCAGGGGCTTGAGGTAACCCACAGCGATCTGAAGCGGGTTCTTCGTAAAATTCATTTTCTTGACCCTCCAGGCGTTGCTGTCCATGATTTGCGTGAAAGGCTTCTTGTACAACTGGAGGTTGTTGTTCAGCGTTTCGATGCAAGAACAGTTGAGCTTGCCGTCCGAATCCTCCATGACCATTTTGATGATTTTTTTCATCACCGGTTTGAACTGCTGATTAAAAAGCTTGGAGCGCCCAGGCCGAGAGTCGAAGCTGCCGTTTCGGCCATTATCGCCCTTGATCCTCACCCCGGTATTTTTCAGGATGAGGGTGGCCATTATATTACTCCTGACTTTGTGGTCACTTACGAAAATGGCGAGTTGATTGCTGCACTGAATGATCGCAGCTCACTTTCCGTCAAGGTGACTGATCGATATCAGGAGCTGCTTAAAAACCGAAAAAGCCCAAAAGAGGAAAAGCAATTTATCCGAAAAAATATGCAGAGGGCGCTGGAGTTTACCACCGCACTGGCTACACGACGTCAGACGCTGCTGAAGGTGATTGAGGCGTTGATGAAACATCAGTACGCCTTTTTTATGTCAGGGCCTGAGCAGGTGATGCCGCTGGGCATGAAAACTATTGCGGCGGAGACCGGGCTTGATATTTCAACCATCAGTCGTGCGGCCAATGGCAAATATGTGCAGACCCGGTTTGGCTTGTTTGAACTGAAGTATTTCTTCGGAACCGGCCTGTCGATGGAGGATGGTGAGGATCTTTCGAGCAAAATTATCCGTCAGTATATTGCAGAGATGGTGAAGGAGGAGCAGCAGGATCATCCATTAAGTGATGATCGTCTGGCGGAGATGCTGATTAAGAGGGGAGTGCATATTGCGCGAAGAACGGTTGCAAAATATCGTGAACAAATGCAAATTCCAGTGGCAAGATTAAGAAAAAAAATATTTTGAGTGATGAAGCATAGTGAAAGGCCTCAGATCCGTTCAACAACGGTTATTGGTGTGATACGCGATGGACAGGCTGCGCTGGGAAGCGATGGCCAGATGACGCTTGGCAATACGGTGGTCAAGCATTCAACCCGGAAGATAAGGAGGCTTTACCAGGGCAAGCTTGTTGCTGGTTTTGCCGGGGCAACAGCAGATGCACTGACGCTGCTGGACCGGTTTGAGACGAAGCTTGAGGCCTATAATGGCAAGCTTGAGCGTGCTGCAGTTGAGCTTGCCCGAGACTGGAGGACAGACAAGTACCTTCGTCGTTTGGAGGCGATGCTTGCTATTGTCAGTAACGACAAGGCGCTGATTATCTCGGGAACCGGGGATGTGATCGAGCCTGAGGATGGAATAGTTGCTATTGGCAGCGGGAGCATGTATGCGCTTGCTGCAGCAAGATCACTTGTGAAACACACGTCACTTTCTGCCAGGGATATTGTCTATGAGAGTTTGAGAGTTGCGGCCGATATCTGTATTTACACCAACGACCATATTGTGGTTGAAGAGGTTTAAACAAAAGGGAGGGTCGGATCAGTTTTTTGAAATTAACAATGAGCATTGATATGAGTACGAAAAGTGATGATGGTGCTGTTGCATTGCCCGAAGCAATACATGTAAGACAGAGCGCTATTGCAGCCAGTAATCTGACCCCGAATCAGATTGTGTCACAACTTGATAAATATATTATCGGGCAGAAGGATGCCAAAAAATCGGTCGCGATTGCTCTGCGCAACAGGCTTCGTCGACAGAGTGTGAGCGATGAGCTTCGTGATGAGATCATGCCAAACAATATCATCATGATCGGGCCTACAGGTGTTGGTAAAACTGAAATTGCACGAAGGCTTGCCAAACTTGCCCGAGCCCCATTCGTAAAGGTTGAAGCATCAAAATTTACAGAGGTTGGTTATGTTGGTCGCGATGTTGAGTCGATGATTCGTGATCTTGTGGATCAGTCCGTCGCCATGGTGAGAAGTGAACGCTCGGAAGAGGTTCGCGAAAAGGCGGCGCGTCTTGTTGAAGAGAGACTGCTCGATATTCTTCTTCCTCCCGTCTCCCATTCGCGAGAGAGTGCCGATGAGGAGAGAGGCGATGAGGAGGGGCATGAGACTCCCGTTCATGATGTGCATGACAAGTCGGTTGAGCTCAACCGCAGGAGTCGTAAAAAGATGCTGGAGCGTCTTCGGAATGGAAAACTTGAAGATCGTCAGATTGAGATGGATATCTCCGGTGGTTCGCCAGGTGGTATGATGCAGGTTTTTGGTCCCCTCGGGCAGATGGAGGAGATTGGGGGAATCATGCAGGATCTGATGAGTGGATTACCTCGGAAACGGAAGAAACGAAGGGTCTCAATTGCGGAGGCTCGCAAGCTTCTGGAGCAGGAGGAGGTACAGAAGTTGATTGACATGGAAAGTGTTGTCAAGGAGGCTATCAACAAGGTTGAGCAGTCCGGCATTGTCTTTATCGATGAGATCGATAAAATTGCATCGCCCTCTACAGGTGCTGGAGGAAAGGGGCCTGATGTGAGTCGTGAGGGGGTGCAGCGTGATCTTCTGCCGATTGTTGAGGGGTCAAATGTTGCCACCAAGCATGGAATGGTGAAGACTGACCATGTGCTTTTTATCGCTTCAGGCGCTTTCCATGTCGCAAAGCCTTCAGATCTGATTCCTGAACTGCAAGGGCGTTTTCCCATCAGGGTGGAGCTGAAGAGCCTTACGGAGGAGGATTTTTATCTCATTCTTACGCAGCCGGATAATGCTCTTATCAAGCAGTATACGGCGCTTCTTGCCACAGAGGGTGTCGGCTTGAGCTTTAGTGAGGGGGCAATTCGCGAGATTGCCCGGATTGCAGCCCAGGTGAATGAGAGTGTTGAAAATATTGGTGCCAGAAGGTTGCACACCATTATGACCAATCTGCTTGAGGAGCTGATGTTCAACATTCCTGAAAACTTTTCTGATGATCATGTGGAGATTGATGAGATCATGGTAAAGGAGAAGCTGAACCATGTGGTGGCAGACCGAGATCTCAGCCAGTATATTCTTTAACGATGTTATGAACCGTGGTTGACAGCGCTTCTGTTGCCGACCATTGTAGGCCAATATAGATCAATAAATAAGCTCTATGTCCATACTTGTTCTTAATGGTCCAAACCTTTCCCGGCTTGGCAAACGCGAGCCGGAGGTGTACGGTTACCGCACACTTGACGATATCAACCGTGAACTGGCAGAGGCTTTTCCGTCTGTGACATTTGAATTTTTTCAGTCGGAAGTGGAGGGGGCAATACTTGAAAAACTTTTTTCCATAGAAGACAAGGGTGGGTACAGAGGTGTGGTGTTGAACGCCGGTGCGCTTACCCATTACTCCATAGCACTTCGTGATGCCATCAGCGCAATTACTCTTCCGGTGGTGGAGGTGCATCTCTCTAACGTTTATGCCCGGGAGGAGTTCCGCCATAAGTCAGTGATTTCAGCAGTTTGTGCCGGGGTCATCAGTGGCTTTGGCGCGAACAGCTATTATCTTGGCGTGATGGCGTTGCTTGCTCTTGCTGAACCAGAAAAGGAATTACCTGAACCAGATTGAGTCGGGGTATCTGCTATGGAGTTGCTTGTCCATCCCGAACCAGCGACCTGACGGAAAAATCATCATCAACAGCGCAAAAAGCATGAAGGGGGGCAGAGAAAGATTGTAGTAGCCTCCGGCCGCAAAATTCAGCACCATGAACAGGGCAAATGCCGCATTTGCCCTGACGGCCAGACCGAGCACAAGAGAGATTCCAATGATAAGCTCACCAATGGTAACAATCCAGGCGATGGGCATGGCAAAAGGTATGGCGAAGTATTCAAGGTAGCCCGCCTGAAATGAGCCAATGCTAAGTTCACCAAGTCTCTTGATAAAGATGCGCTCCATCACGTCGCTCCAGAGCCACCCCTTTATCAGTTTATGCCAAAAGCCGTAGAGAAAAAACGATGCAAAAAGATATCGTCCAAGCAGAAAAAGGGCGATGCCTGTCTTTCCGGTCAGATGATGTCTCTTTACTTCACTCATAGTCCGTTACGTTTGAAGATAATATCAACACTGTTTTTCAACTTTCCAAGAATAGTCTCACTGCTGAAAAGTCGGGCGATATCATCCGCATCAAGATATTGGAGCAGCTCATCATCTTTCAGAAGCAGATCTCGCAGGTGTACTTTGCTTGACCAGCTCTCCATGGCGTTGCGCTGCACCAGTTTGTAAGCAACTTCACGGGTCAGCCCTTTGGCGGTGAGAGCGAGCAGTACCGTCTGTGATGTGGTCAGTCCATAAGAGGAGTTGAAGTTCTCCTCCATTCTCTCAGGATAGACAAGCAGGGTATCAACGGCTTCGCTGAAGGTTCGCAGCATGTAGCAGAGAGCAATTGTGGAGTCCGGCATGATAATGCGCTCAACCGAGGAGTGGGAGATATCGCGCTCATGCCAGAGTGCCACATTTTCCATGGCCGCGATGGAGTTGGAACGGACGACGCGGGCGAGGCCTGTAAGACGCTCGAAGGTGATGGGGTTGCGCTTGTGTGGCATGGCTGAACTCCCCTTCTGACCCTTGCTGAAAAACTCCTCGGCTTCACGAACTTCAGTACGTTGCAGGTGGCGCAGTTCAACGGAGAACTTTTCGATGGATGAGGCGATGATGGCAAGCGTTGTAGCATATTCGGCGTGGCGGTCACGCTGGAGAATCTGCGTCGATATGCTTGATGGTTGCAGACCAAGTTTTCGGCATACTGCTGCTTCAATATCGGGTGACAGGTGCTGATAGGTGCCGACTGCGCCAGAGATTTTACCGACAGAGATAGTCGCGACAGCTTTTTTCATTCGCCAAAGGTTTCTCAGCATCTCTTGATGCCACAACAGCAGCTTCAGACCGAAGGTGGTTGGCTCGGCATGAATCCCGTGGGTTCTCCCCATCTCAATGGTGTATTTAAACTCGACCGCCCTTTTTGCCAGAACCTCTAAAAGCTGAGTAATATCGCCGACAAGGATTTTCCCCGCATCCCGCATTTGCATAGCGAGCGAGGTATCGCCGACATCCGACGAGGTGAGCCCCTCGTGAATGTAGCGCGATTCTGGTCCAACGTTATTGGCCACGTTGGTCAAAAAGGCGATGACATCGTGCTTTGTCTCTTTCTCTATCTCAAGAATTTCAGCAACATTGAAGGTTGCCTTCTCCTTGATGACAGCAAGCGCCTCAGCAGGCACAATTCCCGCCTCCATGCGTGCCTCAACAGCGGCAATTTCAAGCTGGAGCCAACGCTGGAATTTCGCTTCATCGGTCCATATTGCCGAGATATCTTTGGGTGAATAACGTGGTATCACTTGAAGGATCAGTTTAGTGAGTTGTTGAAAAGTCCCGCAATATAATGACAGGAATCATCAAAATTCATGGTTTTTCGGAATTTGTCATCTCCTGATAGCTTTGCCGGATGTAGTCGAGCGCTGCATCGCGCTCATAGGGGATAAGCCCGTCGATGACGGCATTTTCCATCCTTTTTTTGATGATGCCTACCGTTTTTCCTTCCGGCAGTCCCAGAAGTGCCATGATATCTTCGCCACTGACCGGTGGGCGCCATTTGGCAAGCTGATCTTTTTCGCCAACCTCGGCAATTTTTGCCTCAACAAGATTGAAATTATTCATAATCCGCGAGACCTTTTTCGGATTTTTGCTGGTCACGTCGGCCTTGCAGAGGCTCATAAGATCCTGCAGATCCTCTCCTGCATCAAACATGAGACGCCGGATGGCCGAATCGCTGATTTCATCTTTCGACAGGGGAATGGGGCGGTGGTGCAGGCGTACCATCTTCTGGACATAGTCGTGTGGATCGTGCGGCCAGCGCATGTATCTGAAAATTTTTGAGACAAATTTTATACCGACCGCGTCATGGCCGTGGAAGGTCCACCCCGCGCTTTTTGTGAACCGTTTGGTGACTGGTTTGGCAATATCGTGCAGGAGCGCGGCGACCCTGAGCCAGAGGTTCGGGGAGTGTGCGGCAACATTGTCGATAACCTGAAAGGTGTGGAAAAGGGTATCCTTGTGTCCCATGCCATCCACCTGCTCAATGCCGGCCATGGCTGCCACCTCAGGCATCAACACCTTCAGTAACCCTGTTTCATAGAGAATGATCAGGCCGATTGAGGGGCGAGGGGAGAGCATGATTTTCAGAAACTCTTGACTCACTCTCTCCATCGAAACAATCGTTATCCGATCGCACATTGAGCGCATTGCTTCCAGCACGTCAGGGAGTGGCCGAAAGTCAAGCTGTGCCGCAAACCGTGCGGTTCGCATCATGCGGAGCGGGTCATCGGAAAAGGTCTGTTCGGGGTCAAGCGGCGTTCTCAGGATTCTGGCCTCAATATCCTCAACTCCGTGAAAATGGTCGATAATCTGGTTGCGTCCCTCCAGGTTGAGCGTGAGAGCCAGCGCGTTGATGGTGAAATCCCGTCGCGAAAGATCGTCGTCGAGCGTTCCGATGAGAGTGACCGGTTTTCTTGACTCGCTGTTATAGGACTCTTTGCGGGCACCGACCAGCTCAACCTTGAAACTGCCATGGACGGGGTCAGAGAGTTCGAGTTGTGCCGTGCGGAATCGTTCAAAAAGCACAAAATTTCTGCCGTGCAGCTCATCGTGCAGGGTTTTTGCAAAGGGGACAGGGTCGCCGATCACCATAATATCGATATCGGTACAAGGTCGCTGCATGAGCATGTCGCGCACGTAACCACCGACCAGGTAGCAGGCGATACCGCTCTTGTCGGCAAGATCGCCTATCCGGTAAAGCAGCTCGGGTATGGCGGGTAGTGGGTGTCGTGTCATGACAAGTTAGCTATGCAATGGTCAGTCACTCTTGTGAAGCGGTGTTGGCGGCAATCTCCTCCGCAATTTTGCCTGCAACCATCAGTGCCCTGCGCCCGTCGGATGAGGTGACAGCCGTTGAGGTGTTATCCCTGATTGAAGTAATAAAATGTTCAAGTTCGTCGCGTAGCGCATTAACCTTCGGCACTTCCGGATGGATGTAGTCGAGCACCATCCCCTCCATCGTCTCATGAATTTCGCCGAACTGTTCCAGAATTTTTCGTGCAGCAAAAGATTTCAGGGGATTTTTTGATGAAAGCTCCTCCTGCCTGACAAGCCGGAAGACCTCCGATTTGCCCGTGGTTAAATCGAGCGAAGCATAGCTTTTTGGATTGTTGCAGAAGAAACGAAGCTTTCGCATCCGGCTGCGGCTGAGTCGGCTTGCCGTCACGTTTGCCGTGGCACCATTCACAAAATCGATTCTGGCCGTCGCCATGTCAAGCTGGTTGGAGAAGACCTTTACTCCCGAAGCGGCAATATGTTTGATATCGGACTGGATCAGGGAGAGCACCAGATCGATGTCGTGTATCATCAGGTCGAGCACAACAGAGACATCAGTGACTCGCTTTGAGAAGCCGGTCAGTCGTTCAGCCTGGATATAGACAGGTCGACCGATTTTAGCCTCAACGGCGCGCAGTGCGGGGTTGAAGCGTTCGATGTGGCCCACCTGAATGCGAACCCTCTGTTCAGCTTCGAGTCGGATCAACTCGTCTGCCTCTTCAACCGTTGTGGTTATGGGTTTTTCAATAAAGAGGTGCAGCCCTTCCCCAAGCAGTCGCTTTGCAATGGCGAAATGTGAGCTTGTTGTTGTAGCAATAATGGCGGCATCACACTCTTCTGAAAGCTGCTCAAGTGAGCTGAGACAGGGAACACCATATATTGTTGCCATCTCTTTGGCCCTTGCCGTATCGAGATCATAGAGGCCGGCGCAATGGACATCAGGCCACTCTTTTGCTATCTCCGAGAGCAGTTTCGTGTGAAACTCTCCCAGTTTTCCTACTCCGATAACCCCGATCTTCATCCTTTTTTCCCCTTGATTGATAGGGTGGCTGAATCAGTTTTTTGATGGGTCAAGCGCGTCGATTTTGAATTTGAAGAGGTCAATTGCTATCACAGCTCCTGCGATGGTCAACACTCCGGCGAGAATATAGGGGGCGTGAAAATTCATGCTGTAGAGGATGCTCCCGATGATAGGCCCAATGATACGGGCAAAAGAGTTGATCGATTGTGAAAAACCCATGATCTGTCCCTGTTTTTCCTTGTAGCTGTAAAGAGAAATCATGGAGAGATTTATGGGCATGACCAGGCTTTGACCAATAGCAAAAAAGAAAAGGATAAAGAGCCCGAGTGAAAAGAATAGCGGTATTGGAACGAAAGGAACAAAAAAGATGCCAAGAAAGGTGAAGAGGTGCCCCCAAAAAAAGAGTTTGTGCTCTCCAAATTTTTTGATGAGAATCCTGATAAGCGCTCCCTGCACAATGACCGACCAGATACCAACAAAAGCGAGTATGTTTCCTGTACTGTTGCCAACCGAGAAGTACTCATTCCAGAGTAACATGGAGACAAGCTGAATGCTGGCAATAGCAAAGGTGTAGATAAAATTGGCTACCATCAGCAGTGCCAGCGGGCGTGAACTGAACACCAGTTTCAACCCTTCGACAAACTCGGCGCTTTTTTCATTGATGACAAGGAGTGGCGACCGTTTGGGCTCGTTACTGCCTGACTCTTTTTTCAGAAAACCCAGTGTCAGTTTTTTTGCGTTCTTGTTCGATTCGGGAAGAAGAAAGATGGCAAGAATAAAATCAAGGGTGATAAGCGCGGCTGAGGCATATCCAACAATCTCAACACCGTATTGAATAAGAAGTCCTCCAATCGGCGGGCCAACAATAAAACCTATGCCAAAAGCAGCGCCGATCATTCCCATTGCTCCAGAACGGCTTTTGCTGTCGGTGACATCAGTAATATAGGCCTGGGCTGCGGCAATGTTTGCCGAGCCGATACCGGAGAGTGCGCGGGCAAAGATGAGCAACGGAATTGTCGCGGCATGTGCGAAAAGCAGATAGGAGATTGCCGTGATAAAAATACTGATGAGCATGACAGGGCGGCGGCCGATCTTGTCGCTCAGCTTCCCCCAAACAGGGGAGAAGATAAACTGCATGATAGGATAGGTCGCAGGGATGAGGCCGATCATGAAGGGGTTTGCGCCAATCGTCTTCGCATAAACAGGCAGAATTGGAAGCACAATACCGAATCCGATCAGATCGAGTAACACTGTCAGGAGTAAAATGAGCAGAGGGGAGCGCTTCATGCCTGCATACTGTTTTGTTCCGCTAAAGCCACAAAGATAAAAAAATTACCACCGATTCTGATAGCGATTGCCAAAAAATCAGGGTGCTGGCCTCTCATCAGGGTAGATTGTTTTATGCAGTTCAGCTATTCCAAGAAGCACTCGCGGGCCAGGACGGAGAAAGAGACTGTTGTCAAACCGGTCATAGACCCTGTGCGTTTTCACAGCGGTAATCGATCCCCATCCGGGCCGGTTTATCACATTATCAATCGCTGAAGCCTTTTTTGCCATATACATGCAGGCGATTACCTCAGGACATTGTTCGATGATCCACTCCTGGGAGATTTCGAAATAATCTTTATTGACCACGTCGCCAATATTTTTTCCTCCAGCATACGTTATGAGTGCGGAAGTGTAGCTCCCTTTGCCGCCAGTCCAGAAAGGATCATCCCATATTTCAAGATAGACCGTTTTTTTTCTGGTCTGAGCTGACGCTTTTTGTTTGAATTGTGCAAGACCGTTACTGATTGTGATAGCCAGGCTGTCGGCCTCTCTGAGGTGGCCGGTCAGCCTTCCAAGTTTTCTCAACGCATCCGGGATATCATCTGGTGATTGACAGGTGATACTCTCTCGTTGAATGCCAAGCGCCGATATCTTTTTCCCCATCTCCTTATCCGCCAGATTAACGTCAACGACCAGATCAGGATGGATTGATGCAAGCAGCTCAAGTGATGGTCTGCCGAATGCGCCTGTGACAGGTACCTTTGCCGCTGCTGCTGGCCAGTCGCAGGCGGTGGTTCTGCCGATGAGCTGATCGCCAGCCCCGATGGCAAAAATCATCTCGGTCAGACTTGGCGCAAGGCTTACAATTCGAGGTTTTGATGCGACGGTTCTGCTCCTCGGAACTTTTTGCTGATCACATCCTGATATCAGAAGCAGTAGTACAGGGAATACAAGAGCAATGGTTTTACAGCGCAAGATGTTCTGCATATCGTTGAAGTATGTGCAAGTGGTTGAACGCAAGTGGCATGGCAAGGGCTTCATCCAGGGTGAACCAGGCAATCTTCTCTACTTCGTCCGGCATCAAATCAGGTGCGCCTTTTCCGGGGCCATAAAAGGCTAGTGCCACGGCGTGAAAGTTGTACTCAGGAAAGAGCTCGTCAAAAAAGGCGAGAAAGGTCGGCGTGGTAAAAAGAAGAGCGGTCTCCTCCTTCACCTCCCGCACCACTGCATCTTCGGCTGTTTCATAATCGTCTATGTGCCCCCCCGGAAGGCACCAATATCCCTCAAAAGGAGAGACACTCCGTTTGGTCAGCAGAATACAATCAGGGGCTTCATTCTCTGGAGTGATGATGGCGGCAACTGTAGCTTTTGGCATGGCAATTTTGAAAAAAGGTTCATCGAAAGTAACGCAGATGTTCACAGAATGCAAGGAAAAAGCCATCGGCACTGTGATGGCAGCCCAAAAAATTGATGATGGTGTTGCGAGATATTATTGATACTTTTTTGCATACGGGTTGGCGATGATGGTTGTTTGGCGGAATTGTGATTGTCGAGCGGAATTTATAACTGAGATGTCATGCACGAAACTCTTTCATGGGAGATACTCTTCGTTTTTATCGGCGGCTTGGCTCTCTTTCTCTATGGTATCAATGTGATGAGCAGTGCGCTGAAAAAAGCCACCGGGGCAGGTGTTCGCAGGTTGATATCGAGGATATCCGGGAACCCTCTCTATGGTTTGCTTGCCGGAGCATTTGCGACCGTGATTGTTCAGAGCAGCAGCACCATTATTGCCATCCTTGTTGGGCTGGTGCAGGCTCGCCTTATGACGTACAGTGAGGCTCTGGCCGTTATGCTCGGCGCAGAAATAGGCACAACAGCCATGGCCCAGCTTGTTGCTTTCAGATTACACGACTATGCGTTGATAATTTTTGCCACAGGTTTTGCCTTGAGCGTTTTGGGAAAATCAGAATCCCTTCGTTTTACCGGTGAAGCGCTTTCGGGGTTTGGGCTTCTGTTTTTTGGGTTGAAGGTGATGTCTGAAGCTGTCGTCCCCCTTCAAAGCTATGCGCCATTTCTCTCTCTTCTGCGTTATTTGGATAATCCTCTCCTTGGGGTTGGGGTTGGGATGCTCTTGACCGCGCTGATGCACAGCAGCGCAGCGTTTATTGGTATTCTTGTTACTCTCGCCTTGCAGGGTTCCTTAACCCTTGAGGCCGGAATGGCATTGGTACTTGGATCCAATGTTGGTACTTGTATCACGGCGGTACTGGCAAGTTCAGGAATGAAACGTGCGGCAAAAAGGGTTGCTTTGGCACAAGTACTTTTTAATGCGACAGGCATATTCCTCTTTCTGCCTTTTCTTCAACAGTTTGCGGAGTTGATTCGGTTTTTTTCCCCTATGGCTGGTGGATATGGTGCGGGTAAGCTTGCCAATGAGGTGCCTCGCCAGATCGCCAACGCTCATTTGCTCATCAATCTGTTTATGGCGCTTTTTTTCCTTCCTTTTCTTTCGCTTTTTGACAGACTGCTCTACTGGCTTCTGCCAGACAATCCGGAAGAGAGCCGATTGCTCCCTTCGGTGTGGTACCTTAAGGAGTCAGCGCTTACCACCCCTTTTCTTGCTCTTGGGTATGCCAAGGCAGAAGTTGCAAGAATGGGTAGTATTGCCGGTAAAATGGTGCGAGCATCCCTTTATTCCTTTATCAACAGTGGGCCCGGTAAGGATGAGGTTTTTCCGCATCTTTCGGTCATCGGGGGTATCCATATGAGAGAGGAAAAACTCGATTTTCTTGAATCCCGTATCTCGGATTACCTCATTAAAATAAGTCGAAGTGCTTTGAATGAACATGAGTCGAGAGAGGTATTTGCGTTGATGAACATAGTCACTAATCTTGAATCGATTGGCGACGTGGTTGAGACTTTTTCTGCTAAACTTCTTGAGAAAAAGCGGGAGTTGAAAAGTGATTTGAGTAACGCGGGCAAAAATGAACTTGTGGAGATACATTCGCTCGTCTGTTTGGAAATTGAACAGTTGGTCGGGTCTTTGAAGGAGATGGATCCATTCATGGCTGGAGTGGTTATTCATGGTGATGAAGAGTTCAAAAAGTTGGTGGCACAGGCCGAAACAGCACATCTCCGAAGAGTGTTTGTTATGCACGAAGCTGAAGTGACCCATGATGTCCATACTGAGCTTATCGACTTGCTTGAACAGGTGCACCACTACTGCAAGATTATTGCAGGCAACATCCCTCATTCTGACGGGATGTCTCAACGATAATGCGTTTGGTTCTTCGGAAAAAATATATTATTTAGGGCACTGTAAAGTTGTTCTTTCGTCGTAGCTGGTGCCGGCTTAAAAGCCGGAGAATAGGGAAGTACGTGAGAATCGTACACTGTACCCGCAACTGTACAACGGTAAACCACAAAAGCCTTGCATTACGCATAATGCACTTGATTTTGCTGGTCGTTTCAGGTCACTGCACTGTTTTTCTCCCTGAAAAACTGCGGGAAGGCCGAAACGGAACCAAGCCGTGATAGTCAGGAGACCTGCCAGTTATTTTTGCATAACACAATCGGACTACGGGCTATAGTCGGGGCAAAGCTGTACCTCTTTTTGCATTGCAATATATTTCAATGCTCATATCGTTACCTATGCCTTTTGCTTACCCCTGTCAGTTGATCTTTTATTCAAACTGAAAACAGGTTATTTTCAATGAACAAAAAAGTATTTCTTGTTGTCATGGCAGGCCTGCTGTGCAGCAAAGGGCTTCTGGCTGAAGTGCAGCCAGGCAGCTTTGTGGGTGAAGAGATGGTGGTGACTGCTACCAAAACGCTTAATTCTATTCGCAATGCTGGCGGAAGCTCGGTAACGGTTATCAGCGCTGAAGAGCTGAAAAGTTCTGGCAAGCGAACGGTTGCGGAGGCGATAAGGGGGACGAGTGGTCTTGATGTTACCTCGAATGGCGGTGTCGGCACACTCGCCAATGTTTTTATTCGCGGCGCAGATTCCAAAAATACCCTTGTCCTGGTTGACGGAGTTCCGGCAAGCGATCCTGCCAACGCGAACAGTGAAGCAAACATCTCGAATCTTTCGCTCGATAATGTTGATCGGATAGAGATTGTGAGAGGTGCCGTCAGTTTCTTGTACGGTTCAGGTGCAACTGCCGGTGTCATTAACATTATTACCAAAACAGGGAATTCAATGCCTGAGGCCTTTGCCGGTGTTGAAGGAGGAACCTTTCGCAGTTACAAATTTTATGGTGGTGCGAATGGTCAAAAAGGTCATCTGAACTATGCATTCGGAGTGTCGAGGCTGAAAATCGATGGGTTTTCCGCCGTTGATGAAAAGAACAAGTATATGAACCCGACAGGAGCGCCTTTTGAAAAGGATGGCTACCAGAATACCACTCTTTCAGGCAATCTTTCCTGGAGGTTAAATCAGAAAAGCACTCTTGAGGCCGTTCTCAGATACACCGATGCTGGTGTGGCGTACGACAGTTCAGGAGCCGAAAAGCTTGGGGCAAATCTGGATTCCTCGCAGTTAAGCGGACGTGTTGCGCTGAAAATGAACTACCAGCCAGTTTTTTCGACGCTCTACTACACAGCAAATCATCAGGATCGTCGCTACCTCGACAGTGGGGCGCTCTCCAGCATCTTCAATGGAAAAATCTATGACATTGGATGGCAAGGCGATTTCACGGCTGCGGAGAAGAACATCGTGAGCGCCGGCCTCAATTACCAGCACCAGACAATCTCAAATGGAAGTTTCGGGTTATGGCCTTCGCAACTGGATGCCAACTCGGCATCCACCAGTCTTTTCCTGCAAGATCAGTGGCATTTTGGCGGATTGATTGCCACCGGAGGAGTTCGCTATGAGGATAACAATAAGTCGGGCAGCAAATCAACCTTTCGACTCGCTCCGTCCTGCTCTGTTGGCGATACCATACTCAAATTCAGTTACGGCACCGGCTTCAGGGTACCTTCTCTTTACGAGCTCTACTCGCCTTATGGCAACACCTCACTCAAGGCTGAAACCAGCGCAGGCTGGGATGCTGGTGTAGAGCAGAAAGCCGGTGACGATTTGAAGCTCGGCGCAACGTATTTCCAGATGGATTATACCGATCGTATTGATTTTGATATGGCGACCTGGATCTATGCCCAGATGCCAGGAAAGACAAAGACACATGGTGTTGAGAGCTTTGTCGAATGGAGACCGGCAGGGCCGCTGTTTTTCGCGGTCAACTATACCTTTACCAAAACGGAAGATGCATCGGGTAGCGAACTTCGCCGCCGACCACAGCAGAAGGTGGGGTTGAGCGGAAGCTGGAAGGCATCCAGCGCAACGAGGCTGGCGGGAAATATTCAGTGGGTTGGCACGAGCAAAGATCTCGGAGCCAAAGATGATGCCGGAACTACCACAAATCTTCTTCCAGCCTACCTTCTTGCGGGAGTTTCCGGTTCGCAAAAGCTGGGCGATTCAGTGGAACTCTATGGACGGCTTGATAACCTCTTTGATACCTGGTATGAGGTGGCATGGGGCTATGCAACTCCCGGGCGCTCTCTGAATCTTGGGTTAAAGGTAAATTTTTGATCAACGTGATACTTGGGAGGCGTTGCTTTGTATGCAACGCTTCTTTTAATTCTACGCCAAAACAACGGACCCGTTATGAATATGACCATTACCGAGGCAGAGCGCGAGGCTCTCTATAAAGTGATCTACAGCCGCCGAGACGTTCGCGGGCAGTTTCTGCCGGATTCTGTCCCGGATGAGGTGATCAGCCGTCTGCTTGATGCGGCGCACCATGCGCCAAGTGTCGGGTTTATGCAGCCCTGGGATTTTATTGTGGTGAAGGAGCCGGAGGTGCGCCAGAAGGTGAAGGATGGCTTTGAGCTTGCCCATGCCGAGGCGGCTGAGATGTTCAGCAGCGCAAAGCAGGATGCTTACCGCACCCTCAAGCTTGAGGGCATTATGGAGTCGCCGCTCGGTATCTGTGTCACCTGCGACCGCTCGCGCTCGGGCGAGGTGGTGATTGGCCGAACGGCAAACCCTGAGATGGATCTCTACAGCTCGGTCTGTGCGGTGCAAAACCTCTGGCTTGCGGCGAGGGCCGAAAACCTTGGTGTCGGGTGGGTCAGCATTATCCATCACGACCATATCCGCCATGCGCTTGGAATTCCTGACCACATTGTACCGGTTGCCTACCTCTGTGTCGGCTATGTGAGCTTTTTCCATGCAACGCCGGAGCTTGAGCAGGCTGGCTGGCTGCCGAGAATGGAGCTTGAAACCCTTGTCCATCATGAAACATGGTAGAGCCAGCAAAAAAGTATCGTTCGCTGGCGGTCTTCGGCACAGCATCTGATGTCGGCAAAAGTATTGTCGCCACAGCGCTCTGCCGGATATTCAGCAACGCGGGGATTGATGTTGCTCCCTACAAGGCGCAGAACATGTCGAACAACTCCGGTGTCACCCCTGATGGCCTCGAAATCGGCCGGGCGCAGATTGCCCAGGCCGAGGCGGCGCGAGTGATGCCAACTGCCGACATGAATCCGGTGCTCCTCAAGCCAAACTCCGACACTGGAGCTCAGGTGGTGCTTCAGGGAAAGGTGTGCAGCACTGAGACGGCCAAGGGCTATTTCAAGGATACGACACTCTGGTCTGAGGCTGCCCGCGAGAGTCTTGACAGGCTCATGCAGCGCCATGAGCTGGTGGTTATCGAAGGGGCGGGCTCCTGCGCCGAGATGAACCTCTACGATCGCGATTTTGTCAACATGCGAACCGCCAAAGCGGCTGATGCTGCGGTGATTCTGGTGGCTGATATTGACCGTGGCGGCATCTTTGCGCAGGTGGTTGGCACGCTTGCCGTGCTGCCGCCCGAAGATCGGGCGCTGGTGAAAGGTGTCATCATCAACCGTTTTCGAGGCGATATCGACCTCTTCCGTGACGGAGTCACCATGCTTGAATCAATGACCGGTGTACCGGTGCTTGGGGTTATCCCTTATTTCAGAGGCTTCGTCATTGATGCGGAAGATGCCGTGCCTCTTTCGGCGAAGGTTGATCCATCCGGTGAACCGGAAGCGGGAAAGATCGGAGTTGCAGCCATCTATTTCCCTCATATTTCAAATTTTACCGATCTCTCGCCGCTTGAGCATGACCCCTCGGTGGTGCTGCACTATCTTCACCATCCCAAGTCGCTGAAGGGGTACAGAGCGCTCATTCTCCCTGGCTCAAAAAATGTGCGCGGCGATTTTGAGTGGCTGCAGAAGCTTGGCTGGGAGGATGAAATCCGCGCCTTCAGGGAGCAGGGCGGCATTATCATGGGCATCTGTGGAGGTTATCAGATTCTGGGTCGCTCCATTACCGACCCGCATGGCATCGAGGGAGACGCTGGATTTACCGAGACGCTGGGGATGCTTGAGATTGAGACGGTGCTGGAGCCGGAGAAGTGCCTTGCCAATATCGTAGGCACCATCAACGGCACAACGGTTGAGGCTTATGGCTACGAAATTCATAACGGGCGAAGCAGTGTCTGCGCGGGTTGCCATCCCTTTATCAGCATCTCCACCCGGAACAATCGCGCAGAGTGTGATGCGGATGGCGTGGTGAGCAGCGATGGAAAGGTGATGGGTACCTACTTTCACGGCATTTTCGATGAGCCTGCGGTCAAGGAGTGGTTTCTCACTCTTTTGGAGCCATCCTGGAGGCCGCAAAGGGCAGAGAAGGGGCATCAGGAGAGCTATGAACTGCTTGCCGACCACTTCCGTCAGCATCTCGATCTCAAAACCCTTTTTAACCTTGTTGGTTCGCTCACGGACGCTGAGTAGCCCGGAAGCGCGTATCGAAGCATAACCATTATCCTTATTGACCTTTATGAACTCTCTTTTTTATCACCAGCATGGTGGCACGGGCATCAACTCCGGTACGGATGTGCTTGATTTCAGTGTCAATATCAGTCCGATCTTTCCTCCAATAGGCACTTTGTCGCTTGACGATTTTTCGCTTCAGGCCTATCCCTCAATCGATGGAAAGGGAATAAAGGATTTTTACAAGACAAGGTTCGGGCTCGACAACGCCATGGTGTTGCCGCTCAACGGCGCAATTGAGGGAATCTACCTGCTTCCGCGTGCTCTCGGGCTCCGCCATATTCTGGTGCTTTCACCCTCTTTTTACGAGTATGAAAGAGCAGCAAGGATTGCCGGTGCTGAGGTAACATTTCTTCCACTGACGGCTGACAAAGGATTCCAGTTACCGGGGATCGAGCAGCTTGCCGAAGCCCTGCTTGATGCCGACGCTTTTTTTGTGGCGAACCCCAATAATCCCACAGGCACCGAGGTACCCCCGGAGATGATCATGGCGCTTGCCAGCCGCTTTCCCGACAAATGGTTTATTCTCGATGAGGCCTTTATCCAGTTTACCCCCGGCTTTCCGGATAACTCATTGATGTACCAGGTGATGGCACTGAAAAATGTGGTTGTGGTGCACTCGCTCACCAAATTCTACGCGCTTCCCGGTCTGCGGCTTGGGGCGGTGATTGCTCATCCTGATGTTATTGGCCGCCTGCTCTACTACAAGGAGCCCTGGACAGTCAATGCCATTGCCGAGTCAGTGGTCATGCTGCTGCTCAATTGCGGTGCCTACGAGGACGAGCTGAGCAACATGATTATTTCAGAACGGGAGCGCATAACAGCCCTCGTTTCAGGGATTGAGGGCATCCGCCTTGCCGGAGGTGCGGCCAACTTTTTTCTCGCGCAATGGAATGGATCCTGCTCACTTGATGCTTTGTTCTCATGGCTTGCCGAACGTCAACTTCATGTTCGTGATTGCCGGAACTTCTCCGGTCTCGAAGAGAACTATTTCCGCTTTGCCATCAGACGGCCGGTTGAGAATGACCGCCTTTTGGATGCTCTGAGGAATTGTCTGAACCATGATTTACAGGATTTACAATGATGAACATGATTGGTGACGGGGTTGTGGTGGCGTATTGCAATGGTACCTTACGATAGTGAAGAAAAATCAAGGAATCGTGCTCATCATGCGAATCACGGTTTCAGACAATAAACGTTATGGAAACACCTGAGCTTCTTCTTCTGGGGGCATTCGCACTTGACCTTATCTTTGGCGACCCTCGTTGGATGCCCCACCCGGTGAGAGGAATTGGCTGGCTTGCATTGCAGACCGAGGCACTGCTGAGGCGTACTGCTCTGCCTCTTCGGCTGGGAGGTATTCTTGCTGTGCTGGTTGTTGTCGGTGGTTCTGCCGGAATTGCCGGGTTGCTCGTGATGCTGGCAACGAAGGCGCATCCAGCGGCAGGTATGGCTGTGGCCATTTATCTTATGTACAGTTGCTTTGCCGTCAAGGATCTTGCGGGTCATGCCGAAGCGGTACGGCAAGCGCTTGATGCTGATGATATTGAGTTGGCGCGCAAGAAGGTCTCCTTTATTGTTGGTCGCGATACGGCGGCCTTGACTGCCAGCGATATTGCACTTGCCGCAACCGAGAGTGTTGCAGAGAACAGTGTTGATGGTGTCACAGCGCCTCTTTTTTATGCGCTGCTTTTCGGACCGGTCGGTGCCATTGCCTACAAAGCAATCAATACACTCGACTCCACCTTTGGCTATAAAAACGAACGCTATCTTGAGTTTGGCTGGGCTGCGGCCAGGCTGGATGATTATGCCAACTATCTGTCTGCAAGAGTGACAGTTCTTGTCATCGCACTCGCGGCGGCGATCAGTAACCTCAGGGTTTATGATATCTTTCAGGCAGTCCGTCAGGGTGCCCGACTTCACGCAAGTCCCAACGCCGGATATCCAGAATGCGCTTATGCCGGAGCGCTTGGTGTCACCTTTGGCGGTGGCAGAAGTTATGGTGGAGAATTCCATAACGCTCCACTGCTTGGTGTCAAAACGGGGGAGTGTTCTTCGCTCACTATCCGGCAAAGTGTGAGGTTGATGCGGATGACGGCTGCGTTGTTTGTCGCCCTTGGAATAGGTTTGAGGTTGCTTGCGCAATCACTTTAGTTCTTGATTTTGTGCACTATCTTAGCTCAAAGGCAGAAAAACAGGAGATAAAAGATTGGGCAGATTTCTCCTTATTCTCTGCGATGCGAGGGATGGAGGATTCAGGTGACTGCTCAGCTCATCCCGCCGCAACTGATCGTAAAACGCACTCTCTTCAGCCGTCAGTCTCGTGAGCGCAACAGTTTCGGGAGATGGTTCAAAACCCCAAAGCGCTTGATGTTTCATCAGCGTTTCACGATCCATCAGAAGGGAGGCCACGTGGGGAAAGTACCCGCGTAACTGGTTGAGAATGGCGAAGCCGTGGGTGTCGATGTCGCCCCAGTAGTGGATGACGCGGTCACGGAGCCATTCGACTTCGGCCAAATTCTCGAACCCATAACTGGCTCCGAAAATCACCATTGCCTCGGGAACATCGGGGAAGGCGAGAAAGTTGATTTCGTTTTCGGTAATGAAGACCCTGGTAACAGGCAGCTCCAAGCGGGCAAAGGTTGCCTGTGTCACCGTGACATCCTGATCGCTCTCCGTCGAGAACAGCGCCAGTGTCGGGTCGAGGATTCGGAAGCGCACCCGCAGGGGTTTGTCCTGAAAGCCGTAACGGCGACAGAATCCTCCAACGCCAACCGCCGTTGCATCAATCTCCTCCGGCGAAAGGACGAGATCGAAGAGTTCCCCAAGCACGCCACGATGACCTTCGATTAATTTGCTGTGCACGCCGGGCAGGTCGATTTGGCGGAGGTAGATGCCAGGCGACAATGGAGAGGATGCGGGGCTACTTTTCGGCCAATTCAAGGGCTCGCAGGGAACGTTTTGCGAGCCAGGAGAGAAGCGCTGGTTGCTCGTCGCGGGAGAGCTTGACCATGGCGGCAAACTGCCGGGCTTCTTGCCGCTTGCCAATCAGCCCGAGGGCATCGTCGAGTGAATCAATCCAGATTTCTGCGGGAAGTTCATTGGTTCCCAGAATGCGGTGGTTGACGCTGCGCCATACAATACGGTACTGTTTCGCTGCCCCGGAGAGTCGGGCAATCCAGTCGCGCATTTCGGTAAAAGAGTCGCTTAACTCTCTGGAGTCGGGCCCTTTCAGCGTCAGGCATGGGGGAAAAATCTCTTCACTACCACAAAAGGAGGAGAGCAGGATGCCCCGATCCCAGAGTTTCTGCACCTGGGCTTTGAGTTCTGCGGGGGTTGTCCAGCTCATTCCAGTGCCTTCTCTTTTTCGGCGCGATACTTTTCGATGGTGAGGTTGCGCAACACCGAGCAACGACCCTCCTGATTGTGAACAAAGCCGACTCTGGAGACGAAGGGCTCGATGATGTGGATTTTCTGCTACGGTGTGACAATGAGCAGTTGCAGGTTGAGCTGGGCGAAGAGTTGCAGGCCGTACTGCGCTGATTCATCCGATCCGGTCAGCGAGCCTACACCATTTACCTTTGTCCGAGATTTATCGCCACACAACAAGAGACGAATCATCTTGAAATTTTGCCAGTTTTGATTGGCTGAAATTGTTTGTTATACTGCAAAAGAAGTTGTTTTGATAACTCATGAAGATGTTGCTTGATACATCATAATCTGATTTGCTCATTCAATAATCCCGAGAAGTTGCTTCAATCGGTTGCGGATCTTTCGTTTTCAGAGGAAAGTGAGTTCTTCTTCAGCCAGGCAAGTTGATGAGAAATATCCCTCAAGTCCAAGAATTGTGTCATTCAGGATATTAACTTATTTTTACGTCGCAGGAGGTGCTGAGCTATGAAAGCTTATAATTTATTGATAAAGAAAATTTGTCAAGATTCCGGGATTTCCACTGTATCCAACAGCTCATGTACTGAAATACATTGAATAGAGGACAGGAGATTACTTTGCCGACAATATCGATGTTTTATGGAATTATCATTCGTATGTACTTCGCTCCAGGTGAGCATCCACCACCGCATTTTCATGTTTACCATGCTGAGTATTCAGGTACGGTAGATATAGGCACTTGTGAGATGATCGAAGGGAATTTGCCGAGGAAGCAGATAAAACTTGTTTTGGCGTGGGCCGAATTACATCAAGAAGAACTTATGAGTGACTGGAATTTGGTTATGAATGGTGATGAGCCATTTAAAATTCAACCATTACAATAGGAGAAAATACAATGTATCCATCAGTAATAGATGTTGTTCCCCGAGCTAATTTCATGCTTGATATCACTTTTAGTAATGGTGAAAGTGGAGTGTTGGATATGAAGCCATATCTGGGTTTTGGAGTTTTTACTCGACTTAAAGATTGCAAATCTTTTGAAAAAGTTACAGTTGCTTTTGACACCATTGAATGGGAGTCTGGAGCTGATCTTGATCCTGAGTTTATTTACGATAAATGCATAAAAAAATCGGTTGAACTCTCTTGGTAAAATTTATTGGTTTGAAGCTTTCCGTTTTCGAGCGAATTCAGCTCGTCGAGGACATTTGGGACAGCACTGCTGCCGAGGTATCATATACGGTTGAGTTGTCATAAACACAAATGGCAGAGTTACATCATCGCGTTGCCGCACACAATGCAGACCCATCAACGGCTGTTCCATGGGAACAGGTTCGATTAAAATTATTTCCAAGTTAATCCTGATGTTGGTTGTGCTCCGTCCATCAAGTCCAAGAATTGAGTAATTCAGGATATTAACTGATTTTTACGTTACAGGAGGTGCCGTGCTATGAAAGCTTACAAAACATACGCTGAAGTTGATTCGTCAGGTCGATTGGTGCTTGACCGGTTACCTTTTCAGAAAGGTGTACTCCTTGAAGTTTTGATTGTTGATCAAAGCATGCTGAGTGATGAAAAGGTATCATCCTGGCAGGCACTCATGCGTCATGTTCAAAACCTGCCTCAATCATCGACTCTTACCGATGAAGACATTGCTGCTGAAAGTATTGACGTTAGAAATATCCGATGAAGGTGGTTATTGATACCAATATTGTTGTGTCTGCTGTTATCCGTGATCGGTTGCCCGAGTGCCTATTGCTGTGGTGTAGATGGATCGATATAATTGATGTTAGCGGACAGGTATAACTTCTGCGTATAATTTCCGCGTCAACGTAACTTGAACTGGAGTGCAAAATGGATTTCACCATCGAACAGGAACAAGAATCGGATGGGCGTTGGTTGGCGGAAGTCCCTGAACTACCGGGAGTTCTCGCTTACGGTGCTACATTGCTGGAAGCAATGTCCAAGGCGGAGGTTCTCGCCCTTCGAGTTATTGCTGAACGGCTTGAGCATAGCGAAAGTCGCCCCTTTGCCATAAACATTTCTATTCCGGTTATGGCATGAGCCAATGGCCGTTTGTTTACAGACTGGAATTTGGCCGTCAATGGCAATAAACCGTTTCCAATAAAAGTACTTGACCAATGAGAATTGCAGGACTTCATCCCCAACCCCAGTGGGTACTCTTTATCGTTGCAGATGATGGTCGTGTTGGCTCTTTTGATGTTACTCCTTACCTGGATAATGACGCGTTTGAAAAGCTTAGAGACCCTGATGAATTTATGAAGGTTAGTAATGGCGGATACTTTATTGAGTGGGAGTGTGGTGCTGATTTGTCAGCGGACACCATTGGGGCGCGATGGGAGGTTGCCAGCTTGTTACCGTTGAGATAAACATTTGTCGTAATTCGCTTATGAGCCAATCCAAAACCAGACGACTCCATTTTCATCACGTTTACCAACTGCACGATAGCCTTTGCCGATTCGAACAGGAGTAAATCGGAAGGCTGTTGCTGTTTGTTTCGGGTTGCTGTGTTTTGAAGGGCTAAAATTGTTGTGCTATACTTCAAAAAGTTGATGTAATATATCGAGAGTGCTTTTGGAAAGTTTCTGCAGTCGCTTCTATGAAAGGGTATCACAGAGAGGGGCGTTCTTATTGGTGCACCGCCCGCGCCACTGAGATACAGATTGAAAGGATCATTCAGATATCATAAGTTCTGTTCAGAAGAGTGCTGCAAAAAGGATCATCTATCTTCCACATGCTGTCCGGCAAATGTCGCGACCAAACAGGATGATTTTGGTTGCGGAGGTCAGAAATGTGGTAGAACGAGGGGAATTGGTCGAGGATTACCCTGAAGATGTTCGTGGACAGAGTTGCCTCCTTCCGGGTTATATGCTTGATGATACTCCAATTCATGTAGTTTGCTCACCAAAGGAGGATTATCTGGCTGTCATCACTGCGTCTATTCCTTACCTTGAATCGGAAGTTCCAGAGCAAAAAACCGATAAAGCTATATTATAAAGTTTGTTACGAGAAAAATTGCCTAAAAACGTAGTCACTAATAAATTTGCGTATCGTAAATTAATTACCTATACTTGAGTCTTGATTTGATCTAAATCTTGGTCTGCGTCACAAACTCTGCTATTATTTCGGCAAAAATATCCCAAAGTAGTCACAATAATTAAGATTACGCTAATTCTATAACTAATTTTCCAATAATAAGTTACAGGCGTTTCTGGCTTGATTTTTTCTGGAGCCTCCGTTGAATGAGTGGGAGTACGATTACAAACGAAGGAGGAGACGATGAACTGCATGTATTGTCGCGGGAATATGGAACGGGGGATCGCCCCCTTTCATACCGACAGGAAAGGCTATCACATCACGTTAGACAGAATTCCTGCATGGGTATGCGCCCGGTGTGGTGAGGTCTATTTTGATGAACTCGAAGTTGAAGCCATTCAAGAAGTCCTGTGCACCCTGGATCAGCGGACTGAAAAGATGGCGAAATCCGCTTGAGGACAAAATGCGTTCAACCTGTACGAAAAGGATAACGGCAGAAATATGAAAACAGTCCCTGTCGCCGAAGTTCGCTCAAATCTCTCAGCACTCCTGAGGGAAGTCGAATCGGGAAATGAAATCGGTATTTCGTTTGGTTCCATGCGACAGCCGATCGCCGATCGCTATCATTGTTCCAATCGCTGAGTACAAAAGAATCAAAGAGAGAAAACTCGGTTCTTTGGTCGGGAAAGTGAACGTTGAGTTTCGGGACAATTGGAAAATGTCGGACGAGGAATTTTTAAACTCATGACGATCTTGGTTGATACTCACTATCTGATTTGCCTTCTTGAATCGCCAAATACATTCTTGTCATTGTTTTCTGTTTTGGGCAGATGTGTTTTGATCGCCTGAGATTGTTTGTTATACCGCAAAGTCAAGTTATTTTGACAAGAAGTGCTGTTCATGGTTGATGTATAGCGAAGTACGAACAATCCAGACTCTGTTTCTGTGTTGGAATGGAGGCTCATCCGCTGATCTGGCTCTGCGGACTGCTGAAATCAACGCACCAGATCATATTTCGTTGTTCGAGAAGGTATATTTACTGCGTTTGAGCAATTCTGAATGTTACATTAAACTTCATATCCTCCTTGGAGGAAGCTATGTACCAAAACAACTATACGGCCATAATAAAACAAGATAATGACTGCTGGATAGGCTGGATAGAAGAAGTGCCTGGAGTTAATTGCCAGGAATACTCGAAAGAAGAACTGTTAATAAACCTTAAAATTACCTTGGAAGAACGTCTTGAATTGAACAGGGAAGATGCTATTGGCTTCGCTGGGAAAAATTATCAAGAGGAACTTGTTTGTGTATGAAGCGACAAGAATTTATCAAATATCTGCGATTACAAGGTTGTGAATTTTCCAGAGAAGGTGGATGTCATTCATGGTGGATAAATCGGGCGTTAAATACACGTCAAACCCTTCCCAAAGCTCCCAGCGCCCCAACCACCCACTCAAACCCAATCCTCTCCTGCTCCAGCCGTAAATGACTACCCAGCTCGTTCCGCCGCAACTGATCGTACAGTGCACTCTCTTCAGCGGTCAGTCGCGTGAGTGCACCTGTTTCGGGAGATGGTTCAACTCTTCGATTTCAAAACTCCGTGAATGGTTTATCGAATTCGAGCAAGCGCGTTGGGATAAACAACTGGAAGACGACTCCAATGCAGGAAAGCTTGATTTCCTTATCAATGCGGTGCTTGCAGAGCACGAAGCAGGATTGACGAAAGACCTTTGATACACAAAACGGCTTCCAGCTTCTGGACTTGCTATGAACGCCTTCCTGTGGGGATTCACAGTTTCGCCAGGAAGGACTTTCAGTTGATAAAGGTCGATCATTGATCACACATTTGTCGATGACCAATGCTAAGCAGATTCTCGCTAACGGCCTTACTGACTTGATAGAATCCGCTCTTGATTTATGGCCGGATTATGGCCGGATAAGCAAATGCCGCAACCGCCCATACTATTTCTACTGCTTTGTAACTATCATTTTTGCATACTGTTATTCATAATGGTACAAGTTGTGATCAGCAGATAATCTGCGCCTGAATATGTCCTGATAATGTCCGGATCAGATTTCCACCTCGGTTCTACGATAACACGTTGCAGGGCCAGCTCCAATCGGATCGAGTAATCCGGCATCTACTAAATTTCGAAGATCCCGACGGGCTTGTCGGTCACTGATGCCGCTGCCAGCTTGCTCAACGTACTCATCCAGGCGGATTGATTCATTGGTGCCCAGCCCATCAAGCAGCGCTCGTTGTCGTTTGTTGAGTTTTACAGAAATTTGTTTTAGCCCGGCCCCGAAAAATGTCAGATGAACGCCAGATGCTTTGCTTTGCCACACTGGAGGGTGCATCTTCATCTCGCGGCATTCCTGGACAATTTTGAACGTACCGCGTCCGACCCGCTCCATCAACTCGTGGAGATAGAAGACATGGCTTATATCAGGGTTGATAAGAATGGATTCATGTGTAGCCGCCCGGAGTTTTTCCGGAGTCAGCCCCATTGAAAGATGTCCTGAATTCCAGATTTCAATATGTCCGGGGTAAATACTGACTGAAATTCCTCCGGAGAATGCAGCATAGTCGCGATGGACCAAAGCGTTGACCAACCCTTCGCGCAATGAGTTGAATGGATAGTGTGGGCGAGATTCTCGTGCCAGTTGTCCCGGTTTGAATTCGGCAGCAATCGCGACATGCCGTTTGAGAAAGGTCATCGCTTCTTCCAGAAGATAGAATGCTGGCCCCTCAAACACCTGTTCATCAATGAAATTATCTCCGCGATCCGTCTCATAGCGAACCGCCCGCAGTCGTGTTTGCGGATGGCGCAGCGCCACACGCTTTCCAAACAACACATCTGCAGCATTGGTCAATTGACCGAATCGGGCCAACGCCAAGTCTGCAAGGACGGTATCAGGGTTGTGAGCCTCTTCAAACCGATATCCTCGGCGATCCTGCGCCCTGCGTACCGTTTCATTCAGCAGCTTACGATCGAGATCGTCAATGGCAAGTCCGACAGCAGCGCGACGTTCCCAGCGCTCGGTTTCGCGGGATTGCCGAACCACCATCTCACGCATTGTCGCAGCGTCAGCCGCCCGGATATCTGTCCCTTTCTTGATGTAAACCGCTCCGTCGAAAACATAGGGACGATCAGAGCCTTCCGGTACATCCACAGAAATGACCCGGCCTCCCTGAACATCATCCAAGGTAACCGTGAATAATACCTGAGGAGTGACGTGTCCATGCAGGAAGTGACGGAGCGCGTCAGCCTCTTCTTCGCCTGGTTCACCGAGTACCAGTCCATGATCATCGACACCGATCAGTACACTGCCGCCTTTGGTGTTGAGCAGTGCACACACGGCACGCCCAATTGACTCTTCTGCCCAGGATGATGCAATAAACTCAATGCGATCGGATTTGCCTTTTCCCAAGAGTTCTTCTGTCAGGTTTCTCACATTCATTTACCCTCTCTCCTTTCTACTTCCCGGCGGATTGCATCGGGATTGCTGAAATGATTCTGGATGAAATCCTCCACCTCTCTGTATCGTCCGAATTGTGCAGTGGCAAAAAGCTTTGCATCATCATTCGAAGAGAATTTTTGTACCCAGTTGCCGGTACGATCCTGATAAGTTTTGAGATCGCGTCGAATCGCGGCATCATACATGTCGATTACCCTGAAATCATCAATAATTGTCTGCTCTCGCAGCTTGAGTTTTTTCTTTTCCTCTTTGGTGTCTAATCCGAGTTTAGCGAACATCTCATCGCGCTCCCTGGTATTATTGCAACCAAGCTTCATAAATAATGAGCGGGCGAAGGGAATGTGATGATGTGCAAGAATCCAGCGTGGTTTGCGCAGTTCGATAGCCTTCAGTAATTCCTGATGCGTAAAGCCAAGCCCGTCTGGCAATACTCCGCTGCCATATTGGGGCGTAACGATACAGAGAAAGAGATCACAACGCTCGACCGCAGCCAAGCAACTATCCAGCGCAGTCTGATGAGGATATACCGTGACAGTGCCTTTATGTGAACACCAAACTTCATATCCAAATCCACTGAGCATTGCATAAATCTGCTCAAGTAACTCCTCAATTCCATACACGGTCGAAGAGACCATGATAGAGAGTCGGTTGTGTGATGTATTCTCTTTTTTCATTTGTTAAGATAGGGACATACACTCTCTTTGCCCAATGGATGCTTTCTTTTTTTCTTTATTCGATTTCCGAAAGTGTCCACTGGTTACGGTTTATGACTGCACCAATTGTGGTGCTTACAGAAAGATCCTTTTTTCTGCAAGATTATCAAACTCTCCCTAACGCCCCAACCAGCCACTCAAACCCAATCCTCTCCTGCTCCAGCCGTAGGTGACTGTCCAGCTCATTCCAGCGCCTTCTCTTTTTCAGCGCGATACTCTTCGATGGTGAGGTTGCGCAACACCGAGCATCGCCCCTCTGCGTTATGCACAAAGCCTACGCTGGAGACGAAGGGTTCGATGATGTGGATTTTCTGCAATGGTGTAACAATCAGCAGTTGCAGGTTGAGCTGGGCGAAAAGTTGCAGACCGTACTGCGCTGATTCATCCGAGCTGCGTCCGAAAGCCTCGTCAATAACCACAAAGCGGAAGGAGCGGGAGCGCACGGCACCCCATTCCAAACCGAACTGATAGGCAAGGCTGGCGGCAAGGACGGTGTAGGCGAGCTTCTCCTTCTGCCCTCCCGATTTGCCTCCTGAATCGGCGTAATGTTCATGTTCGCTGTCATCTTCGCGCCACCGCTCGCTGGCGGCAAAGACGAACCAGTTGCGCACGTCGGTCACTTTGGCTGTCCAGCGCCGGTCAAGGTCGGCATACGCTTCACGGCCCTGGAAGCGGTCGATGATGCGCCGCACCTGGAGGAATTTGGCTTCGGAATATTGCGCATCGTCCGAGCCGGTCAGCGAGCCTTCGGTGCAGGCACGCAGCTCCGACTGAAAGTCACGGATGTCGGCATCGAGGTTCATCTGTGCTTCGAGGGTGATGTATCGGCCCGCATTGAAGTCGATCTGCGTGAGCGATTCATTGAGGCGGGTAATGCGCTCCTTTATGGTCTCCCGTTCGCGGGCCAGTTGCGACTGAAAATTGGCTATAGTGGACCCCGGTTTTTAGACAGTGGTTTAAGTTGTTAACTTGCCCCAAAAGGAGCAGGTAATGACAAAAAAGACACGAAAAATCTTCAGCAGTGACTTTAAGGCCAA
>CAJEXW010000018.1 GCA_903994525.1 uncultured Chlorobiaceae bacterium
TGTAATTAAATAGATTAAGAATTTTTAGGTAATAATTTATTAATGATATTAATTGCTTTATTATCTCATAATATTTATTTATAAAGCCTATAATATTATTATGGATACATATTAATATTATGCTGTATTAATTTTATTATTACCAGTATTTTTTATTTTTTAATTATATCGTATATTTATTATTGCGTTACTTTTATTGGATTATTTGTTTTATTTTTATGTATAAAAATAATATATAGATATATGTAATAATCCTTTAGTTGTGTTACTTACGTCTTTATTTTTATTAATTATAGAAGAGGTGGTGTTGGTATATATTGTGCGTATTATTAATATTTATAAGTCTCTATTTTTAATAATTATATCACATTAGTTTTATTATTTATTATCCTTAATAAGGAATTGTATATGTGTATATTTTTTTTAAACATAATATTTAATGTCGGTTATTTATTTTTATTGTGATCTGCCGAATAGTACTCAGAGTTGCCGTGGTAATGTTTTTTTGTGATTTTGATCTGCGATAGGTAAACTCTCCTTCCGCGACAAAATCACTTGAGCTCTGTATTGGTAACTAACCTTCTCCCCATGTCCCGAATTGTGACCATCGTCATGATGCTTGTTGTGCTGGTTTTCGGTGTTTTTCTTGGCACTCGTCTTGATCGAAACAGGGATGCCAAGTTTGATGAGCAGAAAAAAATTCTTGAGGCTTATCGCCTGATGAAAAATCTTTACGTGGATGATGTTGATGGCGACAGCCTCATGGGTGCCGGAATAAGGGGAATGGCCGAATATCTGGATCCGCATACCATTTACCTTGATCCCGAAAAAGTCACTTATGCACAAGCTGAGTTTGATGGAAATTTTGACGGTATTGGTATAGAGTTTGAAGTGGTCAGCGATACACTTCTGGTTGTTACTCCTCTTTCCGGCGGCCCAAGCGCTGCGGCTGGACTCTCGTCCGGTGATCGCATTCTTGCTATTGACTCTACTTCCGCAGTTGGAATTACTCAGCAGGAGGTACTCAAGAAATTAAGGGGTAAGCAAGGATCAAAGGTTCGGCTAAAAATTTTACGCCCGTTGAGTGGAAAGCTTTTTGATGTGATGGTTACCAGGGGAAAAATATCTACTTCAAGTATTGAAGCTGCGTTTATGCTTGATCATCACTCAGGCTATATCCGTTTGGGTCGTTTCATTGCCACAACTGCTGATGAGTTTCGTCGGGCACTTGATATGCTTAAAAAACAGGGTATGGTTCGTCTCGTGATTGACCTTCGGGGAAACCCTGGAGGGTTTCTTGAGCAGGCCGTAGAGGTTGCCGACGAGTTTTTGAAGCAAGGGGAGTTGATAGTGTATACGAAAAGCCGCAGAGGTGGTGATGAGAATGGTCGTTATGTTGCGAAGTCAGGTGATGGTTTTGAGCGGGGTGAGGTGGTTGTGCTTATGGACAAAGGTAGTGCCTCAGCATCTGAAATTCTTGCGGGTGCCTTGCAGGATAACAAGAGAGCAGTGGTGGTCGGTGAACTCTCTTTTGGCAAGGGGCTTGTGCAGCGCCAGCTTCCATTTCCGGATGGTTCTGCGATTCGCCTTACCGTTTCCCGCTACTATACTCCGTCAGGACGACAGATACAGCGGGTTTACAGAAAAGGGGTGGCAGGAAGAGAGCATTACTACAAAGAGGCAATGACAAATATTCTTCCTGAGAAACTCTTTGCCGATTCTGATAGTTTGTTGTTCCTGAGGGAGAGCGGGGTTTCTGTGTACAACACCTCATCTTTGCCTTCGTTGCTCAAATCTTTAAAAAGCAATGACAGAAGGTATGCCCGACTTGCAGCACTTAAAGATGCAGGCGGTGTTATTCCTGACTATTGGGTTACTGGCGTCAAGTACTCAGAGTTCTATCAGGAGCTTTTCCGCTCTGGTTCGATTGATGGTATGGTTCGAAAGCTTCTTGACAATCCTCATAGTCTGGTACAGAGGTATCGGGATTCTCTTGAGCGATTTATCAGTGGTTATACAGAAGAGAGTGATTTAGAAACTCTTCTCATGAAAAGCTGCAAGGCAAAAAATTGCCATTTTGATCGATCAAACTTTCTCCGTGAGAGAAAGTATATCGTATCGGCTGTAAAAGTGAAGCTAGCTCATCAGCTCTTTGGTGAGGAAGGGCAGATTGTTACTATGGTAAGACGGGACGATCCGGTCATCAGGATTGCTACATCGGTACCCGTAGTTCGTTAATAAAGCATTGACGAAAATTTTTTGTTGTTCATCGGTCTGTCTGCTTAACTCTTAAAACATTTTTATCACCATGTCGCTTCTTCAAAAGATTCACAACGCATCTTGTACTTTGCGTTTCAATAATGACTGGCTTAAAATCTTTACCTGTCCGGTTCCAAGTTCTGATTTTCTTTCGTTTGTAGCTGTTGCAACTATAGATTCGCCTCAGCATGCAGTTTTGAGTCTTTTGTATGATGTTGATGTGGCCACTGAATGGGTATGGAAAACCCGGGAGATGCGTGTGCTGCAGGAGTTGAGTGAGGATGAGGGGCGAGTTGTCTATCAGTTAGTCAGTGCTCCATGGCCCGTTTCTGATCGCGAAATAATTACCAGATCACAGGGGTATATGGATCCTGAAACCTCAGAGATTTTTATTAAGCTGGAGTGTCTCTCCAACTTCCTCCCAAAACATGATAAATATGTTCGGGTGCCTGAATTAGAGGGTGCCTGGAACATTATTCCGCTTTCGGAGAATCAGTGCAGGGTGGTATTTCGTCTTCATATAGAACCGGGCGGAGAGATTCCTTCTTGGCTTGCCAATATTGCGGTTATTGATACCCCTTATCATACTCTTGTGAATTTGCGTGACATGGTGAAAAAGGAGAAGTACAGGATACCTGTTGATGCACCATTTAAACACTCGGCTGACGATGTGATTCAGCATTATGAAAAATTTATTGGATAGTGATTGTTTTCTTGTATGTCTGTTGCTCAATTAACAATTGAAAAAAAGAGAGTATGGATGTTTCGTCTATTCTTGATGGAAACTGGGAGTTTCGTGTCGAGCATAAAGGGATCAAGGTTTTTTCTTCTCTGGTGAGTGGTTCTGATATCTATGGCTTCAAGGGAGAGGTTGAATTGGTGGTCTCATTAAAAAAATTGCTTAGCCTTTTTAATGATATGGCAAATTACACCCGCTGGGTTCGGAATCTTGCGGTAATGGAAGTTTTAGAGGAGGTGGATGCTACCGAGTACGTCGTTCGACAGGTTATCTCTTTGCCATGGCCAATGCAGGAGAGGGAGGTGATTATGCGTACTCGACTTGTTGCGTCAGGTGAAAATGGGCTCGCTATTGTGATGAAAGAGGAGCCTGAGTATCTGCCACTCAATCCTCAATATCACAGAGTACTTCATGCTACGGGAGGATGGGTTTTTACCCCCAATGGGCATGGTGTGGTTTTGGTGACATTTGTCATGCATCTCGATCCAGGCAAGGATGTCCCCGCTGCAGCCAGCAACGCTGGAATGTTTGATGTACCGTTCTATACTCTGAACACGTTACGGAATCTTCTGCAGGATAAGTCATATACCCCCCCATGGCCTGTAGCGCTGGAGCAGTTTGTCTCGATTATTGAAGATGCTCCAGACACGCCTTGAGGAGTTTTTCCGGTCTTACCGGAACGGCACCAACTTCCTGACAGACTGTCGCAGCAGCAAGGTTGGCAATGATTGCATTGGTCACAATGTCGGTACCTGCGGCCAAACCGAGCGCAAGAACTCCGATAACAGTGTCCCCGGCCCCGGATACATCGGCGACTTCCAGTGAAGTTGCCGGAATGTGGGTAAAGGTGCCATCAAAAATGGTCATTCCTTTATCACTCCTTGTGACGATGATGGTTTCGGCCTGAATTTTTTCTTGAAGCTGGCGGCATCCCTCTTCTACCGCTTCGTTGTTATTTTGCAGGACCATGCCGAGGGATGTTGCCATTTCAGAAAGATTTGGCTTGAAAAGTGTGGACTCTTTGTAGGTGAAAAAGTTCAGATGTTTCGGATCAACAAGGACTGGCACCCCTTTTGTTTTTGCTGAGGCTATAATGCGCTTTATAAGTGTGGTGCTCAGCAGTCCCTTATTGTAATCTTCAAGAACAACGGCATCAATTGAGCCAATGATGTTCTCAAAAGAGCCAATAATCTCCTCTTCTATCCTCTTGTCAATCTCTTTTCTGCTCTCTACATCTACTCGGGTGATGTGGTGGTTTTGTGACAGAATTCTGGTTTTGGATGTGGTTGGTCTCGATGTATCGCAGATTATTCCTTCGGTTATCAGTCCACGACCGCGCAACAGTTCAAGTAGTATCTTTCGGTTGATGTCATCTCCGGTAACTCCGATCAACAGTGTTTCAGCTCCGAGAGAGAGGGTGTTCAGTGCAACATTAGCCGCCCCCCCCAATCGGTGATCTTCATGAGTAACGTCAACAACAGGAACAGGGTATTCTGGTGAAATGCGTGAAACATGGCCAAAAATATACTTGTCGAGCATGATATCACCGATGACAGCAATTCGCTTGCTGCGAAAAGAGTTCAGAATACTTTCGATGGAGTCTGTTCTCATAATATCCTGTTTACATTTAGCGTTTGATCGCCCATAAATGGCAAATATAGCAGCAAAATCCTTTTCGATACTCAAGATATGATTCTATCATTTTATTTTTTGCTATTTTTTGTTATAATTAAAGCTAAGCATTTTTAAGCTTTATATGAATAATAGCGGGAAACAATGTTTGATAGTTTAAGCGACAAGTTAGAGCTTACCTTTAAAAAACTGGCAGGCCAAGCGACGATCAATGAGATCAATATTGGTCTCGCCATGCGCGATATCAAGAGAGCACTGCTTGGCGCTGATGTTAACTATAAGGTAGCAAAGAAATTAATAGAAGATATCAGGGAGAAGTCCCTTGGAGAGGAGGTTATAAAAAGTGTCTCGCCTGCGCAGATGATAGTCAAAATTGTTTATGACGAACTGACGGATCTGATGGGTGGAGAGCAGAAGCCTCTGAATCTTTCGCCAAAGAATCTTCCTGCAATTATTATGGTTGCGGGTCTGCAGGGTTCAGGTAAGACCACTTTTTGCGCGAAACTTGCATTGCGCCTGAAAAAAAGTGGGAAGAACCCGATGCTTGTTGCCGCGGATGTCTATCGTCCGGCGGCAATTGATCAGCTTAAGGCACTTGGTGCCCAGGTGAATGTTCCTGTGTTTGCCATTGAAGAGCAGGATGCCATGAAAGCTGCCCTGCAAGGTTTGGATGCTGCACGTGCAGCGGCCAGAGATGTCGTGATTATTGATACTGCAGGGCGGTTGCAGATTGATCAGAAGATGATGGCAGAGGCTGAAGCGCTGAAAAATGCTCTCAAGCCAGACGAGCTTCTTTTTGTTGTTGACTCAATGATGGGTCAGGAGGCCGTTAATACTGCAAAGGCATTCAATGATCAGCTTGATTTTGACGGTGTTGTCCTTACCAAGCTTGATGGAGACTCAAGAGGCGGTGCGGCACTCTCTATTCGCCAGGTTGTCGAGAAACCAATCAAGTTTATCAGCATTGGCGAAAAGGTTGATGACCTCGATATCTTTTACCCTGACCGTATGGCCCAGAGGATTCTGGGTATGGGTGATATTATAAGCTTTGTTGAAAAAGCACAGGAAAATCTGGATCTTGAAAAAGCCGTCGAGATGCAGAAAAAGTTGATGAAAAATGAGTTTGATCTCAATGACTTTTTCGACCAGTTGCAGCAGCTCAAAAAGATGGGTTCTATTCAAGGGCTTATTGAAATGGTTCCTGGTCTCAATAAGATGGTCCCAAAACAGGATCTTGAAAATCTTGATTTTAAGCCCATAGAGGCGATGATTAACTCTATGACAAAAGAGGAAAAAACTAATCCTGATATTATTAATGGAAGCCGCCGACAGAGGATTGCGCTGGGGAGTGGGACCAAAGTTCAGGAGGTAAATCTTCTCCTCAAGCAGTTTGGTGAGATGAAGAAGATGATGCGTTCTGTTTCAAAGCTTTCACAGTCGGGCAGAAAGATCACCTCCCAGAATCTGGCTCTCGAGAAATTTTTAAAAAGATAGATTATACAAGCTGTTACCAGTAAACATTAACTCATAAAATATTTTAGCCTTGGTAAAGATCAGACTGAAAAGAGCAGGAAGAAAAAAACTGCCGGTGTACCAGATAGTTGTGGCGGATGCCCGCTCACCGCGTGACGGCAAATTTCTTGAGGTTGTTGGCCATTATCAGCCAACCCTCAAGCCCCATTCCGTCACTATCAAAAAAGATCGTATCGCTTACTGGATGCAGACTGGCGCTCAGCCGACGGCTACAGTCAACAGTCTTATTCGTACGACGGGATTACTTTATGAGCTGAGGCTCAAGAGTATGGGGCGTAGCGATGCTGAAATTTCGGATGAAATGGAGAAGTGGCAGGAGCGTCAACTTGCTAAGCGCAAGAAAGGGTTGCTGGTGAAATCGCGTCGTCGCAGTGCCAAAAAAGAGGCAGAGGCGAAAGCAGCTACCGTTGGAGAGGCGTGATCATTTTTATTGATTGAAGGTCAGGGTGGAGCTTTTTCAGACAGGAGTGATTCTTAAGCCCAGAGGATTGCGGGGAGAGGTCAAGGTTGAGATTGTAACTGATTTCCCTGAAAGCTTCCTTTACCGCAAAGAATATTTTGCTGGGCGTGCGGTTGATGTTGTTGAGAAGTTATCGGTTAAAAAAGCAGTTCTCTCTGCTGGATTTGCCTGGCTTATGTTTGATGGTGTCGACTCCGTTGAAAAAGCTGAGCTACTCATTGGTTGGGGCTTGTTTGTTGATGCGTGCCAACTTATGCCACAGCCAAAGAACAGGGCCTATCTTCATGAAATAATTGGGATGAAGATTCTTGATCGTGATCGCTGCCAGGTAGGTCTTGTGACAAATGTTATCAGAATGCCTGCTCATGAAGTCTATGAGGTATTGGTGGGGGTAAAGAGGGCTCTTATGCCTGCGATAGAAGAATTTGTTGAAGAGTTCAATCTTGAGGAGAGGTTTATTGTTATTCCAAGATATGATGAGTTTTTGTAAATCTCTTTATCACTCATGCCCGTTGAGGCATCTTTGACGCATGGAAGCAATAAGGATTGATCTTATCTCTGTTATTCCCGGTTTTTTTGATTCGCCGCTTGAGACAGGATTGCTTGGTATTGCACGCAGGAAACAGCTTGCTGAGATTCATGTTCATAATTTGCATGATTATGGGCTTGGGAGGTATAAGCAGGTTGATGATTCGCCCTATGGAGGCGGTGCAGGAATGGTACTCAGGCCTGAGCCTCTCTTTTCTTGCATTGAACTGTTGAAAGCTGAAAGGGAGTATGATGCTGTGATTTTTCTTTCGCCTGATGGGGGTATGTTTGAGCAGTCCATGGCGAACCGACTCTCAAGGATGAAAAATCTTATTATTCTCTGTGGTCATTATAAGGCTGTTGATGAACGAATCAGGCAGACTTTGGTCACTATGGAGATTTCAATAGGAAATTTTGTTGTTTCAGGAGGAGAGATTCCGGCGTTGCTTCTTATGGATGCACTGGTCAGGGTTATCCCGGGGGTGCTTGGAGACAGCGAATCGGCGTTGACCGACTCTTTTCAGACAGGGTTGCTCGATTCAGTCTATTATACTCGTCCAGCCGAGTTTAGAGGCATGAGAGTTCCTGAAGTTCTTTTAACTGGTCATCATCAGAAGATTGAGCAGTGGCGACATCACAATGCTGTTGAACGAACAAAAGAACGCAGGCCGAGTATGATTGATCAAGTTGAAATAGAAAGTATTAAGAAAACATAACGTAAAGAGGTTGTTGTCATGGATCAGTTAATCAAGTTAGTAGAAGCCACCCAGGCGGTTACCGATTTTCCGGAAATCAGGCCAGGTGATACCGTCAAGATACAATTAAAGGTTATTGAGGGTGAAAAAGAGAGGCTTCAGGCTTTTGAAGGTGTTGTTATCAGCGACAGGGGAGCTGGTGGAAATAAGACCATTACGGTTCGTAAAATTTCGCATGGTGTTGGGGTTGAGAGAATTATCCCTGTTAACTCACCAAACATTGAGAGTGTCACAGTAGTGAAGCATGGAAAGGCCAGACGTGCAAAACTCTTCTATTTGCGTAAACGTACAGGTAAAGCAGCATTGAAGGTTAAGGAACGCAAGATTGTAGAGAAGCTCTGAAAAATGCCAGGGCAATCTGATCTTGCTTTGCCAGGTTGGCTTGCCCTCTTGCAGAATTATTATTGCATGCCGGGATTTTCTGGAGAAGATGACACTCACTCATGATTTTGAACTTTTCCGTGGAAAAATCTTTGATTTTTATAGGCTTAATCGAAGGTATTTTCCATGGAGAGAGACTACTGACAGATATGCAGTCATGATCAGTGAGGTCATGCTTCAACAGACACAGGCAGAGAGGGTGGTTCCAAAATTTGAAGCCTGGTTGCACCATTTCCCCGATATTTCTCACCTCTCCAAGGCTTCGCTGCAAGAGGTTCTGGTACTCTGGAGTGGGTTGGGGTATAATTCAAGGGCAGTTCGTTTGCATCAATGTGCCACTCTTGTCATGGAGCGTTATCAGGGCATTATCCCGTCTCATCCAGAACTGTTGAAGAAACTGCCTGGTATAGGGGAATATACCAGCCGTTCAATACCTGTCTTTGCTGATAACATGGATCTTGCAGCGGTTGATACCAATATCCGTCGAATTCTAATTCACGAATTTGCCCTTCCGGACAATTGTTCGGCACATCGACTACAAGAGATGGCTGAGGCAATTCTGCCCTCGGGCAAAAGCCGTGAGTGGCATAATGCCCTGATGGATTATGGCGCGCTTGAGCTTACAAGTAAAAAAACAGGAATCCGCTCACTCAGCCAACAGTCGAAATTTGAAGGATCAAAACGGTGGTATCGCGGTCGTCTCATCAAAGAACTCATCCAGTCAGAGATGATGTTTATGGAAGAGATCGAAGAGAGGTATGCCGAGTGTCCCTGGGATCTGCCCGAAATCATTACAGGACTTATCAGAGATGGTCTGATAGAACGTCATGAGAGCGCCACCTCTTTTCCTACAACTTTTTTTAAAATAAAGGGTAAAGCTCCTTTTGCCTGATATCGGGGGAAAAGGGTTTATTCCGTATTGTAGACCATGTTGAGAGTGCTATAAAGCTTGTCGATCTCACTGGCGAACTTTACTGAAATTTCTTTTCGTTTCAACTTCAGGGTTGGTGTCATGAGGTTGTTTTCGATAGTGAACGGGGTTTCAACCAACAGAAACTTCCGTACCTTTTCATGGGTTGCAAGTTCTTTTGAAATGGTGCGAAGTAACTTTTCAAAAATTTGAGTGATATTTTTATTCTCGATTAACTCTTTATTTGTTGAGGCCTTGATGCCTTCTTTTGCAGCAAACTCTTTGAGTGTCAAGAATTCAGGTACGATAAGAGCTATGAGAAAAGGGCGCTTTTCACCCATAACTATGACCTGGTCAACGAATGGACTGTCACTGATGAGATTTTCAACAGGCATTGGAGCAATATTTTTTCCTCCAGAGGTGACGATGATATGTTTTTTGCGGTCAGTGATTTTCAGGTAACCGTCTTGATCAATTTCTCCTATATCTCCGGAATGGAACCAGCCCTCCCGTAGAACATCCAGTGTGCCCTCCACATCACCCCAATATCCCTTCATGATATTCGGTCCTTTGAGCAGTATCTCACCGTCCGGGGCAATCATGACACTAACCTTGTCGACGGCTCTGCCAACGGTTCCGTATTTGATCTTTTCAGGTCGGTTTACGTGAGTGACTGGTCCTGTTTCTGTCAGTCCGAAACCTTCAAGAATGCTGATATCGAAAGCCTGAAAAAATTCCCCTATTTTTTTGGGTAAAGCCGCTCCTCCCGAGACGAAAAATCGTAATTGTCCGCCAAATTTGCCTTTTATTTTTGCATAGACCAGTTTTTCCGCCAAACTGTGCTGAAACGAGAGAAATGAGGAGACTTTGCCTGTAGTCTCACTGGCGATGTGATACTTGCGCCCTGTTGAAAGAGCCCAGTAAAACATTTTTTGCTTTATCTTGCTTTGGGCAGCGATCTGCTTGAGAATACCAGCCTTGATTCGGTCAAAGAGCCTTGGAACTGTAAATATTATGGTAGGACGAGCCTCCTTCATGTTCAGAGTGATTGTTTCTACACTTTCGGCAAGATAAATACTTGCCCCACAGGAGAAAAGCAGGTAATATCCACCGGTTCGTTCATAAGCGTGTGAAAGTGGGAGAAAAGAGAGTCCCCGGTCAGAATCATCAAGCCTGATGATTGTAGAACATGATTTGACATTTTCACAGATGTTGCGATGGGTAAGCATCACTCCTTTCGGCACTCCAGTTGTTCCTGATGTGTATATGATAGTTGCAACATCATCAGCGACAACAGAGGTACCCTCAAGGAAGTCTGGTTTTTCAGCAAGAATTTTTTCCCCTTCCGCCTTTGCCTGGTTCAGGTCAATGACACCTTCAATCTTTTCTTCCAGCCGGTTCATGACCACAAGAAGAGTAAGTTTTGGCAAATTCTGACGAATTGCCAGAATTTTACCAAGCTGCAACATGTTTGAGACAATTATAGCCCTTGTGCTGCAGTTGTTGAGAATATATTCAATCTGGCTTGAAGGGAGGGAGGGATAGAGTGGAACATTGATTGCTCCGAGGTTCAGGATAGCCATATCCGCCAGATACCATCCCGGTCTGTTTTCAGAAAGGATTGCTACCCTCTCCTGGAAGGTTACGCCGGAGTGCTTAAGAAATGCAGCAAACGTTTGAATATCCTTTTCAAACATACTGTATCCAATCGGCTCATATATTCCGTTTATTTTTCTGGCAAAAGGGAATTTTTCACCTTCACCCCTGTATCGGGAAAAGACCGAGGCAAAGAGTTCGGGAAGAGTCTGAAAATCAGGATTTATAAGTCCCATCATAAAGAGATGTTAAGGTACAGGGAACTCTGGATTTTCCCATAAAGAATGAACATTGACCCCTCTGAAGCCTTTATCTGTGCAGTTCCGCATCCGTTACAATATAAGAACATAACAGTATAAAACGGAATGTGCCTTTTTCAGCCCTGTACTCATGAAACACTATTTATTTGGTTAGATTGCAGAGTGATAAGGAGGAAAAATTTTCATTATAGCTTTTCTCCTGAAGAGTATCATGAATGATTGGTAATCATCCCGGTGACAGGAGTAAAGCTTGTGAATGTTGCTCAAATTATTCCGAGATCATCCATGATGTGATGAATACTCTTCACAACGGCTATAATTCCGGAAAAGTGCCAACGACTCTTGTAGTTTTCTACACAGCAGCTGTTGGCACTCCAAATGTTATTAAAGAGAAGCATCCGGCTTTTCTGCCAATCGTTAAAACATCACAGAGCTCATCCTCTGCGCCTTGCAATGCATTTCATCTACAGTGCTATGCTTGTACCAAGTAAAATACTCTGCCCCCCGAACGAAGTGTTATTATTGTAATCCTTTCCTTTGTAGTCCCAGTTAACGGTCATATCTGATGTCGTAAAGTAGCGATAACGAATATCAAGAGTGATCTTTTCGGTAATTGATGTAGTTACGCCCGCACCAATCTGGCATGCAAGTGCAAAAGTATTTATGTTGTTACCGTAATTCTCAGAAGTTGTTGCGACATTGTTGAATGATACTTGAGCACCTCCAACTCCAGCGGTAGTATAGATGGTAATGTTCCCGCCAAGATTGAGATCATAATATCCATGAGCCATCAACGTGACGACCGAAACATTACCTTTGCATGCGTAGGAGAGATCGGAAAAAGGTGCTCCATTCTCATCAGTGCCTGTAAACACTACAGATTTGAAATTGTTGCGGAAATAACCAAGTTCTCCTTCAACTCTGAAGCTTCCATAATCATAGCCGATAGCACCCGAGAGAGCAGTATTCGGCTTCATACTGTAGTGGTCCATATAATCATAAGAGGAGTTCGTGTTGTTGACATGCATCTCAGGCATCCATGAGACACCCGCACAAGCACTGACGTACTTCCCTTCAGCCTCGGCAGATTGACTTGTAAAACCGGTTCCAGCTAAAGCAACAAGAATCAAGAATATTTTGTTCATGACGAAACTCCATTTGTTTCATTCAGGTAATGATGCTGTGAGAATTCAGATGCGACAACTTCCCAAATATATCAAGATTAGCCCTCTGTTTACTCTTTTTTAAATGATAGAATTAAGAACTATCTTGCGGAGTATGACCTTTTGGCTCTGGTTGCGGTTACCGCCATAAACCACCACTCCTTAAGGAGATACTATTGTATTCTTGTTTTAGTCGTGCTTCCGGTCTCTTTTTGTACCTTTTTTAGCATTTTACCGATTTTTCATGCAGATCACAAAAAAATCCAGTTTTCCATGGACTGGTTACGTCGGTCTTGCTTTTGGCATTATTCTGATTGTTTACCTTTTCAGCCAGCTTGATCTTCGTCGATCCTATGAACTGATTTCATCAATAGGCGTTTCTTCTGCATATATTCTTCTCCCTTTTTTGGCGCTCCATTTGCTTGAGACATACGCATGGATAATGGTGTTTCCCAAAAGTGTTGCAGTCATCCCTTTTTTCAGGATATTGAAAATTCAGATGATTGCTGAAACCGTTTCCATGACTCTGCCTGCGGGGGTCGCTGTTGGAGAACCACTCCGCCCCTATCTTTGTGGCAGATTTATGGGAATTGCAGTACCTGCCGGGGTTGCAAGTGTGGCCGTCAGAAAGCTCATGCTTGGGATGGCCCAGGGGCTTTACACGATTCTCGGCGCTCTTGCCGGATTTTCTGTTCTTGAAGAAACGTCTCTTAAGCTTCTTGGATTTGAGGGATTGGGTTCTATTGTTGTTTTTATTGGCGTTGTTGTTTTTTTACTTTTCTCCTCTCTTCTTTTTCTGCTGCTTAACGGTCAAGCCGCCCAGAATGTGCACAGACTATTGATGTTAGTTCCGTTTTCAAAAGTCAAAACATGGTTACTTGCCAAAGAGTCAGGTTTTCATGATACAGATGAAGAGTTGAGGAGTTATAGAGGCTCCTATACCAGATTTCTCCCTGTCTTGTTTCTTTACCTTCTTGCCTGGTCAACCCTTGCCATAGAGAGTTACACCATCTTGAGGCTTCTTGGGATCACGATTACTTTTCTTGAGGTCCTTGCCATTGATATTGCCCTGACCATGCTGCGTACGCTTTTCTTTTTTATTCCATCAGGACTTGGTATTCAGGATCTTGGCTATCTTGCCTTTTTTGAAGCGATAGGAATTCCTGAATTTCGTCTTTATGGTGGCGCTTTTGTGTTGCTGAGGCGTTTGAAGGAGGTTTTCTGGTATGCAGCAGGCTATGCTGTGATGTTTTTTTCCGGGGTGCATCTGCACGATGCAGAGGGAGTAACTTCAGTTGAGCCATGAGGAAAAAAATCTTGTTTATCTGCGGATCAATGAATCAGACAACCCAGATGCATCAGATATCGGGGTGGCTTGAAGAGTATGATCACTCTTTTTCACCATTTTTCAGTGATGGTCTGCTTCGTACTGCCAGTGATATGGGTCTGCTTGAGTTTACGATCATGGGTAAAGAGCGTTCTAATCGTGCCCTTGATTATCTTCGTGAACATCACCTGAAACTCGATATCAGAGGTCTTGCACATGATTATGATCTTGTCGTGACCTGTACGGATCTTATTGTACCAAAGAATTTTCGAACGAAAAAAATGGTGTTGGTACAGGAGGGCATGACAGAGCCGGAAACTCTTCTTTACCATCTTGCCCGGAATGTTTCATGGATGCCTCGTTGGATTGCCGGTACGGCAACAACTGGCTTATCGGATGCGTACCAAAAATTTTGTGTCGCCAGCGAAGGGTATCGCGATCTTTTTATTCGAAAAGGTGTCAATCCTGCAAAGATTAAGGTGACCAGTATTCCAAATTTTGACAACTGCGCCCAGTATCTTCTGAACGATTTTAAATATCGTGATTATGTTCTGGTCTGTACCTCTGATAATCGAGAAACCTTTATTTACGAAAATCGGAGGAAAAATATTGAGAAGTACCTCACAATGGCTGACAATCATCAACTGATTTTCAAGCTCCATCCCAACGAAAATGCAGAACGAGCTATCGAGGAAATCCGTCGATATGCTTCTGACAGTCTGGTCTTCAGTGAGGGGAAAACAGAGGAGATGATTGCCAACTCCCGCATGTTGATTGCACAGTTTTCATCGACAATTTTTGTAGGTTCTGCGCTGAACAAAGAGGTACACTGTGGCCTTGATCCTGATGTCTTGAAGTCATTGACTCCTCTCCAGAATAATGCAGCAGCAAGAATGATTGCTGACGTGTGCCGGGAGGTGGTTGATGGCTGAATCAAAACTTAACCGATTATAAATGTGTACTGTAGCGATTATTCCTGCAAGAGGCGGGTCTAAGGGGCTGAAAGAGAAGAATGTCTATCCCGTAGCAGGAAAGCCCCTGCTTGCCTGGACGATTCAGCAGGCACTTGCCTCTACCTCTATTGACAAAGTGTTTGTATCGACTGATAGTCCGGTCATTGCCGCTGTTGCCAGGGAATACGGAGCTGAGGTGATTGTCCGTCCACATGAACTTTCCGGTGACAAGGCAAGCTCCGAGTCGGCGATCCATCATGCTATCGGAGTTATTGAACTGGAGCACGAGATGGTTGTCAGCACGGTTGTTTTCCTGCAGGCAACCTCACCGTTGCGGAAACCTGGTGACATTGATGCGGCAGTGGAGGTATTTCATCGTGAGGGGGCCGATTCGCTGATTTCGGTGACGAAAGCTGATGACCTTACGTTGTGGGAATCGCGGAAAGGAAAGTGGGGAAGTGTCAACTTTGATTATCGCAATCGCGGCATGCGCCAGGACCGGCCAACACAGTTCATCGAAAACGGTTCGATCTATATTTTTACGCCTGAAACTCTTGCTACTTTCGGCAACAGGATTGGTGAAAAGCTCTCAGTCTATGAAATGGAGTTTTGGCAGACCTGGGAGATTGATACTATCGAGGAAATAGATTTAATTGAGTACTACCTTTTTAAAAAAAACCTGACAGAGCAGGATGAAGATTAACCGAACCTTTAGATTATCTCTTTTATGAATTTCTTTTTGTCCACCGATCTTGTTATCGGGGTTAACGAAGCGCTGAGGATGAACGAGCATCTGGCCCAGATGTCGGTGCAGAAGCCCGGTATTATCTACGATGCCAATGTTGAGGGCTCACACTATTTTCAGGATGTTCTGAAGAACCTCACATCAGGAAATACACATGCTGTTCTTTATCGGAATGAATTTCCTGGTGAGCCTACGTATGCTCATCTCGAAAATGTGGCCGAGTTTTTCAGGGGCAATATGCCGGATGCTCTTGTCGCCATTGGCGGTGGCAGTACGCTCGACCTTGGCAAAGGGGTTGCCCTGCTTATGTCCAACAATGTTCCAGCTCTTTCGCTCAAGGGTTTTCCTGCAGGGGTGAACGATCCGCTGCCGCTTGTCACGGTGCCGACGTTGCTGGGCAGCGGCGCTGAAGTCAGCTTCAATGCAGTATTTATCGATGAGGCTGAAGGTCGCAAACTTGGGATCAACAGCCGCAAGAATTTCCCCAAAAAAGCGGTTATTGACCCACAGCTCTCCATGACAGCTCCGATTGAGAGTGTTATTGCCTCAGCGATGGACAGCCTTGTGCATTGCGTTGACAGCTTTGGATCTATCAAACATACCGCGTTGAGCAGGATTTTTTCAGTTGAAGGGTTCCAGCGCACCTTTTATGCCTTGCAGCAGAATCAGCTTGATCGTGCCGAATCGCGGCTCGACCTTGCCATTGGCAGTGTTTGTGGCACAGCGGCTCTCATGAACTCCGGAGATGGTCCAACGAACGGCTTTGCCTACTATCTCGGTGTCAAGCACCGCGTTCCCCATGGCCTGGCTGGCGCTATTTTCCTTAAAGAGGTGATGCGCTACAACTATCTTCATGGTTACGACAAATACGCTATCCTTAACCCCATGCACTCGACTCCGTCACCAAAAGAGGCTACCGAAGAGTTGCTTGAACAGATGGATGAACTGTATCAGCAGTTACAGATCCCAAACCTTGCCCCTTATGGTTATGGGGAAGGTAATGCTGCTGAATTTGCACATAATGCTTCGGAAGCATTGCGGGGCTCATTTTCAGGAAACCCCGTTGAGTTTACCGAGGAGTCGGCACTTGAAGTTGTATTTCAATTAACCTAAACGAACAGGACAGATATTATGGCGGGAGCGGAACTCATTGGGCGGGAAGAGCTGGCTGAAATTCAGGAGCTTTTCAGCCGTGAAAAGGTCAACTTGTACCGTTATGGCGGTGGCAACTACAAAGCAAGAGAGTTTGAAGAGAAATTTGCGGCATGGATGGGTGTCAAGTATGCTCATGCAGTATCCTCTGGTACTGCGGCAATTCACTGTGCTCTTGCAGGTGCAGGGATTGGGCCGGGCGACGAGGTTATTACAACAGCGTGGACATTCATAGCGCCGATAGAGGCTATCAGCGCGTTGGGGGCAGTCCCTGTTCCGGTCGAGCTGGATGAAACATACCATCTTGATCCCCTCGAGGTCGAGAAAGCCATTACTCCAGCCACAAAAGCGGTTGTGGTCATTCCAATGTGGGCCCCTCCTCAAATGGCCGAGCTTTCCACGCTGTGCAAAAAGCATGGTCTGATACTGATTGAGGATGCCGCCCAGGCGCTTGGAGCAAGCTACAAAGGGCAGAAGCTTGGCACGTTTGGCAGTGTTGCCTCTTTCTCCTTTGATGCAGGCAAGACTCTCCACACTGGTGAGGGTGGTATCATTATCACCAACGACAAGGAAATTTATGACCGTGCAGCCGAGTTCTCCGATCATGGGCACATGCACATTTCTGGTCTGCCAAGAGGCAAAGACCCCAGGAGAGCAAAAGGGTTGAATATGCGCCTCAGCGAAGTCACGGCAGCAATAGGGCTTGCCCAGCTTGCCAAGATTGAGACGATTCTTTCGAAATCAAGAGAGAACAAGAATAAAATCAAGGATGCAATCCGTCATCTCGACAACATTATCCTCAGGCCATTCAGTGATGAGTCGGGTGCCCAGGGCGATACCCTTATTTTCAGGGTGAGGGATCGTGATGCTGCGTTGCAGTTTGAAGCGCATCTGACCGAGCATGGTTTTGGCACAAAGATTCTTCCAGAGGCGCTCGACTGGCATTTTGCCGGTGTCTGGGGTCATCTTCTTGGCGAATATGAACGCTATCAAAATGTTGACCTTGAGGCGCTTTGGCCCAAAACCGGCATCATGCTTCGTAGCAGTATCTGCCTGAACATTCCGGTGCTGATGGATGATGCGACGATTGAGAAGCTTGTCAAAGCGATTATTACCGGTTCGCAAAAGATAGGATAAAAGGTTCTTCCTTTATAAGTTGTTGATTTGTAATCCGGGCAGATGACTTCATTAGAGAGTTGTGTGCCCGGTGTTACCGGGAGTTCAGAGACAATACTCTCTTTCAGAAGGAGGATAAATGAGCCTGCACTATTTGTAAAGAAAGAGTTTTTATCGTACCTTGGCATTCCAGAAATGGCGAAGTGGCCGAGTGGTCAGGCAGAGGTCTGCAAAACCTTGTACAGCGGTTCGAATCCGCTCTTCGCCTCCATCTTTTGACAGCAGAGCCTGCGTAAAGCAGGCTTTGTTCGTTTGCCGAAAAATTGCAGTTTGTGCATGGTAAACTCCTTATATTTCCTCCCTCATTGAAACTATCACCGGAGCCATTCCCATTTGCCATTGTTCGGAAACAGTCCACTTTATTTTTTGCCTCTGCCTCTCACCTTGACTGCTTGCCAGAAGGGCGAAACGTCGATTCCCGATTTACGACGCATCGATCTGACGAAGAATTTCCCTGAGCGAACCAGATGTGGAGAGCTTCTCCTCTTCAGTGGCGGAATTGTAAAATGCGATAATTGCTTTGCCGCCGATACCAATCGGGGGATACTTCTTTTCGGCAAGCATTGGCATCAAAGCAAGGAATTTGGACACATCTCCTCTGTCCATACCGTTGATTCTGCTGATGACATCTTCGGCGATACGGGCAGAGGCAGCCTCGTCCAGACCGGCAACGTAAGCGGCGCTTTGCAAGGCACCGTACTGGAAACCAAGCACAGCAAAAACGATATTCCTGTTCGTGCTGCATTCGAGTCCAGCCGGGCATTGCCCGATCGCTTCAGCAAGGAACTGCAGTGACATTTTCGTTACCGCCTCGATGTTTTCTTCATGATTGTTATGCATAACCATTGATTCTGTATCATGAAATGATCTGGCTTCTGTTTAGCTGATTTCAATGAACTTGCTTCCCGGAACATTGCAGATGGGGCAGGTGTCCGGTATAGTGTTCTCGACGGTGTTACCGCAGACTGGACAGATGTAGATCTTTCCGGCGGGCAGGTCTCTGCCGCCTTTCACGGCTTCAAGTGCTTTGGAGTAGAGCCCGTGATGGATCTCTTCTACAGCCAAAGCATTCTTGATGGAAAACTCGGCCGGTTTGTTGCCTTCCTGCTGTGCTTCATCAAGATAGTCGGGATACATCTCGGTAAATTCAAATTCTTCGCCCTTGATGGCTTCCTGAAGGTTTTCAGCGGTGCTTTTTATTCCTCCCATCACCCGAAGGTGCGCAAGGGCATGGACGGTTTCCGCTTCAGCCGCAGCGCGAAAGAGCTTTGCTATCTGGAGCATTCCCTCTTCTTCCGCTTTTTTGGCAAACGCAAGATATTTCCGGTTTGCCTGACTTTCTCCTGCAAAAGCGTTCTGCAGATTCTCCATTGTTGACATAATGTGTTTCTCCTCAGGTTTTTATGCCTCTCCTTGCTCTTGTGGCGAGACTACTTGTTGATTAGACGTGCTCAAGAGAGGTGTGATTGGAAATTTCGGAATTGGTGGTACATAAATCAGCCACCGAGAGATGGTGAACATTATCATTGCCGGTCAGGCGCGCAAAGTCGCGAAGCTCTTCGGTGACGACTTTGAAATAGTTTGCGACGCGGATAGCGGATCTGTCGACATCCAGACGGGAGCGAAGGGCCGGATCCTGCGTGGCGATGCCGACGGGACATTTGCCGGTATTGCAGATACGGTACTGCTGACAGCCTGCCGCCATCATCGCTGCAGTCCCGACAGCTATGGCGTCGGCTCCCATTGCCAGCGCCTTGGCGAAGTCTGAAGAGAGGCGCAAGCCGCCGGTAATGATGAGGGAGACGGTATCGGCCCCTCTCAAATCAAGTATTTTTCTTGCTCGTGCCAGAGCGAAAATGGTTGGCACTGACGTAGCATTTTTGACAACTTTGGGAGAAGCGCCAGTTCCACCTGCACGACCGTCGATCGTGATGAAATCCACACCCGCATAGAGAGCTATATCGATATCTTCTTCAATATGGCCAGCCGCAAGCTTGATGCCAATCGGTTTACCCCCGGTTCTCAGTCGCAAATGGGTGACCGTGGCTTTCAGATCCTCTTTTGAGCGGATGTCGGGGAAGTGAGACGGGCTGATGACATCCTCTCCTTCCCGACATCCCCGGATTGCCGCGATTTCACGGGTGACCTTGTTTCCTGGAAGATGTCCCCCCATTCCCGGTTTTGCGGACTGCCCAATTTTGATTTCCACGGCATCGACCAGCTTCAGGTTCTCGTCGGTTACACTGTATTTGTTGGGAACATATTCAAAAATGTAACGGTAGGAGGCCGCAAGTGATTCGGGCAGAATTCCCCCTTCACCCGAGCATATGGCTGTTTTAGCCTGCGCACTCCCTTTGGCAAGAGCGAGCTTTGCCTCCCTCGACAACGCGCCGAAGGAGATATGGGAGACAAAAACCGGGGTTTCGAGCATGAGTGGAAAGGCTGCCGCGGGACCGATCAGGGTTTGTGTGACAACCGGCTGTGTTTTGTTGAGTGGCATTTTTGCAAGCTGCGCACCTTTAATGAGGATTTCATCCCAGGAGAAGGTGGGGATGCGGCTCCGCATCGGTTCGATAATCGACTTTCCCGTCATTGCAAGGCGGTGGATATCGGCCATGTTGACCTCGAAATCGTCAGCCGGTCGTCGCCATTCCGACAGGTACTCTTCTCCCGAAGCTGTTTCAGCGCCAATTGGGGCGCTGGCAGGCCGGTTGAATGCTGCAAGGCGGAAGCTCTCTTTGCCTGAGCCGCAGACAGGACATCTCCAGTTGTCAGCAAGAGCTGGCCACAGGGTGCCCTCTTTTGCTTCATTATAGGCATAGGAGCAGAGAGTGCATTCATAGCTCTTTGTGGCAACGAATTCGCTTTTGAGTTCCGGGGCCACAGGTTGTGGTTCTTTCAGAGGTATAAAAGAGGATTTTGGCGAGCCGCAGACAGGACATATCCAATCATTCGGGAGGGTCTCCCATGCAATGAATTCGTTATTTTCATCGTAAATATACGAGCATAACCCACATTGCCAATTTACCATAAGAAGCTGATGATGATAAGATTACTGCACAAGACGATTGATCACCATAATAGGAATTTTTCCTGATTGAGATCAGGAAAAGAGAACGAACAACCCACTTGCCCAATCGATCCCCAATGCCTGCGAAGAACCCGAGTATTTCCCGGTAGTTCAAAATGAAGGAAAAAGAGATGTTCAACGGAACATTTAAAACACATCAGACTCATCAAACCGGGGTGTGGTAACGTTCACTGAGCCTCCGTACTTTTCCCCGCTGTAATGCCGAGTTCGATAAACTCGCAGCATTGGTTGATGGTGGAACCAAATTCATTCCTTTGGCCCGGCATTCAGCTTCACCACGCTTGATCTCTACAAAGAGTGCGCGAAGGTCGTAATTAAACTTTGCGCCGATTGCCTCTTTGATAGCTCGTACTTCATCAATGATTTCATCACTCATCGTTATTTCCTCCTATAAGTTCTTCTGGTGTACAGATAATCGGTAAAAATAATGTCTGCTGTTCAAGATATTCTGCAATTCCTTCCTGAATCACCGGATTGGCTATATGCCGACAATTCCATGTGAGCAAAAAATCAACATGGTGCAAGGTGGCAATTATAAAGTTGCCAAGCTGAAGGGTTGAATCCCAAAGTAATGAAGACAAATCAAAAATTAGAGCTTACCTGGACAGGCAAAGGGCAAGAACCAAACAGGATTCTCCGGCTGAGAATTCTGTGCGAACCCAAGAGTTGGCCATTTCCATGCTCAGTCAGCTTGTACGAGCAGAGGCATGACGCCACACAAAACTTCCCGCTCATTGAATCCTTTTCTATATTGCAACATGCTTTGAAGTTACAATCATTTTGCTCACCACAATAATCTGAGAGGGGGAAGTTTCGCAGAATGAATGTTTTCCATACCCATGCCAGTATTATAGAGGATTATTCCTCCTACATCCGCAGTTTCATCTCCATTGCTGACCCCGACATCCGCCAGGTTGTTGATCGCGCATTAAGTACGGGCAAGCTTTGGCCAGAACCACTCTTGCAGTTTAACCCTTCGTTTGAGATGTTTGGGGGGCTCGAAAAGCTGATCGAATCGAAAACTTTGCATGAGGCCATTGGTGACATCTTCAAAGGCTACAAACTCTATCACCATCAGGTTGAGGCTATTCGATTAGGGACCAGCGGAAAGGATTTTATCGTTACCTCCGGCACCGGCTCGGGCAAGTCATTGACCTACATCGGCTCTATTTTTCACCATCTGCTTTCCAATCCGGCAGCAAAAGGGGTAACAGCGCTTGTCGTCTATCCCATGAATGCCCTCATTAACTCGCAGTTCGAGGAGTTCAGCCGATACAAAAAGAATTATGAGGATGCCACAGGAAAAGAGTTTCCGATCATTTTCGGCCAGTATACAGGCCAGGAGGGTGAGGATGCACGGGAAAAAATGCGTAAGAACCCGCCGCATATTCTGCTGACCAACTACATGATGCTGGAGCTGCTGCTGACCCGGGTGCGTGAGCGAAACATACGAGAGAGCATCTACCTGAATCTCCGGTTTCTGGTCTTTGATGAACCGCACACCTATAGAGGTCGTCAGGGTGCTGATTTCTCCATGCTGATTCGTCGGATTCGATCCAAGTGCGCCCAGCAGATTGTGAGTATCGGTACCTCTGCCACCATGGTTTCCGATAGTGTCGGCACTATTGAGCATCAAAAAGCAGCGGTTGCCAATGTTGCCACAAAACTGTTTGGATGTGCCTTCACCTCTGAGCAGGTTATCAACGAAAAGCTTGCCCGTTCACTTTCTCCCAATGGCACTATTCCTGCAAAACATTTTCTTGCGGCCGCCATTGAGTCAGCCATGCATCAGGAGGGCGATATTGAGGCACTCAAAAAGAACCCGATAGCCGTATGGCTGGAGAACAAAATTGCACTTGAAGAGCGGGGAGATGATCTCGTGAGGGGCAAACCAAAACGGCTGAGAGAGATTGCGGCTGAATTAGCGACCGATTCAGGAATGGCTGAAGAGAGGTGCCGCCTCTTTTTGGAGGATTTACTCCTCTGGATCAGCGCGTCCAATGTTCGACAGCAAGAGTCCGGAGAGCGCTATACCGTTCTGCCCTACAAGCTCCATCAATTTATTTCGCAAACGGGGTCTGTCTATACAACCCTTGACCAGGATGAGAAGCGGAATATCTCGCTTGAACCCGGGGTCTATAAAATTGATGAGGCCGAGAAAAAGCCGATTTTTCCCAATGTCTTCAGTCGCGGAAGTGGGCATCCGTTTATCTGCGTCTCACTTGTCGGGAACCAATCACTATCTGCCTTCTGATATTTCATCATCTAAAAAAAAAATTAAAAATCCTCATCATTCTCCCAAAATCACCTTCTGCATCAGCATCTGGTTATTGCCATAAAAGGGCACATCCGTTGCGCCGAGTACTGAAGGTGGCAGATCCTGCAATTCATTGAGGTTGCTCATGGGCACCAGCACCAGCTTGGCGCCGTTTTCAGAGAGCATTGAGACCTTATCTGAGAAGTTCAGTGCCCGCTCAATGGCACCCCCAATGGAGATGTTCCCCAGTATCGACAGGGCTGGTTTGAGGTTTCTTTTGTAGATCGCGGAGATGATGGCGACGTAGGCGGCGGCACCTATACCTGACGCAATCGTTGAGCCGAGAAGTGATGTCACCTGAATGGAGATATCATAGTTCTTGAGGGAGTGCTGCTCGTTGAGAATGGTTTTCTCGTTGGCCTTGATGTATTGATAGCTGTTTTTGATATCCTCCTTCGGTGCGGTGCTGCTGGTGCCGGATATGTTCAGTTTTCCGCTTCCGGTAACAACGGCGGTCTCGATCCTCACCAGTGTCAGGTTTTCTCCATCGCTTGTTGCGGTGTAGCAGACACCTAGCTGAAGGGGCGAGTTTTCGATAAGGTGAGAGCTTCGCTCTTCGGGCAGGGAGACAAAGGTTTCTTCCTGAGTGTTTTTGTCGATGAAGGAGAAGTTGGTGTCCCAGAACTCCATGCCTCCGATACGTTTGAGCTGTTCCTTCACACGGCGGCGCATTTCGAGAGCAATGGTCAAATATTCCTGCACCTCCTCTCGTGTGTACTTCCCGTCAGGATGAATCAACTTGATAAATCCTGAAACCGTTTTCTTCACAGGCTTGGTGTCGCGCTGCTTGAGGTGAGAGCCGAGGGCAAAGAACTCCTCGACAACATCGGTATGGTTTATCTTGCGTTGTGACTTGAGGCACTCCGAAAAGAAATCGGTACTGAACCCGAAGTTTTTCGTGAAATGCTTCGGCGCAAACTTGGGCATCTCCCAGCCGGGCAGATAGAAGTGTATACGGTCAAGAAAGGCGGTATCGGTGTTTATTTCCGGAGAGAGCGGGCTTAAGAGGTTTGAGTTCTGCAACACGGTTTCAATCGGCTGATTGATATTGCCGGAAGATCCACTGAATCGAACGGATGGGCGGCATAAACTTTCCAAAGTTCCGGCTGCTCCAACCGGGCAGGATGCTCCTGGCAATAGCCCAGCAACGAACCCTCCATGGCTTTGGAGTCGCCCCACTTTTTGTACACATCGAGATACCTCTTCTTCGGTTTGCCTGTCAGCAGTGACCCAAGAATCTGCTCCGCAACCTCCTTCGCAAGGGTTTCGGGGGGCTGGCTGATATTGCCGCGCCCAAGCCAGCTATTGATTTTTTCAAAAAAGGCCGCAACCACCACCGCATCACGGGTAGCGCAGAACCCCTCTGGATCATGGAGAAACGGGAGTACGTCACTGCCAATATCAAAAAGCCGCTCTCCGCCCTTGCGGCAAAGCTCCTCCCAGTACTCCCGTCCTGTAGCGAGGCTGTTGTATGCCGCAACCTTGAGCTCTTCCGGTGTAAGAGAAATGTTCAGACCAAGCTCCTGAAAAACCCTCTCCACCACATAACTCTCAACGTTGCGTATATCCACATACCCGTAAGTTTCAGCATAGTCACGAATAAAGGTCAGTTCGGTTTTGGGTGCAGTTGCTATTATCACCACCTTCTCATCTTTATGGAATTTCTCCACTGTGTACTTGCACTCCAGCTCCTCAAGGCCGCTATGAACCACAAAAATTGTCATCTCCTTCGGCAGAACCTTGCGCAAAAGATCCAGAAGAGAGGCTTCAGCCCCCACCACAACCCGGTTACGTCGGGCAAGAACGTTACCGATATCCTGATTGAGCCATTTATCGAACATCGTTCATACCCTCCTGATCGGGATTTTTTTGTGCCAGTTCCGCATCACGAGTGAAGCGGTCAAAATAGTTGACGGCTTCTTTGAGAAGAGATTGTGAATCCAATAGCATGAGCAAAAACTGGTAATTCATTTCTATAATTGAGTATAAACAGGACGGCTGGTACAGTGAGGGTGGCGGTTGTGGGAGCTATGAATCTGCTTTCGGATGGTCAACTTTGGGAGCGAACACTTTCCCTGCGATAAACGCGCTTACAAGACCAACGATATTGAGCGAGGCAATAATTGTCGCGATTGTTTCGTGCCCATTCATTGCGAGGTAAACAGATGCGCTCAGAAAGAGAACGACCACAGTAAGTGCGTAATGTTGACCACGGGTGCCTTGCTCAAGTATTCCATCTGAAATCTTTTTTTCCTGTTCTGTTCTGTGAGCCTGCTGTTTTTCTGCCATGACCAGAATCCTTTCTGCTGAACCACGAACAACCTCTTCATATCCTTTGAGTACGGATGGCGGCGGCAATGGCCCACTAAAAGCTTGTACAGATGTTCTTGTAAGCTTTTGACTGGTATCAGGGTTTTCGTTCGCTGTATTTTCGGCCTGCAAATACTCACGATTATCTTGCGGCATCTTTTTCGGTATAGTTTTTCTCTATCTCTTCAGACATATAACTCATCGCATTCTGTATATCACTGCCTACAGCATCCCAGTCCGACTGTAAGGCTTTAGCGTCTGTTGATTGATCGCCATAAGAAAACGAGCTTAAAGGAGACCCTGTAAGGCTAAAAATGCTTCCTGCACCATCAAGAAACGCCTTTTGCTTCGATGTAAATGCTATCCCAAACATTTTTACTGTTCCCCGTTGTTTAATATCTATTTAGAACTATTCTTGATTCTACGAAAAAAAGCAAAAGAATTATACTAAAATCATACAATTACTGCACAGTTACGCTTATAAATTTGACGTTGCCAATCAAAACCGGATGCGGCTTGTACGGCATGGCTGCTGTCACACCCCGTCGGCCATTAATAATTTCATTGACCCGCTGATAAAGAACGTCGATAGTATCGGCTAACTGACGCTCCGTGATTTTGCATAGGGTTCAAATATTCCTCCCGCAACATCTTTCCAGGATGAGTCGGTGCTCGATGGGTTGGTAAAAGTACCGTCTTCTTTTGTTTCAAATTATGTTTAATTCTGAAAGAATCAAATGAAGTCAATTGCAGGAGCTCATAACCAACGAAAATAGCTCTGAGCGGTCTGAAAAAACAGGCGATATTGCTGCTTGACGTGTTTGATCAGGGTTTCGACATGCTTGAGCAAAAGTGCGTTACGGGTCAGTCCGGTCACACTGTAGCAATCATTTTGTTGGTCAATGAATACAAAGACTTCTGGTGCTGAATAATGACTGTCACCACGGTAAACTACTATCGTATCTGGCTACTGTTGGCGAATACGTTCCACAATCCGTTTCACGTAGGAAACGATCTCCCGGCCTCCTGGGCGCTTGCCGGGGCGCAGTATCGTGGTGATCAGTTTGCCAGAAAAACCTTCATACACATGCAGAGGCTGATAACAAGTCTCCTGATAATAACCGCTGAACAGAGCCAGTTGCTGATGGCCGTGCACAACATCCTCTGTATCGTCAAAATCCAGAGCAACTGTTATTGCGAATAATTCAGGATAAATATTTTGAAATATATCTATATTTTACAGCTAAAAAACTTGGCACCAGCTTGCAAAAAATGTTAAAACATGCACTCGATCATGCCAAAATCAAAAAAACCAGTAAAGCTTTATTGTTTGCGGCACTTTTATGTAACTCATGTACTGGAAGCAGGAACGGATCTACGTTACATGCAAGAACTATCTATACCCACGTATGCGAACAGAGTTTACTGAAAATTTCCCGTCCCGTTTACAATTTGTAAAAAATATTATGCACCTCAAAGGTGTATAAAGAATGCCAGAATAGCTGGCTTTATACACCTTTTGGTGAGATATGGTGCATAGATAAAGGAGTTACAAGCAACCCTAAAAGACGACAGTGCTAACAATTGACAGACAACAAAACGACAGACAAAATGCCAACGCGTCGCAAAATAAAAAGAGCTGCAATGCCACCCACAAGCCGACCCAAATTGCAGCACATTTTATTTTGCCCAACCGCACCCCGACACCCATGACACTTACGGACAAAACGATAAAGAAATGAGCAAGAATAATTTTTCAAATATTGGATATGACTATGGTGTAAAACCATTTTTTATGATTGTTGGAGACATTGAATTTTCCGACTTATTTAAGAAGGCTGATTGTAAAGGAATGCTGTATATTTTCGGAAAAGAGGACACAGGTGAAATGGTTCCTGTTCAAATGGCTTTCTTGTTTCAGAATGAGGAACCAGCAGAAAAGTTTCTTGATATCCTATTAGGTTGGATTGCGAAATCAAACAATGACGGTGATGCAGTAAGCATAGAATTTATAGAAAATGATAAAGGTGGATATACACTTTCAATATCTCCTGAAATTAACAGATTTCATGACAGGATGATTCCTAAGCATCTGAAAAATAAAGTCACGCCAATTTTTATGATTCAAACTCATTTTAAAGAAATTGACACCTTAGGGCAGAACTATTTAAACTTCAAAGCCAACTACAAAAAATCAAAAAAAATAGCAATCGGTTATGTAATTGGAACACCGACCAAAATTGAAAAACAAAGCAAAAAATTTTTTACAAAAACAGAATTTGATTTTTATAAGCAAAATGAAATCCCATCAAGTTCCGTTGCTGTCAGTTACAATGCAACGCAAGAGCTTTCATCATTTGACCCTAAAAATCTTCCAAAGCCACCAAAAGAATCAAGAGAAGAAATCTCAATTAGACGAATTTCAGAAATGAAATTCTTACTACCTTTAACTTATAATAAACTCAATAACCTTTGGTTGGGAAAAGTTCAGAAAAAACTAAATTCAAAATATGATACAGAGATTATCAAACAAGCAATTTGCAATCTCACAATTTTTGAAAGGTTAAAACAGATTAACGAGTTATCTCCTGACTTTACAGAGTTAGGTTATCCAAATAGAATTTTGGAGTATTTGCTTTCAACTTATGAATCCTTTGATAGCTTTTATCCAACTGATGATTTTTATACAGAAGACCAAATAATCAGACAAATCCAAAACGACCAAAAAGAATTAGAAACTTATTTAAGCAAATAAAAATGGAAACAGAAATGGCAACAATTTTCTCAACAGTATGTGCATTCTTGCTTGCACATAAAGCGGACATCGCATCAAAGGTTATTGCAAGTGCAACCTATGACGGTTTAAAGAAGGTTCTTGATTTTTCATCGCTAAAGAAAAGAATTAGCAAATTCTTTAAAAAGGATGAGGATGCTGAAAAGTATTTAGAAACAATTTGCAATACAGAACCCAAAAATGTAGCAAAGCCTTATAGAGATATTGAAGATAGTTTTGAAGAATTAACAGGCGAGAAATTTGACAATGAACTTTACAATGAAATAAAAAATTGGGTTGAAGAAAACCATGCTCAAATATCCAATGTTTCAAAAATGGAATTTAAAAACGAAGGCGGTTTTAATATCGGTATTCAAAATGCAGGTAAAAACATCTTCAATATTCAAGGAGATTACCAACCTAAAAAGGATTAGAAGTTAAATGGAAATTGAATCACAAAATGCTGAAACTATTTACAATGTTGCGGGAAGTATGCACTTGCATAATTCTCCAGAAGTCGTTGCGATATTAAATAAGGATAAGCAAGACAAACTGAAAGAGCTTAACTCAATTTCCTTTTTTGAAATACTATCCAAAGAATATTCTGAAAGAAATCTAATAGAGAGGAAAATTGAAATAACAAAAATAAAAGAACGATTAGATAAGACCCACCAACTTATTCTTCACGGTGAACCTGGACTTGGCAAAACAACTACGCTGTTTCAACTTTCAAAAAAATTAGAAAACCTTGTTTACATCTCAGTAAAAGGCAAATCTCCAATTTCTGTAGTTACTTATTTAATCAATAAAATACGATTATCGAATGGCGATGAGTTGTTAGAGATTAAAGACATAGATGAAGCATTTGAATGGTTGCAATCCAGTTTACAGAAGTCAAAACAGTGTTTCATTATTGATGATTGCGAAAACGACAAGGAAACAGTCAGTAAAATAATTTCACTTCAAAAGTTTGAAACTACTTTTCTTTTTGCAACAAGAAACAAACCTCTTTTTGAATCAACAAGTGCGGCATTCTATCCTTGCTCTCCATTTTCTGAAGATGAAGTAAGTCTGTTTTTGAAATCACATGGACTTTCACCAAGTAAGTTGGAGTTCAACAATATTTTAAAAGCATCAAATGGCAACCCTCTTTACTTGTTTTACTTTTCACAATTTCAAATATCTCCGCTTCCAGAAAGTTTAGAAGAATATCAAAATTCTATTTGGAGTGGACTGAACTCAACACAGCAAGAAATACTTGCTCTAATTTCAATTCCTTATTTCAGTATTACTACTACTGAAATTGCGGAAGTCTTGAAAAATGAATCTGTCTTAGAATTTTCTAAGGAATTAGACAACCTCTCTGCACTAACCAAAAACTATACTGGTGTTTTAGAATTATTTCACCCATCATTTAGAGAATTTGTTATTGAGAAGCTAACAAGCAAAGGACTCTTGAATACATTCAAAGAGAAGTTAGGAGATTACTATTTGGCTAAAGAAGAAATAGTTCAAGCGACATATTTGCTTATTGATATTGCACCAAATAAAATAGATAAATATTTGTTTGATGTTTTCCCAAGCCTTGTTAGTTGGGGGGAACTTGCTTTCGCCCTGAAAGTATTAAATACAAAACTTGCAGTTGTTGACAAAGACATTGATAAAGGATATTTGTATTACCATTTATGCCATGTTCATCACCTATTGGGGAACAGAGAAGAATCAACCTTCTGTATTGACAAATCATTAGAGCATTTAAAAATAGCAAGGCATAAAAAATTTTATGCCGCTGCTTTAATGTTCAAGGCAATGAATCTAATTGAACATGGAAGAATAAATGAAGCAACTAAAATTGCAGACAAAGTATTACTCAATATCAAGGAAGACGAAAAAGAAGTTAAAGCACCATTGCTTGTAAACCTTTCAAAAATATATGTTGACTTATCCGAATTTGAAAAAGGAGCTAACGCTTGTAAAGAGGCATTTGAAATTTTTGAAGAGCAAGGTGTCACAGAAGGAATGATAAACAGTTTAGTGAATTTAGTTACTTGTTTATCTCAAATTGATGAATATAAAGTTGAAGCAGAAAAATATGGTTTACGGCTTTTAGAAATAATTAAACAGACTTCTGAATTTTCAATTGAAGTAATTGTCTTAAATTCCTTGGCAAGTATTTACAGAGAGAAAAAAGAATATCCTAAAGCAAAAGAGTTTAACAGTAGAGCAATTAAACTCTGTCAACAATATGAGATGAAAGATAAGGTTGTTCTCAACCTGATAAATTACGGCAATATTTTGAGAGATGAAGGAGATATAGAAGGAGCAAAAAATATTTATGATGAAGCACTAATTAAAGCGAAGGAATATAAACTTAAAAGAGATGAAGGGAGAATCTATTGGATACTTTCAAGCATACACAGAAAAGCAGGAAACTTAGATTTAAGTATTGAGTTTGCCGACAAATCAATAGCCAACAGCAAGGAAATTAATTTTTACTACGGAGCTGCTAATGCTTTAAGAGAAAAATCAAAAACACTTATGCTTTTAGGTGAGCCAATTAAGTCAGCCGAGGCATTAGTTGAAAGTGCTGAATTCTTTGGAAAGATGGAACAGTTCTCTGAATCTTACCAATACAATATTTCAAAGGCAATAAGAATGTTTAATAATGCAGGAGAGAAAGCAAAAGCAAGTGAATTAATAAATAACCTACTTGAAAATACAGCAAAGAAAATTGATGTTGGAGAAGTTGTGGACTTGATTTTAGACAATTCAAGTGAAGAAACTCTCGCTAACAACTTTGAAAAATTGTTTGAAAGGTATTTTACCAACGAGAAAAACAATTTAAACATTCTTAAACAGTTTCTTTCCTTCATAGCTTATTGTAACGGGCTTGAAGATAGGGAAGGAAAAAAAATATTTTGGAAAGTAATTACATTAATAATTGAAAATCTTGGTAAAGCAAAGTTTTCTTATAGCATTTTAGGAATAGCAATTGAACAATCTGGTTTATTACTTAACCAAGATGAATTAAATAATATCTCCGATCTACTTCAAGAAAAATTGCCAATGTTTTCTGTCAGAGAAATAGACGACGACAAAATATTCCTTACCTCAATAGCAGGTAAAATCAATTTAGAAATTCATGCGTTCACTGATGAAACAACTTGTAGCAAACTTGCTATTACTTTAACTCTTATTTTACATGAACAACCTGACCTTATTATAGAAGGTGAACCATTTCAAGAAAAAAATTGTGTTTTGTGGCTTCATTCTTATTCGGCAGAAATGGAAAACGCAATTGGGGAATATATTTCAAGTAAAGGAAATCCATTCCAAGAAAGTTTACAATCTTTACATATGGGTAAGAAAGGTTATGACATTCATGAAATGATTATTGTTAGTCCTGACTATGAAAGCAACAGTAACTTGAATAATTATCCCGACAACAAAGCATCCTTGTATTTTTTAGTATCAACGATTATGGGAATCAAAAGCCATTTCTATCATTCAACAGTTCAAGACGACAATACTCAAAGGAGATACATATTAAATTCCGTAGCAAGGCTTTTTGATTATACAAACACGACACTTGACAACAAACTAACAAAATCAAAATTTGAAATTAACATTGACAGAATCACATCATAAAACAGCAACGCAATTTGGTGGCACATTTGTATTTTTTTTCAACGCACCGACCATCGCTAAAAAAATCCAAAAGAGCCACCAAGCCAACGCACAACGACACGACTAACAATGGACAGAACAACCACGACAGACAGAAGGGCAGCTTGTAACATCGGGTTTAAGAAATTGGCGGTTCAGTGGTTAAATGAACATTTGTGCTTCGTATCAAGTGCAGTGCTGGCAGTCAGTTTTGTGCTTCGAAATCGCCAACTTCTTAAACCCGCAAACCGTTGGGCGTCAGCGTAGGACAGAGCCGTGCGGATAAGAAAAGTAAACTGAAAGTAAAACATAATTGATAATGGAATATCAGTTTTTACTTTTGATAATTTTAGCAGTTATCATCTTTTCATTTAAGAGATGGGTATTCGATATAAGGCGAAAACAGCGAAGAGACTATTACAGGAACGCATATCTTCAATCAGACGAATGGAAAAGAAAACGTTATGTAGTACTCAAGCGTGACAATTGGCGGTGTGTGTATTGTGGTGCTCGAGCAACACAAGTCCATCATAAACGTTATGCTAAGAGAAATATTGGGAAAGAGCCTATCGAATGGCTTGTATCTGTCTGTAACTATTGTCATAATTCTAAACATCATTAAATACAAGCAATTTAGAGAAACATAAAATTAACGGTATGAAAAAATTAATTATCACATTAATTGCTGCATTAACGACAATAGTTTCGTTTGCACAAACGCAGTCATCAGACCATCTTATATTTAAGGGAGTTCCGATTGATGGAACACTCAATGAGTATGTTGCAAAGATGAAACAGAACGGATTTACCCTCATAAACACAAAAGATGGGGTTGCAATGTTAACTGGTGATTTTGCGACGTATAAAAATTGTGTTGTTGGAGTGGCAACCTTAAAACAAAAAGACTTGGCTGGAAAAATAACTGTAATATTTCCCGAATGTGATACTTGGTCCTTGCTCTCTGGTAATTATTTTAATTTAAAGGAAATGCTAACACAAAAATATGGAGAACCATCAAATTGCGTTGAAAAGTTTGATTCATATTCTGAACCCAAAGATGACAGTGGTAGAATGCACGCAGTTAAATTTGACAATTGTAAATACTATACAACATATGAGACTGACAAAGGGAGTATTCAGTTATCAATCGAACACGATGGAGTAACAAGATGCTTTGTAATGTTATCATATTACGACAAAATAAATAGTGAAATAATAAAAACAAAAGCGATAGATGACTTATAAAACGCCGAACGCACAACAGCGTGTTTATTTTATTTGGGCTGATATGGGTTTGGGAAGTTCACTGTTTTTTGGTAGTTTTATATCGGGTGGATAGAACATTCTTCCAATCCCCCAAACAAAACAAACACGCAACCGTTGGCGGTAATGGCAAGAGAGCGACACACCAACCTTTGAGTGACAATTAAAGGTTGACAAATATCTTCATAAAAACCCAATTTGTTTGACTAAATTTGCCTCATGAAATTTTGCACAATGAATTACAGACAGGACATACAAAACTATATTACCATCACGGAACAAAAAGAACCTTTGTTTTTATTAGGTGATTGTCTGAATTTGCTTGATTTAATTCCCGATAATTCAGTTGATTGCATCATTACAAGTCCACCTTATTGGGGGCACAGATTGTATAGTGGCGGAGGCATTGGGCTTGAAGATACTTATAGTGAATACATTGAAAATCTTACCAAAATTACAGAAGAACTTTACAGAGTTCTTAAACCGACCGGCTCATTTTGGTTAAATATTGGAGACACATATAGAAATAAAAAACTTTTAGGTGTTCCTTGGCGTGTTGCTATCAACATGATGGACAAGCAGAAATGGGTGCTTAGAAATAGTGTTATATGGAACAAACACAAAGGCGGGCTTGACAGTAGTAAAGACAAATTGAGAAATATACATGAAAATATATTTCACTTTGTTAAAGACGAAAAAAAATATTTTTACGATACTTCTAAAATTCGTTCTGATGCAAGAAAATCCATTGTAAAAAACGGCACAGTTATATCTGCAACAGGTGTAAGCGGAGTTAGATACAAAAGGCAAATTGAGCTCTCAACAGCATTAACAGATGATGAAAAAAGCAACGCTTTTGTAGCATTGAATACGGTTTTAAATAGAATCAAAAATAGTGAAATTGCAGATTTCAGAATGATAATTCGTGGGCAACAACGAACAACACATTCTGATTCTGAAAAAGTATCTGGTAGAGCAAAAGAATTGGCTCAAAAAGGTTTTTATTTTTTGTTTTATCACCCTGACGGTACTTTGCCTGGTGATGTTTGGGAAATTATTCCCGAAGACACACAAAAACGAAAAGAGCATTATGCCGTTTATCCAGAAGACTTGTGCAAAATTCCTATCTTGGCAACTTGCCCTATAAACGGAATTTTATTAGACCCATTTTCGGGAAGCGGTACGACATCTTTGGTTGCGATTAAGCATAATCGCAAGTCTATTGGAATCGATATATCCGAAGAATACATAGAATTTTCAAAAGAACGAATAGATGAATATAAATACGAGAATAGCGGAGTTCTTCAACTTTTCAACGAAGAATGAAAATGTAGATTGGAATGATGTGCTTATTACACAGCATTGCGGCTATCTGAATAAAACATGTATTAAGGTTCGCAAAAGCGAACCAAGTGTTTCTATTGGAACTTGTACAGTTCAATATGGAAAAGAGAATCAAGAAGTAATTATTTGTCCTCACAGACTCATTGAAAAAAGACAAATTTTCATTGACTGCATTCACTTGCTTACACTTCATGAACCGGGGAATGAAATACATGTTATACCCGAAATAAGCATTCCGGGCGGAAGCGTTGATTATTTTTTAGCATCAGTTAGAGACAAAAAGGTTATTGACTTTGTTGGTATTGAATTACAGACCTTAGACACAACAGGAACGGTGTGGCCTGAAAGACAAAGATTTCTTACAGACCTAAATATACTTGAAGAACCCGAAGAAGGATATGGTGACAAACCTTATGGAATGAATTGGAAGATGACTGCCAAAACGATTCTTGTTCAGCTACACCACAAAATTGAAACGTTTGAACATCTTAGCAAACATCTTGTTTTAGTTATGCAAGACCATTTACTGAACTATATGAAAAAAGAATTTTCCTTTTCTCATATCAACGTAGTTCCAAGAATTGGTGACACAATGCACTTTCATTCATATATATTAGAACTTGGCAATGACCAAAACTTTCATATAAAACTCAACGAACGGCTAAGCACAGACAGTTTGGGGTTGGCATCTGCGATGGGTTTAAAAGCAGAAGCTAAAATTGAATTTGAAATTATTATTAAAACATTAGAAGCAAAAATATCAGATTATACACGACTGACGATATAAAGCCACATACCGCCAACAAAGTGTATATGCCATAAGGGTTTCAGCGGTCATTCAAGCGTTGTAGCCCGATCAAGCTTTGGTGTAGGCCGACAGGGAATTGCCCCGCAATCCCTTACGGCATATACACTCGACCGTTAAGTGCAATTAGAGGAGGAAGGGACATTCCTGAAATCATGAACTTGCAATGACCACAATGCAGAGTTAATTTTCTACGATACAAACCAACCAGTAGAGGCCTGCCGAGAGGTCCAAGACTCGATTAGCCGGGCACGTTGCATAATGTGATTATCCGGGGGGGCGAAAAAAGAGAGATAGTTTCCGACGATAAAGATCGGTGTGATCGGAAAACAAGAATAAGGCAAAAACGGAAAATAAGAATCACCCTGGGTTAGCGTAAACAACATCAGAGCTATGAGGTCACAGTTCAAAACGTTAACCATCTACAGCAGCGTTAAAGAACCTTCCCGATATCCTGATTGATCCATTTATCGAACATCGTTCATACCCTCCTGATCGGGATTGTCACAGTGCCCGGTAATGCCTGCAGCCTCTTCCAGTTGCCTTTTCAGCTCATCTTTTGAGGGCAGATATAGTTGATACTTTGAAGCGAAGATATTTGAATCCCTGGGGAGGGTCACTTCAACCAGCGTCTGTTGAATCTCCGGTAGTCCACTTTGCTCACGGAAAGATTGGTCAGGCACTGTCGGACCAATCTTTTGGAACTCATTTTGCCTGCTTTCAGATTTTGCAGACACTCTCTGCAAAATTCCGGAATAGGTGAGATAGAACTTACAGCAAAGCGCAAGGCTTCGTTCTGAACAGCCTTTGAGCTTCAACTGAGCTGCAATTTTTTTCAATAAATTGGCTCCATACTCTGCTCTGTCTGAGCCGCCCTGCTCAAACTCCACAATGTACCACCCGAAAAGCCAGTTCCGGATCACGAGAGAGGTATCGACCGAGCGGGCGGCTCTTTGCTGCAACTCAAGGTGGGTCTCTTTGAAGAGGGCAAGTAACTGTTGATAGTTCATGAGCACTGATCTTTAAACTACAGATGCCATCTTTGGTGTTACAGGCTTAATCGTGTTTAAGAGTTTATCCTCCGATTTTTTAGCATGATAGAGATCCCATCGTTGTTGGATATTCATCCAGTAATCAGCCGACATGCCAAAAAATTTGGCTAGCCGTAAGGCTGTTGCCGGTGTTACACCCCGTCGGCCATTAATAATTTCATTGACCCGCTGATAAGGCACATGGATAGCGTCGGCTAACTGACGCTGAGTGATTTCCATAGGGTTCAAAAATTCATCCAGCAGCATTTCTCCCGGATGAGTCGGTGCCCGATGTGTTGGTATGCGTATCATAGTCGCTTTTTGTTGGCTTTTAATGGTAATCAGCAATTTCAACATCCTGCGGCCCAATGGAAGACCATTGAAAGCAGATTCTGTATTGGTCATTTAACCGAATACTGAATTGTCCTTTACGATCACCGGACAAGGATTCAAGACGGTTTCCCGGAGGAATGCGTAACTCGTCAAGGGTAAGAACAGAATCAAGCTGATCAAGTTTTCTGGATGCCTGTTTCCATGTTCTTATTGCAAAAACATTAATTATATTTCATTTTTATGTCCCGATTATTCTCTCCGAATAACCGCGTTTTTGTGGTAACGGAAATCTATATGCCATAAAATTGATAGCCAAGCTTAATTGATATAATTCTATTGAACATTTTTAAATCGGGAATTGCTGTATTCAAAGCGCTTTTCCCACCATGACTGCGTAAGCTGTTGGTGAGCCGCTCCGAGAATCGTTTTGCTTGGACGAGCCGTCAGGTAGCTGATAACGGATGTTTCAATGTAAACTTTGCGTTTCATCACAATCGTTTTTCAGTAAGATATTTTTTTGCAGGATAAAGGTTTCCATCTGATTATTTCAGAATTTGTTGATGTCCGGGTCATTTTGACCTCTTATCCTGCTCCTTTAGATAATAAATAATCTACTCTTTTGCTATTTCCTCTATCTTTGGCAAGGGATTGTAAGTTAATTGAAGCTCTGTTCTTAGAGTGCGAAGAGTCGTTGTGGTCGTAGAGATGGTAACTGATAAAAAAATGTATAAAGTTGCCAGGCTGAAGGGTTGAATCCCAAAGTAATGAAGACAAATCAAAAATAAAGCTTACCTGGACAGGCAAAGGGCAAGAACCAAACAGGATTCTCCGGCTGAGAATTCTGTGCGAACCCAAGAGTTGGCCATTTCCAAGCTTATTCAGCTTGCACGTGCAGATGAATGATGCCACACAAAACTTCCCGCTCTTTGAATCCTTTTCTATATTGCAGCATGCGTTAAAGTTACCATCATTTTGCTCACCACAATAATCTGAGAGGGGGAAGTTTCGCAGAATGAATGTTTTCCACACCCATGCCAGCATTATAGAGGATTATTCCTCCTACATCCGCAGTTTCATCTCCATTGCTGACCCCGACATCCGCCAGGTTGTTGATCGCGCATTAAGTACGGGCAAGCTTTGGCCGGAACCACTCTTGCAGTTTAACCCTTCGTTTGAGATGTTTGGGGGGCTCGAAAAGCTGATCGAATCGAAAACTTTGCATGAGGCCATTGGTGACATCTTCAAAGGGTACAAACTCTATCACCATCAGGTTGAGGCTATTCGATTAGGGACCAGCGGCAAGGATTTTATTGTTACCTCCGGCACCGGCTCAGGCAAGTCGTTGACCTATATCGGCTCTATTTTTCACCATCTTCTTTCCAATCCGGCAGCAAAAGGGGTAACAGCGCTTGTCGTCTATCCCATGAATGCCCTCATTAACTCGCAATTCGAGGAGTTCAGCCGATACAAAAAGAATTATGAGGATGCCACAGGAAAAGAGTTTCCGATCATTTTCGGTCAGTATACAGGTCAGGAGGGGGAGGATGCACGGGAAAAAATGCGGAAGAACCCGCCGCATATTTTGCTGACCAACTACATGATGCTGGAGCTGCTGCTGACCCGCGTGCGTGAACGCAACATTCGGGACAGTATCTACCTGAATCTTCGGTTTCTGGTTTTCGATGAACTGCACACCTATCGAGGTCGTCAGGGTGCTGATGTTTCCATGCTGATTCGTCGGATTCGATCCAATTGCAACCAGCAGGTGGTGAGTATCGGTACCTCTGCCACCATGGTTTCCGATAGTGTTGGCACTATTGAGCATCAGAAAGCAGCGGTTGCCAATGTTGCCACAAAACTGTTTGGATGTACCTTCACCTCCGGGCAGGTTATCAACGAAAAGCTTGCCCGTTCACTTTCTCCCAATGGCACAATTCCTGCAAAACATTTTCTTGCTGCGGCCATTGAGTCGGGCATTCATCAGGAGGGCGATATTGAAGCACTCAAAAAGAACCCGATAGCCGTATGGCTGGAGAACAAGATTGCACTTGAAGAGCGGGGAGATGATCTCGTGAGGGGCAAACCAAAACGGCTGAGAGAGATTGCGGCTGAATTAGCGACCGATTCAGGAATGGCTGAAGAGAGGTGCCGCCTCTTTTTGGAGGAGTTACTGCTCTGGATAAGCGCATCCAATGTTCGGCAGCAAGAGTCGGGAGAGCGCTACACCTTTCTGCCTTACAAGCTGCACCAGTTTATTTCGCAAACAGGTTCTGTCTATACAACCCTTGACCAGGATGAGAAGCGGGATATCTCGCTTGAGCCCGGGGTCTATAAAATTGATGAGGCCGAGAAAAAGCCGATTTTTCCCAATGTCTTCAGCCGTGGAAGTGGGCATCCGTTTATCTGCGTCTCCCTTGTCGGGAACCGGTTGGAGCCACGCGAGTTTCGTGAAATGACCGAAGACGAGGAGAGCAATGACGGTTACCTGATTATTGGCGACGATATCTGGAATCTTGATGAAGATGTTGAAATGCTCCCTGAATCCTGGTTTCGCAGAACAAAATCGGGTGCCGCACCGGAGAGCAAGAAAAAGGGATTCTTCCCCCTCAAGCTTTGGTTTGATGAATTCGGGAACTGCTCCACCAGCGTTGAAAAAAAATGGTGGGGCTGGTTTATGAAGGCTCCGTTACTCTTTGACCCCACATCAGGCGGTTTTTTTGATACCAGAACCAGTGAAGGCACCAAACTGACCAAGCTGGGCAGCGAAGGTCGCAGTACCTCCACCACCATAACCGCCTTCTCCATTCTCAATCGGCTCAGTGACGCTGGCTATGGCATTAAAGAGCAGAAGCTGCTCAGTTTTACCGATAATCGTCAGGATGCGGCTTTGCAGGCCGGACATTTCAATGACTTTGTGCAGGTCATTCGCCTTCGTGCGGGTATTCACAAGGCATTACAAGAGGCACCATTCGGCAGGCTCACTTTTGCCACTCTTGGCGAGGCCGTTTTCAAGGCGCTTGGGCTCCCGTTTCTTGAGTATGCCAACAGAAGCGAGGAGTCGATGTTAGCTCCAATCCGGCGAAAATATGAACAGGCGCTTCAGGATTTCCTGCTTTATCGTTCCATGGCTGATCTTCGGCGGAGCTGGAGAGTGGTGTTGCCGAACCTCGAACAATGTGCTCTTCTGGCCATTGAGTATGAGGATCTTGATGAGATTATTGCTACGGATGCATTCTGGGAGGTATCGCCGCTCTTTGGAACGCTGGATCATTCAGATCGAAAAGAGCTGGTCACCACCATTCTCGACTTTTTCCGTCTGGAATATGCCATACACAGTGAAAACTTTCTTACCCAGTCACGCATACAGGAATCCGAGCGACTGTTCCGTGAGTCATTAAAACAGCCCTGGACTCTCGACAGCAGGGAGAAGCTTCAGGAACCCTGGTACATCAGGTATCAGAAACTCAGCAAAACGGCCAAGCTATACACCAAAAGCATGGGGCCAGCCAGCTCTTTGGGGAAGTTCATCAAGGATTTTGTCAAGCGGCAAAACCTTGAGATTGACCTCAAAAAAGATGGTTACAAAAACCTGATTTTGCAGACGATGGAGCTGTTGGAGCAAGCTGACTATCTGAAATCCTTTCCTGCCCGGAGTGAACAAAATGAAGAGATAAGCATCTACCGTTTACGGCTGGAAAAGGTTATCTGGAAAGCAGGAGACGGGCAGACGGTCAAGGCAGACTTCATTAAACGACGTACCTATAAAAAGCAGTGCCCCGAGCCCAATCTCTTTTTCCAAACGCTCTATTGTCGCGATTTTTCAACCATGAAACGGCTGCGGAGTGAAGACCATACCGGACAGTTGAATAATGAAACACGGCTGGAGCGAGAAGAGCGTTTTCGGGCCGATTGGTACACCGACGAAGGCAAGCGGGTGCCTGACCAGCAGAAGATACGAGCCGAATCCATCAGTGTGCTCTTCTGCTCCCCGACAATGGAACTTGGCGTTGATATCGGTTCGCTCAACGTTGTCCACATGCGCAACGCTCCTCCAAACCCCTCCAACTATGCCCAGCGTTCAGGGCGGGCGGGCCGGAGCGGTCAGGGAGCACTCATTTTTACCTACTGCTCAAGTTATGCCCCTCATGATCGCCACTATTTTAACAATCAGCGTGAACTGGTTGCGGGTACGGTTATGGCGCCGCGCCTTGATCTGAATAATGAGGAGCTGCTGCGAGCCCATTTGCATGCTCTTGTTGCCTCAGAGGTTGGTATCCCTGGCCTTGACGAGGGTAGCGGCTCAAGACCATCAATCATGCATCTTGTGACCGATGATAACAACGAGATGCCTCTCGCCGAGAGTGTGATAGCCGGGCTTCAGCTCTCTCCAGTACAGTTTGATCGGGTAAAAGCCAATTTCAGGAGGGTTATTCGCGACTTTGCAGGGGAGCTTGAGGAAAAAGCATCATCATGGTATTCTGATCAATGGATCGAACAAAACCTTTCGCAGATTGTTGAAACGCTCCATACTGCACTCGAAAGATGGCGGCTCATCTACCGTTCGGCAAGGGCAATTCTGACAAGGGCAACCCAGAAGATCGAAAGCGGCACACTGAGCCTTGGCAGTGAAGAGTATCGCAAATACAAGCGCCATCAGGATCAGGCCACCCGTCAACTGGACCTGCTTCGCAACAATCTTTCCGGCAAAGCATCGGAACTCTCCGAGTTCTACCCCTGGCGTTATCTTGCTTCCGAAGGGTTCCTGCCCGGCTATAACTTTACTCGCTTGCCCCTTCGTATTTTTTTACCTACGGGCGATTCTGCAGGGCTCTTTATCTCACGCCCCCGCTCCCTGGCTCTTCGGGAGTTTGGTCCACAGAACATCATCTACCACAGTGGCCGAAAGTATCGGGTGTGCCAGTTGATTATTCAGGACATCGAATCCTCCCTTAGCGAAGCGAGAATCAGTACGCGGTCAGGATACTTTCTCCCTGTCGACCAAAAAGATCTGGAAATCTGCCCTTTTTCGGGACTTAATCTTGGCGACAATGCCAACAAGATGCATATCCATGACTTGCTTGAAATGACGGGGTCACGCGCTGAAGAGACAGATCGAATTTCCTGTGAAGAGGAGGAAAGGCTCTCCAAAGGCTTTGATATCCGAACCTTCTTTACCGTTGATGGAGGCCAGGTTGACAGGGTGCGGAAAGCAATCGTCTCCAGCAGTGAGGGTACCCTGCTTAATGTGCGTTATATCCCGGCAGCACGGCTTGTCCATATCAACTTCAAGTGGAAGGCGCAGGAGGCCGAAGGGTTTCCCATCGGCATGGTCTCGGGCGATTGGCGCAGCTCTCTTCCAGAGCAAGATGCCCAAAGTAACGAACAATTTCGGCGAGTGAAATTGATGACCTCAAACCTCGCTGATGCCTTGTATATCGAGCCTATTCAACCGCTTGGGTTAAAACCGGATGGGGTCATTACGCTCCAGCACGCCTTGAAAAGGGCTATCGAGCTTGTCTTCCAGGTGGAACCGAGAGAGATCGGTGTGGTCACAGTCGGCGACCCGGAAGCACCAAATATCCTGCTCTATGAAGCGGCAGAAGGGAGCCTTGGCATTCTCTCCCAATTTGTAGAAAATGTTCACGCTTTCCATCAGGTGGTACAGCAAGCCATTTCGTTATGTCGTTATGATGACCCTGCCTATAAAGGGCCAGCATCGTACGACGACTTGCTAAGTTACTACAATCAGCGAGATCACAGGATTATTGATCGTTATCTGATCAAGGCGGCTCTTGAAAAGCTGATGCTCTGCACTATCGAGATTCAGACCAACAAGAACTTCAGGAGCTATGAGGAGCACTATCAGACCTTGCTGCGGGGAATTGACCCGAACTCAAGCACTGAACGAAAGTTTCTTGATTATCTCTACAACAACGGCCTTCGTCTTCCCGATGAGGCCCAAAAACGCGTTGATGGGCTCTATGCTCAGCCTGATTTTTATTATGAACCACGTTTTTGGGTATTTTGCGACGGAACACCCCACGACAAGTCTGTTGTGCAGGAAAAAGATGAGGCCATTCGTCAGGCCATCGTGGCCAGAGGGGACGAAGTCTGGGTATATTATTACAGGGATAATCTGGCCGAAAAAGTGGCCGGGCGTCCTGATATTTTCAGGAAAGTAAAATGAGCATAACCTTTCAACCAGGAAAACTGCTCTCCCTTCGAGGGCGCAATTGGATTGTCATGCCCTCCGATGACCCCGATCTTCTGGTCGTCAAGCCCCTTGGCGGCTCTGACGATGAGATTGCAGGCATCTATCTCCCACTGGCCATTCCCCGTGATGAGCCACAGGAGACCGAGTTTGGCCAACCAACCGGCAGTGACCTCGGCGATATCAGTACCGCCCGACTGCTTTACGATTCAGCCCGGCTCGCATTCCGTAATGGTGCAGGCCCCTTTCGTGCACTGGCAAAGCTCTCTTTTCGTCCGCGCTCCTACCAGATGGTTCCCTTGGTGATGGCGCTTCGGCAGGAGCTGATTCGCCTCTTGATTGCTGATGATGTTGGCGTCGGCAAAACCATCGAAGCGCTCCTCATTGCCAAAGAGATGCTGGAGCGCCGCAAAATCCAGCGCTTCGCGGTTGTCTGCCTCCCTCACCTCTGCGAACAGTGGCAGCAGGAGATTCGCGACAAACTCGATATTGAGGCCGTTATCATCCGCTCCAACACTCAGGCACGCCTTGACCGGCAGATTCAGGGCGACGCCAGCGTCTATGATTACTATCCCTATCAGGTTATCAGTATTGACTTTATAAAATCTGACAATCGCCGGGATGTTTTTGTGCAGCAATGCCCTGAACTGGTTATTGTAGACGAAGCCCACACCTGCGCCCGCCCGGCCGGAGCCTCAAAAAGCCAGCAGCAGCGTTACCATCTGCTGAGTCGTCTGGCAGGCAAGCCAGAGCAGCAGCTCATTCTTCTCACGGCCACCCCGCACTCCGGCAAGCCGGAAGAGTTTCACTCCCTGCTCGGCTTACTCAAACCGGAGTTTGAAGGGGTTGATTTGCCTACGGCATCACAGCCCCAGCGCAAGGAGCTGGCTCGCCATTTTGTGCAGCGCAAACGGGGTGACGTTGAAAAGTGGATGGGTGAAGAGACTCCTTTTCCAAAACGGGAATCTTTTGAATGGGCGTATGATCTCTCTCTGCTCTATGCCCTCTTTTTTGAGCAGATACTCGAATTTGCAAAAAAACTGATTGCCCCGGACGCTTCAAAAAAGGGCCCCCGACGGGTGCAGTACTGGACAGCGCTTGCCCTGCTGCGTGGAGTGATGTCGAGCCCGGCAGCCGGTATTGAAATGCTCAATACCCGGCTCTCAAACCTTGCCCACGTTGCCCTTGACGAAGGGATGGCCGAAAACAGTGAGAACCCTGTGCAGGATAGTGAGTTTGGCTATGAGGGCGACAACACCCCGACCTCACTGCTTGAGCAAACCGACTGGTCAAGCTACCAGAGGCAACAACTGCGAGGCTTTGCTGATCAACTGGCGCTACTCTCTGACTTGAAGCACGACCAGAAATGCGGCACGGCGGAAGCCATTCTTGAAGATTGGCTCTCGGCGGGCTTCAACCCCGTTGTCTTCTGCCGCTACATCGCAACGGCCAACTACGTCGGGAGGTTGCTCGCTCCAGCCCTCCGCAAAAAATATCCAAAGCTTGATATTCAGGTTATCACCAGCGAACTGCCTGACGAACTCCGCAAGCAGAAAATTGATGAGATGGGCAAGGCAAAGCACCGGCTCCTGATTGCAACCGACTGCCTCAGCGAAGGCATCAACCTTCAGCAGCAGTTTACGGCGGTGCTGCATTACGATCTTCCCTGGAATCCCAACCGCCTCGAACAGCGCGAAGGGCGGGTTGACCGTTTTGGCCAGCCAGCACCGGAAGTCAAAACCTGCCTTCTCTACGGTGCCGATAATCCTATCGACGGTATTGTGCTTGATGTTTTACTGCGCAAGGTTCGCGAAATCAAACGTTCAACAGGAATCAACGTCCCCTTTCCGGAAGATTCCCAGAGCATTATTGACACCATAACCCAGGCGCTTTTGCTCAATCCCGACCGCAAAATCACCCAGCGGCGTGAAGGAAAGCAACAGTTAGCCTTCGACTTCAGCGAGTTTGATGAGGCTCTCTCAGCCAAGGCCACCATCTCCCGCAAAATAGAGGAGGCCGCCGAGCGCGAAAAAGCGACCCGTACCATCTTTGCCCAGAACGCCATCAAAGCCTCCGAAATAGAGGCCGACCTCCGGGAGGTGGATGAGGCCATTGGTGACCCCTTTGCCGTTGAACGGTTCGTGACCAGCACCCTCAACAACCTTTTTGGCGTACAGGTTATTGCCCAGCAGAAAAAGGGGTGCTATCGCTTCATTACCGCCAACCTCCCCGACCAGTTGCGCGGCATCTTGCCCGTTGGCGATATCGTCCAGATCAGCTTTCTCTCACCAACGCCTGAAGGCTATCACTACCTTGGGCGCAACAACCGCTTTGTGGAACAGCTCTGCCAGCTCCTCATGGCCAACACCGTCAACCGTTCCGGCAAACGGGCTGCCCGTTCCGCCGTCATTCGTACCCGGCAGGTGGCCATCAAAACAACCATTCTCCTCTTCCGTTGCCGCAACGTCATTGAAGACCGGAAGGGGAGCCAGCAGATTGTGGCCGAAGAGATGATTCTCTGGGGCAGGAAAGGAACTCCGCAGGAGAAGGAGTTCCTCGATCAGGCAGAGGCAAAAGCGCTCCTTGCCTCAGTTCGTGCCAGCTCCGATATGTCGCTCCCTGCCAGAACAGGGTTTCTGGAGAATGAATTGAAACTGCTCAAATCGTTTGAAGCTGAATTTGACCGCGTGGCTGAACAACAATCAAAAAAACTGGTCGAAGCCCATGAACGCTTCAGTTCCCTGATGGACGGCAAGCGTTTCCAGGTGGTGCACCCGGTACTGCCAATGGATCTGCTCGGCGTTTATATTCTTTTGCCGGAAGGCGAAACTACGGGAGGTGCTGCATGATCTACCCATCCATCCGCATTGAGGGGGCCATACTCTCACCCGATATTCTTGAAAAGCTTGAGGATATTGCAGGTCAGCGCCCGGTCGATTTTGGTCTGGAGCCATCGATCAAGGTCAAGGAGGAGATCGCAAGAGCTTGGGCTGATGCCCAGGACTATTGGCGCATCTTCAATCGCAAGCTTGAAACGCTGAAAAAGGAGTCGCCAGCCACTACTGAAACCCGAAACCTTTGGGTGGTGCCGCTTCTTGGTCTGCTTGGCTACCAACTGGAATTTGAGGCCAAGAGCATCGAACTCAACGCAAAGCTCTACCCGATCTCCCACCGCATTAGAAACCGGGGCGATGCGGCAATCCATATTATCGGCAGCAATGAGCCTGCCGGTCTCGACCGAAAGTCCGAAAAAGCCGCCCTGCGGATGTCGGCCCACGCCATGTTGCAGGAGTACCTGAACCTCACCGAGCAACTCTACGGCATTGTCACCAATGGCCGGGTGCTGCGCCTCCTGCGCGACAGCTCCCGTCTGGTCAAACTCACCTATCTGGAGTTTGATCTCGACCGCATCTTTACCGACGGACTCTTTGCCGACTTTGCGGTGCTCTACCGGCTGCTGCATGTGACGCGCTTGCCGCAAACCATTGAGACCTCAGCAACCTCGCTGCTTGAAGGCTATCATCAGGAGACAATCGAACAGGGATCACGCATCCGTGACGGGTTGCGTCTTGCCGTTAAAGAGGCTCTTAAGACTTTGGGTACCGGCTTTCTTGCACATCCTGACAACCATGAATTGCGCCAACAGGTCGCTTCAGGAGAGCTGCGGCCAGATATCTATTTTAACCAACTGCTCCGGCTGATTTACCGTCTGCTGTTTTTGATGGTCATCGAAGAGCGCGGGATGGTATTCCCGAAAGGTACAGCGACTAAAAAAAGCACCATTTATGTGCAGCACTACAGCATAGAGCGCCTGCGACGCCAGGCCAGGAATCGCAGTTTGCAGGTCACGTGCTACAGCGACGGCTGGCTGCAACTGCTCTCAACCTTTCACCTCTTTGAAGATAGAGACGGTGCTGCTGCTCTGGGCACCACTCTTCTTGGAGGCCAACTTTTCAGCCCGGCTAACCTCGGCTTGCTTCCATTCTGCACGCTAAGCAATAAAGCCCTCTATTCCACTCTGGAACAACTCTGTTTCTTTACTCTACCTGAAAATAGCCAGCGCATGCCAGTTAACTTTGGGGCATTGGCAACCGAAGAGTTTGGATCTGTTTATGAAAGCCTGCTGGAGTTGCATCCCTTCACTGATTTGTTGCCGACTCCATTTTTCGGTTTTCGAAAGGCAGCCGGCAATGAACGAAAGACAACCGGCAGTTACTACACTCATGCGGCATTGGTGGAATCATTACTGCAGAGTGCTCTTGACCCTTTGCTTGACGAAGCAGAAAAAAGTGCCACTCCGGAAAAGTCGATACTCGCTTTAAAAGTATGCGATCCCGCCTGCGGCAGCGGACACTTTTTGATTGCTGCCGCACAACGGATAGCCCGACGACTTGCCCGGTTGCGGTCGGGGGACGAAGAGCCATCGCCCGAACTGCTTCATCACACCCTGCGTGAAGTGATTGGACATTGCATTTTTGGAGTGGACATCAACCCGATGGCGGCAGAGCTTTGTCGGGTTGGCCTCTGGCTGGAAGCCATGGAGCCAGGCAAACCGCTCTCCTATTTGGAGCACCATATCAGGGTTGGCAACAGTTTGATAGGTACCACGCCTGAACTGATAGCAGCGGGTTTGCCCAATGAGGCGTTTAAACCGATAGAGGGTGACAATAAAGAGGCTTGTTCCGTTCTGAAAAAATGGAATCGTGGGTCCAGAGAGGGTCTTGGGCCGCTCTTTGCCCAGCAAGATGAGCAGCAACAACAGCACCTGCAGGCCACTGCCTTGGCCATCGAAGAGATGCCTGATGATGATCTTCAGAGCATTCTTGACAAGAAAATAGCCCGTTTTCATCTGGAAAATGAAGAGGAGTACCGCATTAAAAAAATGGTTGCAGATGCATGGTGTGCAGCATTCGTTATTGAAAAATCTTTCAGTGAACCTGGAATAGAGCGAACGGCTTTTGGTATCACGCAGTCACTCCTGCTCCATATTCTCAATCAAAATCTTACTCGGGAGCATCAGAATATTGTTGATGAGGTCAAAAAGCTGGCAGAAAGCTATCAGTTTTTTCACTGGCACCTTGCCTATCCTGAAGTCTATGCCCGTGGAGGGTTTGACGTCATTCTTGGTAATCCACCATGGGAAAGGGTCAAACTCCAGGAAAAAGAGTGGTTTGCTGAGCGATGCGAAGCAATCGCCATGGCTTCGAATGCATCAGCCAGAAAAAGGTTGATCAGGGAGCTGAATGCCACCAACCCGGCGCTGCAGGATGAATTTCTTGCCTCATTGCGCAAAGCTGAGGGCGAAAGTCACTTTCTCCGCAACAGTGGCCGATTTCCGCTCTGCGGCAGGGGTGATATCAATCTTTATACTGTTTTTGCCGAACTGATGCGCTCGCAACTCAATCAGCATGGAAGAATGGGGGCCGTGCTGCCGAGCGGGATTGCATCGGACGACACTACAAAGTTTTTCTTTCAGGATCTGATTGAAAAACAGTCACTGGTCAGTCTGTTTGATTTTGAAAACAAAAAAGCAATTTTCCCTAACGTTCATCGCAGTTATAAATTCTGTCTCTTCACCGCAGGTGGAGGAGAAACACCAACAGCCAGAGAAGCAGTCTTTGTCTTTTTTGCCCATGATGTTGATGACCTGAAAAATCCTGACCGTCAGATAACCCTGAGCCCGGCGGACATCCTCCTCCTGAACCCGAATACCAGAACCTGCCCGATTTTCCGGTCACGGGCAGATGCAGAACTGACCAAGGCGATTTACCGCCGGGTTCCTGTGCTCATCAAGGAATACCCACCAGAACAGAATCCGTGGGGAATACGATTCAGCACCATGTTTCACATGTCGAACGACTCGAACCTGTTCCGAACGCGGGAGCAACTGCTGGTAGATGGATGGCACTTGAAGGGGAATATTTTCCACAAGGATGGAGAGGTGTATCTGCCTCTTTATGAAGCAAAGTTGATTCATCATTTCGACCATCGCTGGGCAACCTATGACCATAATGATGATACCCATGATGTCACTCTTGCAGAAAAACAGCAATCTGATTTTTTTGTCATGCCAAGGTACTGGGTCCCGGAACAGGATGTGTTTTCACGGCTTGAGGAGAGATGGGATAGGCAATGGTTAATGGGATTCAGGGATATTACCAATACTACGAATGAGCGGACAGCAATATTTTCGGTTATGCCACCCCACGGAGTCGGCCATACCTGCCCAATTGTGCTCTCTGACCGTCAATCAAGAGAGCTTGGAATGCTGCTTTTGAATCTGTCGACTTTCGCACTTGATTTTTCAGCAAGGCAAAAAATTGGCGGTACACATCTGACCTATGGTTATCTGAATCAACTTCCTCTTCTTGATCCTGACGCCTATTCTCGTCCTGTACTGTGGGATAAACTACAGCCTGAAATGGGCAACTGGCTTCTTCCTCGACTCCTTGAACTCACCTGCACCGCATGGGATCTCGAACACTTTGCGCAAGATTACGGCTGGAGTGGCCCTCCGTTCCGCTGGGATGACGAGCGCCGATTCATGCTCCGCTGTGAACTTGATGCAGCATTTTTCAATCTTTACCTTACGGCTGATAAACATGGCGAATGGATACGTGCCGAAAAATCAGCAGGAGCCGTGCAGGATGAATCATCCAAAGAACTGATCGAGCTGAAACGATACTTTCCGACTCCACGCCAAGCCGTTGAACACGTTATGGACTCCTTCCCCATTGTCAAGCGAAAGGATGAGGCCGAACACGGCTTATACCGGACAAAAGAGGTGATCCTTGAGATCTACGACGCCATGGCCGAGGCGATTCGGACCGGAATTCCGTATCAGACAAAACTCAATCCACCACCAGCAGACCCATCCTGCTGCCATCCACCAAAACCGAAGGAGAGGATGTGAACATACTGGTTAAGACTACAGAGAAGAAGGCTGAACAAAATGGAAGAACCCTAATACTGATAAACTATAACTGGGTGGGGAGCTGTGTAGTGTCAATTTACTGCGGAGTTTGCTGCCGTAATAATTTCACAAAGTACTGTTGGTCATTTTAATCAAAAGATAAATGGGAGGAAAATTTCATGTCATTGTTTAACAGAATCTTTGGAAAAAAAGAAAGCTCATCTTCATTTGAACAAGTAGCACCCGTTGACGAGTTACGCCTTATTTTTGCTGAACTGGAACAACCTCCTCGCAAAGCGCAGGATATTTCCCGTTTCATTAAGCTGTGCCGTCGGGCACTGGAACTCTTACCAAAAGAAAAGCACCCCGAACAATGGGCATACCTACAACTTGCACTGGCCTACGCTCTTTTCAATAACATGCAAGGGGAGAATCGAGCCGAAGAACTTGAACAGGCAATCAAGCACTATAACCTTGCTTTGGAAGTTTACACCCGATCAACCGACCCGGAGAACTGGGCAATGACTCTGCAAAATCTTGGTGCTGCCTATTCTAAACGCATTCGTGGAGTGCTTGCTGATAACATTGAGAAGGCTATTGGGTTCCATAATCAGTCTTTGGAAGTGAGAACCCGCATAGCCAACCCAAAAGACTGGGCAATGACCCACAACAATCTTGGGGGAGCTTACCTCATACGTATTCGTGGCGAGCATGCCGAGAATATTGAGCTGGCCATCAAGCATTTTAACCTCTCTTTGGAAGTAAGGGATTCCAAGAGTAACGACAAAGAATGGATAGGCGTAAAGCATAATATGGGAGCTGCCTTTGTCAAACGTATCCATGAAAATAGAATGGAAAACATTGAGCAGGCTATCAAGCACTTGAAGGAAGCTTTGAGAGTTTGTAACCACACAACAGACCCTACAAATTGGGCATTGCTTCATAATGCACTGGGAGACACTTATGTCGGACGTATCCATGAGAATAAAGAGGAAAACATCAAGCAGGCCATTGAGCACTGCACTCAGGCATTGGAAGTCTATTCCCGAACATTCTATCCAGAAAAATGGGCAGGGACACAGAACAATCTTGCAAATGCCTATGCGGAACGAAAAGATCAAGCAGAGAGTCTCGAAAAGGCCATTGTGCACTATACCCAATCTTTAGACATCTATACCAGAACATCTTTTCCAGCAGACTGGGCAAAGGTTCAGGTCAATCTTGGAAAAGTTTATGCCCAACGCATCTATGGAGTACGAACAGATAATATTGAAAAAGCTATCAAGCATTACACCCAAGCATTAGAAGTCAGGAACCGAACTGCACTGCCATTCGATTACCGGAACACACAGCGCAACTTGGGAAACTTGTATTTTACTGAACGACGATGGGCAGAAGCATTGAAAGCTTATCGAGCAGCTCTCAGCGCTGGAGATGACTTGCTTGCGGCGGCATCAACTGAGATAGGGCGTCGTGCTGAAGTAGGTGAAACTACAGAGCTTTACAGTCGAGCCTCCTATTGTTTACTGCAAGAAGGACAGTTCTCTCAAGCTCTACTGATGTATGAGCACGGCAAGACTCGTATTCTTTCTGAGGCGCTTGCGCTTTCTGATGCTGACATCTCCATTCCGTCGAAAGATCAGCAAAAACAGATGGTCGAGACGCGAACGGCAGTGCGTGAGCTTGAAGCGGAAATGCGACTGCCTCAGGGTACTCCATCTCGGCGCGATGATCGCGAACTGGCCGAGAAGCTACGTCAAGCACGTTCAGACCTGAAGACGCTGATTGATACTATCCATGAAGATCACCCAAACTTCATGCCTAAGGGGCTTGAGATGCAAGAAATACTGGCACTGATTCCGGAAAATGGTGCATTAGTTGTTCCGCTTGTTACGTCGCAAGGAAGTGCGGTATTTGTGGTGCCAAATGGGATTCATGATGTCACCGAAAAGCATGTTATTCTGTTGGATGAATTTAAGGGTGATAAGATGACAGCCTTGATAATGGGCACAGAGAATAAGCCTGGCTGGATAAGAACCTATTTGCAGCACAACAATACTGAAAAACTTCTCAGTGTTTTCGACCGCATTACCGAAGAGCTTTGGATTTCTTTGTTGGCCCCCATTCATGACCGGCTACAATCGCTAAACATAAAATCGGTTATCCTGATGCCAGCAGGGGGGTTGCAACTGCTGCCACTTCATGCAGCCTGGCGCATGGAAAACAACCAACGTCGTTATCTGCTTGACGACTATGATGCGGTAGTCTATGCCCCTTCAGGCTTCGCATTGGAAACTTCACGCCGCCGGGCAGCACATCGAGATGGTCATTCCGCAATGATTGTGGGCATCAACAAATACGCTGATTCAAAAGTCAATCCACTGGTCAACGCTACACCTGAAGCTCAGGCGATAGCCGAACTACTGAAAACTGAACCACTGCTTGATGGAGATGCAACAAAGGAAGCAATCAAAAAAGGAGCAGAAGGTAACGCCTATCTGCACCTGTCGTGTCACGGCTACTTCGATTGGAATAAACCACTCGCTTCTGGACTGATTTGCTACGATCAGCCATTGAAACTTTCAGAGATAATCGGAGAAATCAATCTGGACTCAACACGTTTGGTAACACTTTCAGCCTGCGAAACCGGTATCACCGATATTCAGCAGTCGCCAGATGAGTATGTCGGGCTGCCAGCCGGGTTTCTACAGGCCGGAGCACCGGCAGTGGTAAGCAGTCTTTGGGCTGTGGATGATCGTAGCACTGCGTTGCTGATGGGGCGTTTTTACCGTAATCACATTGAAGCGGGGATGGCTTTACCTGTCGCATTGCGAAATGCACAATTATGGCTGCGTGATGTTACCAAGCAGGAAATTGGTGACTATTACAAAAACTGCCTGCGCATGAGCAAGCCGGAAGCACAGAAAGCGTGGATGGAACTTGACAGCCGGTTTAAAAATCCGGATGATAGACCTTACTCACACCCGTTCTACTGGGCAGCCTTCACATTCACCGGCGCATAAAACAAGAAAAAATGACAATGTTAAACATTAATACACCTGAAAATATCCGGTTAGCATTAGATATAGTCGAGGAAGAGCTTATCATCTTGATAGGTTCTGCTTGGGCAGAGTTCGAGCAAAAGTATCGCGATCTTTACCGTGCATTGACGGATGAAGAGATGAAATGGTTGGCATCAGTTGAGATAATAGAATTGTTTGCACCTTATATTACTGCCCGACAACGACTTAATAATGCAATTGTTGAGCAGGATATTATTGCAGGGGTGCTGCAAGGCATGGCAAAAATCGCTGAATCAATAGGCGTATTTCAAAATAGTAGCACTCGACTTATTACCATGCAAAGCCCTATCAAAGTAAAGAGCATAAAACTGGGTAACTTCGAGTTTGATTTTGGTGACATGAGTGAGATATGCGCGAACGTCATCTTAACCGGGAATCAAATTGAGGCTGATTTTGCCGTTAAGAAGTATGTATTAGTAGCAGCCGGGGTTTTACTTATGGCTCGTAGCCTCTCCAAGGCCTTCACCACTGAGCTGAGCGAGCGTGAGGCTACGGTGTTTTACGGATTTACACAGGTAGCCGACAAGGAGAACTGTTCTATTTTAAATGATATCAGAGAGAAAGCTAATGAGGTTCGCGCAGAAATTAATTTAGAGTTACTTGATGAAGCCAAAGTAATGCAAGCGTTGCATAATCTTGGCAAAATCAAAAGCGTTCTTCTCATTGATGATAAAACTTCCACTTGGTGTATCATTGAGAAATATCAGTTAAAATCACAATGACCAGTGATGGCTCTTAATCCGCTGGTAGTATTCGCGGGGTAAGCAATCATCATCCCCTCGATTCATGGAAAGTTTTGTCTGGCTATGAAAAAACAAAAAAACACTGTTTAACCCTTTAACAGTACGATATGAGCTGCTCGTCAACGAAAACGGGCAAACTCCGGAAGCTCAATACGCCACAATAGCCCATGAGCTTGCCCATCTCTATTGTGGCCATCTTGGAAGTCCAGATATCAAACTGCAACGTAACCTTAACCGAGAGCATGTATGGATGACGATGATGAAATTCTTGATTCTGCTCCAATAAGCAAGAGCGATGAGGAGCTTGAAAAAGGCTTTGTGGCAGCAATTGTGGAGCAGCCTAAGCTTATGGATGAGCTTGCAAAACAGCTTGTTACGCTGAGCCTTGCCATTCCGGGTATTTATGCAACAGCGTTGAAGTTGCTTGCGGGCGATGATGCGGTTGCAAGTTCTCTACCGTGCATTATTGGTGCGTTTGTGTTTTGGGGGCTCTCGTTGGTATTTGCTTTTGTGAGCTTGACACCACGCGAATGGCAAGTTGACCGCACTATGTTGCGCAGAAACAGCGCTTGTAAAAACGGTGCCCAATTAAGCATTGAGGAGTTTTTTAAACTAAGTGCTCGGTATAAACGGCGCTTGTTAATTACTGCAACGGCGTGTTGTTTTGTTGGAATTTGCCTTGCTTGTGTGGCAGTATTTCCAGTAACCTCCCAAACCGTAAAACCGTAATGTTATGCCTGAACAGATGAAACGCAAGAGGATTCGTTGCTGGAATCCAGAGTGTAAAAAGATTTTTTTCCTCCTGATTAACATTGCTGAAGAGCCAACGTTGTCTGAAACTTGCCCATTTTGTGGTAAGCAATTAAAAGTTACATTATTAAAAAATCCAAAAATAAAAAAAGATGGGTTTAACGCACCAATGTCTGCCGTCGGCAATCTGATTTCTGTTTATAGAGATAGTGATTAACATACTTAATGTTATGCCATTTCAATAGGAAACAACTATGGGATATGATTTGCCCGATATTTTGGAGCCATCCGATCCATCTTCCCAATCTTAACCTTGCTTGCTATGATTAAACCATTGTTGTTGAAGTCAAATGCTGATATTACTCAGCGTTATCCAGCACTTGCACGCCAAGCTGCTGAACTTTCTCGATTATATAAAGATCGTAACATGCTTGTAACCGATGAAGCGTTACAAAAAATTGGCAGCACCTTATGGTATTTAATTGATGCCGATGAAGCGCTTGCCGACGCAAAGGAGCAAGCAGGGAAACACACGTTACCGGTGGTGCTTGCAAGCAACGACCCTGCCGTGCAGAAGCTTCCTTGGGAAACGCTGTACCATCCTGAGTATGGCTTTCTTGCTCACCACGAAGGCTTTACCTTTTCACGAACGATTCCATCAGTAAAGAAAGAACTGCCCGATATTCAGCAAGGTCCGTTACGGATTTTGCACTTTAGCTCATTACCGGATGATCTTACTGAAAAAGAGCAGCTTAAGATTGAGGAGGAGCAAGCAACCGTGCTTGAGACGCTTGGCAAGTGGCGACAAAGCGGTCATGTTGTGCTTGAAATGCCTGACGATGGGCGCTTCAGTGAGTTTAAGCGATTGTTGCAATCGTTTCAACCACATCTGGTTTATTTAAGTGGACATGGCAAGTTTAAGCAGGATGTGGTCAACAACACCGCAGAGGGATACTTTGATTTTGAAGATGATGAGTCAGGAAACAGGAAAGAAATTTCTGAGAAAGAGATTGCAGCAGCATTTACCGGCATGAAAGTGCAAGCGGTGATTCTTTCCGCTTGCCAATCGGGCAAAGCAACATCCGATAGCTTTACTACCGGGTTAATGAATTGCTTAGCACAGCAAGGAATTCCGCATGTTATAGGTATGCGTGAATCTATTCGTGATCGAGCAGCCATTCAGTTTGCCCGTGCGTTTTTTTCAGCACTGATGAAAAAGCAGGGGATTGCTGATGCGTTGCAACATGCACGGCAGGCAATCATGCAACTCCAAGAAGACGGGCAGTGGTGTTTGCCCACGCTGTTAAGCCATCAGCATAATCGTCCGTTACTTGATTGGGAGTTTACGCCACAGCCAATGCAAGCGGTAAATAATGATATTTCGTTATCAACACAGTTTATTGGACGGCGTAGAGAATTGCGCCAGATGCAACGAGCGCTGCGTGAAGGAACAATTCGTGCATGCTTGCTTACCGGTGCAGGAGGTATAGGGAAAACAGCACTTGCTGATAAACTTCTTAACACCCTAAAATCTGATGGCTACGAAGAGTTTGCTTTTTCAGCACGAACTGAACATGATTGGCATAATAGTTTGCCTCAAACTTATAAATCCAAATATGCAGAAGTACAGAAGTTATATGATAATACAGCAAAACAAGCTGAAGAGTTTATCAAATTTCTTCTTGAGCAACATAAACATAAGGTTGTACTCTTTTTTGATAACCTTCAATCGTTACAGAATAATACAACGTGTGAACTCAACGATGAAAAATTGCAAGTGTTGATTGATGCGGCTTTGCGTGTACAGCAGGCTGAGGCAATAGCGCATAAAAAGAATGGGTTACGACTATTGCTTACCTCCCGTTGGGCATTGCCAAATTGGGATAACTCGTTGGTGTATCCACTTGGCAAGCCAGTATATCGCGACTTTTTAGCCGTAGCACAACAGCAAAAACTGCCAAGCAACTTCTTTAAGGACGATAATGAACAACCTGATTATAAGCGGTTACACCAAGCATACAACGAGCTGGGTGGAAACTTTCGTGCGCTTGAGTTGTTTGCTGTAGCATTACAAAGAATAAACGTTGTGGAAGAGCAAGCATTTCTCGATAGTTTGAAGAGTGCTCAAGAGCTGATGCAAACCAACATGCTGGTTGAAAAAGTGTGGAATTACCGAAGCAAAGAAGAACAAGAGCTGCTTTGTGCGTTAACCGCATATCAAGAAACCGTGGCAGTGGATGGGGTAAAAGCATTACAACTGCCAACCATACACAACAGCGAAGCGTTGTTGCATAGCTTGGTTGCCGTGTCGCTTGTTGAACGTTATGAAAATAAATACTGGGATGTTGCTGAGGAATTTTTGGTTTCACCCCTTGTTCGGGACTGGCTGACCAAACAAGGTTTTCTGCCCGTATCCACAGAACTATTACAACAAGCAGCAAACTATCACCTCTGGCTGTTAAAGCATAAACGACAAACGTTGGAGCAAGCAACAACAACCCACTCTGCATTGATGGCAGCAGGGATGAGCGAAGAAGCACACCGAATAACGCTTGATTGGATTGTGGGACTAATGCGTATAGCTGGATTGCATCAGTCATTGCTTAATAAATGGTTATTGCCTGCATGTAAATCTGGCGACGAAAAAATCTTATCTGAAGCATTAGGACAAGCTGGCACACAATATTTCCATCTTGGGCAGTATGACAACGCGCTCAATTACTTTAACAATTCGCTCGCTATTTGTCAGAGAACTGGGGAAAAGAGTCATGAAATTTCAGTATTAAATAATATCGGCTTAATTTATAATACTCGAGGCCACTACAATGAGGCACTTAATTTTTACCAAAAATCTCTCAACATAGCTCTACAAACAGAAAAAGGAGAAGAAATAAGTACTACATTGAACAATATTGCACAAATTGTTCGTATTCAACAAGGCAACAATCATCAAGCACTTAAATATTTAAATCAAGCGCTTAATATAGTGCAGAGTGTTGGAAATAAATTAGCTGAAGGAAAGATATTGGATAATATCGGCCAGATTTATTATTATCGAGGGGAAAATGAAATCGCATTAAAATATTTCAAAGAATCACTATCCATAAAACGAGCAATAATAGATAAGCAAGGTGAAGGAGTTACTTTAAATAATCTTGCACAAATATATAGAAGATGCGGTAAATATGATGATGCTCTCTGTTGTTTGGAAGATTCGATAAAGATTGCACAAAATTTCAAAGACAAGTCAGGTGAGTGGGAAACGCTCAGCAATATTGGTGGTATATATCGTGCATGGGCAAAGTACGATCGTGCTATGGAATATGTACAAAAAGCACTAATAATCGTACAGGATATAAATGATATACGTGGAGAAGGGCAAATGCTTAATAATTTTGGGGCAATCTCTCAATATTTAGGAAATGATCAAAAAGCATTAGAATACTTTGAAAAAGCCCTCTCAATAAGGAAAAAGCTTCGCGATAAATCAGGTCAAGCAACAACGCTTAACAACATTGCTGCATTATGTTATCCAAATAAAGACTACAAAAAAGCTCTCATTTTTTTTAAACAAGCATTGATAATCCAGCAGGAAATCCTGGACAAGAGCGGCGAAGGAAGAACACTTGGAAATATTGGAGTAACTTATCAAGATCAAGGGGACTATGAGACTGCTTTTGATTACTTGACCCAAGCATTAATAATCCAGCAGGATATAAATGATAAAGCTGAAGAGGGAAGGACTCATAATAATATTTCTCAATATTATCATGCACAACGCAACTATGATAAAGCTCTTGAGCATTCACAAAAAGCATTGATAATCCAACAGGAAATAGGAGACGATAAGGGTATAGAAATAACTCTTAATAATATAGCAGGTAATTATGCTGTTCAACGCAACTATGATAAAGCAGTGGAGCATTGGCAACAAGCATTAATAATTCAACAAAAAATAATAGATAAGAAAGGAGAATGCATAGCACTCAAAAACATAGCAGACACTTATGCTATACAAAGCAAATATGATAAGGCATTAGAATATCTAAAACGATTATTAACTATCCAGCAAGAAATCGGAGATAAAAAAAGCGAAGGAACAACTCTTCATAACATTACTGAGATTTATCATCATCAAGGTGACGATAAGGCAGCTTTCAACTACTTACAACGATTGTTAGATATTGTAGATGAAATAGGCGATAAAGAAAAAGGAAGTGCATTACATAACATTTCTCAAATTTACCATGCCCAACGTGACTATAAAACCGCTTTTAACTATCTGAAACAAGCATTAGAAATACAACAAAAAATTGAGGATAAGGTTGGAGAAGGGCGTACTCTTTATAGTATTTCTCAAATTTATCATGCTCAAGGTGACAATGATACAGAGTTGGACTACTTGAACCAAGCACTAGCAATTCAGAAGAAAACCGGAGACAAGGTAGGAGAAGCTTCCACGCGTAATAGCATTTCTCAAATTTATCATGATCGAGGCGATTATGACACCGCTCTTGACGATTTGAAACATTCATTAGCTATAAAGCAGGAAAGCCGGGATAAGAAAGGTGAGGGTATAGCACTTAGTAATATTTCTCAAATTTATCATGATCGAGGTGATTATGATACGGCTCACGACTACCTGAAACAAGCATTGGAAATACAGCAGGAAATCGGGGATAAGAGTGGCGAAAGCATTACGCTTGATAACATATCTGCAATTTATCAAGATCAAGCTGACTATGACACCGCGCTCGACTACTCGAAACGCTCGCTCGCTATCCAGCAGGAAATAAGTGATATTGAAGGGTTATGCAGAACATTTTTTAATATGGGTCATATTTTTGCTCAAAATAACAACAGTCGTGATGCAAAATTAGCATGGGTAGTGGTTTACTTACTTGCCAAAAAGATTGGCTATACTAAGGCTTTGCAGAAGTTAGCAAATCTTCCTCCACAAATCGGACTTGCTGGTTGGGAAAAGTTAGCTAAACACACTGATACTTCAGACTTGGAACGTATGTTAAGTGAACTGGATGCTACATATATTTCGAACGCTTTATCTCTCGATTCTGTTCATTCACATGAAAAAGACGGATTGTTTGGGAAAATACGCTCAATTCTCGGTCTAATTCTTCGTTGAAGTGCACTGTAGATCAGCAAGTGCGACGTGAAGTCGTGTAAGTGAATTGTTCTTTGCAGAACCAACTGTGCCGTCAGTTGGCCCCACCGACACATGCAGGATGAGTAATCAACCTGTGTGAAGCTGTCGGG
>CAJEXW010000019.1 GCA_903994525.1 uncultured Chlorobiaceae bacterium
CAGGTGCAAGGGTTTTGGGCTATTTCCTCCATTTTCCTTGCACCAATATACGAAAAATATAGACTTAATCAAATATAAAATATAGCTTTAGCACTTTTTCAGCAGACCCTAGCTATTCTGGTTACTCTGGTTGCAGTCGATCCTGTTATTGCCTTGGCGGCTTTTGCCGGTTTTGGATTGCTCTATGCCTTGATTATAAAGATTACCCAGAGCCGGTTGGTGGTGAACAGCCAGCGTATTGCTCATGAGTCCACGCAGGTTATCAAGTCGCTGCAGGAGGGGTTGGGTGGTATTCGTGATGTGCTGATTGATGGCACCCAGGCAACTTACTGTGAAATTTATCGCAATGCGGATCTGCCTTCGCGTCATGCCCAGGGGAATAACTCATTTATCAGTTCAAGCCCGCGTTTTGCTCTAGAGGCTTTAGGGATGCTTCTGATGTCGGGGCTTGCCTATGTGCTTGCCCTGCAACCCAACGGTATTGCGAAGGCTATTCCCGTTCTTGGGGCTCTCGCGCTTGGGGCGCAGCGCCTGTTGCCGGTGTTACAGGTGGCGTATATGTCGTGGTCAAGTATTCAGGGCAGTCAGGCATCACTGCGAGATGCTATCGAACTGCTTGATCAGCCACTGCCCGATTATGCCGATCAACCGCCAGCCAAGCCCCTGCCTTTCCATAAACAGATTGAGCTGAAAAGTCTCTCATTCCGCTACACCGAGCAGACACCTCTGGTGCTCAACAACCTCAATCTTGCGATTTCCAGGGGGAGCCGCACTGGTTTTATCGGGGTTACCGGCAGTGGTAAAAGCACTTTGCTTGATATTGTTATGGGGTTGTTGCAACCTACCGATGGGGCACTTGCTATTGATGGTCAGCCTGTTACCACAAGCAACAACAGGGCATGGCAGGCGCATATTGCTCATGTGCCACAGGCAATTTATCTCTCCGACAGCACTATTGAAGAGAACATCGCATTCGGGATTCCTAAAGGCAAAATTGATCATAACCGTGTCAAGCGAGCTGCCCAACAGGCACAGATTGCAGAGATTATTGAAAGCTGGCCTAAAAAGTATAAAACTTATGTTGGCGAACGTAGCATTCGGCTCTCTGGAGGGCAGCGGCAGCGCATTGGCATTGCACGTGCTCTCTACAAACAGGCCGATGTCATCATCTTCGACGAAGCCACCAGCGCTCTCGACAACGAGACTGAACAGGCGGTGATGGAGGCTATCGAAATCCTCGGTCATGAATTGACGATTCTCATTATAGCTCACCGGCTCACTACGCTGAAAAACTGCACACAGGTCGTTGAGCTTGGAGATGGAGGCATAAAGCGTATTGGTCTCTATGCTGATATTGTTGGTGCTACACAAACCTAATATTTGCTCAATTCAAATTGAATTAGTTTTCATCATGAAAGCAGTCATTCTTGCTGGTGGCCTCGGCACCCGCATCTCTGAAGAGTCGCACCTCAAGCCCAAGCCGATGATTGAAATCGGAGGCAAGCCGATACTCTGGCACATCTTGAAGCTCTACTCAGCTCACGGTGTGAATGACTTTGTGATATGCTGCGGCTACAAGGGTTATGTCATTAAAGAGTATTTCGCAAACTACTTTCTGCACATGAGCGATGTCACTTTCAACATGCAAAATAACAGTATGGTGGTGCACGAGCAGAAAGCTGAGCCATGGAGGGTGACGTTGGTGGATACCGGTGAGGACACTGCAACAGGAGGTCGCCTCAAAAGGGTTGCAAACTATCTTGAGCCTCATGAGCCATTTTGCTTTACTTATGGTGATGGAGTTGCCGATATCGACATCACGGCAGAGATTGCCTTTCACAAAAAGCATGGTAAATATGCTACAGTGTGTGCTGTATTGCCGCCAGGCCGTTATGGTTCACTGTTGAAAAGTGGCGATTCTGTGGTTGGCTTTGAAGAAAAGCCCCCTGGTGATGGTTCCTGGATCAACGGAGGCTTTTTTGTGCTTCAACCGGAGGTCATTGAATATATAAAGGGTGATGCGTCATCATGGGAGGCAGGGCCGTTAGTAAACCTTGCGGCAGAAGGTCAGCTTGCAGCGTATGAACACCGTGGATTTTGGAGACCAATGGATACTCTTCGTGATAAAACACATCTTGAAGAGCTTTGGGATGCTCATAAAGCTCCATGGAAAATATGGTGAACAAACAAGTGTGCCCAATGGATCAAAATTTCTGGCAAGGTAAAAAGGTACTGATTACCGGTCACACCGGTTTTAAAGGCTCCTGGCTTACTCTGTGGCTGAAGATGCTCGGAGCCGAGGTTGCAGGCTATGCTCTTGAACCGCTGACTTCAAACGATAATTTTGTTGCCACAGCTCTTGAGAGCAACATCAAGCACCAAATCGGTGATATCAGAAACTTCGATCGCCTGCAAGAGTTCTTTCATGCGGTTTGCCCAGAGATTGTTTTTCACCTTGCAGCCCAACCGCTGGTCAGGGAGTCGTATAACACGCCAAAAGAGACCTATGATATCAACGTCGGGGGCACCGTTAACCTGCTCGAATGCTGCCGAAAGAGTGACTCTGTTAAAGTGATCGTCAACATCACCACCGACAAGTGTTACGAAAACAGGGAGTGGGTATGGGGCTACCGCGAAAACGACCGTCTCGGCGGCTATGACCCCTACAGCTCAAGTAAAGCGTGCAGTGAACTGGTGACGGAAGGGTATCGAAAATCCTTTTTTAACCCTGACTTTTTCGCAACTCACGGAAAAAGTCTTGCATCGGCAAGAGCTGGCAACGTTTTTGGCGGAGGCGACTGGCAAGCTGACCGAATTTTCCCCGACTGCATTCGCGCACTTGAAAAAGGGGAGGCGATTATAGTTCGTAGCCCCCAGGCCATTCGTCCATGGCAGCATGTTCTCGAACCACTTTCAGGCTATATACAGCTTGCAGAAAAAATGTATAACAACCCTGCGGAGTATGCTGGAGGGTGGAATTTCGGCCCTCAGGATTCCAGTTTTCTTCCGGTTGGTTCACTTGTCGATGGTATCGTCAAAGCATGGGGAGAGGGAAGCTGGTCAGACCACTCAAACCCGGATGCGCTTCACGAAGCAAACGTCCTGAAACTCGACATCAGCAAAGCAAAATCGTTGCTTGGTTGGTCGCCCCTGTGGAACATCGACAAGGCAATCGCTGAAACCGTTGCCTGGTACCGCCAATATCATACTGGTGACATGTATAAACTGTGCTGTAACCAGATTATTGACTACATGAGTGATAAAAGCAAAAGCAGGTAAACTCATCAGAATCAAAAAAACACATAGGGAGTAAACATTATGCTTGCCATACAAGCTCACTATTATGACGGGCACATACAAATTGCCCCTGAAGGACTACCGCACGACTCCAAAGTGGTCGTGGTATTTTTGGCACCGGATGCAAATGAAGCTCCGAGTAATGTAAATGTGGAACAGCAAGCAGCCCTGTTATTGCAAAGTCAGAGCAGTTTTGCTCAAACCGTTTTACTTAACCCGGCTGAAGATTGTTGGAATAATGTTTAACATCCTCGAACAAGGTGGTATCTACAAACTACCCTTTCCCTACACTGATCTTTCTGATCAAACATATAGGCCTGCGCTGGCAATTACGGCTCCAGACAAGACTGGCGATGTGCGGTTTGTTTTCATAACAACAGCCCCGCCAATACCTCCCGCACAACGCATGGAGCTGGGTGACGAAGACTTTATTGGCGCATCACTGGCATTTAAAAGCTTTGTCCGGCCTGAAAAGTCAATGCTTCTCAATAGCAGTTTAGTGGTCAAGAAGCTTGCACACCTCACGGCTAAAGCACTGCAAAAAGTTTTACGTCAGGTTATTCAGGACGAGGTTACAAACTTTTCAGCAAGCACTTTTGCATCTGATGCCTTCGTCCCAGGCGAAACGGTTGTTCCTCCCTCGGGCAAAGTTATCGGTGCCGAGGAACTTCAATACATGGTCGAAGCGAGTCTGGATGGTTGGCTTACCACAGGCCGCTTCAACGCCGAATTCGAGAAAAAACTGGCAAAGTTTATCGGCATCAACCACCTCATCACGGTTAACTCAGGCTCATCAGCTAATCTGGTAGCCTTCAACGCCCTGACCTCTCCAAAACTGGGAGAGCGGGCAATAAAAAAAGGTGATGAAGTTATTGGCGTGGCTGCAGCTTTTCCCACTACTGTCAACCCCATCCTGCAATTTGGTGCAGTGCCAGTGTTTGTGGATGTGGATCCACTGACGCACAATATTGATGCCAGCAAAATTGAAGCTGCAATCAGCTCCAAAACCAAAGCGATCGTGCTGGCCCACAGTTTGGGCAACCCCTTTAACCTTGATGTGGTAACTGCACTGTGCAAAAAGCACAACTTGTGGCTGGTGGAAGATTGCTGTGATGCGCTGGGCACAACCTATCGTGGTAAGATGGTGGGCACCTTTGGCGACATTGCTACCTTGAGCTTTTACCCGGCGCACCACATCACCATGGGCGAAGGTGGTGCGGTGTTCACTAACAACAGCCAACTGAACACTATTGCAGAGAGCTTCCGCGACTGGGGCCGCGATTGCTATTGTCAGCCCGGAAAAGATAACACCTGCGGTAAACGCTTTAATCAGCAGCATGGCGATTTGCCTTATGGTTACGACCACAAATACACCTACAGCCATGTAGGGTATAATCTCAAAATATCCGACATGCAAGCTGCTTGTGGTTTGGCTCAGTTGGAAAAAGCTCCGCAATTTATACAGGCCCGCAAGGAGAACTTTGCGTATCTGAAAAACCGCCTCAAGAGCTGCGAAGAATTTTTGCAACTCCCCGAGGCCACCGAACACTCCGACCCCTCGTGGTTTGGCTTTCCAATCACCGTAAAAGCAAACAGCCCAGTGACACGTCTGGAGTTGCTAACCCATTTGGATGAGTATAAAATTGGTTCACGCTTGTTGTTTGCTGGCAATCTGACCCGCCAGCCATATATGATTGGCACCAGCTATCGTATCAGTGGCGACTTAACCAACACCGATAAGGTGATGAACAATACCTTCTGGATTGGTGTGCATCCAGCGTTGACTCACGAGATGTTGGAGTTTGCAGCCAGCAAGATTGAGGGTTATCTTGGGGTGAATTGTTAAATGATGAAAATAGTTTTCCTCGGCACCAACGGCTGGTACGACTCCGCGACGGGGAACACCGTATGTATCCTTATTGAGACCGATGAAGCATCAATACTCCTTGATGCCGGTAATGGTCTTTACAAAGCAGACCGCTACATCGGCCCGGAGAAGCCAGTGAATCTTTTCATCAGCCATACCCATCTTGACCATATTATTGGTTTACATCTGCTGAACAAGTTCGAATTTAAGCAAGGGCTTACCATACACACACAACCCGGCACAGGAACTGCGTTGCAAACAATGTTCAGCTCAACCTACTCATTACCATTTGCAAACCTGAGCTACCCGGTAGAAATTGAGGAGTTTGACGGTCTCTACAAAAACCAGAGCTTTGACGTGCAAGCAGCCAAAATGCAGCATTCAGTTCCCACAATCGGCTTCCGAATCAGCATCGAAAACAAAATCATTGCCTATTGCCCCGATACCGGCTACTGCGATAACGCCGTCAAACTCGCAAAAGGGGCCGAGCTGCTCATAGCCGAATGCGCATTCAGGCCAGGCGAAGAGAGTGAGCACTGGCCGCATCTCAACCCCGAAACCGCTGCAAAAATTGCTTTGGAGGCACAGGCAAAGCAGTTGGCACTCATTCACTTTGATGCCTATAGATACCCGACAATGGAAAGTAGGCAAAAGGCTCAAGAAGCGGCTCAAGCCATTTTTCCAAATACAGTGGCAGCCACCGATGAGCAGATTATAGAATTCTAAATTAGCCACTATACTGTGGAACCCAAAATGTTGATTTTAAAAATCTTTGCTGGCGTACGTTTATAATCCCCAATAAATAAATCTGACACGTCGTCCATATATGATCGGTGCTAACTAACGTATCAGTGGCGACTTAACCAACACCGATAATGTGATGAACAATACCTTCTGGGTCGGGCTGCAATCGGTGTTAATAAAGGGAAGCTGGAGTTTGATGCCAGCAAAATCGAAAGTTATCTGGGTGTCAATTTCTAAGTAGTGACATGAACGCATCAACTCCAAACTTTTCTGCTAAAGCGCTGCGCAAAACTGTGCTGGACATGGCTTACGCTGGCTCAGCAGTTCATATCGGCTGCGCTTTCTCCATCATTGAATTGCTTGTAGTCTTATACCGAAATCACTTGCACTACCCAGGTAACGATCCATTAGCAGCAAACCGTGATTACTTTGTGTTGAGTAAAGGTCATGGTGTCATGGCGCAATACGCATGTATGCGTGAGTTGGGGTGGCTTCACAATGAGGCATTCACAGGTTACTTTTCTGATGGAAGTCTCCTTAAAGGTTTATCTGATTCGCGCATTCCTGGCATGGAAGTCACTTCGGGCTCGTTGGGGCATGGTTTTTCTGTAGGTGTGGGCATGGCAATGGGTGCCAAACTCCGCAGCACTGAGCAGAAAACCTATGTGCTGGTTGGTGATGGCGAGATTAATGAGGGTCCAATCTGGGAGGGTGCCCTGTTTGCAGCGCAGCACCGACTCAAGAATTTTATGGTGATCGTAGATGAAAACGGCTTTCAGGCCATGGGTAAAACTCAAGAGGTACTTAATCTAGGCAATATTCAATCCAAGTTTGAAAGTTTTGGTTTTGAAGCTGTCACCATTGACGGCCATGATGAGATAGCAATTGACAACGCAATTACCCAGTTCTGGGCCAGTAACTCAACAGCACCGAAAGCCCTTATTGCAAAGACTGTCAAAGGTAAAGGAGTTCCGTTTATGGAACACAACAACATCTGGCACTACACTCGGCTTGATCAACATACCTATATGCAAGCTCTTGAGGCAGTTGCAGGGAACGCATTATGAGAGACGCATTTTCAGATACAATAGTTCGCTTGGCTAAGGCGGACCCGAACGTACTGCTCCTCACTGGCGATCACGGCTACGCCTTGTTTGACGACTTTCGAAAAGAGTGCTCCTCGCAATACATTAACGCTGGGATTGCCGAACAAAACATGGTGGGTATGGCTGCTGGCATGGCGCGTGCTGGCTTCAGGCCGATCGTTTATGGGTTGAGTGCATTCGTCCCTATGCGCGTGGTTGAGCAGATCAAGCTTGATATTGCCCATGACCAATTACCTGTTATGTTGATTGGTGATGGTGCTGGTTTTGTTTATAGTTATTTGGGTACCAGCCACCAATCTACCGAAGACATTGCTTGCACCAGAGCGATTCCCAATTTATCAGTTTATTCACCAGCAGATCGTTTTGAATTGATTGCTTGTATGGATTTGGCTTACAAATCGAAAGTCCCGGTCTATTTGCGTATGGGGAAATCGGATCGGGGCGACGTACATATGGGGGTGCCGCAAGCTAAGGTTGGCCGGTTATTGGAGGTTAAGCCGGGACAGTGCGGCGATATTGCCTTTATTGCCACAGGGTCGCTCGTTCACACGGCGATGAACATTGCTGCAGATCTCTATTCCGATGCAGTCGTTTGGAGTGCGCCTTTCATTAAGCCAATAGACCACCAGCAGGTTACCACTATCTGTGCTCAAAGCCGAGTCGTGGTTGTGCTTGAAGAACATTCCGTGCTGGGTGGTTTAGGTTCTGTCATTACCGAGATTGCCTGCGAACTCGCTCCAGTGCAGATCCTGCGAGTGGGCGTGCAGGACCGTTTCTCGGAACATTGTGGCGGCTACGAGTATTTGCTAAAAGAACATGGCTTGGATCGCCTGGCTATTGAACAGCGGGTTCATGATTTCTTAAAAAAAACCGCTCACTAACCCGTGGCTAACGTAGAACGCAACCGGTAATAATGGCAACGCGGTATCCGTGGTACGTCTTCCCACCTGTTTAAATTCATGCCAACGAATCAACAGTAAAACAGCACTCATCATATCGTGCGGCCAAGTCCGGTGACCCCGATGCAGCGTATCTCTTGGTAGAAGCTCTGTTGAATTCAATAATTGTTCAACAATTAGCCGATAGATTTGCTTGGCAAAAACCAATAATGGTTTTAGCGCATGCTGTGGAAGGGTATGGGGTAAACGCCATACCGGAAGCATTGGCTGATATGCTATCTCATCAGTTGGGTTGGCCTACAGATAATGGTATAGTACAGATAAATATTGTGGCGCATACAGGAGCTGATGGATTTTCTCGTTTGGCGAGGCAGGAGAAGTTTAATGGGGATGCAATGGCAGGCAAGCCTTACCTGTTAACTGATGATTTTGTTGGTCAAGGTGGGACATTGGCCAACTTGCGATCGCATATTATGAGCAGAGGTGGTAACGTGCTGGGTGCAACAGCGTTGACAGGAAAGCCCCATTCTGGAACAATGGTATTGGATAGAGGGACACTTGAACAATTTAGGTGATAATAATTTTAAAAAATAAAGTTGGTCCATAAATGGTTTAATGAAAAAGGCCAAGCTTTTTTACCACACGATGGATATTGCTCGGTGAAGCTGCAGAAAAGCATTTTCAAACTATTGGCTATACAGGATGAATCTCTTGAAAAATGTAAGACAATTACTTCCAGGCATATGCGTCTTAGCCCTTTTCAATCACAAATAATCTGCCAGCAGATACACCATCATTTTGGCGATAGTGCCGCCATTTGGCTCTTTGGCTCACGCATTGATGACCAGAAAAGGGGTGGTGATGTTGACTTGTACGTTGAAGCCGCTCCCCACACCTTGCTGGATGAAATTCGATGCAAAATTAACCTTGAAGAGAGCCTGAGCATGCCTGTTGACCTCATTGTTCGCCAGCCTGTTGACGGTTCACTCATCGCCCAAATTGCCAAAACTCAAGGATGCAGGCTATGAGCACAAACGTGCAGTTGATTTGGAGAAAAATTGAGAACTTACGCCGAATGCGAAATTACTTGGACTATTCGCTGGGACAGACCTTGCAACTGCTCCCAATCAGCGATTGGTACCAATTGACACCCGAAAATCATGAAACATTGGCTGCTTTTCGAGTGCGATTCAGTGAGTTTCAGGAGCATTTAGGTAAAGTCATGCGTGCTATAGCGCGGGAAGAAGAGCAAAGCACTGAGCCGTTCAGCTTTGTACTGCTGTACATGGAAAAAATCGGTATTCTGGATACAGTCGATCACTGGAAAGTGATTCGTGAACTGCGCAACGCAGTCAATCATGAGCCTTCCGTATCCGACCGGTTACCGCACACGGATCTTGAACTTGTTCATGGAAAGTATGAAGAAAATGAACAACGACTATCCGAATTCTTCACGGCACTGACCCAGGCTGCATCGGAGTTATTCACATGGTTTAACCGTACCCTTGCCTTTTGTAAGTCTACCTACCCAGAGCCAGACGGTACGTTATGCGCATAGCCATACTTTGCCACCAGCGAGATTGCCAAAGATTTGGTCATGTCGTTTTTGCGTATGACAGTCAGCATGAACTGATGCTATACGCACGCCACCCGGGTGGCCAGTCACTCCACTAAGGCGGATGGGTGGAGCGAATCGATTCGGTGGTTCAGGGGAATACTCACATTTACGGTATACAGCTTAAGTTGATTTCTGCTTAACGTAAGAACAAGTAATATGGTATGCTAACGCTTCTGGTTATCGGCGGTACGGGCTTCTTCGGTAAGTCGATTCTTGATGGCTTCAGGCGGGGCACCCTTAAAAAGTGGGGTATTGAGCGGATTATCGTAATGTCACGGAATGCCGAAAGTCTGCGCTTAGAGGCACCGCAACTCATTTTTTCAGGTGTTGAGCTATACTCAGCAGATATTACTACAACAACTGTACTGCCTGCTGCGGATGTTGTTATTCACGCAGCAGCATCCGCCGAGGCATCAAAATATCTCTCTCGCCCGTTAGAAGAACAAAAAAACATACAAGCTGGGACATCTAACTATTGCATCCTCGCAAAAAACGTTCATGCAAATAGCAAGATTCTCTATGTGAGTTCAGGAGCGGTTTACGGCAAGCAGCCGGAAGGAATGTCTCATATTTCCGAAGACTATGTGCCGAAAGACCTGTCAGAACTCCCTGAAGGAAAACGAGATTATGCCGTCGCTAAACGCGATACTGAAGAGGCCATTAAGAACCTCGGCCAGCAGGGTCTTTCAGTAAGTATTGCCAGATGTTTCGCTTTTATTGGGTCATGGTTGCCCCGCAATCAGCACTTTGCAATTGGAAATTTTGTTGAGGATGGATTGCAGGGTAGGCCTATTACGGTGAAGGCAAAGAGTTCGGTCTATCGAAGCTATATGTATGCCGATGATCTTGTTGAGTGGCTGCTGACGATTGCTTTTCATGCAAGCCCGGAGTGCCCGGTCTACAATGTGGGATCTGATCAGGCTGTTCTTATGGGGGATGTTGCTAAAATTGTAGCCAATGAATTCGAAGTTGATGCCAGTATCCCGGAGATAACAGAACTTGACGTGGATCGATATATCCCCTCAATAGAAAAAGCAAAACGTGAGCTTGGATTAACGTTACATCATGATTTGCTTTCTGCCATTCGTTCTACGGTTCAAAATATTCACTACTAAAATATTTTCGTGCAACAACATATTAAACTCTACACCGCAAAAATTTCTCAAGCACTAACCCATGACGCTATGTCTCAGGTACAAGAGCTCGGCGAAGCCTTGCGTCATGCGTGGACGAAAGGCCACAGCACCTACCTCTGTGGTAACGGTGGCAGCGCCGGGAATGCGATACATCTGGCTAATGATTTTCTCTATGGTGTTGGTGTGAATAACGGTGGCGGGATGCGTGTAGAAGCTTTAAGTGCAAACCCAGCAGTTATAACATGCCTTGCAAACGACATCGGCTACGAAAATATCTATGCGGAACAACTGAAAGTAAAAGCACAAGAAGGTGACGTGCTTATTGTCTTATCAGGCAGTGGCAACTCTCCCAACGTAGTTAAGGCGCTCGAAACAGGCAATGCTCTTGGAATGAAAACCTTTGCCATTCTCGGCTTTTCAGGTGGCCTCTGTAAAGAGCTGGCTCAATGCTCGATTCATTTTGAAATTGATGATATGCAGATTGCCGAAGACTTGCAGCTTATTGTAGGTCATATTTGTATGCAGTGGCTCTGTGAACAGGATATTGCTGCTCATAAGAATAATATTTTAAAGGGATAGATAATGGGCGATAAATTCCGAATTGACAGTCATAAATTGATATACCACCCAAAGCGTGTTGTCGAGTTTTTGGATGGCTTTGATGATTGGGAAAGGGCCAAGAATATCTATCCAATCTATGTAGAACTATCACCGATGGGCACCTGCAATCATCGGTGCGTCTTTTGTGCTTACGATTATATCGGCTACGAACCGAGTGCTATGGATGGAGATGCGATGGTGAATTTGCTGCGTGAGATGGGGGCCCTCGGAGTCAAGAGCGTCCATCTTGCAGGTGAGGGTGAACCACTGCTGCACAAACAGATTGTTGAGGCTATTAACTCTGGCCATGAAGCCGGACTTGATTTTGGCATTACTACGAACGGAACAGTGATTAACGATCACTTCATTCAGGGGGCGCTGAGCCAGGTGACATGGATGAAGATCTCCATGAATGCGGGAACAGCCGAGACTTATGCGCAGGTTCATCGCTGTAAACCGGGCGATTTCGATAAAGTGGTGTCAAATCTGAAACGGGCGGTCGAGTTTAAACGCCAACATGGTCTTGCAACTACAATTGGTGCACAGGCCATACTCTTGCCCGAAAATGCAAAAGAGATGGAGATCCTGGCAAAGATCTGTCGTGACGAAATCGGTCTCGACTATCTTGTTATCAAACCTTACTCGCAGCACTTCTCAAGTAACACGAGACTCTACGACAATATCGATTACAACGACTATCTCTACCTGGATGATCTGCTTTCAGCCTGTTCAACTGCTGATTTTCAGCTCATATTTCGTTCAAAGAGCATGGTGAAGTATGCGCAGCCCATAACAGAACGCTACAGTACCTGCTATTCGACTCCCTTTTTTCAGGCGCATATCATGACCTCCGGGGAGTTGTATTCTTGTCCTTCTTATCTGAAAGATGAGCGCTTCTCTTTGGGTAATGTCTTTGAGAGCAGCTTTCAAAAGGTTTGGCAGAGCGAAAAGCGGAAGGCAAATATTGAGTATGTAAGGCATAAACTTGATATTTCCGAGTGCAGGCACAACTGCCACATGGATCAGATCAATGTCTACCTCTCTGAATTGAAGGAGAACAGAGTACCACATGTCAATTTCATATAATCACTTGTACAACACATGAAGACACTTGTAACGGGTGGCGCCGGTTTTATTGGCAGCCACCTTGTTGAACGATTGCTGAACGATGGCCACGATGTTGTGGTTCTGGATAATTACTCCACAGGGCGTTTCGCAAATCTTGCCCACTTGGCAGTAAATACGAAGCTCACCGTTCACGAAATTGACATTAATGATCATGCAACAATAAGGCCACTTTTCGAGGGTGTTGAGTGGGCCTTCCACATAGCGGCGCTGGCTGATATCGTACCCTCTATCCAGCAGCCATTTCCCTATCACCGCGCAAATGTTGATGGCACGGTTTCTGTTCTCGAAGCTGCTCGTGCCGCAGGTGTCAAGCGCTTCATTTATGCGGCTTCTTCATCCTGCTACGGAATTCCTGATCAATGCCCGACAGCAGAAACTGCGGAGATGCGCCCTCAATATCCCTATGCGTTAACCAAGCGGCTAGGTGAAGAGTGCGTCATGCACTGGAACCAGGTGTACGGATTGCCTGCGGTATCGCTGCGCATGTTCAACGTCTATGGGCCTCGTTCACGAACATCCGGAACCTATGGCGCTGTGTTCGGTGTTTTTCTTGCTCAAAAATTGGCTGGGCATCCCTTCACGGTGGTTGGTAACGGCACTCAGACCCGTGATTTTACTTATGTTACCGATGTTGTAGATGCCTATATCTGTGCCGCTCGGTCGGAGCATAGTGGAGTGTGTATGAATATTGGTTCTGGCAACACCTACAGCGTCAACCGCTTGGTTGAACTGCTTGGCGGCGAAGTGACCTACATACCAAAGCGTCCCGGTGAACCCGATTGCACCTTTGCCGATGTTACTCGTATTCAGCAATTGCTTGGTTGGAAAGCGAGCATCAGCTTTGAAGAAGGAGTGGCAAAGATGCTGGAACAGATCGACTACTGGCGTGATGCTCCCGTATGGACTGTTGACACCATTTCAGATGCCACAAAGGAGTGGTTCACCTACCTCGGCAAGTCTTAACACAACCATGTCAACATACTACAGCACCCTCAAGTTTCTTCGCTTCACCGATCATCTTCAAGCCATTCGAGAGGGTCGGGTAGTTGCACCTGTCCACATACGGGTCAAGCCCACCAACCATTGCAATCACCACTGCTGGTACTGTTGCTACCGAAGCAATGACCTCTCATTGGGCGAACAGATGCAAGAGCAGGACAGCATTCCGGCTGAAAAGATGATGGAGCTTGCCCACGAGTTTGTTGAGATGGGGGTCAAGGCGGTCACTTTCAGCGGCGGGGGCGAACCACTCCTCTATAAACCACTCCCTGAGGTTATCGATGTTCTTGCAACAGGCGGGATTCGGATTGCAGCCCTGACCAATGGTTCCAACCTGAAAGGGCGAGTTGCTGATGCTTTCGCTCAGCACGGCACCTGGGTGCGGGTTTCAATGGATGCCTGGGATGATGCAAGCTATGTCAAAAGCCGAGGGGCAAAGCCTCACGACTTTACCAATTTAATAGCAAATATCAGTGTGTTTACGGCCCGTGACACGAAATGTGTTCTTGGGGTGAGCTTTATTGTTGGGCACGACAACCATCAGCATATTGCCGAACTCTGTACGCTGCTCAAAGAGTGCAGGGTGAACCATGTCAAGATATCAGGAGCAGTTGTCAGCAACGATGCAGCAGGGAATAACTCCTATCATGCCTCAATAAAAGATGAGGTGGCCCGGCAAATTTCTCTGGCGCAGGGTTTAGTAGATGAGTCGTTTACCATCCTCAACCACTACCATGAACTTGGAGAGCTTTTTGCGAAAAGCTACCACACCTGCCCGTTTCTTCAGTTTCTTACGGTGATTGGAGCAGATCAAAAAGTCTATACCTGTCAGGATAAGGCATACACGGAGTCAGGCAGGATGGGTTCCATTGCAGAAAGATCTTTCAGTGACTACTGGTTTTCGGATGACAATCAGCGCTTTTTACAGTCGTTTGACCCTTCACGCGAGTGTGGCCATCACTGTGTCAGCCATGCAAAAAATCTTGCGATTCATGAATATCTGAGTCTTGACAGTGAGCACTCTTATTTCGTTTAGACGCAGCCTGTTGTTATGAAGATAGGCATTGATTTTGATAACACGATTGCCCGCTATGACAGCTCTTTTCGTCTTACGGCTCTTGCAAACCAGTTGATCTCTCAAGAGTGGACAGGGAAGAGTAAAACCGAGTTGCGTGACTATTTGCGCACACTTCCTGAAGGAGAGCAAGTATGGATGAAGCTTCAAGGTCAGGTCTACGGCAAGTTCATGCATCAGGCAGAGATTATGCCGGGGTTTGTAGAATTTATGCTCAAATGCAGGTTGCGGGGGCATAAGGTATTCATCGTAAGTCATAAAACTGAGTTTGGTCACTTTGATGTTGAGCTAACCTCCCTGCGCGTGGAGGCTATGAAGTGGATGGAGGCGAAGCGCTTCTTTGATCCCGATTTTTTCGGGATGGAAAGAGAGTATGTTTTTTTTGCTGATACCCGTGAAGAAAAAGTTGCTAAAATAGCGGAATTGGAGTGTGACTGTTTTATTGATGATTTGCCTGAAGTTTTTGCTGAAAAAACATTTCCGGAGAGTGTCGAAAAAGTGCTTTACGGCAAGTACAGGCCGGATGAAACAATGAAATCGGTTATTCCGTTAAGCAGTTGGGAGGAGATCTCCCTTCATCTTCTGGGAATTTCAGCAGGTGAAGAAGAGAAATCCTTGATGGAACTCATGACGGATATGCCGATTGAGGCACTCGAAAAAGTAAGTGGGAGAGGAAACAGCCGGATATATAAAGTGAGATCAAAAGAGGGCTCTTCCCATGCCTTAAAGATTTATCCTGGAAGCGATGCCGCCGGTCGCTCCCGCCTCACTACCGAGTATAATGCTATCGGTTTTTTACGAAGCCACGGGTTTGATGCTCTACCGGAACTGGTTTCAATGGATGAAAATTCCAATTTCGGACTTTATTCCTGGATTGACGGCTCTTCCGTCGATACTGCTAACCAGACGGCTCTGCAACAGGCGGTTGATTTTATCTCCCGGCTTCATAAAATATCAAGGCAGGAGGTAAACAGCCAGATTTCATTGGCCTCGGAAGCGTGTCTCTCTTTAACTGAACTGGTGACGCAGGTTGAAGCACGACTTCAGCGACTTCAGGCTGTTTCAGGTGAATTTCAGCCACTCAGGGAATTTCTTGAAAAAGAGTTCCAGCCCCTCTGGCAATTTGTAACCTTGTATGCAAAAGAAGCGTGGCCTGACTCTTCAAAAACAGATGATCTTCCGGAATGCTATCGTATTCTCAGCCCATCGGACTTCGGCTTTCATAATACAATCAGTGTGGATGGTCGGTTAACATTCATTGATTTCGAATATTTTGGTTGGGATGATCCGGTAAAACTAACAGCAGATTTTCTCTGGCATCCTGCAATGCAACTGGAGCCTGAAATTGCTTCCGGTTGGCAGAACGCCATGCTCATGCTTTTTGCAGATGATCCTGATTTTGCCCGTCGCCTGAATGTTGCAATGCCCCTCTATGGAATGCGCTGGATTATGATACTGTTGAACGAATTTCTTCCTGGTATGGCAGAGCGACGTCGCCTGGCCACCGGAGGTGCGGTGTATGATGAGGCGGAAGCGCAAAGCCTGCAATTACAGAAAGCAGCTCTCTTTATCGAACGAGTTACAAAAATTCAGGCGAACGCTGTCGTTTTCGCTGATAACAAAGCACAGTAATGACATCTCTTGAAAACCAGGTGACCTATCCCCATCTTGTTGAAAAAGCAAAGAAACTCCGCCAAGATACCTTCACAGCATTTATTGAGCATGGCGAAGCACATCTTGGAGGCAGTTTTTCTATTATCGAGATACTTCTTGCCCTCTATGAGGAGGTGCTGCTCAAGGATGATAAATTTATCCTGAGCAAGGCCCACGCATCATTTCCTTTTTGCCTTCTGCTCAGAGAGAAAGGCTTCAATCCTGCGCTGACCACACATCTTGAACGTGATCCAGCGAATGGCATTCACTGTACAACCGGCAGCCTCGGTCACGGCCTTCCCATGGCTACCGGGATGGCTCTTGCCCGAAAGCTCCAGCAACAACCAGGAAATATTGTGGTGTTGATGAGTGATGGAGAGTGTCAGGAGGGCACCACATGGGAATCACTGCTTATCGGTGCCGCCCACAAGCTCGACAACCTTCGGGTGATCATCGACTACAACAAAATCCAGGCGTTGGCCCCTATCAGCGAAGTGCTTCCACTTGATGACTTGGCGGCAAAATTCAGGGCATTCAATTGGGAGTGCGTTGAAGTGGATGATGGTCATTCTTATGAACAACTCATTCCTGCTCTTCGTCATAAGCCTCAAACAGGAAAACCGTTAGCAATTATAGCCCATACGGTTAAAGGCAAAGGAATCAAATCGTTTGAGAACGATCCAGCCTGGCACGCGCGAAAAATCAAAGGTGAAGAGATGGAAACAGGAAAAAAAGAGCTGGGGATGATATGAGAAGACGCTTTGGAACAATTATTGCGGAGCTTGCTGCCCGGGACGAAAAAATCTATGTGATAGCAGGTGATATCGGGTACCGGGTCTTTGATGAATTTCGTGAACGGTATCCATCCCGTTTTATCAATATGGGCATCTGTGAACAGAGCATGGTTGGTGTGGCTGCGGGTATGGCGCTTGAAGGTTTGAAACCGTGGGTTTACACCATTACGCCGTTTCTGATTGAGCGCCCTTTTGAGCAGGTGAAGCTTGATATTGATCAGCAGAATGTCAATGTAAAGTTGGTCGGTTTTGCTGATTACCCGCATCTTGGCCCTACCCATACAGAGTTGAATGGAAAGGAGCTTATGCGGTTGTTTTATAATATCAGGGGATATTTTCCCGTTGATGGAGATGAAACTGAGGTAATGCTCAGGGCAGCATACGCGTCAGATGGGCCTGCCTTTATCAGTCTTAAAAGCGATCCTGTTCTCAGTCGCTCTATTACAGGAGCAAAGTAATGGGGCAACTTCGTCATTTCGTAACGCCTCTCCATCAGGCAACAAAGCGCGATTACCTTGCTCGCATGGTTGATGATAAAGTGCATTGCATGAAAGTTGCCAAGGAGTATGGTTCTGACTATTGGGATGGTGATCGCAGGTATGGTTACGGTGGCTATAGCTATATGCCCGGTCGCTGGAAGTCGGTTGCAGAGGCTTTGATTCACACATACGGGCTTACAGCAGGCTCCAAGGTGCTTGATGTCGGTTGTGGCAAGGGTTTTTTGCTGCATGAAATGCTTCTCCTTGAGCCGGAATTGCAGGTAACTGGTTTCGATATTTCAGAGCATGGCATAAATGCTTCAACGGATCTTGTCAGATCGAATCTGTTCCTACAGAAGGCCCAAGAACCCTACCCATTTGCTGACAAGGAGTTTGACCTTGTTATTTCACTGGGCACCTTGCATAATCTGCGATTATTTGAACTGAAAGCAGCGTTGCTTCAGATTGAAAGGGTTGGCAAACAGGGCTATGTGATGCTTGAGAGTTATCGGAACGAGCAGGAACTTTTCAACTTGCAGTGTTGGGCACTTACCTGTGAATCGTTTTTTGATGAGGCAGAGTGGATCTGGTTATACAAGCATTTTGGCTATAGTGGCGATTATGAGTTTATCTATTTTGAGTGAAAGCGAAGTATTGAAATCGTTCCAACTTCCATCCTGCCATGTTTGCAAAGGTCAACTTATTGAACTGAGTGGTTTTCCTGTCGCAAATCAAGTGACTTCAGATTGCCGACCTTGGTTTGGTTCTGGACACTTGGCAGTTTGCAAAGATTGTGGAATTGTCCAGAAGCCGATTACTAAAGAATGGCTTCAGGAGGTTGACGAAATCTACGCAGGTTATGCGGTTTATGAACAAGGGGGTGGAGTTGAACAAGTAAGCTTTGATCAGAACACTGGTGCGGGCCTGGCTCGATCAGAGAAAATTGTTGATTGGTTGCAGCGCCAGGGGGTGCTTCCTAAAACAGGATCCCTTTTAGATATTGGATGCGGGAATGGCGTTTTTTTGCGGGCATTCGGCGCACACAATCCTTGTTGGCAGATGACTGGTTCAGAACTGGATACAAGAAATTCAGCACTTATTGAATCAATTCCAGGCGTAGCACAACTTCATGTAGGAACAATTGAAAGCCTTAAAGCACGTTTTGATCTTATCGTGTTGATTCATGCCCTTGAACATATACCAGCTCCTGTTGACTACCTTAAGTCGCTCTCCAGTTTACTCAATCCAGATGGATTTCTTTTGATTCAAGTTCCTGACTTGGATGCATCTCCGTTTGATATTCTTATTGCTGATCACTGCACACATTTTAGTACTGAAACCCTATGCAGCATTGTCGATAAATCCGGTTTTGATAGCTTTCATTTTGAAGCTGGGTGTGTGACAAAAGAGTTAACTCTTCTTGCAAAACGCTCCGTCTTACTTGACGAAAGAGCTGCAAAGCATAGTTATACTTCAGCCGCAAGACAGCCGCAAGACAGCCGCAAGACAGCCGCAAGACAGCCGCAAGACAGCCGCAAGACAGCCGCAAGACAGCCGCAAGACAGCCGCAAGACAGCCGCAAGACAGCATTAGCCCATATCATCTGGCTTCAAAAATTATTTCAACAAGCAGAAACAACTACCATGCCAGTGGGGATTTTCGGCACAAGTATTTCTGCTACTTGGCTGGCCGCAGCACTTGGTAAGAAAGTAAGTTTTTTTGTGGATGAAGATAGTAACAGAATAGGACGTAGTTACATGAGTTGTCCAGTCTATGCACCGAAAGATGCTCCAAAGGATTTCGCTCTCCTTATTCCGTTGCGAACCGACATTGCTAATGCTGTTGCGCAACGACTTACACAATTTAAGCTTCAATGTATAATTCCAATCCTTTAGCATGAACCCACACACAAAAGATCCAGTCAATCAGTCATTAATTGATCTTGAAAAGCGTATTGGTCTACAAAAATTAGGGATAATGAATAACGGTGTTTGGCATGATGACCCTAAGCGTTTGGTTTTTACCCTTGCCCGATACAAATTTGTGGCTAAGATGCTTTCAGGTAAATCGGAAGTTGCTGAAATTGGGTGTGGTGATGGTTTTGGAGCACGTATCGTTCGGCAAGAAGTAGAAAACTTGCTTATTACGGATTACGATTCATTCTTTATCGAAAAATTTAAACAACAACCATCAGAAAAGTGGCCAATTGAAGCGAAAGTGCATGATATACTTGCGGGGCCACTGCAAAAAAAAGTTGATGCAATTTATTCGCTTGACGTAATGGAGCATATACATCAAGAGTCAGAAGCTTATTATATCACAAATATCTGCCTTTCTTTACAAAACAATGGTTGTGCCATCATTGGAATGCCCAGTTTGGAGTCACAGTCGTATGCATCCCCTGCAAGTCGTGAAGGTCATGTGAATTGTAAAAGTGGAAAGGATTTTCAGAATTTACTGCGGTTGTATTTTGATCATGTCTTTTTGTTCTCGATGAATGATGAGGTTGTGCATACTGGCTTTTGTAAAATGGCTCATTATTTATTGGCTTTATGCGTAGTCCCAAAGATCGATAGGTAATGTATCTCATTATTGGTGGAGATAGCATTATTGGCAGTGCACTTTCTGCATTTTGGGAAGAGAAGAAAATCTCATACTGCGCCAGCACCCGTCGCAGTGAACAAGTCAACCAAAAGCGACCTTATATTGATCTTGCTTCATTAATTTGGCCCCAGTTGGAGACTGGCCAATATGATGCCGTTGTGTTTTGTGCAGCAGCGACAAAATTGGCAGACTGCGAAGAATACCCTGAGACAACCAGAGCCATAAACGTTGAAGCAACAGTCGCTCTCGCCAGATTTATGGCACTTCGTGGTAGTTATCTCCTCTTTCTTTCCACGAATCAGGTATTTGATGGCACCAAACCACATCGCAAAGTCTCTGATAAGATTTGCCCAATTAATGAGTATGGTCGCCAAAAGGCAGATGCTGAGCGACTATTTCGGCAGGAGTCTCGCTCGGCTGTGCTGCGTTTGAGTAAGGTGATATATCCTGATCTACCTCTTTTACGTCACTGGGAATCTCGTTTACAAAAAGGGCAATCAATTGAAGCATATACTGATATGTATCTTGCCCCGATTTCTCTTGAAAAAGTTGTCAAGCGTATTGACCAGTTGCTGCAAAATAAAGAACCCGGGATTTTTCATATCTCCGGTGAAGAGGACGTATCCTACTATAGTTTTGCAAAATCATATTTTAGTGACATTCCAAATGCGGACAAGCTGATACAAAAATCAACATTTTCTAAAACGGCCCTTTTAAGTATGAAGTTTCCTCGATACACATCACTTCAGTAGTGCAATGAGCAAATCATTCGTAGAATTCTATTCCAAAAACGATATATCTCCTGTTTCTCAGGATATCGTAGATTTAAACAAGCACTTTCAGCGCCGCGAGTCATTATTTCGATCGCTTGGGCTGCTACCATCCTTTATAGCGGGCAAATCCGTCTTGGAGTTTGGGCCTGGATCAGGTCATAATGCACTCTATATGGCAAGCCTGAAGCCAGGAAGGTATGAACTGGTCGATGGTAATCCAAAGGGAGTTCAGGAAACGCGTGGTCGATTGGCGGCGTATTCCGATTCGCAAGTTGAGGTTCATCAGTCGCTGTTTGAAGAGTTCCAAACCGATGCACAATTTGATCTTGTTTGGGCTGAGGGCTGTCTTCCACATCAGAGTGAGCCGCTCCCGCTGCTGGATCACATCTCTCTCTTTGTCGCAAGGGGGGGGGGGTATGTGGTCTCCACAGCCAACGGAATCTCTTACCTTTCTGAAACTTTACGCAGATTGTTCCGTGATCGTTTTTTCACTCCCTCTGGCGACGTTCATCAGCAGGCGCAGCAACTGAAACCTTATATGGCACCACACCTGCAACATTTGCGCGGTATGAGCAGGCCAGTTGAAGATTGGCTTTTGGACAGCATAATCCAGCCGCTTCAGTATCGTAAGTTACTCAGTATTCCAGAGGTCATTGCCTGTTTGGACAATCGGTTCGATGTTTATGGTTCTTCTCCCCGTTTTTTGACAGATTGGCGTTGGTATAAGGACATTGTTGGCGAAAACCGAGGATTTAACGACAGGGCATTGGAGAGTTACTATACCTCTAATCTGAATTTGTTGGATTATCGGTTTGATTTTTCACCACATTCTCACGAGTTTGGTAAAAAGCTTGAAGAGCTTGGTTCTCAGTCGTGGGATATGATGTGCAGAATTGAAAAGGGTGAGGAATCAGCTTGGCAGGAGTTGTTTTTACTACTGCAAGAACTGTGTGCCCATGTAGAGAAATTCGCACCAGAAACCTCGGAGGCCATTCGCGAAGCTATGACGTTGCTGCAGTCAGGTCATCCTGATATGGAGTTAAACCATTTTCCTCAATGGTGGGGTCGTGGTCAGCAGTACTTGAGTTTGATTCGAAAAAACGATTAAATTCGCGCTCTTTTTAACATTATCATTGTTTTAGGAAATATTTAATTGAAGACTGTCCTTGTATCCGGCTCTTTTAATGTCCTGCATCCTGGCCATCTGCGTTTGTTACGGTTTGCCAAGGAGTGTGGCAGTCGCTTGATTGTAGCAGTATATTCTGATAGAATTGCTGCCAATGCTGCACACGTACATGAGCATCTGCGTCTTGAGGGCGTACAAAGCATTAGTTGGGTAGACGAGGCCTTTCTTGCTGATGAGCCAATTATTGAAACTATAGCCCGTTTTCACCCTGATGTCGTTGTTAAAGGCAAAGAGCATGAACTGCGTTTCAACCCCGAGTTGGCAGTACTTGAAGAGTATGGTGGTCAGCTTTTGTTTAGTTCAGGTGAAACTGTTTTTTCTTCACTTGATCTGATTCGTAAAGAGTTTAAAGATCTTGATGTCCGTTCAATCAGTTTGCCAAGTGAATACCTCGCACGTCATACCATTGAACCTTCGAGATTAGTTGAAGTACTTCATAAGTTTTCACAGTTGAAGGTGTGTGTTCTTGGTGACCTTATTATTGACGAGTACATCACTTGCCAGCCGTTGGGGATGTCGCAGGAAGATCCGACTATTGTTGTCACTCCTGTTGATGTTGTTCGCTTTATAGGTGGAGCTGGCATAGTAGCAGCTCATGCAGCAGGTTTGGGGGCAAGTGTTCAATATGTTTCGGTGACCGGCAAGGATCTTGTTCGTGAATATGCGCTTGCAGAGCTTTCTTCGATGGGAGTGACTGCCCGGTTACTTGTTGATGAGAGCCGCCCGACCACGTTGAAACAACGCTATCGTTGTAACGGGAAAAGTATGTTACGTGTCAGCCATCTTCATCAGGGAGCAATTTCGTTAGCATTGCAAAAAGAGATGCTCGTTGAGATAGAGCAGGCTATGGATGGCGCAGATCTGCTCGTTTTCTCCGATTTTAATTATGGATGCCTGCCTCAGCCACTCGTAGAGCAAATTATCTCTATGGCTCAAAGCAATGGTGTCATGCTTGCGGCAGATAGCCAGTCTTCATCCCAAGTGGGCGATATCAGCCGTTTCAGGGGTATGAATCTTATTACCCCGACTGAGCGAGAGGCACGTATCAGTACTCGCAACCGTGAGGATGGATTGGTCATACTGGCAGAGCAACTTAAGCAGCAAGCTTCTGCTCGCAATATTCTCCTTAAGCTGGGAGAAGAGGGGTTGCTAATCCATGCAGGTAATGGCAAAGCTGATGACTGGTTGACAGACAGAGTCGATGCGCTGAATTCTGCGCCCAAGGATGTTGCGGGAGCAGGAGATTCTCTGTTGATTACGAGTGCAATGACGCTCGCCAGTGGTGGCAATATATGGGAAGCGGCCTGCCTGGGATCGCTTGCGGCTGCAGTTCAGGTTGGGCGTGTGGGAAATACCCCGCTTCTCGTTAAAGAATTGATACAGGAGTTAGGCTGATGCGCGCAATTCTTCTGGCGGCAGGCTGTGGTACCCGCTTGCGCCCCATAACCAATACGATTCCAAAATGTCTTGTCCCAGTAAAGGGCAAGCCACTGTTGGAAATATGGCTTGATCGATTGACTCTTGCCGGTATTGGGCCTTTTCTTGTAAACACCCATTATCTCGCGGATCAGGTCGATGCTTTTATCGAGAGCAGTCGGTATAAAGAGCAGGTCACTCTGGAGTATGAGCCTGAGTTGCATGGAACTGCTGGTACCCTCATTGCAAATCTTGATTTTTTTAAAGGGCAGGATGGCATGCTTATTCATGCGGATAACTATTGCCTTGCTGATTTTTCTGCCTTCGTTCGGGCGCATGAGGAGCGGCCAAACGAATGTGTTATGACGATGATGACCTTCCGGACTGATACTCCATCCACTTGTGGAATTGTAGAATTGGATGAACGTGGTGTGGTTATCGGATTTCACGAAAAAGTTGCGGAACCTCCGGGTAATCTCGCTAACGGCGCGATTTATATCCTTTCTTCTCGACTCCTTGAGAGATTAGAAGATGATTTGCATAGCGTGAAAGATTTTAGCACTGAAGTTCTGAACAGATTTGTTGGCCGGATTTACACTTATGAGACTAAAGAAGTATTTCTTGATATTGGAACGCCGGAGAGTTATGAACAAGCAAATAAAATTTGAAATAGTTTGAGTTTGACAAGTTTTGTAAAAAGGCAGATTACTTCGATACAGCAGGGTGGTCGTGTAGTGTTGCTGCGAAAGATGAAGCGAATGGTGATGGTCGGAGTGAAATTGCCATTATTTGTTTTTGCGATTCCGCTTGTAGTGATTATTCGAGCGATTAGGCCATTTTTTCTAATCCGTTTCAGCGCTTTGATCAGTTCTCGAATCGGTCACTTTGCGGCGAATACTGAGCTCTATTTGTGCGATCGCGATGCTGGCATAAATGTGCCTAAGCGGCGTTATATTGATATTTTTTATATGGTTAATCCAATATCAAATGAGCAATTGGCAAAGATGTGGCGACGGGTTTTCATGGTTTGGCCAGCCTGGATTTTTGCTCCAGTTGTCAGTATAAATCGTTTGCTACCTGGCGCGGCAGTGCATGAGATTGGCAGCACACACGGTCGTGATGTACATAACCTGTATGACCGATTTCTACCCCATGTAAAGTTTACTCAGGAAGAGGAGGCGCTGGGTGAGGCTGTTTTGCGTGATATGGGTGTACCAAAAGGGGCTCCTTATGTCTGTTTAAATGTTCGTGATAGCGCTTATCTTGCTGGAACAGGTTGGGCTTATCATAACTATCGTGATAGTGATATCCAGAATTATGTTCTTGCTGCTGAAGAACTAGCTGATCGCGGTTATTATGTTATACGAATGGGTGCCAAAGTTCACGAGGCGATGAAGAGTAATCACTCAAGGGTCATCGATTATGCCTCTAATGGCATGAGGAGTGACTTTATGGACATCTATTTAGGGGCGAAGTGCCATTTTACTATTTCAACAGGTTCGGGATGGGATGAAATACCTGGAATATACAGGCGACCAGTTGTTTATGTAAACTATGGCCCAGTTGGATATTTGGTTAGTTATAGAAATCAGACAATGAGTATCACCAAGCACCATTTTTCTCTATCGACAAACAGGGAATTATCTCTATCACAAATCTTTACTGAAGGTGTCGGATTCTGTATGCAAACCTCTGATTACGAGTCCAAAGGGGTGCAACTTATCGACAATACTCCTGAAGAGATTCGTGATGCAGCTATCGAAATGGTTGAACGACTTAATGGCACTTGGAAACCCCACAAAGATGACGACGGCCTCCAAAAACGTTTCTGGGAGATTTTCCCAACAGATGCTGTTGATGCTTATGAAGGAAACCCACTCCATGGTGAGATTCGTGCACGTTTTGGCGCATCGTTCCTTCGCAATAACCGGAGTTGGCTGCAATGAAAAAAAAATCAAGCGTTGCGGCGATATTTGCAGAGTTTTTAACCCGCTATCCTAAGCATTTCTTGCTGTTATTTTTGCTTCTTGTCATGGAAGGCGTTGTTGCAGCAATGTCGGTCATGTCGATTGTGCCGATTGCTGATTTTGTGCTTGACCCAACTTTTGCTAAACCCAGTCGCATTACCCGAATTGTTATTAGTGGGTTACATGCTATCGATTTGCATCCTGCATTCTGGATATTTGGTACACTGTTTTTCCTCTCAAGCATTTTCAAAGGGGGAATGGGTGTTACAATTCGTTATGCAATCCTTCGCATCAAGTATGCCGTTGTACGTGGACTTTTTGGAGATGCCCTTCATACTTTTTTCAAAGCTCGATGGGGTTTTTTCAGTGGTTCAGATCAAGGTCGTCTGCTCAACACCTTGAACAAAGAGTTAAATACAATTGGCGACACACTTGGTCATCTCGCAACCTTGCTGGCCAATGTTATTCAACTTTGTATCTACCTTGCAGTGCCGATTTGGCTTAACGCGCAAATGACCTTTACAGCTCTTGGGCTTGCGCTCATTTTCGGTTCACCATTCATGTTGTTGCATCGGCTCAGTTATCGCCTTGGACAACGCAACACCGAAACGGCGAATGTTGCCATGGGTGTGTTAAGTGAAGTGTTGGGTGCCGCTCGCCTTATTCTTGGTTTTGGTCGGCAAAATCAGGCGCGGGAGAGGTATCTTGATGCTTTTGACAAGCATATAGGGGTCACCCTGCGCTCTCAGACACTGGGTACCGCAGTGCCGCTTTTTTTTCAGCCAATGGCAGTGCTTGCAGTGCTTATTGCAATGGGAATTGCGCTGCAGCAGCAGGTGCGTATCTCTGAAATGGCAGCGGTGATGTGGAGCCTTCTGGCCGCGATGCCAATTCTCTCCTCATTGCTTCAGAGTAATATTACCATCAGTAACTTTTTGCCCAGCTACGAACAGCTCGTTTCGTTGCGACAGAATGCTGCAGAGTTTGAAGAAATTGAGGGCGAACGCATTTTTACCCGCCTGGAGCGCAGTATTGAATTGAAAGATCTCAGTTTCACCTACCCCGGTCGCGAGCAGACGTTGACTGAGGTGAACTTGTCTTTTCACAAGGGTCAGATGGTTGCGCTGGTGGGAGAGTCTGGTTCAGGAAAGTCTACAGTAACTGATTTGGTTCTTGGTTTGCAGAATCCTGAAAAAGGTCAGGTGTTGATCGATGGGGTGCCACTTGGTGAATGGAAGCAGAACAGTTTTCGGGAAAGAATCGGCTATGTTCCACAAGATCCTCAGTTATTCCACTCCTCCATTCGAGAAAACCTTCTCTGGTCTTCCGAAAAAGCATCTGAAGCAGAACTTTGGGAGGCATTGCGTCATGCCAATGCCGCAGTTTTTGTCAAGGAATTGCCTCAGGGCATTAATACTGTTGTTGGTGATCGAGGTGTTCGGCTTTCAGGTGGTCAGCGCCAGCGGATAGCGCTTGCGAGAGCTGTGTTGCGTATGCCTGAACTCTTGATTTTGGATGAAGCAACCAGCGCGCTGGATTCAGAATCGGAGCGTCTTATACAGCAATCGATCGACGAACTTGCCCATGAGACCACAATCCTCATTGTCGCACATCGGCTTTCAACGATAGCCAAAGCCGATCAGGTTTATGTTCTGCGTCAGGGGCGTGTAGTTGAAGAAGGATCTTATGCGGAGTTAAGTGCCAAACAAGGCGGGTTTTTGAACACCATGCTTGCAGCGCAGGCTCCTTTTGAGCTGACAGAAATGGTCAATGTGTAGATTTAAATGATGATAATGTGAATCAATCGATAATCGATATATCAATAATTATTCCTGTTTATCGCTCTCAGGAGAGCCTGCGAGAGCTTTATCAACGATTGACAACAGTTCTGGAAGCTCAAATGTTGAGTTTCGAGATTTTGTTTGTGGAAGATTGTGGTGGGGATCATTCGTGGGAGGTAATTAGGGAACTTGCAGTAGAAGATGCGCGTGTTCGAGGTTTAAGTATGAGTCGTAACTATGGTCAACATAACGCATTATTGGCTGGAATTCGGACAGCACAAGGTCAGATAATTGCAACTCTTGATGATGATCTTCAAAATCCTCCGGAGGAATTACCGAAGCTGGTCTGTAAAATTCATGAAGGTTATGATGTAGTATATGGGTCACCACAAAGAGAGTCGCATGGATTATTTCGTGACATGGCTTCGCAGATCACCAAAATTGCATTGCAAAGCGCAATGGGGGCCGAGACGGCAAGGTATGTCAGTGCCTTCAGGGTTTTTAGGACAGAACTTCGGGGCGCATTTGATGAATATAAAAGCCCTACAGTAAACATTGATGTTCTTCTTACTTGGGCAACAACAAAGTTTATTGCAATACCAGTTAAACATGATCTCCGAAAATACGGCGATTCTGGGTATACATTTCGAAAGCTTATGCAACATGCAATGAACATGATGACCGGATTTTCAACAATGCCATTGAAACTGGCGAGTTTTATTGGTTTCACGTTTTCCATTTTTGGTTTGCTCATCCTTGCGGATGTCATTCTCCGCTATTTAATTGTTGGTAGTGCGGTGCCTGGTTTTCCATTTCTTGCCTCCATTATTGCTTTATTTTCAGGCGCACAACTTCTTGCGCTTGGGATTATTGGCGAGTATTTAGCCAGAATGCACCAACGAACTATGGAGAGACCTGCATATTTATTAAGAGAAATTACACGGTCAGGGGATTAGAGTGTCTTTTTCCAGTGATACTTTTTTTATTGAAACAGATGGCTTATCGCTTCAAGCGACTATTGTTCCTTGGGATACAAAAATATTTGATTACCCTGTAGTACAGATTGATCAATTTAAAATTCTTGATGACGATCAGTCTACTTCTGATTTCATGGAATTTGAATCATGGCGCGACATCAAACAATGTAAGCTGATAAGTTGTCGATTAAGTCATGATCGGATTTGTGAATCCATGTTTTTGGAGGCTAAAGGCTTCCGATTCGTAGAGACAGTTCTTCATCCTAAGCTTAAGGGGCTGTTATCACTGAACATCCTTGATCAAGGGCTTTCAATAATCCCTGCTACAGTTGCTGATTTGCCGGTTCTTATAAAAATTGCTGAGTCAGCTTTCAGAAATGAGCGGTTTCATATTGATCCGCGACTTGATCCACAAATTGGAGATCTTCGATATGGCCGTTGGGTTGCGAGTACGTTACATCACCCACGGCAAAGATTATTAAAAATTCTTGATAATGAAATTATAGTAGCTTTTTTCATTATTGAAGTTTTGGATGATGGCCACGTTTATTGGCACCTTACGGCGGTTTCTCCAGAGCATCAGGGAAAAGGTTATGGTCGTCGAACCTGGCTTTCAATGCTTCGCTTTCATAAGCAGAATGGCTACGATGCAGTTAGCACAACAATATCAGCACGAAATGTTTCGGTTTTGAATCTTTATTCCAGCTTGAACTTTCGGTTTTTGCCTCCGGAAATGACTTTCCATTGGATGAGTGAATGATAAAAAAAACGTTAGACTTGCAGGTTGTTCGTTTTGGTATCATAGGTTTAGCGTCGAATCTTGTGCTGTATTTGCTTTATTTCGGAATTACGAGTATAGGTGTTGGTTACAAGCTTGCTATGTCTTTATTGTATCTCATTGGTGTTTTACAGACATTTTTATTTAATAAAAAATGGACGTTTAGTCATCATGGCCAATTAAACAGTTCATTCATTCGTTATACACTTATCTACGGGGTTGCCTATTTACTAAACCTTGGTGCCTTAGTTATTTTTGTTGAACGAGTTGGCTATCCTCACCAGTTGGTACAGGCTACCATGATTGCGATTATTGCACTATTTTTATTTGTGATGCAGAAAATGTGGGTCTTTCGGGTCAAAAAATAGGTTACTATTCATAAACATGCGGATAAAGTGTCCCGCTTGCAGCTCGGAAACAGAAAACATGGGGGAAGTATGCCCGGCGTGTGGATTCAGTGTTGCTACTATTGATGGTTTCGAGGCATGGGCACCAGAATTGGCAAAGTTGTGTTCCGGGGATTTTTTTGACCCCGAAAAGTTTAAAGAACTTGTCGCTCTTGAGGATGCAAATTTCTGGTTCCAGTCGCGTAATGAATTGCTTCTCTGGACTTTGAACCGCTATTTTGGCAAGTCTGTGCGTTATGCAGAGATTGGTTGTGGCACTGGCTATGTTTTGCAGGCGGTTGAGCAGGCTTTGCCGGATGTTGCAATAGTGGGTACTGAGTTGTTCGTTGAAGGGTTGAAGTATGCGTCACAACGTTGCAAGCGGGCAAAACTTGTTCAGCTTGATGCTCGTAAAATACCTTGGCGGAGTCAGTTTGACGTAGTTGGCATTTTTGATGTGCTGGAGCATATTGAGGATGATAAGGGTGTGCTGGAGCAGATTTACAAGTCACTTGTGGTCGGGGGAGGAGTATTGATTACGGTGCCTCAACATTGCTGGTTATGGAGTGCAGTCGATGAGGCGGCCTGCCACGTGAGGCGTTACTCGGTAAGTGAGCTGGAAAATAAGGTCAAGGCGGCAGGTTTTGAAATTTTGCGCAGCAGTTCATTTGTTTCTTTATTGCTCCCTATGATGGTAGCCGCTCGTGTAGTATCTCGTAAATCGGCTACTGATGCAGCGGCAGAACTTCATATTAACCGACTGTTGAATTATTTGTTCAGAAAAATTATGTCCGTTGAGTTTAGTTTGATTCGGTATGGTGTCAACTTCCCTCTCGGTGGTTCACGGCTCCTTATCGCAAAAAAAAGCAAATGATCCCTTTTAACAAGCCCTATATTTGTGGCAAGGAACTTTGGAATATTGCTCAGGCACATACCTTGGGGCAGATGGCTGGCGACGGTAATTTTACCAAGCAGTGCAATGAGTGGCTGGAGCAACGTACCGGTTGCCACAAGGCGTTGCTTACACACTCCTGCACAGCAGCATTGGAGATGGCGGCAATTCTGGCTGACATCAAGCCGGGTGATGAGGTCATCATGCCATCGTATACTTTTGTTTCAACAGCCAATGCATTCGTGTTGCGGGGTGGAGTGCCTGTTTTTGTTGATATTCGGCCTGATACGCTCAATATTGATGAGACGTTGATTGAGGCTGCGATAACTTCGAGAACCAAAGCTATTGTGCCGGTACATTATGCCGGTGTTGCCTGCGAAATGGATACCATTATGGATATTGCCAGATGCCATGATCTTTTGGTGATAGAAGATGCAGCTCAAGGGGTCATGTCAACCTATAAGGGAAAAGCTCTTGGTGCAATTGGACACCTCGGTACTCTGAGCTTTCATGAAACCAAAAATATTATATCGGGCGAAGGTGGTGCGCTGCTCATTAATGATCCGAGGCTTGCTGAACGTGCCGAGATTATCCGCGAGAAAGGCACCAACCGAAGTTCGTTTTTTCGAGGTCAGGTTGACAAGTATACTTGGGTAGATATAGGTTCCTCTTATTTACCTGGCGAAATTATTGCTGCATTCCTTTGTGCGCAGATGGAAGAGGCTGATAACATTACAGAGCAGCGGCTTGCTTTGTGGTCACACTATCATGAAGCGTTAGCTCCACTGGAATCAGCAGGCAGGTTGCGGAGGCCAGTTATACCCGAAACTTGCAGGCATAACGCACACATGTACTATATTCTGCTTGATTCTCTTGAGACACGCACGGCATTAATGGCAAAGCTCAAAAAGCAGGGTGTCAACTCAGTGTTTCATTATGTCCCATTACATAGTTCCCCAGCGGGTTTGAAGTATGGACGAGTGCACGGGGGGGGAGGGATGACTCATACTGAAAATCTTTCAGATAGATTGTTGAGGTTACCGCTCTATGTTGGGCTGTCTGAGGAAATAGACATTATTTTGGCTGTCTGTATCAATTATTTTATGGGAAAAAGAGATGTTAATATATGACTAAAACTTATATAAGAATTGCAACAGTTTTTTCTGTAGTCGCCTTGTTTATAATAGGTGTAGCTCTTGTATCGAAAATATTTACTGGATCTGGTGAGAGTAGTCTAACTTACAAGATTGTTGGCTTGTATAGCTACAGAGTTCTGGATATTGGATTGAATTTGCTTATTGTATCGTTGTTACCTTATTGGATAAATTATTTCAAGAAATTAAAATATTGGGATATAAATGCAATCACAGATATCGATAATCCAAAACTTGGAATAGTTTTAAATTATTTAGCATTTATTCTTATTTCACTATTCTTTTTTAAGAAGCGCGAAATGCTACTTTTTACTAGTGGTGATGGTGATTATATGCTATCAATCTTCAAGCAACAACAGTTATGGTTGGAGAGTATTACGTACTTTGGTGGGAATTTTTTCCAATCATTAGGGGGAAATGTTTGGTTTCCTCTTAATACTCGAATTGACCCCGGTTACATTGCCGCAGGCCTTACCGGAACATTAGGAATTGCTGTTGCCCATACCGTATGGGCGACACTCCTGTTTACATCAACCATTGTTTTGAGTCGTACAATACGTTTGAGCTGGTTAATTTCTATACTAGCGGCTTGGCTTGTTCCGTTGTTAGTCATATATCTTTTGCCAATCGGCTTTTATAATGTTGCACGTCTTATTCCTCATGTAGCAACAATGATAACGATATCTAATTTTCTTATTGCTTTACTTTTGTGGAATCAACAGATATTAAGATATGCGATAATCAGATCAGCTCTTCTGTTTATACTTGTTGCTTATCTGTTGATGCTCAATCCAACTATGTTAATATTGATTTTGCCTATAACCGGGCTGATAGTCTTATTCAAAATAATTTTGTTACCAACGACTAAAGAACGACTTAATGAATTAGCAGTCATCACGATTCCTCTCATAGTGTTGTATTTTACTGGTTCGATACATTTCCTGGCAGGTTTGTTTTTAAACACAGCGGTCAATATGTTTACAGCCGAGTTTGTTTCAGATCGAAGTAATGTTGCCTTTATTTCAACCATATTTCATGGCGCAGGGTTGTTTTCTGTGATATTTGCCCTTGTTGGGTTTGTCTATATTTTACAACAAAAACAGAAGTCCTTCGAGTTAAAAGTATTGATCCTATCGTCTACACTTCTTGTTTTTTTAATTTTTACTTGTGGTAGCATTACACTATTTACTGACGTATACAAAGGGCCGTCACCGATATATTTCGAGTTCTTTGTGTGGCCCATTTATTGTATTTCTTTGGCTCTACTGGTTTCAATTGGTTTAGAGATATTTCGCAAAAAATTACATAATAGATTAGTACTATCACAGTTCATTAATCACCGCCAATTTTTGATTCACTCTGTATATATAATTCCGGTGTTAGCACTATATATTTATACTGTTACTTTACCAGCAACTTCATCGAAATGGCTTTTCCCCCCACCACAGGGAAAAATTATGAATATACTCAAGTCAGTATCTTATAAGCCTGGAGATTCTTATAAAGGGCGGGTCGCCACTTTTACAGGGTTGGATCTTAAAGGTTCCGTAAATTGGGGAAATTTAGAAACGCTAGATGGTGAATATCTTGAAAAATTTAATAATGACTTTCGAAAAGCTGGTATGTGGGTTAACAATATACCAACATTTACAGAGTATAGCTCTTGTATCAGCCCACGTTTCTATTTCGTGACAACCAGACTTTTTGGTAGACATGGAGATAGTCAAATAAGAAGTTCGATGACGTTGCGTCATGTAGATCAAAAAAATCTGAAGTTATTTGGTATCCGTTATTTAATAACCGACAGGCCACTTGATGGGTTGGTGGCTGATGCCTATGAGGAGTCAGGCAAGTTAAAGATATTCTGTTATCACCTTGATAATCCAAATCTTGGAGATTGGTCACCAACCAATGTGATTATTAACAAAGACCCTTATGCAACCATTCAACTGATGATGTCAGAACAATTTGATCCGAGGTACTCAGTTGTTCTCGATAAATCTGTCAATGTAGAGTTGACTCCGGCACACAATAGTAATTTTTATATTGATAAAAATAAATATAGAATTTCTGCTTTAAGCGACTCTTATTCGTTGTTAATAATTCCAATTGAGTACAGTTCGTGTTTTGATATTGATCTAAAAAGTACTTCGTTATTTAAACCAAAAATTTTAATTGCAAACCAACTCTTAACTGCCATTTTGTTTAAAAAAAATGTTAAAGGCTCTTTGCAGTACAAAAATGGACCATTTATAAATTCTCGTGGCCGTGTGGATGATTATTTTGTTTTTAAAAATTTGCTGAAACAATACAAATAAATTTTTAATTGATTTATTGAGAATCAGATGGCAATTTCCCTTGCTCGAAATTTGGCATTTCGCGGAATTTAATGGAGACTAAATTTCATTTTACTGCACCATCTATAGTTGCATTTCCAGCTTCCCACAATAAAAGAGGATTCTTATCCGGTAACTTTCGAAACTCCTAAATCCTCTCGAACTTGCTTTTAACAACTGAATCTTGCTGTTGATGGCCTCCGACACGGCGTTCGATACTTTGTGTTTGAAGTAGTTTATTATATTGCCTGCGTGTCGAACCATTAACTCTCTGACCTTGATCATCTGCTTGAGGCCAGGGCGTGTTGTTGAGGAGGGATCTTATGCGGAGTTAAGTGTTAAACAAGGTGGATTTTTGAATACCATGGTTGCGGCACAAGCTCCTATGGAACAGGGGAAAATTATAGAGGTTGAAGAATAAAAATAATGATTAACAAAATTCTCATTACAGGTGCCGACGGCTTTATCGGTTCGCACCTGACCGAAGCGCTTGTTCGTCAAGGCTATAGGGTTCGTGCTTTTGTTCTCTACAACTCTTTCAATTCATGGGGATGGCTTGACCATTGCGCACCTGATGTTAAAGGAAAGTTTGAGGTCTTCGCAGGTGATATTCGCGACCCGCACGGGGTAAAGGAGGCAATGAAGGGCTGCGATGTGGTACTGCATCTGGCGGCACTCATAGCGATACCCTACTCGTATCACTCGCCCGATACCTATGTTGACACCAATGTTAAAGGTACGCTCAATGTCTTGCAGGCTGCACGGGAACTTGGTGTCAAAAGGATAGTTCACACCTCCACTAGTGAGGTCTATGGCACAGCACGTTTTGTGCCGATTACCGAAGAGCATCCGTTGCAGGGGCAGTCACCTTACTCTGCCACAAAGATTGCTGCTGATCAGTTGGCCTACTCATTTTTCGCCTCTTTTGGTTTGCCGGTAGTTATTGTAAGACCTTTCAACACCTACGGCCCCCGTCAGTCTGCCCGAGCTGTTATTCCGACCATCATTACCCAAATTGCCAGTGGTAAACGGCAAATAAAACTTGGTGCCGTTTCGCCCACGCGTGATTTCAATTTTGTGGGAGACACGGTCGCCGGATTTATTGCGGCGATGAACTCCGATCAAGGCTTGGGTGAGGTCGTCAACTTTGGCAGTAACTTTGAGATATCCATCGGTGATACAGTTCAGTTGATTGCGGAAGTGATGAACACCGAGATTGAAATTATTACTGACGAGGATCGTTTGCGTCCAGCGAACTCTGAGGTTGAGCGGTTATGGGCTGATAATTCTAAAGCCCGTCAACTATTCGGATGGCAGCCAAGCTATGGAGGTCGTGAGGGGTTCAAGCGCGGTCTTGCTGAGACTGCGGAATGGTTCATGAACCCTGCGAATTTGGCCAGTTACAAATCGGATATATACAACCTGTGAACGATGTGCGCATATCAGTAATTTAGGAAAACCATCGAGGAGATAGTTATGCTGCAAAGTTATGAAGCCATCTATGAGCACGGAGACATAAAATGGCTCGGAGATAAGCCGCCGCTCAGGCAGGCGTACGTTATCGTAACAATCCTTGCTGAGAAGGACGCAACAGCGGTTTCAATACAGAAACATCAGCCATCACCTCTCATTGCAGGAAAAGGTAAAATACTGGGTGATATAATCACTCCGGTGTCGCCGGCAGAAGAGTGGAGTTGCCTCAAATGATTGTGCTTGATACGCATGTCTGGGTGAAATGGATCATCAACGGCAATTCAGCTCTGTCTGAAACAATTGTCAATGCTCTCTCGGTGGACAGTCATTGGGCGGTTTCGGCAATATCCTGTTTTGAGGTTACTTTGTTGGTCAAACGAGGAAAGCTCCAGTTGTTGTTACCTGTTGAAGCCTGGATAAACGAAGGACTTGAAAATTCAGGTATCAAATCCCTTCCTGTTACCTGCGAAATTATGCATAAAGCCGTTATGCTTACAGACATTCACAGGGATCCTGCAGATCGGATAATTATTGCAACGGCTCTTGTCTATGATGCAAAGCTCGCAAGTATAGATACTGTATTTCCAGATTACAGTGAACTGCAAGGAAGATTGTTCGGTAAATGAATTGCCAAAAAATTGACGGCAATGGATGTAACGATTTATCTTAAAAAAGGATAACATTATTTCCCCGGGTTTTGATAAATGTGCTATTGGCGTTGTTGTGTTTTTTTCAATTTATCGACAGGTTGAAATAAGGTAAATCTTGAACATGTTGAGTTCATCTGTCAGATTTGTCGATCAGGTCATTTCCGCTCTTCGTGCCGTTATCGGCCAGAAATGCGCTGTTTTGCATGAACCAAACTTTTCTGGCAACGAGTGGCTCTATCTCAAAGAGTGTCTCGATTCAACCTTTGTCTCATCCGTTGGCAAGTTTGTTGACCGCTTCGAGGTTGATCTTGCAGCCTTCACAGGTGCCAAACATGCGGTTGCTGTGGTGAATGGCACTGCCGCTCTGCACATTGCGTTAAAACTGGTAGGAGTGAATACTGGCGATGAGGTATTGATTCCGGCTCTTACCTTTGTTGCTACCGCCAATGCCGTGACCTATTGCGGCGCAACACCGCATTTTGTGGATAGTGAGGAAAAAACGTTAGGCGTTGATGCTGTAAAGTTGCGTGACTATCTCGAACACCATACCGAGCAGCGTGCAGGTCAGTGTATCAACAGCACAACAGGAAAGGTCATCCGGGCTCTCGTACCCATGCACACCTTTGGTCATCCTGTTGATTTGGATCGAGTAATGGCTGTAGCACACGATTTTAATCTTGCACTTGTTGAAGATGCAGCCGAGTCTCTTGGCAGTTACTATCACGGTCGCCATACCGGAACGTTTGGTTTGATGGGCACCTTGAGTTTTAACGGCAACAAGACCATTACTACTGGAGGGGGTGGCGCAATATTGACAGATGATGCAGAGCTTGCCCGCCATGCCAAGCATTTGACCACTACAGCCAAGTTGCCACATGCATGGGAGTACCGCCATGATGAAATCGGTTATAACTACCGTATGCCCAACATTAATGCGGCTTTGGGTTGTGCGCAGTTGGAGCAGTTGCCAGCAATTCTTGCAGCAAAAAGGGAGCTGTTTCAGCGTTACCAAGCGGCATTCGCAACAGTGTCGGGTATCAGGCTGATGGAGGAACCGGCACACTGTCAAAGCAACTACTGGTTGCAAACTCTTGTCCTTGTTTCAAACAATGCCGATCAACGCGATATTCTGCTTCAAGCCACGAACGATGCTGGCTTCATGACTCGACCTGCATGGATTTTGATGCACGACCTGGCGCCATTCAGGGGATGCCCTCGCATGGATTTGGCTGGCGCAGAGTCGCTTGTGCGGAGGTTGATTAATATTCCGAGTAGTGCAACTCTGCTTCAAGTGGTCTCATGAGCAAACCGAACATCATACTTCTTGGCGCTGGTGGCCACGCACACTCTTGCATTGACGTAATAGAGCAACAAGGTCAATACCACATTGCCGGATTGGTTGGAATGCTGCATGAAATGCACGACAAGCACTTGGGCTATCCGGTTATAGCCACCGATGACGACTTGCCTGAGTTGTTCAAACAGTACAAATACGCATTGGTTACCGTTGGTCAGATCAAGTCGCCTGAAATCAGGATACAACTCTTTCAGCGACTGTCAGGATTAGGGTTTACGATGCCGATAGTCATATCTCCGCGGGCTTACGTATCAAGACATGCTGTGGTGGGCAATGGTACCATCGTCATGCACGGCGCAGTGATTAACGCAGGAGCAAGGGTGGGCGCAAACTGTATTATCAATACCAATGCATTGGTTGAGCATGATGCAACGGTTGGCAATCATTGTCATATCTCTACAGGCAGTATTGTCAATGGTGGCACCATTATTCAGCAGAAAACTTTTATAGGGAGCAACGCAATGATCAGCAATAATATTGAGGTTGGGGAAAATAATATTGTTAGAGGGGGGGGGGTAGTAGTGCGCCCGTTACCTTCAACCCAGCGCCTCTGACGATTGGTTATTTTGCTGATGGACCATGGGCACACCAGGCTTTCGACAGGCTTTTTGCTGATAACTCTTTGCACATTGCATTCGTCTGTGCAAGAAATGACAAGCCTGACGAGGTACTACAAGAGAAGGCGTTAAAAAATGGAATTGATTTCCTGATCCATCCTAAAATCAATTCGGATGAGTTTTATGAGACCGTTAAACAGTATTCCTGCGATTTGTTTGTTTCCATGTCTTTTAACCAGATTTTTAAGAGGCGCCTTATCCACCTTCCACCACAAGGGACAATCAACTGCCACGCAGGAAAATTGCCTTTTTATCGAGGAAGGAATATTCTTAACTGGGCATTGATTAATGATGAACCGGAGTTTGGGATAACGGTACACTCTATGGACGAAGGAATTGATACCGGTGACATCATTCTCCAACAAAGTCATCCGATTTCTGATAATGACAATTATGCGACGTTGCTTGAGAGGGCTTATGAGGGGTGCGCCTCATTACTCTATGATGCTGTAAGGCAGATTCAAAACGGTACATCAAAAAGAATACCTCAGGATTTTATACACCCATCAGGAATGTACTGCCCTGCTCGTATGGCAGGAGATGAACAATTGAAATGGACGCAACCGTCAAGAGATGTTTTCAATTTTGTCCGTGCAATCTGTAAGCCAGGGCCACAAGCAAGAACAAGCTTGAATGGCAAGGAGATATTGATTAACAAGGTCATTTGGATGCCTCAAGCACCACAGTACAAGGGTGTGCCTGGTGCTGTTCTTCAGAAAGATGAATTGGGTTTTATTGTTAAAACACTTGATTCCTATGTCAGGGTGGTAGAGTGGAGTAGTGAGGTTAAGATTAAAGTTGGAGATCGTTTAGGATGAAGGTATTGATTATCGCTGAAGCCGGGGTCAATCATAATGGTGACATGGAGTTAGCCAAAAAGTTGATTGATGTTGCAGCCCAAGCTGGAGCTGATCTTGTCAAGTTCCAGACCTTCAATGCTAACCGTCAAGCTACACACGCTGCCAAAAAGGCTGACTACCAGACAAAGAGCACGGATGGCAATGAATCGCAGCATGAGATGCTCCGCCGACTGGAACTTACACCTGAAATGCACAACGAACTCATTGCCCATTGTGCATTGCGAAATATCGGTTTTTTCTCCACAGGTTTTGATATTGAGAGCGTCGATCTTCTGGTGAGTCTCGGTCAACAGCAGTTCAAGATTCCATCTGGAGAGATCACTAATCTCCCTTACCTGCGCCATATTGGCCAATTTGGTAAGCCTGTTATTCTCTCCACCGGGATGGCAACGTTGGGAGATATTGAAGCGGCAATTGAGGTGCTTGAAAAAGCTGGAACCTCACGTGCCAAGCTGACACTGCTGCATTGCACCACAGAATATCCTACGCCCATGGCAGAGGTAAATCTTCGAGCCATGCAGAGCATCCATAGTGCGTTTGGTGTAGCAGTGGGTTATTCAGACCATACGCAAGGCATCGAAATTGCCATTGCCGCTGTTGCTTTGGGAGCAACCGTTATCGAAAAGCACTTTACCCTCGATCGCAATTTACCAGGTCCCGACCACAAGGCAAGTCTTGAGCCGCATGAACTGAAAGCCATGGTGACAGCCATTCGCAATATCGAAGTTGCTCTCGGTGATGGTATCAAACGCCTTACTCCAGGCGAAGCAAAGAACAAGCCCGTTGCCCGTAAATCACTGGTTGCCAGTAAGGCGATTAAAGCTGGTGAACTGTTCAGTGGACAGAACGTCACTGCCAAACGCCCCGGCACAGGTATTTCACCCATGCGCTGGGATGAAATTATAGGACAAGTTGCCCGGAAAGATTATGACGAGGATGATTTGATATGAGTGAGATCATAAAAATTGATAATTTAAAAGAGCTGATTATTGAGATAAGAGGTCAGAGTGTCTTGCTTGACAGTGATGTTGCTCAAATCTATGGGGTTGAGACCAGGGATATTAATCAAGCCGTGGCGAATAATCCGGATAAGTTCCTCAGGGTTATAAGTTAAAACTTTTAAAGCCTGAAAAATATGAACTGGTGGAAAATTTCCACCGGTTCGACAAGCTCAAGCACTCTACAGTAAATCCCAAGGCATTTACCGAAAAAGGGTTGTATATGCTTGCCACAATGCTCAAAAGTCCACAAGCAATACAGGCAACGATATCCATCATAGAGACCTTTTCTAAACACGCGGGAAGATTTCTGAGGGGAAACGGCCTTGCTGTGAGGGTTTGATCGCCCGGCACTGGTGTGTGATTATTCAGACAAAAAAAATGTTTATTATGGAAAGGGCAAGCGGATAACACAAAGAGAGGTGGTTATGATAGCGATAAGCACAACAGAGTTGCGCAGGAATCTCAAGAAGTACCTGACCATGGCCAATAATGAGCGAGTTGTTATTCAGTATGGCAAAGCTGAGACATACGAGATTATTCCGGCAAAAAAAATTAGCGGCGCGGATAAGTATTTCTCCAATCCGAGATTGTTGGCAGCGCTGAAAGAGGCTGAGGAGGATATAGCTGCAGGTCGGGTACGGGAGGTAAAAGACTCCAGCCAACTATGGAAAGGTATACAGTAAAATTTACGGCCAAGGCTGATAAAGATCTTCTCTACTGGCAAAAACATGGGGATAAGTCGATCCTGAGGAAAATTGAAAAAATCATTGATGAGCTGACTGAACATCCTGCCTTTGGTACGGGAAAAGCCGAACAGCTCAGAGGTAATTTATCTGGTTATTGGTCGAGAAGATTGAACAGAAAGGAGCGGTTGATTTACACAATCAATGATTCTGTTGTTACAGTTTATGTTCTTTCGCTACGAGGTCATTATGGTGACTCGTAAGCCTCTCTTTTTTATACATTGTATGGGGGTCACCCCAGCTACTGAGAAGGCAATTGGAACGTCGCTTCGGCGCACTGCCAGACGTGGGCACAAGAGCGGATAAGCAGTGCATCTGAGCTGCCATTGGAAGCGATATTTCGATACCTGTCGTAATATAAGGAGACACAAAATGAAGACTGACACAGACATCCGCTTTGAGGGCATTCGCGTCTTGATGCAAGTTTTGGGGACTGTTGAAGCCGAACGGTTTATTGCTTTGATTAACCGTGAGCGTTTTGATTACACCGAGTGGCGAAAAAGTCAATGGCAGGATGAAACAGTTGCTTCCCTCGCCACCCGAGCTCGTGCTCTGCGTGAAAATGTTGGAGAATAAGCGGTGCCCGTGACCACTGCCATGAGAAAAATCTGCATCATTACCGGCACCCGTGCCGAATATGGCTTGCTGCGCTGGGTGATGCAGTGCATCAAGGATGACCCTGAGCTGACGTTGCAAATCATTGCCACCGGTATGCACCTGTCACCTGAATTTGGTTTAACCTATCGCGACATTGAGCAGGGTGGCTTCCAGATTGACCGTAAGGTCGAAATGCTCACCAGCTCCGATACTCCTGTTGGCATAGCAAAGTCTATGGGCCTCGGTTTGATCGGTTTTGCTGATGCATTGAATGAATTGAAGCCAGATTTGATCGTAGTGCTCGGTGACCGCTTTGAAATATTCTCGGCAGTCTCGGCGGCGTTGGTTGCACGTATTCCTGTTGCCCACTTGCATGGAGGTGAACTGACCGAAGGTGCTTTTGACGATGCAATCCGTCATTCCATTACCAAAATGTCGCATCTCCATTTTGTTGCCGCCGAAGAGTACCGGAAGCGCGTGATCCAGCTTGGCGAGCAACCTGATCGTATTTTTCTGGTAGGAGGGCTTGGTATTGACAATATTAAGCGGCTAAAGTTGCTTGATCAAGAGGAATTGGAAGCTTCACTTGACTTCAAGCTTGGCTCAAAGAATCTTCTGATCACCTTTCATCCAGTAACGCTTGAGACCGCAACGGCTTCCGACCAAATGGCACAACTACTCGCGGCATTGGCAGAATTGGAGGATACACAGCTTATCTTTACGATGCCAAATGCAGACACTGATGGTAGGGTATTGATCAAAATGGTGGAAGAGTTTGTAGCACAGCATGCTAATGCTCGCGCTTACACCTCTCTTGGTCAACTGCGATATTTGTCGTGCATTTCTCATGTTGATGGTGTTGTAGGTAATTCATCCAGCGGTTTAGCGGAAGTCCCCAGTTTCAAGAAAGGAACTATAAACATTGGTGATAGACAGCGGGGACGTCTTCAAGCCGCAAGCGTGATCAATTGTGAGCCAACTTTTCAGAGCATTACTGCCGCCTTTAAGACATTGCACTCTTTAGATTTTCAAAAGAGCTTAAGTAAGGTTATAAGTCCCTATGGAGATGGCGGCGCAAGTGTAAAAGTTGTTGAAATATTAAAAAACTATTCACTTTGCGGAATGGTAAAAAAGATGTTTTATGATCTTTGTAATGAATGAGTTACGAAAGAAAGAGTGACAATTACTGAAGATATATGGCGCAAAGCTATTTTGCCAAAGAGTGCAATAATACAGGACGCAATAAGCAATCTTGATAAGGTCGCTATCAAGATTGTGTTAGTCGCTAATGATGCGGGTGAGTTGCAAGGAACAATCTCAGATGGTGATATTCGGCGTGGATTGCTACGGGGGCTCAATCTCAAAAGCCCAATAGACAGCATTATCCACCATAACCCTCTGGTTGTGACTGACGAAATCGGACGTGAAGCTGTTCGGAAGTTAATGGTCGTGAACAAAATCCAGCAGGTGCCTGTTGTTGATGATCAGCGTCATATTGTAGGATTATATCTTTGGGATGAAATAGCCCAGCCACTTACACGGCCTAACCTCATGGTTATCATGGCTGGCGGTAAGGGTACCCGGCTTCTTCCGCATACAGAACATTGCCCGAAACCAATGTTGCCCATTTCGGGCAAGCCAATGTTGGAGCACATTATTGAACGTGCCAAATCGGAAGGCTTCAGCCAGTTTGTACTAGCCATTCATTATCTAGGCCATGTCATTGAGGATTATTTTGGAGATGGGAATCGTCTGCAAGTGCGGATCAATTACTTGCGGGAACAAACTCCTTTGGGTACTGCCGGAGCCTTAGGCTTGCTGAATCCGCTACCAACGCTGCCATTTGCTGTTACCAACGGTGATGTTCTGACAGACATTCACTATGGAGAGCTGCTCGATTTTCATACTCGTCATAATGCTACTGCCACCATGGCCGTGCGCGTGCATGAGTGGCAACACCCTTTTGGGGTGGTGCAGACCAATGGAATTGATATCATTGGTTTTGAAGAGAAGCCTGTGCATCGCAGTCATATCAATGCAGGTGTGTACGTGCTTGAGCCAGAAGCTCTCGGCTTCCTTGAGCGACACGTTCATTGCGATATGCCAACCTTGTTTGAACGCTTGCAGGCAAAAGAAATGCGCACAGCCGCCTATCCAATACATGAGCCTTGGCTGGATGTGGGTAGGGCGGATGATTTGATTAAAGCAGGTATTACTACCTCAAAATAATTTTTGTGAAAATACTTGCTCTGATTTTAGCTCGTGGCGGTTCAAAAAGACTTCCTGGTAAAAACATACGATGCCTTGGTGGGAAGCCGCTTATTGTTTGGTCAATTGATGTAACAAAGCATATTCCTGAGATTTGTGACATTCTCGTATCCACTGATGATCCTGCAATTGCAGCGGTTTCAAAAGGAGCTGGAGCATTAGTTCCATGGTTGCGACCGCCAGAATTGGCTACTGACACAGCAACGTCAGTTGACGCAGCATTGCATGCACTGGACTGGTATGAAGCGGATAAGGGTAAAGTTGATGGGCTTCTCTTATTGCAACCAACCTCTCCATTCAGGACAAAAGAGACTGTAATGAGAGGTATTGCTTTTTTTAAGAATAATAATAATCAAACAGTATTAGGTGTATCTCCTACTCATTCTCATCCAATGTGGACATTCAAAATAGACGGAAATTTTTTAGTCCCTTTTATGAGCGAACATGGTATAGGAAAACGATCTCAGGATTTGCCAACTGCATACGTTGTCAATGGGTGCTTTTATTTAATAACACCTATCTCTTTGCGATCAAATCAATCATTTATGGGGAATAACACAATACCACTAATAATCGAATCACAAAAAGAGGCTTTGGATATTGATACCGAATTGGATTGGACGCTGGCCGATTTCATTACAAAATCTTTTCATATTATAGACTAACTATCGTGAATGATTCAGAAAATACCTCAACATATTTATATGAAAAGGAGAATGAATATGTATTGTCCTTGCCAAGAGTAGTTGCTGGGTGTAAATCTAAAAAATTTTATCCTGATAGTTTGATATGGCTTTTTTTAAATAAAATTAAGTCATTTAGAACAGTACTAACTTATTTAATTCGCGTTATTATAGGATGGAAATGGATAAATAAAACCAGAAAACTAAAAAAACGTGGCTCCTTGGTAGATGCGATAGTTATAGGAAATGGGCCATCACAAGGTTTTTTGGATGTGGATACTTTGACTCAATTTCAGAATAATGGTGGCGAGCTAATTTGTGTTAACTTTTGGACTGAAAACGAAGCCCTTAGCAAGGTTGTTCCGACGTATTTAGTATCATCAGATCCAATAATCTTTTCTAATAATATTCCTGATCATTTGAGTGAAAAACATGAAAAGCTTTTATCCTATATACTAAAAAATAGTTCGATTATGTTGATTTTTCCCCTTAATCGATGTGATGAGCTTTCGAAAGTATTTGGTGAAAAAAGAATGATAGGTTTTGTTGATCATGAGCTACGGTCTTGGTCGAATAATATAAATCCATTGTATCCTCGGGGATATTTGACAATGACGCTATATAAGGCACTTGCAATGGCTAATTGGTTTGATTATAGAAATATATATTTGATTGGTATGGATAATACGTATCCAAGAAATATTTATTGTGATCAAAATAATAATTTTATTAACCACGAAATTCATGCTGGTGATAAAGATTATGCAGTTGATCAGTCTGCAATGTATAATACTATTGGGGATGGCTTATATGAAATTGCTCAGGTATTTTATGATGCCAGAAAGTTTAAAAATCCAAAAATACTTAACCTTGATCGATATTCATTAACTGATGCGTTTAAAAAATCAACAGATTCTGTATCAGAGGTACTAAATCCTCGTAAAGTAATTAAGCCATAAGACTTGTGTCTGCTTATAACTCAAATAAATTCAATTGGTTAAAGGTATAGGTATCCTGAATTGTGCAAGCGAAATTTATAACTAATTTTTCATAATCAATTCAGGTTAGGGTTGAGTATGCAAAAAGTATAAGCTTTTTATACTATATCATTATCATGACACAACAGTTCTCTTGCTTTCATGCCAGCTTTATTTGCCACACAGCTTCATTTTTTTTTGATACTCAGTATCAACCACTCTTTCAGTTACAGCTATTCGTCGCAAAGCTAAATGGCCAGTGCGATTTATGACCATCGTTACTCTGTCGAGTAGGACAAGGTCAATGCTGAAGAATGCACTGGATGAAAAGAAGCGTCAACTGATAAAGGGCACCTCTATAAATTGACTTTTGATATATTGTTAAAATTTGGGATGGTTATACTTTTATCCCAAAGTATTGCTTTTTGACATATTTTGATGTAGAAATACCTTATTTGCTTTGGACTGGACGCAGTTATCCTATGACCTTCGCATACTGGTCATATAAAAAGACGGCATAAACCTTTTTCTTGAGTTGAGTGCATCGCATCATGTTGTAGGTCAAATTCGTCAAGCCGATTTTTGCTGCTGCTCTGATAATGCCAATCGTACGAACATGCATGGCATCCATACTGTTCGTCATGAAGCCGAACAGATGTTCAACGCGAGCTCTGGTTTTTGATTTCAGGCGATTGGACGCTTTCTGTTCATCTGTTAGCGGGTGGTTTTTGAAGCCTTTTTCATGGATCTGCCCTGTCATGCCACACCATTCAATACTTTCTTCCTGGCCGACATAGGCGCTATCTCCATAAAGTATTTGACCAGCATCGTCTTTATCAATCAAGGTTTCAAGTTCTTGGGAATCATGAGGTGCGGCACTGCTGACGGCATAGGTTGTGATGAGTTTTGTTCCACTGTCGGCTTTAACATGGTTTTTATACCCATAAAAAAGCATGCTATTCTTTTTGACCCAGCGGGCATCGACATCTTTCTGGCGAAGCTTATTTGGCTTTTCTTTCCAGGCTTCTGGAGTTTTTCCGGCTTTTATGTCTGTGTTTTCTTCGCGGGTATTGCGTTGCCGGGGGGCCTCGATAAAGCTGGCATCAACAATCTGGCCTGTATTGGCAAAGATACCTTGGTCATCAAGTGCTTGATTGAAACGATAAAACAAGGCGGCAATAACCTCTTCCTGGATCAGTGTTTCACGAAACTTCCAGATGGTCTTGCTATCTGGAACTCGGTCACTTGATTTCAGAGCGAGAAAACGTTTGAAGGTAAGTCTGTCATTGATCTGATATTCGGTCTGATCATCAGAGAGGTTATACAAACTCTGCAAAATAAGGATTTTAAACATCAGGATTCGATCAAAAGGAGGCCGACCTGCATTACTGCCGTCCTGAGGCTTATTGAACACGACATCAAGAAGAGGTGCGAAAATTTTCCATGCTATATGAGCTTCAAGTTTGACCAGAGGGTCGTTGAGTTTTGTGAGCTTTTCAAGCAGA